>CAKSWY010000021.1 GCA_934513685.1 uncultured Oscillospiraceae bacterium | reverse complement strand
ATTCAATTATTCAAATTAGCTCAAACTATGCCAAACTGCCACAGCCAAAAAAACGAGGGGAAGGAGGGCTGAAAAGCGCCCCCAAAACACCCCCCAAATCGGCTCTCGGTTAACCACTTTGGGAACCACTTAACCCTCTTTTTACCCCCTTTTTGGCCGGTTAACCACTTGCGGACCACTAAAAATTGGGTGAAAACGGCTCTCGTTTTGCCAAATTTGGTCAAACCATATCAGCCCATTTAGGTATAAGAAAACCCCGGAAAACCTTGATTTTCCGGGGTTTTTGAACCATTTTGATATAGTCTGAGCAGTCGATTATCGCTTGCTGAACTGAGGTGCGCGACGAGCAGCCTTGAGGCCGTACTTCTTGCGTTCCTTCATACGAGGATCGCGAGTCAGGAAGCCAGCCTTCTTCAGGGCAGGACGCAGGTTCTCGTCGTACTGCAGCAGAGCGCGGGACAGGCCATGACGGATAGCGCCAGCCTGGCCGGAAATGCCGCCGCCGACAACGCGAACCACGATGTCGAACTTATCCTCAACGCCGGCCACAGCCAGAGGGCTGCGGACAATCAGCTTCAGGGTCTCCAGACCAAAGTACTCGTCGATGTCACGATCGTTGATGGTAATCTTGCCGGTGCCGTTGTAAACGCGAACGCGGGCAACGGAGCTCTTACGACGACCGGTGCCGTAGAAATAAGGTTTAGTCTCGTACATTTCTCATTGCCTCCCTATCAAAACTCAACAGTCTCAGGCTTCTGGGCAGCATTCTTGTGCTCCGCGCCCTTGTAGCAGTGCAGGCGGGTCATGGCCTTGGCGCCGATGGTGTTGGCGGGCACCATGCCCTTCACAGCCACATACATGGCCTTGTCGCTGTTCTCAGCCATCAGGGTCTTGTACTGGATCTCCTTCAGGCCGCCAATCCAGCCGGAATGAGTGCGATAATACTTCTTCTCCAGCTTCTTGCCGGTCAGAACAGCCTTATCGGTGTTGATGATGATCACATGGTCACCGCAATCCACATTGGGGGTAAAGGTAACCTTGTTCTTACCACGCAGCAGCACGGCAGCCTCAGCGGCCACACGGCCCAGGGGCTTGCCGGCAGCGTCGATCAGGAACCACTTGCGCTCGACTTCAGCGGGCTTCATGAGAGTAGTGCTCATAATCTATTTCCTCCTAAAAAGAATCGGGTCATAGAGAATTTCGCGTCACTTTCGTGGCGCAAGTAGGATTATACCGCATTCGCTTCGCCGCGTCAAGAACTTTTTTCAATTATTTTGCGTGGCGCTCTTCACACTCTCGTTTTCTTTGATTTGCTCTTGTTTTCTCGTGATTACTCACATCCTATTTTTTTCACCTCGGCACAAAAAGGTGGAGTGCCCCCTTTTCCTGCATTTTCTCCTGTGATATAATAAGGTTGTTCTGCAGCTTACCGCATTGCGGGCGGCTCTTGCCTGCCATTCTCATGGTCAGGCACATTCTACTACGGTTATTATTTACATTATATAAATAAAGCGGTGCCCCCTTTCCCGGGGTGCTTCAGGCAAAGCAAAAATCGAAGGGAGTGTCGGCTACACCCATGCAGCGGCTTGAAGGTTTAATGCGGAAGGCCATTCAGGATTACGAAATGATCGCTCCGGGCGACAAGGTCTGCGTGGGCGTTTCCGGCGGAAAAGACAGTGTGGCGCTGACCATCGGGCTGGCGCATCTGCGCCGCTATCTGGGCATCCCCTTTGAGGTTTATGCGGTCACGCTTGACCCGCAATTCGGCGGCGAACTAGTGGACTACTCCCCTCTGGAGGAGCTGTTCCGACAGCATGAAGTCCCCTATCACATCCAGCGCACGGATATTGGCCGCATTGTATTCGATTTTCGCAAAGAGCCTCATCCCTGTTCCCTCTGCGCCAAGCTGCGCCGCGGAATGCTTCACTCCGCAGCGCTGGAGCTTGGCTGCAACAAGGTGGCCCTGGGGCACCATCTGGACGATGCCATTGAGACCTTTTACATGAACCTCTGGCAGGAAGGCCGCATTGGCTGTTTCTCCCCGGTTACCACCCTGTCTCGCCGGGAGCTGACGCTGATCCGCCCCATGCTTCTGGCCACCGAAAGCGATGTGATTCACGCCGTCCGCGACGCCGGGCTGCCCATCGTCAAAAGCCGCTGCCCGGCCGATGGTTCCACTCTGCGCCAAAGCACCAAGGATTTTGTGCACACGATGGTGCACAAGGACCCGGCCTTTCGCCAAAAAATGTTGGGAGCCATGCAGGATTCCGGAATCGACGGCTGGGCTCCCCTCCACACCGGGCGGCAGCGGCAAACCGGCATTCCCACGCATTCCAAAGGAGAACTCTTATGACCGACTTTTCATTTGAACCCCATTGCTGGGTCGAAGTGGATCTGGACGCACTGCGTCATAACTTCCGCACCATTCGTTCACGGTTAGGCGGTACCCCCATCTGTGCCGTCATCAAGGCCGACGCTTACGGTCACGGTGACCGGGTCATTGCCCGCACGCTGGCCGAAGAGGGTGTAAAATGGTTCGCGGTCTCCTGCCTGGCTGAGGCCCTTCACCTGCGCCGGGGCGGTGTGCGGCAGCCCATCCTGGTGCTTGGCATGACCCAGCCCAACCAGGCCGCCATTCTGGCGCACGAAAAGGTCACCCAGGCGGTATTCAGCCTGGAATACGCCCAGGCGCTGGCCGCGGCGGCCCGTCGGGCCGGTGTGACCGTGGAGGGGCACTTAAAAGCCGACACCGGCATGGGCCGCATCGGGTTTGATCTGCGTGCCGATTTTGAGGGTGGTGTGCATGGCCTGTGCGCCTGCTGCAATCTGCCCGGGCTGGAGATCACCGGAATGTTCCAGCATTTCGCCGCCGCGGATTCTTACGAGCCGGACGACATTGCCTTTACCAACCACCAGCACGATCTGTTCTGCCGTGCTGTGGAGCAGGTCCGGCAGGTTCACCCCCTCGCCACGGTTCATTGCTGCAACTCTGCCGGGCTGATGCTTCACCCGGATTGGGGCATGGATCTGGTGCGGGCCGGCATCATCCTGTATGGTGAAGACCCCAGCGGCGAGGTTCGCTTCCCGGAGCTGACGCCGGTTATGCAGCTGAAAACCGTGGTCAGCCATGTAAAGGAGCTGCTGCCCGGCGAGTCGGTCAGCTACGGCCGTACCTTCACCGCCAAAAGCCCCATGCGGGTGGCGACCCTCTGCTGCGGCTACGCCGACGGATACCCCCGGCTGCTTTCAGGCAAGGGGATGGTCTCCATCCATGGGCAGAGCGCACCGGTTCTGGGGCGCGTCTGTATGGACCAGATGATGGTGGATGTGAGCCACATCCCGGATGTACACATCGGCGACGAAGTCATTGTTCTGGGCCAGGGCGGGGCTGACACCATGTTTACCGCCGCCGAAAAAATCGGCACCATCTCTTACGAACTGATGTGCGGCATCTCGCGCCGGGTACCCCGCATTTATCTGGAGCAGGGCGAGCCTGCCGGGCTGTGCGATTATCTGGTTACCACCTGAAGCGACATCTGAATAGACTGCCTCGACGGGCAAATAAGCCCCGGGCGACAGGAGGAAATAACACTTGGCACGCGACAACATCCGAAATTTCTGCATCATTGCTCACATCGACCACGGCAAATCCACCCTGGCCGATCGCATTCTGGAGAAAACGCACTCCGTGGACGAGCGTCTGATGGAAGATCAGCTGCTGGACAACATGGATCTGGAGCGGGAGCGCGGCATTACCATTAAGGCCCGTGCCGTTACCCTGAATTATGACGCAAAAGACGGCAAAACTTATGAGCTGAATCTAATCGATACCCCGGGCCATGTGGACTTTGGTTACGAAGTCAGCCGCAGCCTGGCCGCCTGTGAAGGCGCCGTGCTGGTGGTGGACGCCAGCCAGGGCGTGGAAGCCCAGACGTTGGCCAACGCCTATCTGGCCGTGGAGCACAACCTGGAGATCGTTCCCATCCTGAACAAAATCGATCTGCCCAGTGCGGAGCCGGATCGGGTCGCACAGGAAGTGGAGGACGTAATCGGCCTGCCCTGTCTGGACGCCCCGCGCGTCTCCGCCAAAATGGGCATCGGCATTGAGGACGTTCTGGAGCGGGTGGTTCAGGACATTCCCGCCCCTGTGGGCGACGAGAACGCGCCCCTCAAGGCGCTGATCTTCGACAGTGTGTACGACAGTTACAAGGGCGTTATCGTTTATATCCGCGTGTTCGAGGGTACCGTCAAGCCCGGCGATACCGTGCGCATGATGGCCACCGGGGCCGAGTTTACGCTGGTGGAAGTGGGCCACATGGGCGCAACGGCCCTCACCCCCTGCCCCCAGTTGAGCGCCGGTGAGGTGGGCTACCTCACCGCCAGCATCAAGAACGTCCGTGAAACCCGCGTGGGCGACACCGTCACGCTGGCCGCCAACCCCACCGCCGAACCTATGCCCGGCTACCGGAAAGCAACGCCCATGGTGTTCTGCGGCATTTACACCGTAGACGGTGCCAAATACCCCGATTTGAAGGACGCCCTGGAGAAGTTGCAGCTGAACGACGCCTCCCTGAGCTTCGAGCCGGAAACCAGTGTGGCTCTGGGCTTTGGCTTCCGCTGCGGCTTTTTGGGCCTGCTGCATCTGGAAATCATCACCGAGCGTCTGGAACGCGAGTTCGATCTGGATCTGATCACCACGGCCCCCAGCGTAGAATACCGCATTACGCTGGCCGACGGCACGGTGGAAACCATCGAAAACCCCACCAACTACCCCGATCCCGGCAGCATTGTCAAGCAGGAAGAGCCGTTTGTAGACGCGCACCTGTATACTCCCTCGGAGTATGTGGGCGCTCTGATGGATCTCTGCCAGAGCCGCCGCGGCGTTATGATCAACATGAATTATCTGGATGACACCCGGGTGGACCTGCACTACGAGCTGCCTTTGGGCGAAATCGTGTACGACTTCTTCGATGCCATCAAGAGCCGCAGCCGCGGCTATGCCAGCTACGATTACGAAATGAAGGGCTTCAAGGAGTCCAAGCTGGTGAAGCTGGACATCCTTCTGAACGGCGAAATGGTGGATGCGCTGTCCATGATTGTTCATGCCGACATGGCCTATGCCAAGGGCCGCCGTCTGGCGGAGCGCCTGAAGGAGAACATTCCCCGCCAGATGTTCGAGATTCCCATTCAGGCAGCCATTGGCGGCAAGGTGATCGCCCGCGAAACGGTCAAAGCCATGCGCAAGGATGTGCTGGCCAAGTGCTATGGAGGTGACATCAGCCGTAAAAAGAAGCTGCTGGAAAAGCAGAAGGAAGGCAAAAAGAAGATGCGCCAGCTGGGCAGCGTGCAGCTTCCCAGCGAGGCCTTCACCGCCGTACTCAAATTGGGCGACGACGACTGACTGGGTTCTTCCCCTTTTATCAAATTTTGTGCATTCAAAGCAACCCCAGCGAACCGCTGCTGCGTTCGCCGGGGTTGCTTTTTGTCTGCCGTTTCCCGCAGAAGATTTAAATCATCCTGCCTTTTGGCGTTTTTTCGTTTCTTCTTGTTCGCTATTTTGGTATACTAATTTTGGACAGATGCAAGGGCCTTCACACCAAGCGCTCAGAATCAGGAGAACGATTATGGTTTTTTCCATTGGCATTATATCGGCAAAATCGTCTCTTTCCCATATTCAGTCGTCCCTTTCGTCCCGTGACAGCGCCACCTATCAGTTTCACTACTTCCCGTACAGCTCCGTGGACGAGGTCCCGCAAATTTACAAAGAGCACGAACATGACTGCGATGGTTTCGTGTTCAGCGGTGCGCTGCCCTATTACCAGCTTCTGCGTCATTACAGCAAGCTGCGGGTTCCCTGCACCTACATCGATGTGACCCAGCGCGATTATTACCGCACTCTGCTTCAGGTCACATATCAGAACCCCCATCTGGACATTCGCCGCATCTGGTTGGATCGCCCGGCAGTGGATATCCCCTGGGAATATATTTTTGGCACGCCGGATGCACGTCCCCAGATGCTGCCGGAAGTCTCCATTGAGCCGCTGTTTCAGCCCGGCATTTATCAGGACATTTTTCAGCAATATCAGAATATCATCGAAGGCCATCAGGCCAATTTTATCATTACACGGGTTACAAGCCTGAACGAGCAGCTGAAAACCGCGAACATTCCGTTTGCTCTGCTGCTTCCCTCCCCCTCCGGCATCTGGGAAACCGTGGAAAAGCTGATTCATCTGATTCAATCCCAGCAAATGGCGGACAATCTCTCGGCGGTTGGACTGGTGCGCGTGGCCGATGGCACCGACGCCCGGCAGGTGCCGGACTTTCAGGAATGGATCGCCCAATTCAACCGGGAACTGGGCGGCGGCCTGATCCTGCGCAATTACGCCAATTCCACCGAGATTCTTACCTCCAACTCTACCCTGCACCGTTTGACCCGGAATGGCAGCCGATCTCAGCTGACGGATTACCTGCGGCAAAACTGCACCACTTCCTTCAGCCTTGGGTGGGGTGTCGGCCTGAATGTTCTGCAGGCTCAGCAAAATGCCAACCGCGCCATCAATGAATCTCTGCGCGACCCCAACCACGGCACCTACCTGATTGATGAAAACGACCGGCTTAGCGGCCCGCTGGATGCCGAAGGCTGCCGCACGTTCTCTACCCAGTCCAGCCAGGAAGCACAGCTGCTGGCCCAGCGCGCCGGGCTGTCTCTCACCAACGCCGAGCGTTTGCTGGAGGTCAGCCGCAACCAGCTGAATTTGCGCGTCACCCGGAACGATCTTTCGCTCTACCTGAACACCACGCCCCGCACAGCCAACCGCATTCTCAACCAGTTGACCGAGCTGGGGGCCGCCGTGGCGGTGGGCACCGAACAGGGCAATTCGGCCGGCCGCCCCATCAGCACCTACCGGCTGGAGCTGCAAAAGCTGCTTGCCCCGGAAACCTGAACTTCGCCAAAAGCTTTATCTTTTTCGCGGCTCTTAACGGGTCTTTCCATTCATGTTTGTAAGGGAAAGGCCCGTTTTTTCTGCATTCGGGTTGATCGCCTGCCAGTTCAGCGGCCCGGCCTTTCCCCATTCCCCGTTCACACGGGGATAGGCATACCCGCCTCCCGGAAGTTCCGTCTGCCCGTTCTGGTTCCAATAACAGTAGTGCGTTCGCTCCGGGTTCTGTTTCTCCAATGCCGCCTGCCGCTCCTGCTGCACACGTTTTTTCTGATTCATCCCTGCATTCCTCCTGTTGTGGGCTTCTGCTTTTTATGCAAAGAAGCAGGGAGACAAGCTCTTGCCTGTCTCCCTGCTTAGAATGCCCGCAAACGGACAAATTATACTGTTTTCCGACTGCTTTTTCAGTGAATGAATGCGTTGTGAATGGCCGCCACTGCACGGTCAGCGTCCTTCTTCTCAATGATGACGCTGATCTTGATCTCACTGGTGGAGATCATGTGGATGTTGATGTTGCTCTCGTACAGAGCCTCAAACATACGGGAGGCCACACCGGAGTGGCTCTGCATACCGGCGCCCACAATGGACACCTTTGCAAAATCGGTGCGCAGCTTCACATCGCCGCCGCCATAGCGGGCCTTGTTCTCTTCCAGAACGGAAATGGCCGTTTCGGCATCGCCCAGAGGCACCGTAAAGGTCAAGTCCTTGGTGTTGTCGCGGCCGCCGGCCTGCAGAATGATGTCAACGTTGATCTTCTTCTGGGCCAGAATTCCGAACACCTTGAACGACATACCCGGTACATCGGGCACATCCATGATGGTAATCACGGCCACGTCGGTATCCTTGGCCACACCCTTGATCAGCATTCCTTCCATATCCTTTGCAACCTCCTTCACAACGGTACCCGGCACGGGGTTCAACGAGGAAAGCACTTCCAGCTCAACCCCGTACTTCTTGGCAAGTTCCACACTGCGGTTGTTCAGCACCTGAGCGCCCAGGCTGGCCAGCTCCAGCATTTCGTCAAAGCTGATCTCCTCCAGCTTTTTCGCATTGGGCACCTTGCGGGGATCGGCGGTGTACACGCCCTCCACATCGGTGAAAATCTGGCAGCGATCGGCGTGCAGCGCGGCAGCAATGGCCACTGCACTGGTATCCGAGCCGCCGCGGCCCAGGGTCGTGATGTCGTCCATCTTGTTCAGGCCCTGGAAGCCTGCCACCACCACCACGCGGTTGCGGTTCAGCTCGTTTTCAATGCGCTCGGTGTCCAGACGCTGAATGCGGGCCTTGGTGTAGGACTGATCCGTGCGGAAGCCCGCCTGCCAGCCCGTCAGGCTGATGGCCGAAGTGCCCATGCTCTGCAGCGCCATGGTCAGCAGCGCAATGCTGATCTCCTCACCGGCTGCCAGCAGCATATCCATCTCGCGGCCCGAAGGGTCGTGGGTGATCTCTGCCGCTTTGGCCAGCAGGTCATCGGTGGTGTCGCCCTGGGCGGACACCACCACCACCACATCGTTGCCCGCATTGTGGGTGTTGCTTACAATGCGCGCCACGTTGAAAATACGGTCACGATCGGCAACCGATGAGCCGCCGAACTTCTGTACGATCAACGCCATATTCTTCTCCTCCTCTGTCATGCAGCCGCCGTTTCGGCTCTGCCTTTATTCCACCACTGCGCCGGTGTTGTCTGCCAGCAGACGGCGCAGAGAAAAAGCGATCATTTTGTCATCCTGGGTCATGGCTTCCTCTGCCTGCGCAAAGAAATCCTCGTTGTCCCGATGAACCACGGCCATAATGGTGGGGCCTGCACCGGAGATATACACCGCATAGGCGCCCAGCTCATGGGCCAGCTCAAAAATCTCCTCGCCGCCCGGAATCAGCGGCAGGCGGTACTGCTGGTGCAGTTTGTCTTTGGTAGCCACCCGCAGCAGCTCATACTCACCATCGCAGAACGCCGCCGTGGCCAGCGCGGCGCGGGACAGGTTGTACACCGCGTCCTTGTGGCTCACCTGGGCAGGCAGCGCGGCGCGGGCCTTCTCCGTCAGCAGCTTAAAGTTGGGAATAAATGCCGCAAACGCCAGATCGTCGCTGATGTTCTTTTTAACGCTGTACACCTGGCCCTCGTCGTAGGCGCTGGTTACAAAGCCGCCCAGCATGGCCGGGGCCACATTGTCGGGGTGGCCCTCAATGGCAGTGGCCATGGTGAGCATCTGTCGATGAGTCAGCCGGTTGCCCAGCATGGCATTGGCGCCCAGAATGCCCGCCACAATGCAGGCGGAGCTGGAGCCCAGGCCCCGCGCCATGGGAATGGCATTGGTCTGGGTGATCTTCAGCCCGGGCAGCTTCTCATCCAGCTGATCAAACACGGCCTTCACCGAGCGGTACACCAGGTTGGATTGGCCCGTAGGCACGATGGTGCCATCGCAGCTGGAAATCTCCAACCGATCGCTCTCTTCGAAGGTGACGGTGTTGTACATGGACACCGCCAGGCCCAGCGAATCAAAGCCTGCGCCCACATTGGCGCTGGTGGCCGGCACTTTTACAAAAATCTTCATGAGGTTACCCCTCCAGGCGGCGCAGAACCAGTTCCAGATGGCCGCCAAGCGCTTCCAGCTTCCGGCCAATGCCCTCTACGGCTGCATCGCAGGTGTCATCGGCCAGGTAAGCCACCATATCGTCCTGCTCAAACACAACCTTGCCTTCGCCGCACAGTGCCGCCAGAACGGG
Organism: uncultured Oscillospiraceae bacterium; assembly: GCA_934513685.1. Lineage (GTDB taxonomy): Bacteria > Bacillota > Clostridia > Oscillospirales > Ruminococcaceae > SFJ001. The sequence goes on along the minus strand of CAKSWY010000021.1, from coordinate 33,355 downwards.
AGCCGCAACGCCCTTGCTTCGCACATAATATGCGGCATGGCTGTTGTCGGTGAACAGGCCGTCCTCCGGGGCAGCGGCCCGCCAGAACAGGCTGTCGTGAATCTTCACGCCGTTCTTCAGGGCGTCGATCACATCGGCTACCACGGCGCTGGCGGTGGGCAGCTTGCCCGCGCCCTTGCCGTAGAACACCACATCGCCCAGCATATCGCCCTTTACCAGAACGGCATTGAACACATCGTCCACGCCGGCCAGCTGATTGGACATGGGCACCAGCATGGGGGCCACGCTGGCCGAAATGGTGCCGTCCTCTTCCCGGTGCGAACGGGCGATCAGTTTAATGGCGCAATCCAGCTGCGCCGCCGCCTTCACGTCCTCCACCAGAATGTCCCGAATGCCATGCGTGGGCACGTTCTGGGGATAGATGTGATGGCCGTAAGCCAGGCTGGACAGGATGCAGATCTTGCGGCAGGCATCCCGGCCGTCCACATCGTCCGAGGGGTCCTTGGTCTCGGCATAGCCCAGCTGCTGGGCGATCTTCAGCGCCTCGGCAAAGCCCATGTTCTCGCGCGCCATCTTGGTGAGCATGAAGTTGGTGGTGCCGTTCACAATGCCCTCGATCTCGCTGATCACGTTGGCAGCCAGGCACTGGTGCATGGGCGTGATGATGGGGGTACCGCCGCCCACGCTGGCCTCAAACAGGAAGGCCACACCGTGCTCTTTGGCCAGCGCCAGCAGCTCGGCGCCATAGGTGGCCACCATTTCCTTGTTGCTGGTGGCCACACTGCGGCCGCTTTCCAGGCAGGCCTTCACATAGGGATAGGCAAAGCGGGTGCCGCCGATGGTCTCCACCACCACTTTGATCTCCGGATCGTTCAGGATCACATCAATATTGTTCACGAACAGATCCGCATCCGGCGTGCCGGAAAAATCCCGCACGTCCAGAATGTATTTCACCTCCACCGGCTCGCCGGCACGGCGGCTGATGGCGGCGGCATTCCGCCGAATGACCTCCAGCACACCGCTGCCTACGGTGCCAAAGCCCATGATTGCAATCTTTGCCATTTTGCTCTCTCCTTACGCCTCGATATTCTGCCCTCTCACAATCCGCGGTGCACTTCCACCACCGTGCGCTGACGCACCAGGCGGCTCATCATTTCTTCCACACTCATCTGCATGGTGCCGGTACGAACCGAAACGGCCACTTGAGCTGCCCCGTTTTCGGGGGTGGCCTGGTTGATGGTCACAATGCTGGCCCCGGCCGCGGAAATTCCCGCCAAAAGCGCCTGCAGCGCACCGGTTTCATCCAGTAGGGTGGCCATTACGGTGATGACCTCCCGGCTGTTTTCCGAATCGAAAATACAGTCTTTATACTTATAGAATGCACTGCGGGAAATTCCGGCCTGGCGGGTCGCCGCAGAGATATTCCGCGCCGCGCCGTTGGCCAGCAGTTCTTTTGCTTTCAGCACTTTCAGAAACACTTCCGGCAATACCGCCGCATCCACCATAAGAAAACGCCGTTCCATGGCCTTGTTCACCTCCTGAACACAAATGTACTCTTTTCACGCAACAAGGTTACTATACCACTTTGCCACAAAAGAGTACAGCCTTTGCCCGCAATCTTTTTCATTTTTGGGATTCTGAACATTTTCGCGCAGGCAATCGGGCAAACTCGTCACCGAAATGCACAAAGGCCCTGTGCGCTGTTCAGAGACGCACAGGGCCTTTTTTTAGGTTCTGTTTTTAGCTAAGGCACATTTCCAGGGTTTGTGTGCTTGTGCCGGATTCAACCCTTGGTTTTTGTCAGCCGTGGGCAGTACACTGTGCCGGCATATTGTCCTGAGTGTAGTAGCCGGTGGCCGAGGGGCAGGCCGGGCCAGCCAGGTCGCCGGTCACAGTGCAGTAAGCCGCCCGCACCACATTTTCGCTGTACGGGAAGCTCTTCGGCTCCAGATCGCCCTGCACCATCTCCATGTAGCTCTTCCACGCCTTTTTCAAGACAGTGGAAGCGCTGCTGCTCACCTTGGTCATGTCATACGGCGTGTCATAGCCGCACCACAGGCTGGTGACGTAATAGGGGGTCAGGCCCACGAAGGTATAGTCCTTGTTGTCGGTGGTAGTGCCGGTTTTACCAACCGCTTCCATGCCGCCGGCCGAGGGGGTCAGGCCGCTGGCCGTACCGCCCACAAACACGCCGCGCAGCAGGCGGTTCATAATGGTGGCCGTCTCTTTGGTCAGGGCCTCGGTGGTGGTGATCTCACCGGTTTTGTCGATGTAGATCTCGCCCACGTCATTGGTCACTTCGCTGTACAGATACGGCGTGGTGTACTTGCCCTCATTGAAGATCTGGTACGCCGCGCACAGTTCCAGCGGCGTAACACCCACCGTCTGGCCGCCCAGTACAATGGGGCTGTAATCGGCATCGCTGGGCTGCAGGCTGTCCACGTGCAGGGTATCGTGCACAAAATTGTACATATTGTCGGTGCCCACATAGCTGCCCACCCAGACGGCTGTGGTATTGTACGAATTCGCCAGACCAGTTGCCACCGTTACCGAGCTTGCATCAATGGTGCCGTACCGGGTGCCGTGGTTATACTGGCGATCAAAGTTGGAGGGCCAGTCACGCCATGCCTCGGTAATGCCATAGGCGGCGGCCGGCGGGTTGTTCACATTCCAGCCCTGACGGCGGAAGTAAGTCTCGTTGGGGACTTTTTCGTCCTCAGCCGTGTAGAAGGGTGCATCGGGAATCAGGCTGGAGAAATTGATGGCCTGATTTTCCAGAGCCAGGCAATAGGCCGCAATAGGCTTTGCGCTGGATCCCGTCTGCCGAGGCGAATCAATGGCGCGGTTCAGAACCAGATCCGCCGTCTTTTCGCCAATGCCGCCGCCCACCGCCAGCACGCGGCCGCTGTAATCCATCGTGACTGCGGCAGCCTGAATGCGCACTCGCACCATGGGGGTACCGTTGGAGTCGGTTTTGCGACTGCCGTCCTCATTGTAGAGCGGCTCGCCCTCGCCCGAGGCCACCTCATCCTCCGCCACTTCCCGCCAGCAGGCCGGGAAGTACTGATCGTCGGCATTCAGCATCATGGTCTCCATCTGGCTCTGCAGATAGGGGTCCACCGCGGCATAAATGCGCAGGCCGCCATTGTAAATGGTGTTCAGCGCCTGCTCTTCGCCGCATTCCTCCTTGGCCATGATGTCCTTTTTCAGCTGGTTCAGAATGGCGTCCGTGTAGTAGGAGTTCACGGAAGAAGTCTTTTCACCGCTGTCGCTGGTAGAATCCGCCAGGGTCAGCGGGGTGTCCACGGCCTCCTGGTATTCTTCCTGCGTAATCTTGCCCTGATCCAGCATCAGCTTCAGCACATAGTTGCGGCGGGCCAGATGCTGCTCCGGATTGGCAATGGGGCTGTAAGACTGAGGGCTGCGGATGATGGCCGCAATGGAAGCACACTCCGGCAGGCTGAGTTCCTCCACCGGCTTGTTGAAATACTCATTTGCGCCTGCCTCAACACCGGCAATGGTGCCCGTCAGGCTGATGGTATTCAGGTAGGCTTCCAGAATGGTGTCCTTTGAATAGCGGTTGTCCACACCCAACGCACGGAAGATCTCCCGCAGCTTTCGGGTAATGCCATCGCTGCCGTCGGTTCCGTTGTCGCCGGTAATGTTCTTGATGAGCTGCTGTTCCAGCGTGGAAGCGCCCTGCAGCGAGCTGTACAGCGACAGTTTGCCGCCGGTCAGCTTGGTAAGCACCAGGTTCAGGGTCACGCTGGCGGTGCGCTTGAAGTTTACGCCGGGTTCGGTGTAAAAGTCCTTGTCCTCCAGGCAGATGACCGCCCACTTCATATCATCGGGAATCTGATCCAGATTGACCCAGATGCGATGGTTGGTGCGGCTCAGTTGGGCATATTCTTCCCACTCACCGGTATCATGGTTTTGCGCATAAATGATGCTGGTCTTAGCCAGTTCCAGGTTGTCCAGGTTCAGCAGGTCGCCGTCCGAAGCAGTGGCATCCACCACATACAGGCTGACGAGCACCGCACCCACCGAGCCAACCATGACCATCAAACAAAGGCATACCACGCAAAAGCGCCAGAACACCCCCCATGCGCTCCGTTTTTTCTTCTTTCGGCCCGGGGCCGCGCCCTCCTGAGGCTGGGTGCGGCTGGGCTGCGGCTGCGCGCCGGGTTGGCGGCGGCCGGGTTCCCTCGTTGCGATGAGAATCGCCTCCTTATCAAGGTTTGCCAAACGGCCGGGCGGCCTTTGACAAAAAACGTCATTCTTTCATACGGCGTCACAACGGCCGGATCGGAAAATTCCCCCGCCTGCATTGTGTCGCTTAGAAACATATTATATCACAGCTGCCGGCTAAAAGTACAGCACCGCTCTGTGAAAGTTGTATCGCCCCGAAAAATACGTCCATACTATAATAAAAATTGCCGGTCAGGAGGCGTATGTTATGAGCAGGCTCTGGTTTCGGGTCTTATGCGGGTTGTGCGGGCTGGTGTTGGCCATCAGCCTTTTGTGGGCCTTTTCCGGCAATCCCCAAAAAGCTGCCCCTTCCCCGGCGTATACGCTGCGCGACGAAGGCGGGCGGGTCGCTGTTTACGCAGGCACCCAATCTGCCCCCAGCGCGCCTCTTCAGATCTGCGACATCTACACACGCCTTCTGCCGGAAAATGACCTGCTGCATTTACAGGCAGGCATTCCGGTTTACAGCGATGCCCAGCTGGAAGCCCTTTTGGAAGATCTTGGCCTGTGATTCTGCCTATCAGCGCACCGGCAGAATCTCAATCCAATACCCATCTGGGTCGTTGATGAAGTACACGCCCATGCCCGGGTTTTCATAGCAGACGCAGTTCATCGCCCGGTGTTTTTCTAGGGCCGCATCAAAATCATCCACAACGAATGCCAGGTGAATTTCATTGTCGCCCAGATTATACGGGGTTGTGCGGTCTTTCAGCCAGGTCAGTTCCAGCTTGTGCAGGGTCGTTTCGTCCCCCAAAAACACCAGCGTAAAGTCCTGTTTTTCCTTGCGGCGCACTTCCACAAGGCCCAGGGCTTCCTTATAAAAGGCCAGGCTCTTTTCCAGGTTCAATACGTTCAGATTGTTATGGGCAAAGGTAAATTTCATTGTTTACGCTCCTCTCTGGACTGTATCGGTTTCAGCGGCCCGCTCTGCAAATGCATCCCGGCCGCTCGGATCGGTGCCGCCCCGCACACACAGGGGCAGCTGCTTTCATGCTTATTATACCCGGACTATGGCACAGGCGCAAGGTTTATACCCACGCACCGCTTTGGTTGCTTTTGGCGGGCAGATATGCTATAAATGAAGGGGTTCTTATTGATTCGCACGGTGCGCTTCCTTTATTATAAAGGTAATAAGTACCCCTTTGCTTCAGCATTTTTGAAACTTTATGGATAAAATTCATTGAAATCGGGAGGTTTCCCATGGATCTGTTCGCCTATCCTCTGGACACCGGAACCATTTTGCAGAAAAAGCGCAGCTTGAAGCGCCAGCTGCTGCAAACGCCGGGCCTTGTACCCAAAAAGGTGGCACTGCTCAGCGGCAGCACCATCGGGGAAGTGAAAAACATTCTGGAAGTCTTTTTGCTGGCCAACGGCATTCAGCCCACCTTCTGGGAGGGCGGTTATGGCCTGTTTTACGAAAACCTGATGTTTGACGATGGCAGCCTGGCCGCCTTCGCCCCAGATGTGATCTACATTCACACCAGCCAGCGCAACATCAAAAACTGGCCCTGCCAGAGCGACAGCGACGCCGACGTGCAGGCCAAGCTGGATGCAGAATTTGCCCGCTTTGAGGCGGCCGCCAAGGCGGGCCTGGGATTCGGCTGCCCTGTGGTGCTGAATAACTTTGACCTTCCCGTTTACCGGGTGATGGGGAACCGGGAGGCCAGTGACCCCCGCGGCAAGGTAAACTTTGTGCGCAGCCTGAATTCCCGGCTGGCTCAGCTGGCCGCTGCCACCCCCAACCTGTACTTAAATGACCTGGCCTGGCTGCAGTCCTGCCATGGCATGGATGCATTCAGCGACCAGACCGCCTGGTACGCCTACAAATACTGCTGCTCCATCGACTGCATCCCCTATCTGGCCCAGAGCGTAGCCAACATTATTAAAAGCTTGTTCGGCCGCAATAAGAAGGCCCTTGCGCTGGATCTGGACAACACCCTGTGGGGCGGCATCATCGGCGATGACGGCCCCGAGGGCATCGTGATGGGCAGCGAAACCCCCGCCGGCATGGCGTACAGCGAATTCCAGCAGTACCTGAAAGAACTGGGCCAATTGGGCATTCTGTTGAATGTGGACAGCAAAAACGAGATGGCCAATGCCGAAGCCGGATTTGCCCGGGCCGACAGCGTCCTGAAAAAAGAGGATTTTGTCTGCTTCAAGGCCAACTGGGAGCCCAAACATCTGAACCTGGCCGCCATGGCCAAGGAGATCAACATCCTGCCGGAGAGCTTCGTGTTTGTGGATGACAATCCCGCCGAGCGGGAAATCGTCCGGCGGGAACTTCCCGGCGTGGCAGTGCCGGAAATGACCGCCCCGGAAGAATATCTGACCACGCTGGACCGGGCGGGTTATTTTGAGGTGACCACCCTGTCGGAGGACGACAAGAAGCGGGCCGGTATGTACAAGCAGAACGCCCAGCGCACTGCGCTGGAGCAGAGCTTCGGCAGCTACGAAGATTATCTGAAGAGCCTTGACATGGTGGGCGAATTTGGTACCTTTGACGCCCCGCACGCGGAGCGCATCACCCAGCTCATCAACAAGACCAACCAGTTCAACCTGACCACTCGCCGCTATTCCGCCGCCCAGGTGGAGAGCCTGCTCGACAACCCGGACTACATCACCCTGTATGGCCGCCTCATCGACAAATTTGGCGACAACGGCCTGGTTACGGCCCTCATCGGCCAGGTGCAAGGCGACACGCTGGACATTGAGCTGTGGATCATGAGTTGCCGCACCTTCAAGCGCCAGCTGGAGCAGGCCATGTTTGACCGCCTGGTCGAAGCCTGTGCCGCCCGGGGCATCCGCCGCATTGTGGGCCATTACTATCCCACAGCGAAGAACTTGCTTGTGCGTGATTTTTATGCTACAATCGGGTTTGAACTGGTGTCGGAAGCCGAGGACGGCAGCCGTACCTTTGTTTACGAGAACGTCAGCGGTCATCAGCCCCTGTGCACCGTTATGGAGATTCGCCGGGTCTGACGCCGCTTCGCAGCCGCCCTTTCCCTTCTGGTCGGCACGGGCCGCTGCCTTTTGAAACGACAAGCAGAATAGGAGCAACACAATGGACAAGCAGAGCATTTTTGACGCCGTACAGCAGATCTTCCGGGACAACTTTGACGACGAAGAGCTGGTCATCACTCCGGAGACCTGTGCCGACGACATTGAGGACTGGGACAGCCTGGAGCAGATCAACCTGCTGACCGCTATGGAAAAGAAGTTCGGCCTGAAATTCAAGCTGGAAGACGTGCGCGGTCTGGAGAATGTGGGCGACCTGCTGGCCCTCATCGAACGGATGACTGCCTGAGCACATCCCCCTGTATTTCTGGCATTTCGCCGCCGACCACCCGCCCGGAAGAACGGTCAACGGTCTCTTCCATTCGGCGCGGCTCGGCGGCATTTCTTTTCATTCGCTGTCTTCCGCGTCTGTTTTCACAGGCGCTCAAACGGGAAGGAGTTTTCCATGAACCATTATCGCCTGGCGGACCTGACCCCCGGTGTGACCGAATCGTTCACCGTCACCATCACTGAAGAAATGATGGCCCAGTTCTACGCCATCACCGGCGACAATAGCCCCATTCACATGGATGCCGACTACGCCGCCGGGCGCGGCTATCCGGGTAGAGTGGTGTATGGGATGCTGGGAGCCAGCTTTCTTTCCACCCTGGCCGGGGTTTATCTCCCCGGCGAGCACTGCCTGCTGCACGGTGTGGACCTGAAGTTCGCTAAGCCGATCTTCATTGGTGATACCCTCACCGTCACCGGCGTGGTGGATGAGGTGAATGACACCTTCCGGGAGATCACCATCAAGGCTTCCATCGTCAATCAGGACGGCAAAAAGGTTACCCGTGCGGTCATTCGCGCCGGAGTAGCACAGTAAGCAGTTTGTGTGCAGCGGGAAGGTTTCCCCTGTGCTTGCTTGTTTGAAAGGAGTGACACCATGGCAAACGTTTATCTCATCACCGGCGCCTCCAGTGATGTGGGTACCGCCCTCATCCAGCGCATTCTGCAGGAGGGCGACACGGTTATCGCCCAGGGTTCCGGCGATCTGGCGCAGCTTGCGCCCCTGTGCAAGGCCCATCCCGGCCAGATCCATACCTACGACGTGGACCTGACGGATGGTCAGGCGCTGGACCTGTTTTTGAAGGACGTGCAGGCCAATTACCCCACGCCTACCCATCTGGTTCACCTGCCGGCGCTTCGCATGATCAACACAAAGTTCAAAAAGTTTGACGAAGAACGGTTTGAGCTGGACCTCTCCGTTCAGGTGCGCAGCGCCATCCGCATCTGCAAAACCTTCCTGCCCGCCATGGCCAAAGCCAAGCGCGGCCGGGTTCTGTTCATGCTCACCAGCTATCAGATCGGCGTACCGCCCAAGAATGCCACGGCTTACGTTATGGTAAAAAGCATGCTGGGCGGCTTTGCCCGCAGCCTTGCCATTGAGTATGCCCAGTACGGCATTACCGTGAACTGCGTGGCCCCCAGCATGATGGAGACCAAGTTCCTGGCCGACACCAGCGACCTGATCGTACAGGCGGCGGCCGAAGCCAACCCCATGGGCCGCAATGCACAGGTAAGCGATGTGGTGCCCGCCATGGCCTTTTTGCTGAGCGATGAGGCCGGTTTCATCACCGGTGCCGTTCTGCCCATTACGGGAGGCAGCGTGATCCCATGAGCAAAGAAACTCCTGTGCTTCGGCTGGCCCGCCCCGATGAGGGCAAGCGGGTCATCGACTTTGTGAACCAATACTTTGACTACAAGCTTCCCCACATCAACCTTCCGGAGTATTTCGACTATTACTTTCGCGGGGAAGAAGGGCTGCAGTTTGCCCTTGCTGAGCTGAACGGCGAACTGGTTGCCGCCGCCGGTTATCTTCACACCAACCGGCAGCCCGCCAGCGGCATCTGGGTCTCCGTCTGGATCGCCGCCCCCGGCCACAATGGTGTGGGCCTGGAATTGATGAACGCCTTACCTGACCTTACTGGTGCATCGTTTGTTTGCTGCAACAACATCCGTCCCAAAACCATGGCCTTCTACCGGTTTCTGGGCTGGACTGCGGACCGTGTCCCCCACTATTATCGGCTTGCCCGCCGGGGAAACTATCGGCTGGCCCACGTGGAAAATCCGGAGTTCTTGCCGGTGAACGGCGACCTCACGCTGGACGGCGTGCATTCCGTGACCCGGCTGGAGGGATTGGGGCTGCCCCCCTCTTCCCACCTTCCCCACAAAGACCTGTGGTACCTGGCCCATCGGTATTTCGATTTCCCGCACCAGAACTATCAGGTATGGAGCGCCAGCGAAAACGGGCGCCTGCTGGCTTATCTGGTCACCCGGGCCGTTGGGCCGGAGCAGGGCTGCCCGGTGCCGGTTCTGCGCATCGTGGATTTCATCGGCGAGGACGCCGTTCTGCCCCGCCTCGGCAAGGCCATTGACCAGTTGATGCAGCAGATGGGCGCCGAATACGCTGACTGTTACTGCTGGGGCATTCCCGCCGAAGTGTTCCGCGCCGCCGGATTCTGTGAGCGACAGGAAGGCGACGGGGCCGTCATTCCCAACTATCTGACCCCGCCGGTCGATGACAACACGGAATACTACTTCTTCACCAGCCAGCCTGAGAACTTCACGCTTTTCAAGGCAGACGGCGATCAGGATCGGCCCAATCTGAAAGTTGAGTAATTTTGCGTCGTTTGCTTCATTTCAAACCCCTTTAACCTTTAAACGATAACTCCATAAAACACCAAAACACAGCCTCGGCGACTTTCTTTTTTACGAAAGCCAGCTGAGGCTGTGTTCGTTTATTCTCTCAAATTGGGAATGTGGTCTTTATGGTTTTCCTGAGGCACCTTGCAAACTGCGCGTTGCCTTTGCTCAGAACTCTTTTTGGGCATAAATTTTGCAGCTGAGCCGGTAACTGCCCCACAGTGCAGCAGCCACCAGAACCACTCCGCCAATGCCGCCCAGCACAGCCGCATACCCGGCAGGGATGGAATCCAGCCGTTCCGTCAGCGTGCGCGCCATGGCTGCCGTGGGCACCAGCTTCGCCAACAGGTAAAACCCGCCAAACAGGGCCAACCACATCACGATCATCAGGTTGCGGGCCTTCTCCACGCCCTTTTTAAAGGCAATCGGAAGCAATACGGCCATGGTCAGCAGGGCAAATCCACAGCAGACAATTCCCGAGAGGAGATAATCTCCCACCCAGTCCACCGTATGCGGCTTCACCAAACAGTGCAGCACGCCTGTCACCAGGCACCACACCAGCCCGATTCCGCTGCTGAGTACCGCAAACAGGTACTTTGCCCCCACCTGTGCCTGCACCGGTACCGGAAGCGTCCGGGCATAACGGGACCATTGGCATTTATCGTCCATGGCAATGCTGCTCAGCGAATAATACGCCAGCAGAAGTGGCATCATCAGTGCCAGATACGGCATATCGGTGGTAATTGCCAAAAACGGATAGACCACCCCTAAGAGCAGCACAATGCGTTTCAGCATATCCCACAGGCAGTACCAGTCCTTCAGCAGCATTCCGGTCATTTGCTCTCCCTCCCTGCATAAAACTGCATGATCTCATCCATACTAGCCCGGTCGCACACGGCCCCGGGCAGCAGGGCGCGTACCTGGTTCGGCTGTTTCACCAGCGTTTCACAGCCAAAGGCGTTTTGCCTTGTGTGAATCTTCCACGCCTCCGGCAGCTGCTCCAGTTCCGCCCGGCCGCACCGCAGAATGCCATACTGTTCCGCCAGCACGTCCTTGTCCTCCTGGAATAGCAGGCGGCTGGCATTCCCGACGCGATGCAGATAAGCCACCTGATCCGCCACCTTTTCTAGGTCGGCCGTGATATGGCTGCTCATAAGAATGCCGTTGCGTTCATCCTGAATGAAATCCAGAAAAAGGTCCAGCATTTCGCCCCGCACCACCGGGTCCAGCCCGCTGGTCGCCTCGTCCAGAATCAACAGCCGCGGCCGGTGCGCCAGCGCCGTTGCCAGGCTCAGCTTCATGCGCATACCCCGGCTGAACTCCTTCAGCGGCTGCTTTTCCGAAAGTTCAAAGCGATGGCAATACTCCCGGAACAGCAAGCCATCCCAATTGGAATACACCCGGGCCATCACTTTGTCGATCTGATCCGCACACATCGTCTCGTAGAAATAGGCATCCTCAAACACGACCCCCACCTGGGCCAGCGCCTCCGGGTCGCCGGGCGCCTTGCCCAGCAGCCGGGCGCTGCCCTGCGTGGGATGTACCATTCCCAACAGGGCTTTCAGGGTGGTGGTTTTGCCCGCGCCGTTTTCGCCGATCAGCCCCACAATGGTGCCGGCGGGAACCGTCAGGTTCACCCCTTCCAACGAAAAGTCCTCATACCGTTTGCACAGCCCGGTCGTCTCAATCAGATTTTCCATGGTTCAGTTCTCCTCGTACAACAGTGTCAGAATCTCCTGTACCTCGTCCCGGCTCACGCCGCCCTTGCGGGCCGCCTCCACCGCCTGGCCAAGCAAATCCTCCACCTGTTTCAGGGCTTGTTCCCGATACAGTTCCGGATTGCGGGGGGCCACAAAACTGCCCTTTCCGGGCATCGTGTGAATGAATCCTTCCTTCTCCAGGTCGTCGTAGGCCCGCTTGGTGGTGATCACGCTGATGCGCAGCTCTTTGGCCAGCAGCCGAATGCTGGGCAGGGCCTCGCCCGTTTTCAGCTCGCCGGAAAGGATCTTTTCCTTGATCTGGCCGGTGATCTGGGCGTAAATCGGGCTTTGGCTGGCGTTGCTGATGTAGATCTCCATCTGTTTCGCCTTTCTCGTTTATACTGTTTATGTTCAATATGAACAGTATAAACACAATATACACGCTTGTCAAGCCCTGCACCGTATTTCTTTGCCGCAAAGCGCCCTGCCCAAGCGCTTTCTTCCTCTCCCCTTTACATTTTATAGAAAACGGCGCATTGCCTTTTTTCTCTAAAATCTTTAGAAATATCGTCACCGGCCGCTGCCCCAATGTTTCCCAACTCGCTCTGATTTCGAAATTCTTTATTGTGTAAAAGTCATACTTTTTGTGCAAACCTATCAAAAGGATTCGACAGCTTTGTAAAATCCGCCAAAAAGGCCGGTAAAATTAAACGCTCTCTGTTGTTTTGACCAAAAATGATTTTTGTCTTCCAAATCCTGTTGATTTTTGCCTCTCATGGCCTTAAACTTAGAAGCAGAGACAGAAACCGTATGTGCAATGGTGCGCCCCTCGGCGCGTTAAGGGAGGGTATTTCTGTGCGGCAATTGAGAGTTGAAAACCAAAGCCGGTATTCACTCCGCCGCAGTGTACCCTTTTGCGTGTGCGGTCATTTTCTGCATATTTTGCGTCATTTTTACTTCGAAGGCCATGGTGCATACTGACGGATGTGCCATAGCCTTTTTCTTTTGCCAAAGGAAAGGAGACTCACGGATGGAAACTCGTAAAAAAGTTGCAGTTGTTATGGGCAGCGACAGTGACTGGCCGGTGGTCAAGGCCGCCTGCGCCGAACTGAAAAAGTTGGACATTCCCTATGAGGCCCACATTCTCAGCGCGCACCGCACCCCGGCCGAGGCTGCCGCGTTTGCTAAAGCCGCCCGCGCCAACGGCTTCGGCGCCATCATCTGCGCCGCCGGTATGGCTGCGCACCTGGCCGGGGCATTTGCAGCCAACACCACTCTGCCCGTCATCGGCATTCCCATGAAGGGCGGCGCGATGGACGGAATGGACGCCCTGCTTGCCACCGTGCAGATGCCCAGCGGCATTCCCGTGGCCACCGTGGCCCTGAATGGTGCCAAGAATGCGGCTGTGCTGGCCGCCCAGATGCTGGCCATTGAGGATTCGGAGCTGGCTGCCCGTCTGGATGCCGCCCGCGCGGAGATGGCCCAGCAGATCGCCAAAAAGGAAGCAGCTCTTCAGGAAGAGCTGGCAAGCCTGTGACCCTTCTATTTTGTATCAAAGCCGCAGGCCGGGGCGTTCGCCCCGCCCGCTTTGAGAATAGATCCCGCCTTTGAGGCGGGCAAAACGCCCGAAGCCCGGGGCGGTACATTTGTACCGCCCATGAAACGACTGTGTAAAGGAGTATGAGTATCATGGAAAAGCGTGAACAGCTGTACGAAGGCAAGGCCAAGAAGGTTTTCGCCACCGACGATCCCACCATCGTTCTGGTGGATTACAAGGACGATGCCACCGCCGGTGATGGCGCCAAGAAGGGCACCATTCGCGGCAAGGGCGTTGTGAACAACAAGCTCACCAACAACCTGATGAAGATGCTGGCTCAGCATGGCATTCCCACCCACTTTGTGGAAGAGATCAGTGACCGTGAGACCCTGGTGAAGAAGGTGCAGATCGTTCCTCTGGAGGTCATCGTGCGCAACGTGGCCGCCGGCAGCTTCTCCAAGCGCCTGGGCGTGAAGGAAGGCACTCCCCTGAAGTGCCCCACCCTGGAGTTCAGCTACAAGAACGACGATTATCATGATCCCCTCATCAACCACTACCATGCCCTGGCTCTGGGCCTGGCCACCCAGGATGAGATCGACACCATCAGCAAGTACGCCTTCCAGATCAACGAGATCCTGAGCAAGTACCTGCTGCAGTTCAATATCCGCCTGATTGACTTCAAGCTGGAGTTCGGCCGTCTGCCGGACGGCACCATCGTGCTGGCCGATGAGATCAGCCCTGATACCTGCCGCTTCTGGGACGCCACCACCGGCGCTCACCTGGATAAGGACCTGTTCCGCCGCGATCTGGGCGGTGAGGAAGAGGCTTATCAGGAAGTGATGAAGCGCCTGCTGGGCTGATTCCAGGCAAATGTCTCGCCGAAGTCGGCATAATCGGACGGTTTTCCAGCCGAAAATACGCCCGCAGTGCCGCCTTCGGCTTTGCCTGTTTTTTACAGGTTCTTCTGTTTTGCTTTTTTCTTCCCTTCGTTTGCACAAAAGAATTGAAAAGGAGAATGTATGGACCAAATCAATCACGGCCTGCATGAAGAGTGCGGCGTATTCGGCATCTATGACCATTCCGGCGAAACCGACATGGCCAGCGCCGTTTACTATGCGCTGTATGCCTTGCAGCACCGCGGGCAGGAAAGCTGCGGCATTGCCATCAATGTGGACGGTGTGATCACAGGCTATCGGGATCTTGGCCTGGTAAACGAAGTGTTTACCCCTCAGGTGATGGACAACCTGCCCAAAGGCGGCAAAATGGCGGTGGGCCATGTGCGCTACGCCACCAGCGGCCAGCGGGTACGGGCCAATGCACAGCCCATGGTGGTGCGCCACTGCAAGGGCACCATTGCCCTGTGCCACAACGGCAACCTGACCAACGCCCCCGCCCTTCGCCGTCAGCTGGAGATGAACGGAGCCATCTTCCACGGCTCTTCCGACACGGAGGTCATCAGCTACGTCATTACCCGCAACCGGCTGACCCAGCCCAGCATTGAGGACGCCATCAGCGCCACCATGAACGAGATCGAGGGCGCATACAGCCTGGTCATCATGAGTCCCACCAAGCTCATCGCCGCCCGGGACCCCCATGGTTTCCGGCCCCTGTGCGTGGGCAAGCTGGACGATGGCTATGTGTTCGCCAGCGAGAGCTGCGCGCTGGATGCGGTGGGTGCAAAGCTCATCCGCGACCTGCTGCCCGGTGAGATCATGATCGCCGATCGGGACGGCCTGCGCAGCATCACCACCCATTGCGGCACCGCGCCGCACACCATCTGCGTATTCGAGTACATCTACTTTGCCCGGCCGGACAGCGTCATCGAAGGCTCTTCCGTTCACATGGCCCGCAAGCAGGCCGGCCGTTTCCTCGCGCAGGAGCATCCCGTGGAAGCCGATGTGGTCATCGGCGCGCCCGATTCCGGCCTGGATGCCGCACTGGGTTACTCCGAAGAGAGCGGCATTCCCTACGGCATGGGCTTCATCAAGAACAAATACATCGGCCGCACCTTTATTCAGGGCAGCCAGAAGCAGCGTGAGGGCAGCGTGCGCATCAAGCTGAACGCCATCGAGTCCACCGTCCGCGGCAAGCGGGTGGTTCTGGTGGACGACAGCGTGGTGCGCGGCACCACCAGCGCCCGCACCATCAAGTTGCTGCGGGATGCCGGTGCCGCAGAGGTGCATTACCGCATCTCCGCCCCGCCGTTCACCCATCCCTGCTACTTCGGCACCGATGTGCCCGACCGCAAGTATCTGCTGGCGGTCGGCCGCACCATTGAAGAGATCACCCGCATCGTGGGCGCAGACAGCGTGGGCTACCTGAGCGTGGAGCATGTGCAGCAGCTGGCCCAGAACAGCCACTGCGGATTCTGCACCGGCTGTTTCACCGGTCATTATCCGGTGCCCGAGCCCACCGAAACCATGGACGATACCTTCAATCAGCCCTTGAGTCTGAGCAAGAAGAACAAATCCCTGTAACAGAAGGAGTGCAACATGGAAAAGAGTTTTTCTGAGAGCTACAAAGCAGCCGGTGTGGACATTACCGCCGGTTACCGTGCCGTTGAACTGATGAAGCAGCACGTGGCCCGCACCACCATCCCCGGCTGCATCGGCGGTCTGGGCGGCTTCGGCGGCCTGTTCGAGCTGGACTGCACCGATATGCCCCACCCTGTGCTGATCTCCGGCACCGACGGCGTGGGTACCAAGCTGAAGATCGCGTTTTTGATGGACAAGCACGACACCGTGGGCATTGACTGCGTTGCCATGTGCGTGAACGACGTGGTGTGCGCCGGCGCCAAGCCCCTGGTGTTCCTGGATTACATCGCCTGCGGCAAGAATGTTCCCGAGCGCATTGCCGATCTGGTAAAGGGCGTGGCTGAGGGCTGTGTGCAGGCTGGCTGTGCTCTGGTGGGCGGTGAGACCGCTGAGATGCCCGGTTTCTACCCGGAGGATGAGTACGATCTGGCCGGCTTCACCGTGGGCGCCGTGGATAAGAGCAAGATCCTGAGCAACGAGAGCATGAAGCCCGGTGACGTGATCATCGCTCTCCCCTCCTCCGGTGTGCACTCCAACGGTTTCTCTCTGGTTCGCCGCGTGTTTGACCTGGAGAACCACCCCGAGGTGCTGAAGGAGTATCATGAGGAGCTGGGCTGCACGCTGGGCGAGGCTCTGCTGGCCCCCACCCGCATCTACGTCAAGCAGGCGCTGGCCGTTATGGAAAAGGTTCAGGTAAAGGGCGTCAGCCACATCACCGGCGGCGGCTTCTACGAGAACATTCCCCGCAGCCTGAAGAAAGGCTGCTGCGCCCGCATTAAGAAGAGCGACGTGCGCACTCCCGCCCTGTTCGATCTGCTGCAGAAAACCGGCAACATTCCCGAGCGGGATATGTTCAACACCTTCAACATGGGCGTCGGCATGATTCTCACCGTAGCCGCCGAGGATGCCCAGACTGCTCTGGACATTCTGAAGGCTCAGGGCGAGGACGCTTACATTCTGGGTGAGATCGCCGAGGGCGAAGGGGTGGAACTGTGCT
Source organism: uncultured Oscillospiraceae bacterium (assembly GCA_934513685.1). Taxonomy (GTDB): domain Bacteria; phylum Bacillota; class Clostridia; order Oscillospirales; family Ruminococcaceae; genus SFJ001. The sequence continues at coordinate 16,642 of CAKSWY010000021.1, read as the reverse complement.
GAACATCGCGGTTTTGGTCTCCGGCGGCGGCACGAACCTGCAGGCCATTCTGGATGCGGAAGCCCGGGGTGAAATCCCCGGCGGCAAGGTCAAGCTGGTTGTAGCCTCCAAGCCCGGCGTGTTCGCACTGGAGCGCGCCAAAAATGCCGGAGTCCCCGGCATTGTGGTGCGTCGGAAGGACTATGAAAGCTCGGGAGATTTTGATGCAGCCCTCCTGAAAGAGCTGCATGACCATCAGATCGACCTGGTGGTGCTGGCCGGCTTTCTGTCCGTGCTGGGGCCTTCGGTCATTGCAGCCTACCCCATGCGCATTCTGAACATCCATCCCAGCCTCATTCCCAGCTTCTGCGGCCCCGGCTATTACGGGCTGCGGGTGCATGAGGAAGCCCTGAAGCGGGGTGTGAAGGTCACCGGCGCCACGGTTCATTTCGTCAACGAAGAGTGCGACGGCGGGCCCATCCTGCTGCAAAAGGCCGTGGAGGTTCTGCCCGGCGATACCCCTGAAGTTCTGCAAAAGCGTGTGATGGAGCAGGCAGAGTGGAAGCTGCTGCCCCGTGCCATCGCCATGGTATGCAACAACGAGGTGTAACATGGAAAAATTTGATCTGTCCGCCTATCTCAGCGGAAATGAATATCCCGGCCGCGGCATCTGCATCGGCGTAACGCCCGACGGCAAACAGGCCCTCATCGGCTATTTCATCATGGGCCGCAGCGCAAACAGCCGCAACCGCGTGTTCGCCCCCATCGAGGGCGGCATTGAAACCCGTGCGGCCGACCCCGCCAAGCTGGAGGATCCCCATCTGATCATTTACAACCCGGTGCTGACCCTGGGCGATGAGCACATTGTCACCAACGGCGATCAGACCAACACCATCTACGACGCCATTCAGCAGGGCGGCAGCTTTGAAAGCGGCCTGCGCACTCGCACTTTTGAGGACGACGGCCCCAACTGGACCCCTCGCATCAGCGGCATTGTGAATGCCCACAGCGGTGCCTACAAACTGAGCATCCTCAAGAGTGCCGACGGCAACGGCGACAGCGTGCAGCGTTACTTCTTCGAGTACGGCCAGCCCGTGGCCGGCGAGGGCCATTTCATCAGCACCTACAAGTGCAACGGCAGCCCCATCCCCAGTTTTGAGGGCGAGCCTCTGCGAGTGGCCATGCCGGACAGCGCCACGGCCTTCGCCCAGATGCTGTGGACCAGCCTGAACGAGGACAACAAGGTAAGCCTGTTCGTGCGCTGCATCGACCTGGAGAGCGGCCGCGCAGGCGACATTCTCTACAACAAATACAGTGAGGTGGAATAACATGAAGGAATTGGAACTGAAATATGGCTGCAACCCCAACCAGAAGCCTGCCAAGATCTTCATGGAGCAGGGCGAGCTGCCCGTGACCGTGCTGAACGGCCGCCCCGGCTACATCAACTTTCTGGATGCTCTGAACAGCTGGCAGCTGGTGAAGGAGCTGAAGCAGGCCACTGGTCTGCCCAGCGCTGCTTCCTTTAAGCACGTGTCCCCCGCCGGTGCGGCGGTGGGCCTGCCTCTGGATGACGTTCTGCGCCAGATGTACAGCGTGCCCGCCGGGCTGGAGCTTAGCCCCCTGGCCTGCGCCTACTCCCGCGCCCGCGGTGCAGACCGGATGTCCAGCTTCGGCGACTGGATCGCCCTGTCGGACGTGTGCGACCTGCCCACCGCCCAGCTCATCAAGCATGAGGTGTCCGACGGCATCATCGCCCCCGGCTATGAGCCTGAGGCCCTGGAAGTGCTGAAAAGCAAGAAGAAGGGCAACTACAACATCGTGCAGATCGATCCCGACTATGTGCCCGCCCCCGTGGAGCACAAGCAGGTGTTCGGTGTGACCTTCGAGCAGGGCCGCAACGATGTGAAGATCGACGAGAGCTGGCTGCAGAATGTGGTCACCGAAAACAAGGCCTTCACCGAGGACCAGAAGCGCGACCTGATCATTGCCCTCATCACCCTGAAGTACACCCAGTCCAACAGCGTGTGCTACGCCTTCGGCGGCCAGACCATCGGCGTGGGCGCCGGTCAGCAGAGCCGCATCCACTGCACCCGTCTGGCTGGCCAGAAGGCAGACTTCTGGCAGCTGCGCCATCACCCCAAGGTGCTGGCCCTGCCCTTCCGCCCGGAGATCACCGGCCCCAACCGGGACAATGCCATTGATGTGTATCTGGGCGAAACCCCCGAGGATGTGATCGGCGACGACGTGTGGGCCGAGACCTTCACCCAGCAGCCCGCTCCCCTCACCGCCGCCGAGAAGAAGGAATTCCTCAGCAAGATCTCCGGCGTGGCCCTGGGCAGCGATGCCTTCTTCCCCTTCGGCGACAACATCGAGCGTGCTCGACGTAGCGGCGTGACCTCCATTGTGCAGCCCGGCGGTTCCATTCGTGACCAGCAGGTCATCGACACCTGCAACAAGTACGGCATTGCCATGGCCTTCTGCGGCCTGCGGCTGTTCCATCACTAAGGAGGGGGTTTCATGAAAATTCTGGTAGTCGGCGGCGGCGGGCGTGAACACGCCATCATCCGCAAACTGAAAGAAAGCCCCCTGTGCGGTGAGATCTGGTGTGCCCCCGGCAACGGCGGCATCAGCTACGATGCCCACTGCAAAAACATCAAGGCCACCGATCTGGACGCTATGGTGGCCTTCGCCAAAGAAGAAAAGTTCGATTACGCCGTGGTGGCGCAGGACGATCCTCTTGCTCTGGGCATGGTGGACCGCCTGGCTGAAATCGGCATTCCTTCCTTCGGCCCCAACGCCGCGGCGGCCCGCATTGAGGCCAGCAAGGTGTTCAGCAAGGATCTGATGCGCAAGTATCACATCCCCACGGCCGATTATGCGGTGTTCGATGACCCCGCCAAGGCCCTGGCTTACATCACCGAAAAGGGCGAGTATCCCACGGTCATCAAGGCCGATGGTCTGGCACTGGGCAAAGGCGTGCTCATCTGCGAGGATGAGGCTTCGGCCCGCGACGGCCTGAAGGAGATCATGGAGGACAAAAAGTTCGGCGCATCCGGGAACCGGGTCGTGGTGGAAGAGTTCCTCACCGGCCCCGAGGTCAGCGTGCTGAGCTTTACCGACGGCAAGGTCGTCAAGCCCATGGTTTCCAGCATGGACCACAAGCGTGCGCTGGACGGCGACAAGGGCCTGAACACCGGCGGCATGGGCACCGTGGCCCCCAACCCCTACTACACCCCTGAGGTGGCCCAGCAGTGCATGGAGACCATCTTCCTGCCCACCATCGAGGCCATGCAGCGGGAGGGCTGCCCCTTCAAGGGCTGCCTGTACTTCGGCCTGATGCTCACCCCCAAGGGCCCCAAGGTCATCGAGTATAACTGCCGCTTCGGCGACCCTGAAACCCAGGTGGTGCTTCCCTTGCTGGAGAGCGACCTGCTCAAGATCATGATGTCCACCACCAACGGCACCCTGGCCGACACCGAAGTGACCTTCTCCAACGGCGCGGCGGCCTGCGTGGTCATGGCCAGCGGCGGCTATCCGGAGCATTATGAGAAGGGCAAGGAGATCACCGGCCTGACCGAGGGCCAGATCCCCGGCAGCCCGGCCGTGGTGTACCACGCTGGTACCGCTCTCAACGATGGAAAACTGGTCACCAACGGCGGCCGCGTGCTTGGCGTAACCGCTACCGGCGACTCTCTGCCTCAGGCACTGGAAAAGGCCTATGCTGCCTGCGAGTCCATTCATTTTGAAGGTGCCCATAAGCGCAGCGACATCGGCCAGCGTGCCCTGAAGGCTCTGCTGTAACGTTCGTTTCATTCGCCATCTGAAAAGGAGAAACCAATGGTTTACCGCATTTATGTTGAAAAGAAGCCGGGCTTCGATGTGGAAGCTCAGCAGCTGCAGAGCGAGCTGGCCAGCCTTCTGGGAATCACGGAGCTGTCCGGCCTGCGCATCATCAATCGTTACGATGTGGAAGGCATCAACGAGGAGCTGTTCCGGCAGTGCGTTTCCACCGTGTTCAGCGAGCCTCAGGTGGACAACACCTTTGACCACTGCCCCGAGAACGATGGCCCCGTGTTCGCCGTGGAGTATCTCCCCGGTCAGTTCGACCAGCGAGCCGAGTCCGCTTCCGAGTGCATCCAGCTGATCAGCCAGGGCGAGCGCCCCACCGTGCGCAGCGCCAAGGTTTACCTGCTGAGCAGCCAGGTCACCCCTGAGCATCTGGAAGCCGTAAAAAAGTACGTCATCAACCCGGTGGAAGCCCGTGAAGCCAGCCTGGACAAGAAGTCCACTCTGGCTGTGGAGTACGCCATCCCCACCGAGGTTGCCACGCTGGACGGCTTCTGCCAGCTGGACGAGGCTGGTCTGGCCAAGTTCATTGAGACCAACGGCCTGGCCATGGACCTGGGCGACATCAAGTTCTGCCAGGAGTACTTCAAGGGCGAGCATCGCGACCCCACCATCACCGAGATCAAGATGATCGACACCTACTGGAGCGACCACTGCCGCCACACCACCTTCGGCACCATCCTGAAGAACGTGGAGATCGGTGACGATCTGGTTCAGAAGGCGTTCGACCGCTATCTGGGCCTGCGCGCCGCCCTGCATCGGGAAAAGAAGCCCCTGTGCCTGATGGACATCGCCACCATCGGCGCCAAGTACCTGAAGGCTCAGGGCATCCTGAAAAATCTGGACGAGTCCGAAGAGATCAACGCCTGCACCGTGAAGATCAAGTGCGATGTGAACGGCGAAATGCAGGATTGGCTGTTCCTGTTCAAGAACGAGACCCACAACCATCCCACTGAGATCGAGCCTTTCGGCGGTGCAGCTACCTGCATCGGCGGCGCCATCCGCGATCCCCTGTCCGGCCGCAGCTACGTCTATCAGGCCATGCGCGTTACCGGTGCCGGTGATCCGCTGGTTCCCGTCAACGAGACCCTGCCCGGCAAGCTGCCCCAGCGCAAGCTGGTGACCACCGCCGCCGCCGGTTACTCCAGCTACGGCAACCAGATCGGTCTGGCCACCGGTCAGGTGAACGAGCTGTATCACCCCGGTTACATCGCCAAGCGCATGGAGATCGGTGCTGTGGTGGGCGCGGCGCCCGCCAGCAATGTGCGCCGCGAAGTGCCCGCCCCCGGCGACACCGTGGTTCTGCTGGGCGGCCGCACCGGCCGTGACGGCTGCGGCGGTGCAACCGGTTCTTCCAAGGCCCACAAACTGGAAAGCCTGGAGACCTGCGGCGCTGAGGTTCAGAAGGGCAATGCCCCTGTGGAGCGCAAGCTGCAGCGCCTGTTCCGCAACGCGGAAGCCTGCCGCATGATCAAGCGCTGCAACGACTTCGGCGCCGGCGGCGTGAGCGTTGCCATCGGCGAGCTGGCCGACGGCCTGGCCATCGACCTGAACGCCGTGCCCAAGAAGTATGACGGCCTGGATGGCACCGAGCTGGCCATCAGCGAGAGCCAGGAGCGCATGGCCGTGGTTCTGGCCCCTGAGGACACCCAGCGCTTCATCGAGCTGGCCCACAGCGAGAATCTGGAGGCCACTCTGGTAGCCAAGGTGACCGCTGAGCCTCGCCTGACCATGACCTGGAACGGCAAGACCATCGTGGACATCAGCCGCGAATTCCTGGCCTCCAACGGTGCTGAAAAGCACACCGATGTGAAGGTTCTGCCCGGCCACATCTACCAGCCCCAGTGGGCCGGCAGCAGCTTCGGCGAAAAGATGAAGAATCTGGTCAGCGACCTGAACGTTGCCAGCAACAAGGGCCTGAGCGAGCGGTTTGACTCCACCATCGGCGCAGCCACCGTGCTGATGCCCTTCGGCGGCAAGTATCAGCTGACCCCCGCCATGGCCATGGCCGCAAAGCTGCCTGTGGACGGCGAAACCACCACCTGCAGCGGTATGGCCTGGGGCTTCAATCCCTATCTGATGGAGCAGAGCCAGTATCATGGTGCTTATCTGGCCGTGGTGGAGAGTGTTTCCAAGCTGATTGCCGCTGGTTTTGAGCGCGAGAACGCCTACCTGACCTTCCAGGAGTACTTCGAGCGTCTGGGCAGCGACCCCACCCGCTGGGGCAAACCTCTGGCCGCCCTGCTGGGCGCGCTGGACGCACAGCTGGCCCTGGGCCTGGGCGCCATCGGCGGCAAGGACAGTATGTCCGGCAGCTTTGAAAAGATGGATGTCCCCCCCACTCTGGTGAGCTTTGCCACCGCAGTTGGCCCCACCAGCCGGGTCACCAGCCCCGAATTCAAGGCTGTGGGCAGCCGTGTGGTGCTGCTGCAGCCCAAATACACCGATGCCCTGCTGCCTGAGACCGAGAGCCTGAAAGCGGTGTACGCCCAGGTTCAGAAGCTTATCGGCGAGGGCAAGGCCAAGGCCGTTTCCACCCCTGGCTACGGCTGCCTGGCCGAGAGCCTGTTCAAGATGTGCGTTGGCAACCGCATCGGCCTGGCTCTGGAGAACGTGGAGGCTGAGGAGCTGTTCCGCCCCGCTTACGGCAGCTTCGTGCTGGAAGTGGCCGAGGACGTGACCGTTGGCCGCACCATCGGCCACACCACCGAGGCCTATACCCTGAGCCTGAACGGCGACGCTCTGGATCTGGCCGATCTCCAGGAGATCTGGGAAGCCCGTCTGGAGCCTGTGATGCCCTACCGTACCAAGGGCGAAGCCGTGGCGCCCATCAGCCACAACGAGCCGGAGGCCCGCCTGCGTCACGCCCCCATCACCATTGCCAAGCCCCGGGTCATCATTCCCGTGTTCCCCGGCACCAACTGCGAGTACGACACCGCGCAGGCCTTTGAGAAAGCCGGTGCCGAGGCGCAGGTGCTGGTCATCAACAACCTGACCCCCGCCGCCGTGGCGGAGAGCTGCGAGGCTCTGGTCAAGGCCATCAAGAACAGCCAGATCGTCATGCTGCCCGGCGGTTTCTCCGGCGGCGACGAGCCGGACGGCAGCGCCAAGTTCATCACCGCCTTCTTCCGTGCCCCTGCCGTCACCGAGGCTGTGCACGAGCTGCTGAAGCAGCGGGATGGCCTGATGCTGGGCATCTGCAACGGCTTCCAGGCGCTGGTCAAGCTGGGCCTGGTGCCCTATGGCGAGATCCGGGATATGGACGCCAACTGCCCCACCCTGACCTTCAACACCCTGGGCCGTCACCAGAGCAAGCTGGTACACACCCGCGTGGCTTCCAACAAGAGCCCCTGGCTGTGCAGCTGCGAGCCGGGTGACGAGTACCTGGTGGCCATCAGCCACGGCGAGGGTCGCTTCGTAGCGCCTCAGAATGTGCTGGATCAGCTGGTTGCCAACGGCCAGGTGGCTACCCAGTACACCGATCTGAACGGTCAGCCCACGATGGACCTGAGCTACAACCCCAACGGCAGCCTGCTGGCCATTGAGGGCATCACCAGCCCCGACGGCCGTGTTCTGGGCAAGATGGGCCACACCGAACGCCGCGGCCACGATCTGTATAAGAACGTGCCCGGTGACACCAGCATGCCCCTGTTTGAAAACGGCGTGAAGTACTTCACCCGCTAAGCCGGAGTGCCTTACACTCCCCTGACCCGGCATTGAGCCGGCCATAAAAAACGAGCCGCGATATGGATGCAACACCATATCGCGGCTCGTTTTGTTTTCTCTATGCCCGTTACAATCTAGGCAGCACGAACACTGCCAGCCCCAGCTGCGCCACCAGAATGGCCGGTGCGCCGTACCGAAACGCCGGTTTGAGTGTCTTGTGGTGGAACAGCCGCATTCCTGCCAAAAGCCCCACGCTGCCCCCTAGGGCCGCCAGCCCAAGCAGGGTTCGCTCACGGATGCGCCACCTCCCCCTGCGCGCCCGATGCTTATCCGCCCCGCAGAGCACAAAGTCCAGCAGGTTGATCGCCAGAAGGTAAACCATGAGCAAATCCGTGAATGTCATTATGAGAAACTCCTCTCGCTGCCAAAAACTTGTTTTTTCATGATACCATTCGCGCTGGTTCTTGTAAAGTCGGTGCGCGTGAACCAAATACTTTGTGTACCCTGCAAATTTCAAGCGTGTGTTCGCGATTTTTAAAATTCTTTAAAAAATTCAAAAAAATTTGGAATAAAGTGTTGACAAATCACCCCAAATTTAGTATTATAAATGAGCACCAAGTGAGGCATGGAAAGATGGCTGAGCTGGTCTAAGGCGCACGACTGGAAATCGTGTAAGGGCTAACCCCCTTCGAGGGTTCGAATCCCTCTCTTTCCGCCAGATAAAGGCCCACGATGAAGCAATTTGTTTCATCGTGGGCCTTGTCTCTTTTATCAGTGCACATCCGCTGCTTCCTTCCCTGTCATGTCTTGCAACCAGAGAAAAATGCCGGTTCATGCAGCCATTTCAATTTCATTGAAAAACATAATTTTCCCTTGTAAAATATCTTCATCCTTGTTACTATATTATTAGAAGTTCCGTACTCATCCAATGGAACCACAGCGCTGTAAAAGAAAGGGGGCGATCTTCCATGGCACGATGCACCACTCCAACCTGTGTTCTCACACTTCCCTTGCGTTTGGAAAAATGGCAGGAAGATCGCCTTGCCAAGCGGTTTGAAATCGCCCGCAAAATTTACAACACTTTCTTGGGGGTCAAGCTGAAAGAACTCCGCCGTCTGGAACAAACACCGGAATATCGGGCAATCAAAAAAGAACTTGCTGCCCTATACAGCGAAAAGGAAAAGAATGCCGATCGAATTCGTGCCCTTTATGAAGAACGCAATGCGCTTTTGAAAAATTTTACCGAATTCAAGTTCAAAAAAGACATAAAATTCTATTACAAACATTTCAACTCCAACATTGCCTCCAAAGTCGCTACCCATTGTATTGCTTCTCAAGTTTGGAGCGCTTTTGAAAAATATCTTTTTGGGAATGGCAAGCGCATTCATTTTAAGCGTCCCGGAGAAATTTATTCCTTGCGCGGCTTTTCTGCTACAAACGCAAGGAGCGGTGGTTCCGAAATTATATATCGCGGCGACCATATTGAGTGGAACAAACTGCGTCTTCCATTAAAGTTGGACCCCGGGAACCAATACGAAGAAGAAATGCTGACCAATCGCGTCAAATATGTCCGCATTCTTCGTCGACCCGGTAAGAATCGTGATCACTGGTATGCTCAGCTCACCTTGGAGGGACTTCCCTCAATTAAGCGGGATGACGAAACGGGCGACCCGGTTCACCCCATCGGGAACGGGCCTGTTGGAATTGATATCGGTCCTCAGACAATTGCCTATTCCTCGGCCAAAGAAGCTGGTTTGCTGGAGTTGGCCGACCGGGTGCAAAACATTGAGGATAAAAAATGCCGAATTCAGCGCAAGATGGATCGCAGCCGACGGGCTACGAACCCGGGGAACTACAATCCGGATGGAACCATAAAGCGCGGCGTGCCTTTGACTCGGAACAAATCCAAGCGCTATTTGCGCCTGCAAAAGGAATTGGCCTGGATTCAGCATCAACAGGCAGCCATCCGGAAAGAGCAGCACGTTGCTCTGGCAAATTATCTGCTCACTTTGGGTGATCGCTTTTACATTGAAGACATGAATTGGCAGGGTTTGGCCCGCCGGGCAAAAGGAACCGCCGTTCCGGAAGAAGAAAAACCGCACAAACGAAAAAAGCGGTTTGGAAAATCCATTGCAAACAAAGCCCCTGCCGCACTGGTTACCATTTTGAAGAACAAATGTACCTCGCTTGGTTTGCCCGGAGTAATTCCGATAAACACCAAGGTCCGTGCAAGCCAGTACAATCATTTAACCGATTCTTACCAAAAGAAAGAGCTCTCTCAACGGTGGAACGAAATGCCGGATGGGCGAAAAATCCAACGAGATCTCTATTCCGCATTTCTCCTTCAGCATATGAATTCGCAGCTGGATGGATTCGATCGCGCCGCTTTGCAGCGCGACTATGAATCCTTTGTATCCCTGCATGATCAGGCAATCCTTCGAGCGGCCGCTGCACCCAAACTCATTTCCAGTATGGGCGTTAAGCGAACCGCCAATTAACATGAAAAGACGGTGTGTTTCGCACCAATAAAACCGGTCGATTGTCCGTCCGAGGCTGTCGTTAATAGCGGCATTGGTCGCTTTGGCAGCAGAAGAGTATGGGGAACATAGTGAGCGCGGCTTCCGCTTTCAGGTTGTCGAAAAGCTATCTACCCGCTCACAGCACATTTTACAATGCTGTATCCATTTCTCTGCGCAGTTTTGCCGATGCAGCCCGTATGTGGTGTGCTGAGGCAAAGTTGTAGATTGTAGAGCAAATGCTGTTTTTCGATGATGCAGCCCGTATGTGGTGTGCTGAGGCAAAGGATATGCGAGAGGTAGAGGGCGCAATCGCGGAACGATGCAGCCCGTATGTGGTGTGCTGAGGCAAAGAGGCTCAACGCTCTGTACCAGTTTATAAACTCTTGATGCAGCCCGTATGTGGTGTGCTGAGGCAAAGCCCGATGACGTTGACCTTCATTTCAATGCCACATGATGCAGCCCATATGTGGTGCTAAGGCAAAGGTTCCCCTTCCGTAATCCACCCATTTTACCCAAAATTTTTATTTAATTTCTCGCCATGGTTCACGCCGTGTAATCCTCTTTACAAAAGCAGACCCGACCAACGGAATCACTCCGTTTGGCCGGGTCTGCTTTATCTTATATCGATTCCGTTTACCGCTCAGCGCGTGCAAACGCCGCAAATGCCTTGTAGGCCATGTACACGTCCACCTTTGCCACCAGCTCAAAGGGGGCATGCATGCTCAGCACGGGCACGCCCAGGTCAATGGTATCCACGTTGCGGCGGGCCACAAACTTTGCTACGGTGCCGCCGCCGCCCTGGTCCACCTTGCCCAGCTCGCCAGTCTGCCAGGCCACCCCGGCTTCATCCAGCAGGTCGGCAAAGTAGGCCACCAGCTCCGCCGAAGCGTCGTTGGTGCTGCTCTTTCCGCCGCCGCCGGTGTATTTGGTCAGGCAAACGCCCTTGCCCGCATACGCACTGTTGCGTTTGTCGCTCACGTCCGGGAAGGTCGGGTCAAACGCATTGGTCACATCCGAAGAAAGGCATTTGGACGCCATCAGGGTGAGCACATAGTCCGCATTCTGGCCCTGGCACAGCTGCTGAATAAAATGGAACACATAATCGCTCTGCAGGCCGGTCACGCCGTCCGAGCCGATCTCTTCCTTGTCCGTCAGCACGCACAGGGTGGTAAACCAGGGGTTCTGCACCTCAATTTCTGCCACCAGCGCCGGATAGGCCTCCACCAGGTCGTCCTGGCCGTATGCGCCGATCAGCGATCGGTCAAACCCAACGTCCTTGGCCTTATAGGCAGGCACCGCCTCGATCTCCGCCCGGATGAAGTCCTTCTCCACCAGGCCGTACTGCTCATTCAGCAGCCGCATGGTAAACAGCTTTACCCGCTGCTTGGCGTCCTCATCCTCAATGGGCAGGCTGCCCACCACGATGTTCAGCTCTTCGCCCTTGATGCCGCCTTTCAAAGTGCGGTTGTTCTGATCCGCCGAAAGATGCGGCAGCAGGTCGGTCACGCAGAACACCGGGTCGCTCTCTTTTTCGCCGACGCAGAAATCCACCCGTTCGCCGCCTGCCTTATACAGCACGCCATGCAGGGCCAGAGGCACCGCCGTCCACTGGTATTTGCGCAGGCCGCCGTAATAGTGGGTCTTAAACAGGGCCAGGCCGCCCTCTTCATACAGGGGCAGCTGCTTCAGGTCCAGCCGGGGCGAATCAATGTGGGCCATGTTCATGTGAATGCCCGCCTCCAGCGGGGCGCGCCCCACCGTGGCCGCCAGCACGCATTTGCCGCGGTTGTTGTAATAGACCTTCTCCCCTGCCTGGTAGCGGCGGCCCGCCTCAAACGGCTTATAGCCCGCCTCCTCCAGCATTTTTACGCTGAGGGCCGCAGCTTCCCGCTCGGTCTTTCCCGCGTCCAGAAACGCCTTGTAGCCCTCGCAGAAGCGCTCTGCCTTCGCGAACACGCCGCTCTCTTCGTCCACCGCCGGTTTGGCCGTGTACAGCAACTCTTTTTCCAGCTGCTTTGCCGTTTTATTTTCCATATGGTTTTCACTCCCTCTGGCCGGTCCTTCCGGTCGCCTGCCGTTCGGGCTGCAGAATGCTGCCGCCCGGTCGGCATTTTTTATTCCGGTCAGCTGTACAGCCGCCGGTAGGTTTCATAATTCTGATTGATTTTTTTTACATACAGGGCCATCTGTTCATAGGGGAAACGCTGCAATGTGACCCCATTCTCACTGTTTTCCCCGCTTTCCAGCAACTGATCCACGGTGCCCCAGCCGCTGTGATAGGCAGCTGCCGCCGTGGAAATGTCCCCATCGTACCGCTCCAGCGTGATTTTCAGGTAATACGTTCCGAAGCGGACGTTCACCTCCGGGTCATACAGGCTGGCGAACTCCAGCGTCTCTGTCGGTGCAATGCGGGATTTCAGCCAATCGAACGTCTCCTCGGTGATCTGCATCAGGCCGCGGGCGTCAACGCTGGATTGGGCGGTGGGTTCAAAATCACTCTCCGTGCAGATAAAGCTATACACCAGCAGCGGGTCCAGGTCATACTTTCCGGCGTAATACTCCACGTACTCGCTGTACTCCCGGGGATGAAATGCCCGTTCAATTGCATCCACGCCCCAGCGCAGGCCCACCACGCCGATGGCCAGCAACAGCACCAGACTGACCCAAAGCCCCATTCGTTTGTGCCGCCGCTTCATTGGTCCCCCCGCAGTGCCGCCAGCACCTGCAGCGTGCGCGCTTTCAGCTGTTCAATGGTACCATCGTTGCGGATCTCGTAATCCGCCCAGCGCAGCAGCTCCTGCTCCGGCATCTGGGCATCCAGCCGCCGCCGGGCCATTTCAGGGGCAATGCCGTCCCGGGCGCAGATGCGCGCCACCGAGGCTTCCAGCGGTGCGGTAACTACCACAAAGCCATTGCACTCTTTTTCAAAGGGCGACCCAATGATCACAGCGCCGTCCACAAAATACAGGTCAGCCCCCTGCTGCTCCGCCTGGCAGCCCTGCCGGTTCAATTCCGCCACAATGGCCGGATGGGTAATGCTTGAGAGCGCCTTTGTGCCCTCGGCAGTTTTAAACGCCCGGTCGGCCAGCAGGCGGCGGCGCAGGTGCCCCTCTTCGTCTAGAATGTCCGCCCCGAAGCGCTCCGTCAGCTGGGGAATGCAGGGGGAACCGTCCATCAAAATCTGGCGGGCCACCAGATCCGCGTCCGCCACAAAGCAACCCTGCGACCGCAGAAAGGCCGTCACCTGCGATTTGCCGCATCCACTGCGGCCGGTGATACCGATGGTTCTCATAATTCCACCACCTGAAAGCCTGCCGCGCGCAGCAGGCGATTGTACACGGCAAGGGCCACGCCTTCCTGCCCGGGGCAGCGTGCATACACCTGCTTTGCCCCTTCTTCATCCAATTCACGCAGGGCGCGGAACAGGTCGTGTGCCTGGGCGGCAGGGTCGTTTTCGCTGCCATAGGTCACACAGGGCACCGGCAGGCTCTCAGGCTCGCCCGCAAAACACAGGCAGAATACGCCCTCGGCCTTATGGGCTTCCACATAGGCCGCATACTGCTCAAAGCTGCCCCGCACAATGACCACATTGGCCTTGGGGGCATAGTGCTTATACTTCATTCCGGGCGAGCGGGCGATCTCGCCCTCCTTCAGCTTATGGGTGATGGCCCCGGCCAGCAGGACCTCTTCGCCCAGCGCCTCGGCCAGCTGCTGCTGGGTGATGTACCCGGGGCGCAACAGCACCGGCTGAGGCCCGGAGATGTTGACCACCGTGGACTCCACACCCACCTTGCAGGCCCCGCCGTCCAGAATCAGGGGCAGTCGGCCATCCATATCCGCCAGCACATCCTGTGCTGTGGTGGGGCTGGGGCTGCCGGAGCGATTGGCCGAAGGCGCCGCAAAGGGCAGGCCGGACAGTTCCACCAGGCGGTGGGCCACCAGATCAGAGGGCATCCGCACGGCTACGGTATCCAGCCCGGCGCACACCTCATCCGCCAGCCGGGGCCCGCGGGGCAGAATCATGCTCAGGGGGCCGGGCCAGAAGGCCTTCGCCAGCTTTTCGGCGCGGGGGGTGATCTTCTGCACCACCTGCTCCATTCGGGCCAGGCTGTCCACATGGACGATCAGGGGATTGTCCTGCGGGCGGCCTTTAGCCTCAAAGATTTTTTTCACGGCAGCGCCGTCAAACGCGCTGCCCGCAATGCCATACACCGTTTCAGTGGGAATGGCAACGATTTCGCCCTGTGCCATCAGGCGCGCCGCCTGCGCGACGCTCTCTTCATTGGCAGGCAAAAGCAATGTATTCATCTCAGTACCTTCTTTGTTCTAGGGGGCTGTACCCATCCAGTGGCTTTACGCTTCAGTCTGGCTTTGCCGCAGTTTTTCCGCCTGATCGGCGGCGGCCAAGGCATCCAGAATCTCGTCCAGATTGCCGTCCAGCACGGAATCCAGTTTGTACAGCGTCAGCCCGATGCGATGATCGGTAACACGCCCCTGAGGGAAATTGTAGGTGCGGATGCGCTCGCTCCGGTCGCCGCTGCCAACCTGGCTCCGGCGGGTCTCGTCCAGGGCGTCTTTCTGCTCCTGCTGTTTTTGCTGCAGCAGGCGGCTGCGCAGCACCTTTAAGGCTTTGTCTTTGTTTTTATATTGGCTTCGCTCATCCTGGCATTCCACCACCATGCCCGTGGGCAGGTGCGTCACCCGGATGGCGCTGGAGGTTTTGTTGATGTGCTGGCCGCCCGCGCCGGACGAACGGAACGTGTCGATTTTCAGTTCCGACGGATCCAATTCCAGATCCACCTCTTCCGCTTCCGGCATAATGGCCACCGTCACGGCAGAGGTGTGAATGCGGCCCTGCATCTCGGTCTCCGGAACCCGCTGAACCCGGTGCACACCGCCCTCGAACTTCAGGCGGCTGTAAGCGCCCTGCCCTTCTACGGAAAAGCTGACCTCTTTTACGCCGCCCAGCTCGGTTTCATTGCAATTCAAAACCTCGCACTGCCAGCCCTTGCGCTGGGCGTACATCGCGTACATGCGCCACAGGCTGTGGGCAAACAGGGCGGCTTCCTCTCCGCCCGTACCCGCGCGGATCTCAAAAATGATGTTTTTGTCGTCGTTTTCGTCCCGGGGCAGCAGCAACAGCTGCAGCGTTTGGGTCAGCTGCTCCAGCTGCTTCCGGCTTTCCCGCAGTTCCTGCTGAACCATCTCTCGGAATTCCGGTTCCAGCCCCCGCTCATCCAGAAGCGCTTTGGCTTCCTCGGCGGCAGCCTGTGCGCGGTTATAGGCCTTATAGGCCTCCACCACCGGAACAAGCCGGTCGTATTCTTTCATCAGGCTGCGGTATTGTGTATGGTCCTGCACCACCGCCGGTTCCTGCAGGCGGCGGGTGATTTCTTCCAACCGGCTGGCCACACCGTTCAGGCGGTGCAGGGTTTCCTGCTGCAAAGGCATCGGGGCGCTCCCTTCTCTGTGAAGCTGTGCCGCAAACGGGTTTCCCCGTCCGGCATGGAATTCTTCAGCGAAGGGCTGCCTACAGTTCCGGCCGCAGAATTTTGCGGATATTTTTTTCGATTTTTGCGCGGGGCAGCATCACCTCATGGCCGCATCCGGTACAGCGGATGCGAAAATCCATGCCCACGCGCAGCACCTCAAAGGTGTTGGCCCCGCATGGGTGGGGCTTTTTGGTCTGAATCGTGTCACCTACACGGACATCCATAGGGCTTGCTCCTTTCGTTTTTGTGGCGGCTGCCCGGTGCTTCGCATGGCGCTGCACTTTATTTGTAAAAAAGACAACCATTTTTATTATATCTGATTTAGGCTTCTTTGCAAGAGTTATTCCGGGCATTTGCCGCCGGGTCGGGCAATTTTTGTAGGGTTCTTTTTCTCCGCCTGCAAAACTCGACCCACCGCCCAAATTTTTAAGATTTCGACCGGCCGTTTCGACTAAAGTAAAAGCAGCCGCCCATCTGCGGTGGGCAAATATTTCCAGGCAAGGATGAATAGAATAGGAATGCAGCGCACTGCTTGAGGAGGGCGCTGCCCAATGTACAGGATGCCGGTTTGCCCGGCATGAATTTCGACGGAAAGAGGATGAAACAAATGACCATGTACCAAGCCGAAGCACTTCTGCCATGCGCAGACGGAATGGATCTGGAGGCCCTGCGCACCGCCGCCGCACGGGGAGATATTCTCCAAAGCACCGCCCTCGCGTTTGACAACGACCATCAGCTGCGCTTTCTTTTGGGCGGCCAGCCCACCGTTATGCCCTACGCGGAATGTGCCGACGGCCTCGCAGAGGGCACCGTGCGCGACATTGCCGTGCTCACACGGGTGGGGCGGCCCACCTGCTTCGTCATTGATGCATTGGATACAGACGAGAACGGCCAGCCCGTGTATCGTCTCTCCCGCGCAGAGGCGCAGCGGATGTGCAAGGCCGACTATCTGGATACGCTGCAGCCCGGCGATATCCTGCCCTGCACTGTGACTCACATTGAACCCTTCGGTGCCTTCTGCGACGTGGGCTGCGGCATCAGTGCCCTGCTGCCCATCGACTGCATGTCGGTGAGCCGCATTTCCTCCCCCGCCGACCGGGTGAGCGTGGGGCAGCAGATTTTGTGCGCGGTCAAGAACCG
>CAKSWY010000020.1 GCA_934513685.1 uncultured Oscillospiraceae bacterium | reverse complement strand
ATCCACACCTGCTCGGTCTGGCGGGCAAACACGGTGCCGTTCTTGATGCTCTCGGCCAGCTTGCGGTAGCGCTCCTCGTGCTCCTTCTCAATGGCGCCCACGTGCTCAAACAGGTAGGCGATGTGGTCAAAGCCTTCCTCCCGCGCCGTGGCGGCGAACTGAGCGTACATATCGGTCCACTCGTAATTTTCACCGGCGGCGGCATCGGCCAGGTTGGTCAGGGTGTCGGGCATACCGTCGTGCAGGAGCTTAAACCAGATCTTGGCGTGCTCCTTCTCGTTTCCGGCCGTCTCGGTGAACAGGGCGGAAATCTGGTTGTAGCCCTCCTTCTTCGCCTTGGAGGCGTAATAGCCGTATTTGGTGTAGGCCTGGCTCTCGCCCGCAAACGCGGTGAGCAGGTTGGCTTCGGTCTTGCTGCCTTTCAGTTCCATGGTGCTGTTCTCCTTTTTTAATGATTGTGTTGGTTGGATGTTCCGGGCCGTTTCTCAGGATGGGCAGGCGGCCCTTCGCTTAATCAGGAATTATTCTTATTTATGATTTTACCATGAATTTCCCAATTGTCAATCCGCCAAAACGCCGAATCTTGCTTTTCGTTTTTGTGGAATTGTATCGTCCCTGCAAAGCCGCCACACGGCACCGCAAAACAAAAAGCGCCGAAACCGCCGCCCGCTCGGGGCACACCGTTCCGGCACCATCCATTTTATGCGTCAAATGGTCAATAGTTGCGGGTCAGCGGCAGCGCCAGGGCAGGCACCGCCCAGGCCAACTGATACAGCACCGCCGCCGGCAGGGCCAGACTTGCCAGCCCGCCGCTGAAACTGAGCACCAGAGCCACCAGTGCACTCACCGCCACCGAGACCGCCATCACCAGGTTGGCACTCTTCTCGGCCGAAACCGCACAGGCCGCCGCGTGCAGGCCGCCCACATAGCTGGCCAGGCTGCCTAGATGCACCATGCAGCCCTCGCTTTCCGGCAGATAGCCGGTGGCCGTGGCCAGCTGGTTGGTCTCGTTCTCAGTCAGCACCTTCACGCTGCCGGGCCGCAGGCGGTATGCCTGTTCGATCAGGTCGCTGGTCAACGAGAAGTCATCGGTACGCACCAGCAGCGACAGGCCGCTCTTCTGCAGCGTGTGCAGCGAAGCCGCGATCTCCCGGCTGCCCTGATAGCCCACCACGAACATACCGAACAGCTTGCCACTCACGGCCAGATACACCGGCTGAAGGCGGCCATGGGTGTACCGCTCCTCCCAGTCATGGGAAGGAATGCCCACCTGATGGGCCGTCATCATCGCCCGGCCGCCGATCACAATGCGGTGGCCGTCCACCCATGCGGTAAAGCCCTTGCCCTGCTCGCAGGTAAGGCTTTCCACCTTATAAAGGATCTCGGTGCGGTTCTGGATGATCTCCAAGAACAGGTCCCGCAGGGTGTCGCACCCGGCAATGAGCACCGAGGCCGCGTAGAGAATGGCCAGATCGATGCGCTCTTTCTCGAAGGTTTTCAGGCCGTGCAGGGTCACACAGCCGGTGGGGAACAGGTCATGCCCCTCGGTGACGATGGTGTTCACCTGCCCCAGCTCTTCCATGCTGGACCAGCCGGGCACCACCGCCCCCACGCGGGAGGCCGCCCGCTGCTGCATCCAGCTGGTCATACCGGCGATCAGCGTGGCACACAGCGGCGCGCCCATGCACAGGGTACCGGCCAGCGCCCCGGCGGCCACCAGCACGCCCTTGCCCCGCGCCAGGGCCACCACCGCGGTGATGACGGCCACGCCGCCCAGCCCCCAGGCCAGGCGCTGGGCCAGGCGGTCGCCCGCCCGGCGGGAGCCGCTGCGCTTCAAAAAGTCCTTCACCAGAGCGGTGGGGCGGCTCACCAACAGGCAGGGCTCTTCTTCGCCCAGGCCGCTGGCCAGCAGATTGGTCAGGTCACGGTTCTGCAGCCGATACGCCGCCGAGTGCTCCACCCCGGCGCTCACCAGGTCAAAATTCCGGGCCACGCTCTCGCCCATCACCCGGTGCCCGGCCAGCGCGCAGGCCAGGGCCAGCACCGCCAGCGGCGCAAACAGGGTCATGCGCTCCGGCTCATAGTTCTCCAGCATCAAAAAGCAGAGCAGCAGCTGAAGCACCGCCCCTGCCGCCGCCAGGGCGGCCAGGCTGTCCCGGCTGGGGGCGGCCTTGGCCAGGCCCTTCAGCCCATTTTTCAGCACCGGCAGCGCCAGCAGACAGCCGGCCGCAAGCAGCGTCAGCTCCACCCCCAAAAAGGCCCCCGGTGCAATGGCCGGGTCCAGGGCGGAAAGCGGGGCGATCACGCCCGTGGCCGTCACGCCCAGATAGAGCATCACCGCCGCGATCAGGGCGCACAGGGCGCTGGTCAGGGTCAGGCGGGCGTTCTGTTTGGCCAGCACTTCGCTGACCGCCGGGGCATCCTGCAGGGCGTTGTACTCCAGCGCCGGGGCCTCCTCCGCTTCCGGCTCCGGCCCCGCAAAGGGGGCCTCGCCCGGCTCTTCCCGGCCGAACAGCCGAAGCAACGGGTTTTTGTGGGGCTTGGGTTCTTCCTCCCCGTCCAGGCGGCGGGTGGGCTCGTCCGGGCCGTCCGTCTCCTCTTCGGCCGGGGGCAGGGGCCGCTCGCCGGTCTGCTCCTCAAAGGCGTTCAGCTGAATGGTGTCGCCGTCCGGCTCTTCCTCCACGGTCTGCCCGTTCAGGTCCAGGGCGACCTCGCCCGTGGAGGCCTGATTTTCCGGCTCCTTGGTTTTCTTTTTTCGGCTCAAAAAGCCGCTCACCGTCCACTGAGGCTCTTCCTGCTCCATCACCGGGGTGGTGAAGAAGGTGGCGAACTCGTCGGTGATCTCCGCGCCGGTGGAAAATTCGCCCTGGTCGTCCTCCTCCAGCAGCACTTCGCCGGTGGGCATCTCGTCCTGCTTTTTCGGATTTTCCGGCTCGGCCGGTTTCGGTTGTTCCTCCGGTTCCTGCACCGGCGGCTGCTCGGGCGGCTGGGGCGCTTCGTCAGCTTCGTCGGCTGCCGGTTCCGGGGCGGCCGGGGGCTGCGGCTCGGCCGGGGGCTGCGGTTCCGCTGCGGGTTTCTCGGCGGGCGGCACCAGCCGCTCCACCGGGCGGCGGGGTTCCCGCCCCAGGCTGGCCAGAATGTCGTCTACCTGGCTCTCATCCTGGGCGGGGGCCTCTTCCTGGCGGCGGCGCAGCCCCTCGATGATGGCGTCCACCGAGCTGGAATATTTATTCTGGGACATTGCTTTCTCCTTCATGACCGCATCCTGCTTGATAAAACGGCCGCGGCCGGCCTCAGTATGGGTAGGCCCGGCGGAATCATTCACGCAGGGTCACTGCTGGCTGCGCTGGCGGCTGATCTCATACAGAATGATGCCCGCCGCCACCGAGACGTTGAAGCTGTCCACTCCGGTGCCCTGGGCGGCCATGTCCAGCCGCACCACACCGTCGCACAGGCGCTTGACCAGCGGGCTGACGCCCTTGCCCTCCGCGCCCATCACCAGCGCAATGGGGCCGGTCAGGTTGTTCTTGTGCAGAGAAACGCCGTCCATGTCGGCGCAATACACAAACACGTTCTGCTCCTTCAGGCGGCGGATGGCCTCGCCGATGTTGGCCACACGGGCCACCGGCAGGCGGGTGGCGGCCCCGGCGCTGGCCTTCAGCACCGTGCCGGTGATGCCCACGCCGCCCCGCTTGGGAATGACCACGCCGTGCGCCCCGCACAGCAGTGCCGAGCGCAGGATCGCGCCCAGGTTGTGGGGGTCCTCCACACCGTCGGCCAGCACGAGGAACGGCGGCTCGCCCTTCTGGGCAGCGCTGTCCAGCAGCTGCTCCAGCGTGGCGTATTCGATCTGGCTGGCCCAGGCGGCCACGCCCTGGTGGCTGTCGGTCTCGCACATGGCCTTCAGCTTGGCGGGCTTCACCCGCTTTACCACCGCGCCGGCCTCTTTGGCCATAGCGGTGTAATAGGCGGCCACCTGGGGGGCCAGCCCGTCGCTCAGCAGCACGGTGTCCACCCCGGCGCCGCTTTTCAGCAGCTCGGTCACCGGGTTTTTGCCGTAAATCAGATGTTCGGTCTGGGGGGCTTTCTGTTCCATGATCTCTATCTCTTTCTGGGCGGCTCCAAGGGCGCACTGCGCCGGGCCGCCCGGCTGTTTTTTTGTTGGAAGTTTCTTCGGTTCGGGCCGTTTTGCCCGGCCCCGCGCCCCGTGGATGTGCGCATTCCCGGCGCAGAGGGCGGCTTATAGTTTATGATACCACGTTTTGGACTTCTTTACCACCTGTTTTCCGCGCAAAGCCTCCACTTTCTGAGGTTTTTTCGCGGCCGGTCTGCCGCGCCGGCCCGCCGCTGTTTCTTCCCTGCCGCCCCCGGCCGCATTTTGGGCCATCGCCGCCCGGGGATATGGAAAATCCGCCCACGCCCTGTGCCCTGCCCGGCCGTTCGCCCCGTGCCGGGCAGGTAGCGCAGTGCTTCCGTAGTTCGATGTTTTTTACCGGTTTTATACAGCTTGTACACCGCACGATGACTTTCCACCGGCGATTTGGATGTTGAAAACCCGGTTGAAAGTGTGCAAAACCCGCATTTTTGCCCACTTTTGGCCCGTTGAAAGCCCAGTTCTCCACACCACTTTCAACACGATGTGGAAAACTGTCCCCTAAACTGCCCGTTGAAGTCCGACTGTCAAGCCCGGATTTCGCCAATTTTGCAGGATTTTTTTCGTCAAAACTGTCTGGTTTTTCCAAGTGTTTTTCCCGTCTTTTTCCAGCTGCGACCGGTTTTGCCGCCGCGCGCCCGGGCTTGTGGAAAACTCGCCTCCCGTGTTAAAATGTGAAAAAGATGCAGGCGGTCCGCCGCCTGCCCACACCACAGGAAATGAGGGATGGCGATGCTGCGCCTGGAACACACGGGCGGATTGGAACTGGACAGCACTCTGGACTGCGGACAGTGCTTCCGCTGGAGCAGGACCCCGGCAGGCTGGGCCGGAGTGGTGGATGACCGCCCGGTTCTGGCCCGCATGGAGGGGGACACGCTGATTCTGGAGGGGCCAACGGAAGCCGAGCGGGACTTCTGGCGCCGCTATTTCGCTCTGGACGTGGACTACCCCGCCCTCCTGGCCCGCTATCAGGCGGGCAACCGGCGGCTGGCGGCCTGCGTGGCCGAAAATCCGGGCATTCGGGTGCTGCGCCAGCCCTTTTTTGAAACGCTGTGCACCTTCATCCTCAGCCAGAACAACAACATCCCCCGCATTCGGGGCCTGGTGGAGCGGCTGTGCGCCCTGTGCGGCCGCCCGCTGGAAAGCGGGCAGTACGCCTTCCCCACCCCGGAGCAGCTGGCCGCCTGCACCGAGGAACAGCTGGCCACCCTGCGGGCCGGCTGGCGGGCCGCCTATCTGGCGGACGCCGCCCAAAAGGTGCTCGGCCCCCTGCCCGGGCCGGAGACATTGGCCGCACTGCCGCTGGCAGACGCCCGGGCTGCCCTGATGACCATTCACGGCGTAGGCTCCAAGGTGGCCGACTGCACGCTGCTGTACGGCCTTGGCCGCTGGGACGCCTTCCCCCTGGACGTATGGATGAAGCGGGCCATGGCTCAGCTGTTCCCCCGGGGCATTCCGGTGTGCTGCCGGGGCACCCAGGGCATCGCCCAGCAGTTCATCTTTGCCTATGCCCGCGCCCATCTGCCCAAAGGCGATGCCCCAAAACCGGCCCCGGGCCGGGCCGCCCGCCGGGCGAAGTGAACCGCCCGCCCCATGGAAGAAACTTTGGGCAGCGTTTCTTTTGATGCAGGATGTGCCCCGGTGATTGATTTTGCCCCCGCTTTGGGGTATACTGTGCACTAGGAAGTGCTGTGCGGGCTACTCCGCACGGCCCGGGGTGCCGCTCAAAACCATTTTGGGCTGCACCGTAAGTAATGGAGGTATGTGAAATGCTGGTAAGCGCACGCGATATGCTCATCAAAGCCCGTGACGGTCATTATGCCGTGGGCCAGTTCAACATCAACAATCTGGAGTGGACCAAGGCCATCCTGCTCACCGCGCAGGAGATGAACAGCCCCGTGATCCTGGGCGTCTCCGAGGGCGCCGGTAAATACATGACCGGTTTTAAGACCGTTGCCGCCATGGTCAAAGCCATGGACGAGTGCCTGGGCATCACCGTGCCCGTGGCCCTGCACCTGGACCATGGCACCTACGAGGGCGCCAAGGCCTGCGTTGAGGCCGGTTTCACCAGCATCATGTTTGACGGCAGCCATTATCCCATCGACGAGAACGTGGCCAAGACCACCGAGCTGGTCAAGCTGGCCCACGACAACGGCATCTCCATTGAGGCCGAGGTCGGCGCCATCGGCGGCGAAGAGGACGGCGTGATCGGCGCCGGCGAAGTGGCCGATCCGGCCGAGTGCGCCAAGATCGCCGGCCTGGGTGTGGACTTCCTGGCCGCCGGCATCGGCAACATCCACGGCAAGTACCCCGCCAACTGGAAGGGCCTGGACTTTGAGGCTCTGGACGCCATCCACAAGGCCACCGACAACATTCCTCTGGTTCTGCACGGCGGTTCCGGCATTCCCACCGAGATGGTCAAGAAGGCCATCAGCCTGGGCGTGTCCAAGGTCAACGTGAACACCGAGTGCCAGCTGACCTTTGCCGCCGCCACCCGCAAGTACATCGAGGCCGGCAAGGATCTGGAAGGCAAGGGCTTTGACCCCCGCAAGCTGCTGGCTCCCGGCGTGGAGGCCATCAAAGAGACCGTCAAGGAGAAGATCGAGCTGTTCGGCAGCGCCAACAAGGCGTAACCTCTTCTCGGCTCAGGCCGTGTGCCTGATTTTAACTGCATAAAAAATCCGGCGGCCGGTATCTTGAATGGATACCGGCCGCCGGTTTGTTTTATTCAGAAGGTCCGCTCAGCCCAGCAGATCCATGGCCATTTTGCCCAGCAGCAACACCAGCACCACCAGAAGCATGGGGCGGATGAACTTGCCGCCCTTGCTCAGGGCGAAGTGGCTGCCCAGAATGGCGCCCAGAATGTTGCACACCGCGCAGGGAATGGCCAGCGCAAAAGGCACATTGCCCGCGCCGATGTAGGTGATGAGGCTGGCGTAGTTGCTGGCCAGGTTCAGCACCTTGGCGTTGCCCGAGGCCGTGCGCAGGTCAAACTTCAAAACGGAGGTAAAGGCGATGATGGCAAAGGTGCCGGTGCCCGGGCCGACCAGACCATCGTACAGGCCGATGAGCAGGCCGATCACCGCCGCCAGAACCAGCGCCTTTTTGCGGGGCACCTGGCTGGAGCGGTCCTCCTCCGGCAGCTTGCGCTGGGTGAAGATGATGATGGCCGCAATGGGCAGCATCACCAGCACCATGATCTTCAGCACCTCGCCGGAAAGCAGCAGCACCAGCCGGGAACCCAGCGTACTGCCCGCAAAGCTGGCCGCCGCCGCGATCAGCGCCACCTGCAGGTCCAGCGCGCCGCTGCGGAAGAACATGGCCGATGCAAAGGTCGTGCCGCAGGCGGACGAAAACTTGTTGGCCCCGTACAGCAGGTGCACCGGCAGGCCGGTAACCATGTAGGCCGGCAGGCTGATCAGGCCACCGCCGCCCGCCGAAGCGTCCACAAAGCCCGCAAGGCCCACCATAAAGCACAAAAAGATCAGGGTCGGCCAGGAAACCAGATTCATAAACATTGCCGCAATTCTCCTATTTTCTCACTGTATAACCCAGATCCGCGCACCCATGTTTCGGCGGTTTTCCTCCTCTATCTGCCCCAACATTCCGGGTGTTTTCTGGAATATGTGTCGATTGTAACACCGGGCGTCAAGTTTTTCAACCGGGATTTTACAAGAACTTTCCAAAAATAAAAAGAGGTCATTTCCCACAGCAATTCGGTTTGCTCTGGGAAATGACCTTTGTTTTCTGCGTCATGTTTGCTTTTGCGCCCTCAGGGGGTCTTGTCCAGCCGAAGCACGGCCACGGTCACGTCGTCCCGGCGGCGGCCGGGCAAGGCGCGGCGCACGGCCCCATCCGCCAAAATGTCCGCTATCTCCTGCGGGGTGTTGCCCGCCGCGGCGCACAGGCCCAGCTGCTGGGCCGCCCATTCCGGCCCGTCCGCCAAAGCCCCATCGCTGAACAGCACCGCCAGGTCTCCGGCGGCCAGACCGAAGCGCAGTTCCCGCCCGCGCACCTGCCCCAGAATGCCCATGGGCAGGCCGTCCTCGCCCAGCCAGCGGGTTTTCTCCCCCTGGCGCAGCAGCGTGGGGGCAGCCCCTGCCTTATACAGCCGGGCCTGCCCGGTGTACAGGTCCAGGGTGAGCAGATCCAGCGCCGCGCCGCTCTCCTCCTCGCTTTTCAGGTTCAACGCCACGTTCACCAGCCGGGCGGCTGTCTCGCCCACAAAGCCCGTGCGCACCAGCCGGGCGGTGAGGTTGGCGGCCATGGCCCCATCCACTGCCGCCAGCCCGCCGGTGCCCATCCCGTCGCACAGCAGCATGTGGGCCCGGCCGAAGCCGTCGCAGAACTGCTGAGCCGCGTCGCCGCTGAACTTCTCCTGCGCCGGGCGCTGGGCCAGACCGAACACCGGGGTGTAATAGCTCTGCTCCGCAAAGGTCAGGGTGGTCACCGTGCGCCAATGCTCGATCTGCGGCAGCGCCAGCGGGCTGCGGCACAGGCGCTGCACCTCGTCCCGCAGCTGCTCTTGCTCTTCCGGGCTGAAGGCCGTGCGATTCACCGTCACCTGGGCGTTCAGGCGGCCCAGCGGGTCCAGCTGCACCCGGCACTCCAGCGGCTCCAGCCCCAGGTTGGCAAACAGCCCCGCCAGCCGCCGGGCGCGCACCGGGTCCTCCGTTCCCCCCTGGCTCAGCTCCTCTGCCATGCGGGCCAGCGCACCGGCCACGGCGCTGTACTGCTCGGTCAGGGCAGTGCGCAGGGCCTGCCCTTGCAGGCGGGTTTCTCTTCGGCCGCAGAGCACCGCATACCCCTGCCCCGCACAGCCGCACAGCTCCATGGGATGCAGACAGCCCGCCAGCTGCCCCGGCAGCTGCTCCACCGCCACGCGGCCGGTCGCTTCCAGCGGCTTTTTCAGGGCAAACAGCCCCTCCATGGTACGGTCATACCCAACGATCCAGCAGCTTTCCCGCCCGGAACAGCCACGGCAGAGCTGCCCGGCCACGTAGTCCGCCACGAAATTAAAGGTCTCGCCTTTCGGGGGCAGGCGGCGGCTCACCTCCTCCACGGTGTCTGCCACATCCGCCAGCGCATCGGCCACCGCGTTCAGCCGCCCGCTCACCCCCACCAGCGCCGCGTGGCTGCTCTGCCCAAGGGGCCTTGCCCCCGGCAGGGCCAGCATCCAGGCCCGCGGCAGGCAGAAAAACACCGCCTCGCTCACAGCGGCCGTGGCCGCACAGCCCGCTGCTGCCTGCGGGGTCGGGGCGGTGGCCGTGGCCAGCACTGCCCCCAAAATGTACAGCGCACCGCCGCCCGCCCGCTCGCCCGGGGCCAGGCAGGCCGCCGCCAAAGCGCCAATGCAGACCCCCAGCGCACCACCGCTGTACGCCGGTGAGGCGGCGGCCGCCGCACTGCCCAGTGCCGCCGCGGCCAGGGCCGTCTCCTGCGCCCGGCCCCGGAAGGCCAGCGCCAGAGCCGCCGCACCCGCCAGCGCCAGCCCCGGCTGCACCGGGCCAAGGGCAAACCGCTGCAGGCTGGCCGCCAGCATGACGCCCACCGCCAGCAGCGCCGCCCCGCTCTCCCGCCGAAGCAGCAATGCCCCCAGCCCGGCGCTGAGGGCCGCCTCTCCCAGGGCAACGCAGGCCTCCGGCAGGCTGCCCAGCCCGCACAGGATCAGGATCAGCTGCACCGCCAGCAGGCAGCCCGCCCCCGCCGCCATTCCGGCCCAGCGCTTTTTCGGCACCAGCAGCCGCCCGCCCAGTGCCGCCGCCAGCGCCCCGGTGCAGCGCAGAGCGTCCACCGGGGGCAGCCATATCAGACTGCCCACCAAAGCCCCCAGCCCGGCCGCGGGCACCAACGTGCGGTCCAGCCCCATCACCAGCGCCAGCCCAAAGGGCGAAAGCCCGCCAAACACCCGCCCGCCGGCCAGCACGAACCCCATCAGCGCCGCACCCGCCTGAAGCCCCAGCGCCCAAAGCGCCGCCTTGTCCCCCGCCTGTTTCCGCAATTGTTCCAACATATTCCTCCGCCTTTCCGCGTGCGGCGGCCCCGGCCGCCCGCCTGTCCTTGTGCACAGTGTAAGCGGCACGCCCGGGCAGATTTTGCCGCACGCCGGGGAAGTGACAAAAAGCGGCCGCACTCCCCGCCTTTTTGCTGCGAGGGGTGCGGCCGCTTTTGCCGTATGTCGGAAGATTCAGTTGTCGTGGGGGATGGCGGCGAAGCTGTGCTCCATGTTCACCACGCACACATACTTCGGGTCCCGCTGGGCCAGCAGTTTCTTCAGCGCCTGGCGTACCTCCAGGTCGCTCATGCGGAACTGCGGCGGGGTGACGCAGTCAAAAATCACGTTGGTGTGCGTGGTGCCGGGCACCAGCCGCAGGTCGTGCACCGAGAGGGCCGGGTCGATGGTTTTGACCGCCTCGCCCAGCCAGGCCCGCAGATCGTTCACGGCCGCATCGCCGGTCACAATGGGGTCGTAGTGAATGACCACGTGCATCCGGTCCTCTTTCCAGAAGGCGTGCTCGATGTTGTCGATCAGGTCATGGGCCTCCAGAGCGTCCTGCTCGGCGGCCATCTCCACGTGCAGGGTGGCGAACCGCTGACCGGGGCCGTAGTCATGCACCATCAGGTCATGCACGCCCAGCACGCCGGGGTAGCTCATCACCTTGTCGTGCACATGGCGGGTCAGCTCCTCGCTGGGTGCTTCGCCCAGCAGGGGGTTCAGGGTGTCCCGCACCAGGCCCACGCCGCTGTACAAAATGAACAGCGCCACGGCCAGGCCCATCCAGCCGTCCAGATTCAGCCCGCTCAGGTGGGAAATCACCGTTGCGACCAGCACCGCGCCGGTGCTGATCACATCGTTGCGGCTGTCCGCCGCGGTGGCCATGAGGGTGGCAGACTGAATGCGCCGCCCCACCTCCCGGTTGAAGGCGGCCATCCACAGCTTCATCAGGATCGAGGCCGCCAGCACCGCCACGGTCACCAGACTGAAGAGCACCGGCGTGGGGTGCAGGATCTTTTCCAGGCTGCTCTTGGCCAGCTCCACGCCGATGACCAGAATCATCACCGCCACCGCCAGCCCGGCCAGATACTCATAGCGGGCATGGCCGTAGGGGTGGTCGTTGTCGGCCGGTTTGGCCGCCAGCTTGAAGCCCAGCAGGCTGATCACGCTGGAGGATGCATCCGACAGGTTGTTCAGCGCATCCGCCACAATGGCGATGCTGCCGAACACCGTGCCCGCCGCAAATTTGCCCAGCGCCAGCAGCAGGTTGCAGAAGATGCCCACGCACCCGGCCAGCTTGCCGTAGCTGGTGCGCACGGCCGGGTCTTCGGCCTGCCGGTAATTCTTCACAAACAGGCGGATAAGAAGCTGTGTCATAGAAAGTCCACTCCTTTTTCCCGCCCGCCGCAAACCGGCGAACGGGGTGCATGGCATCGGGCAGTCGCCCACGGCGGGTGTTTTCCCGCTTCCAGATTTAGCCATGGCTTACTATTTGGTTCCATACAACAATGGACCGAGAACGCTCCATTGGCGTACTCGGTCCATTGATCCGATTGATGAAAGGTGTTTTTTGCCGTTATGGCACACAGCCGCTCAGCGGCGGATGCAGGCATCCCGGTCAGGGCCGACCGAGATGTAGGCAATGCGGCAGCCCACTGCCTTTTCAATGTAGCTCACATAGTCCTGGGCTTCCTTGGGCAGGTCCTCCCACTTGCGGGCGGCGGTAATGTCGCAGTGCCAGCCGGGCAGGTACTCCAGCACGGGCTGGGCAATGTCCAGCGCCTCGCCCATGGGGAAGCGGTCCACGATCTGGCCGTTCACGCTGTAATGGGCCACCACGGGGATCTTCTCCATGTAGTCCAGCACATCCAGCAGGGTCAGGGCCAGCTCATCGGCGCCCTGGCAGGCCACGCCGTAGCGGCTGGCCACCACGTCGAAGGGGCCAACCCGGCGGGGACGGCCGGTGGCCGCACCGAACTCATGGCCGGCCAGGCGCAGCTCGTTCTTCTGCTCCTCGGTCATGGCCAGCTCGGCGGTGAAGGGGCCTTCGCCCACGCAGGAGGAGTATGCCTTCATGATACCGACGGACAGATCCAGCTTGCGGCCGGGGATGCCCGCGCCGATGGGGGCGTAGGCGCCGATCACGTTGGAGCTGGAGGTGAAGGGGTAAATGCCGAAATCAATGTCGCGCAGGGCGCCCAGCTGAGCCTCGAACAGGATCTTTTTGCCGTTCTTGTCGGCCTCGGTCAGGTAATCGCCCACGTCGCAGATGTAATCCTTGAACACCTCGGCGTAGTGCTGGCACCAGGCCCAGGTCTCTTCCAGGCTGATGGGCTGGGTGCCGTAAATGCCCTCCATGGTCAGGTTCTTCCACTCCACAATGGTGGCCAGCCGCTTCTTCACGGCCTCGTCCAGATGAACCAGATCGCCCATGCGCAGGGTTTTCTTCATGTACTTGTCGCCGTAAGAGTAGGCAATGCCGCGCCGGGTGGAGCCGAACTGGCTGCCGCTCTTGGCCAGGCGGTCCTCTTCCAGGCCATCCTCCGCCACATGGTAGGGCATGCAGATGGTGGCCCGGTCGCTGATCTTCAGGTTCTTGGGGCTGATCTCAATGCCCTTCGCCCGCAGGTTGGCGATCTCCTTTTCCAGGTGGGCGGGGTCTACGACCATGCCGTTGCCCATCACGCACACCACGTCGGGGCGCAGAATGCCGGAGGGCAGCAGGTTCAGCACAAACTTGCCGCGGGGGTTCACCACGGTGTGGCCCGCGTTGTTGCCGCCCTGATAGCGGCAGACAATGTCATACTCCTGGCTGAGCAGGTCCACCATACGGCCCTTGCCCTCGTCGCCCCAGTTGATTCCGGTAATCGCAGTCAGCATACTAGAAATTCCTCTCAATCCGAATGTATTTCGGGGCAGCCTTTTCCGGGCGCTCTGCCCGGGATCCGCTGCCGATGATCAGGCTCTTATCGCAGAGCCGTTAGTAATTATAGCGTTCTTTGCAGGGTTTGAAAAGGGCTTTTGCCCCGTTTTTTTCGCAGAAAAGCGTTTTTTGGCACCAAAGCTCCTGCATTTTCGGCTTCTGTCTGCGCACAGCGGACAAAATTGCCCGGTACGGCCGCTTACTGCCCTTTTTTCTTCAGGGGCTGGCGGGTGCCGTCCGGCCGGACGATCACCGTGGAATCCAGCTGGCTGCGCAGGCTTTGCTTCATGGCGGCCACATACTCCGCCCGTAGGCTGGTCTGCTCGGCCTTTTCCTCCTCGGTCAAGCCCTCGGGGGTACGGCTTTTCTTTGCCAGCTCGCTGATGCGGCGGATCTTTTCCTCAGTCATGTTCTCGCTCCTTTCGGCCGGGGTTCCGTTCCGGCCTGTCGTTTGTATTATAGCATGGTGCCGCAGGGCAGAGCAAGAACCGGCACCGCCCCAGAAAGGAAAAGAAGGGCTGCGCCGGTTCTTACAACAGAGGAATTTATTTGAACACTTCCCACAGAAATGGAGTTGGTTGTCTGACCCGCCGGGGCCTTGCGGCCTGGCATCCAGCGGGGCAGTGGGCCCAAAGCGGCGGTATTCCGCTGCTTCGGGGATCAAAAGCCCGGCCCGGCGTTTCGAGGGCATCCCCCGCCGCCGGCGGCTGTACCTTCAAACGGTTTTGCGGCGCTGGCACGCCGCTTCGTTTGCTGTGATTGTATAATACCGGAAACATATGGCAAATTTATGGGGTAGATTTGAACCATTTGAAAACAAATCGTGGTAGAATGGTGGCTGGGGTGGTTTTACCGCCCCGCCAAGTTCCGCAGGCTGCCGGGCCGGTCGCCTGTGTCTGATGAGGTGTTTTTCATGGCCAACAAACCCAATTATCCCGCCCAGATGGATCAGGTGTTCGCCGCTTTGGGCGATGAGCGCCCGCCCCTGCTGCTGCACGCCTGCTGCGGGCCCTGTTCCAGTTCGGTGCTGGAGGTGCTGTGCGCCCATTTTCAGGTGACGGTGCTGTACTACAACCCCAACATCTGGCCGCCTGAGGAGTACCGCCGCCGGGCCGACGAGCTGGCCAGCTTTCTGCAGCGGGCCCATGCCCTGGATGTGAAGCTGGTGGAAGAGCCCTATGACCCGCAGGAATTCTACACCGCGGTGCAGGGGCTGGAGCAGGAGCCGGAAAAGGGCAGCCGCTGCACGGTGTGCTATCGCCTTCGGATGGAGCGGGCCGCCCAGTACGCCAAGGCCCACGGCTTCGTCTGGTTCACCACCACCCTCTCCGTCTCGCCGCTGAAGGACCCGATCCGCATCAACCAGATCGGCGAGGAGCTGGCGGCCCGGTACGGCCTACGCCACCTGCCCAGCGAGTTCAAGAAGCGGGACGGCTACAAGCGCAGTCTGGAGCTTTCCCGCGAATACGGCCTGTATCGGCAGGACTACTGCGGCTGCGAATTCAGCGCCCGGGCGCGGGGCAAAGCCTGACGCGCCGCTTCCATCACACCATTTTTGCGCAACGTTACACAAAAAGGGATGCAGACAAACCGTCTGCATCCCTTTTTTAATTTTGCTGTTGGTATGGGCTGCGCGTGCCTCAGCGTCCGGCTCCGCCGCCGCGGAACCCGCCGCCTCCGCCACCGCCGAAGCTGCCGCCGTGGCCGCCAAAACCACCGCCGCCGAAGCCACCACCGAAGCCACCACCGAAGCCGCCGCCAAAACCGCCGCCTCCGAAGCTCCCGGGGCCGCCAAAGCCACCGCCGCGCGGGGGCTGAGGCCTGCGGGGCGGCCGAGGGGGCGGGGGCGGTGCGTAATAACCGCGCCGTCTGCGGCCGCCCATCATGCTGCCCAGGAACATCCCTTCCCAGAAGCCGCTGCCGCCGCCACCGCCGCGAGGCCCGCGCGGGCCACGGGGGCCGCGCGGGGTGAGCAGCACCGCCACCACGATCACAACCAGAATGATCAGCACCAGCAGGAAGGAAACGCCCGAGCCGCCGGAGCTGTTATTGGTCGGCCGGCTTTGTTGCTGGCTGCCGCCCGCCGTACCGGCGCTGGTGTTCACGTTGTAAATGGAGGCCAGCTCTTCGTAAAGAGCCTGCACCGTCTGCTGAACGCCGGTGTCGTAATCGCCCTTCACCCAGTTCGGCTCCATGTCGCTGCGCAGAATGGTGCTCAGGGTGCTGGTGGGCAGGGTGCGCTCCAGCCCGCTGCCCTGAATGCACCGGTAATCGTCCTCGCCGGGCACCAGAAGCAGAAGCACGCCGTTGTTCTTTTTTGCGTCGCCCAGGCCCCACTCGTTGGCCAGCTGGTAGGCGTAGTCCTCCACGCTCAGCGAGCCGGTGTACTCCACCGTGGCCACGCCGATCTGCGCACCGCAGGCGTCCGACAGGACCTTGGTGCGCTCGTTCACATACTGTTCCGTCTGGGCGCTGAGAATGTTCGCCTCGTCCATCACCCAGCTGTCCGACGGGATGTCAAAGCTTGCGCCGCACAGCAGCATGGCCAGGCAGGCCAGCACCATCACCAGGGCGGCAAGCCGCCCGAATCGTCTTTTTTTCATGCGAAAGGTTCCACCTCCGTTGCGCCCCACACCGCACCGATCAGGTTTGCGGGGAACGCGGACGCCTGATCGTTGTACTGCTCCGCCACCTTGTTGTAGGCCGAGAGGTCAATGGTGTACTGGCGGGACTTGAATTCTTCCCACTGAGCTTTGGCCGTGTCGTTTTCCTGCAGGTTGGGGTACAGGGCCTCCACTGCCTTGCCCAGCGCCGTGTTGGCTCGGTAGCAGGCCGCGGGACTGCCCGAGGCCAGGGCTTCTTTCAGGGCGTCCACCTGGGCAAAGGCTTCGCTCACAAAGGCGTTGGTTTCACCCAGCTGCTGCTTGCCGATTTTGGCCAGGGTGGCCCCCGCCTCCAGCCGCTCGTTCAAATCGCCGCTCAGGCTGAAGCCCTCGTACTCCTCATGGGCGCCGGTGGTAAACTCCTTCGCCGCAGCCCGGCGGGCACTTTGCAGCTTCATGCCGCCCAAGCCGAACACCGCGGCCAGCGCCACCACCGCTGTCAGTACCCAAGCCGTGGCCCGGCGCTGCGCCGGCTGGGGCAGCTTGGTTTCCACCTCACCCAGCACTTCCAGCTGCGGGCCGGTGGGGGTCTCATAGGGCAAATATGCTTCCATGGTCGTTTCCTCGATTGTGTAAATTCAAACCGGTTACTGGGGGTTCATCTGAAGCAGCTTGTTCTTCAGCTCGCCCTCGATGCGGCCCAGCTCCACCTCGGCCTCGGCGCGCTTGCGCTTGCCTTCGCTCTGGATCTTGGCCAGTTCGTCCAGGGTGTCGATGAGGCTCTTGTTGGTCTGCTGCAGGGTCTCCAGATCCACCAGGCCGCGCTCGCTCTCCCGGGCCGTATCGATGGTGCCCTGCTTCAGGGCCTCGGCGTTGTGCTTCAGCAGGTCGTTGGTCATGTCGGTCACAGCGCGCTGTGCCTCCATGGCCTGCTGGCTGTGGGCCATGCCCAGGCTCAGCACCATCTGGTTCTTCCACAGGGGAATGGTGTTCACCAGCGTGGTCTGAATCTTTTCGGCCATCATGGTGTCGTTGTTCTGGATCAGCCGGATCTGGGGGCCCATCTGGATGGAGATGGTGCGGGTCAGCTGCAGGTCGTACAGTTTCTTCTCAAACCGGTCGCACAGGTCGGACAGATCCCGCGCCGCCTGGGCATCCTCGGGCAGGCCGCTGGCCTTGGCCTTTTCGGTGAGCTGCACCAGCTCGGTCTGCCGCACCTGCTCCAGCTTCTTCTTGCCGGCCAGAATGTACATCGTCAGCTCCTTGAAGTATGCCATGTTCATCTCATACATCCGGTCCAGCATGGCCACGTCCTTCAGCAGCTGCACCTGATGGGCCTCCAGTGCGCCCTGAATCTTCTCCACGTTCACTTCGACCTTGTCGTACTTGGCCTTCATGGCTTCCAGCTTGTTGCCCTGCTTTTTGAAGAAGCCGAACAGGCCCTTCTGCTCTTCGGCCGTGTCAAAGCCCTTCAGCTCGCCCACCAGCTGGGTGAGCATATCGCCCACTTCGCCCATGTCCTTGGTGCGCACCTTGCTCAGGGCGGCATCGCTGAAGTCACCGATCTTCTTCTGACAGGCCGCGCCGTACTGCAGCACCTGCTGGGAGTTGCGGATGTCGATCTTCTCGGCGAAGTCGTCCACCATCTTCTGCTCCTCCGGGGTGAGCGGGGTCTCCTCCACCGGGTCGGGCGCTTTGGCCTTCTCTTCCTCGGCAAAGGGATCCAGGGTCAGGCTGGGTGCGGCGGGGGCATCCTCCAGGGTCAGGCTGGGGGTCAGGTTCTTGTCATCCATGGGTTCCATTCCTTTCTGTTGGGCGGCCGGTTCCTCCCGCGTTCTCTCCCCGCGGGAAGCCGCCTGATTCAAACAATTCTTACAATGGATTCGGTCCATCGGACAAGCCGCAGAAAGTACGGCCCAACGGCCTGCCCGTTCCGCGTTTCGGCTTCTCCGATAAAGCTCTGCTTTATGCGGCCGCAGCGCCTTACAGGCCCTGGCCCTTCATCAGGCTCTTCAGCACATCCAGGTCTGCCCCAATGTCCAGCACCTCGGCGCTGTACAGGGCGTCCAGCTGGTTTTCAAACGCCGTGGCAATGGCGGCGGCGTTCTTTTCCACCTCGGCGCGCAGGGCATCGGCGTTTTCGCCCCTGACCCCCTGCTGCTCCATCTTGGCGTAGGTGGTCAGGATCTTCACCGCGTCCGGCAGGTAGTAATTGGCAAAGCGGCGGATGTCCCGGGCCTTTTCCGGGTGCTGTTCCACCTCGTCCAGAATGCTCTTGCCCGCGGTCTCCATCCGGCGGATGGCCTCGCTGAGGCCGTCGTCGGGGATCTGCTCATTCAGCCGGTGCAGGCTGGCCAGATGCCCCTGCACCGATGTGAGCATGGCGTCTGCGTCCTCGCTGCCGGTCATGAAGGGCTGTTCGATGCGCTGCACCCGCTTGGGGCACAGCCGCCCGCCCACCACATACGCCGCCGCGCTGAGCAGCGCCGTCAGCACCAAAGCCCACAGGCGGTACAGCGGCAGCACAATGCCGCCCACCAGCCACACCAGGGCCGCAAAATAAATGGGCAGCACCGGCGGGGTCTTTTTTTCGATCCACTTGCTCATGGTCACTCGCTCCTCACTGGGCCGTTCCCGGCGGCCCCGCGCCGTTTTCCTGCGGGGAAAAAGGCGCCTGATGTATCCGTCACATTTGGTTTTATTGTACCGTGTCACTGCTTAAAAAGCAAGGAACTGAAGGGGTTTTTACGCTTTGTTTACAGCTTCCCCTTCAGGTACGGGGCAAGGGCTTCGCCCCAGGCCTGTTCCAGCCGGGGCATAGTCCAGGCGGCGTTGGCCGGGCTGGTGCTGGGCAGCCGCAGGGCCTCCAGCCCGGTGAGCGGCTGGGCGAATTTCTGGTAAAACCGATGGGCCGCCGCCCCGTTGCAGGCCACGGCGCAAATGCCGGAGGCCTTTAACAGGCCCGCCACGTCGTTGGGCACCGGGTCCCGAATGGTTTCATCCCGCGCGCCTTGAATGGTGCAGCTCTCCAATGTGTCCCATAATGCCAGCCCGCTCTCCAGAATCAGGGCCTTTTTCTCCGGGATGGTCTGGGGCCGGGGCCTGCCGGTGAGGGCGGCCAGCAGGGGCCAGAATCGGTTCTGCGGGTGGCCGTAATAAAACCCCATCTCCCGGCTTTTCGGGCTGGGCCAGGTGCCCAGGATCAGCAGGCGGGAATCCGGCCCCCACACCGGCCCGAAGCCATGGCCGCTCATGCCAGCAGCTCCTGCACAAATTGAGCCAGTCCGTCCTCCTCTACCGAGGGCAGCACCCGGTCGGCGGCCTGCTTCAGTTCCGGCACCCCGTTTCCCATGGCCGCGCCGAGGCCGGCGTATTCCAGCAGCTCCAGGTCGTTCAGGCCGTCGCCCACTGCGGCGATCTCTTCCCGGGCCAGCCCCAGCTTTTCCGCCAGGGCAGCAAGGCCCCATGCCTTGTCCATATCCCGGCTCATCACATCGTAGTGATCCGGCGCATAGGGCACGAAGCGCAGGCCCAGATACCCGTATTTTGCCTCAAAACCGGCCATTCCCTCCGGCGGCAGATTGCAGAAGGCCGCAAAGGGCATACTTTCCAGATGGCGCACCTGGTCCTCTCCGTCCAGGATATGTTCCGGGTGGCCGGTGCCCCGGCCGTAAAGCTCCCGCAGGGCGGCGTATTCCGTGTAGGCATAGTATCCGTCGGAGAAGGAGAACCCCACCGGATAGTCGTAGTCCTCGCACCAGTCCACCAGCGCATACATCTCTTCCGGCTCCATACTGTGGGCGGCCAGCTGGCGGCCGGCGGCGTCCAGCACCTGCGCCCCGTTGGCACAGATGAAGTAATCCGGCTTTACCCCCTTCAGCACCGTGGGGTCCAGGGCATGGCGCGCCCGGCCGGAGGCCAGCGCCACCAGCATCCCCTGCTTCTGCGCCTGCTTCAGCGCGTCCCGCACGGCCCGCGTGGGGGCAAAGCCGCCTTTTTTCACCAGTGTTCCATCCACGTCCAGCGCAATCAGACGAATTTTGGTCATTGTTTTTCCCCCAAATCTTTGTCACTTTGAACATACCGCACTGCTGTTCTTGTCACTTTTATCCAAAGTTTTTTGAAATCCCAATTTTTTCTGTATTTTTCTGACGATGTATGGCTATCATATCATCAACGCATTACTCCACATATGCAGCAAACATAAAGGTGTAGCGTGCAAGAAATAGGAAAAGGAGTGTGGCTTTGACACTCCCCACAAAAGCTCAGCGGGTCAGGCCCCGCCGAGCTTTTTGTCTGTTTGTGATGTCTCTTTTTGAAACCGAAAGCGCCCGCCGGAGCAAGACCGGCAGGCGCTCTTTTTTATTATAGCACGTTCCGGCCATGCCGGGTACCCGCCCTCAGGCCAGAATGCCCAGATGCTCCAGCAAAATCTTGACGCCGATGAGAATCAGGATCACGCCGCCGGCGATCTCCGCCTTTTTCTTGTATCGCAGGCCAAACCGGTGGCCCACCATCACGCCCACACCGCTGAGCACAAAGGTGGTGCAGCCGATGATGCTGATGGCCGACACAATGTTCACCCCCAGGAACGCGAAGGTAATGCCCACGGCCAGCGCGTCAATGCTGGTGGCAATGGCCAGCAGGGTCAGCTCGCCCAGGCGCAGCGGCCCTGCTTCTTCGGCCTCCTCGTCGTCGCCCTTCCACACTTCCCAGAGCATATGCCCGCCGATGAAGGCCAGCAGGCCGAAGGCGATCCAGTGGTCAATGCTGGTGATGTACTGCTCAAAGCCGCGGCCCAGCGCCCAGCCCACAAATGGCATCAGGGCCTGAAAGCCGCCGAAGAACAAGGCCAGCAGGCCGGTGTCCCGCCAGTTGAGTTTGCCGTGCATGTTCAGGCCCTTGCAAACCGATACCGCAAAGGCGTCCATGGAAAGGCCCACGCCGATCAAAAACAGTTCTGTGAATCCCATATGTATCTTCTCCTTTTTGCTTGGCCTCCACAGGCTGCGCCCTTGGGCAGACGCAAAAAGCCCGTGTGCGGCGCGCTGCCGTACACGGGCTGTACTTTTTGCAAATAGCGAAACCCATGCATCCGCAGCACGCGGCACATGAGTCTCGTCAATAAAGGCAAGCCAGGCGGACGCACCCGCCAGTATGTTGACTTGCCACGCACCCATTGGGCCGGGCGCGCTGACTACTCCCTCACGAGGAATGTAGGCGTATTGTACCATGGCCGGGGCGGCCTGTCAAGGAACAGACCGGCCAAATCGGCAAAACCTCACTGGCGCACGCCGCCGATGAAGATCTCATCCGGCTGCAGCTCCCGGTTCAGCACCAGCAGGTCGGCCCGCTTGCCCACGGTGACGCTGCCCAGCTCATCAAACAGGCCCACGGCCTGGGCGGGGTTGATGGTGGCGGCCCGCAGGGCGGTCTCCAGCGGCACACCGAAGCGCACCGCCCGGCGGAAGCACTCGGCCAGGCAGGTGGCGCTGCCCGCAATGGTGCCGTCCTCCAGGGTGGCCTTGCCGTCCTTCACAAAGACCTTCTGGCCCCCCAGGGTGTACTCGCCGTTTGCCATGCCGCAGGCGCGCATACTGTCGCTGATGAGGCACATCCGCTCCGGCCCGAAGATGGCAAAGGCCACCCGAATGGCCGCCGGGTGCACATGAATGCCGTCGCAGATCACCTCAGCGTGGGCCGCATCGTCCGCCGCCGCGCCCACCACGCCGGGGGCACGGTGATGCAGCGGGGTCATGGCGTCGTACAGGTGGGTGGTGTGGGTGGCACCGGCCGCATAGGCGGCCTTGGCCTCCTCATAGGTGGCGCAGGTGTGGGCAATGCTCACCACGCACTTCTGGCTGGCGTGGCGCACAAACTCCAGGCTGCCGGGCAGCTCGGGGGCAATGTCCACCAGGCGGATGTTGCCGCCGCTCACCTCAAACAGCCGGTCAAACATGGCGATGTCCGGGTTCACGATGTACTTTTCGGCCTGGGCGCCCTTTTTCTCCTTGTTGAAGAAGGGGCCTTCCATGTTCACGCCCCGCAGCACGGCGCCCATGCCCTCTTTGCCGAACAGCGGCCGGGCCGTGTTGAAGATGCCTGTGAGGATCTCCTCACTGAAGGCCATGGTGGTGCCCAGGAAGCTGGTCACGCCCTGGCTGCCCAGATAGGCAGCCATGGTGCGGATGTACTCTTCACTGCCGTCCACACTGTCGCAGAAGTCCGCCCCCTTTGCGCCGTGGATGTGAATGTCCACAAAGCCGGGGGTCACATAGCGGCCCGCCGCATCCAGCACATCGGCCCCGTCCAGGGTGCCCGCCGGGGCGATTTTGGCAATGCGCCCTCCCTCAATTTCCACATCGGCCGGCATAAAGCGGCCAAGGGCCGTGAAGATCTGTCCGTTTTTCAGAATCATCGTACCGTTCCTGTCCTTTCTCCCGCACTGCGGCGGGCGGCGTTTGCCCTTATTATACTGCAAAAGAGGCAGGCTGCAAGCGCCTGCCTCTAATCAAATTGTGCAAATATCCGATTGTGCAAATTGTTTGGTCAATGCAGCCAGCTGCCGCCCGTGCTTACAGGCCCAGCAGGGCCAGAATCATACCGCAGCCGGCGCCCAGCCCCCACAGCAGCAGGGTGATGAACAGGTTCTGCTTCATGCTGGGGTTGGAGCGGTACAGCACCGCCAGGCCCACGCCCGCACCGCTGCACAGCCCCGCCACCAGCGCCGGGAAGCCGATGCCGCCGGACAGGTACAGCTGGGTGAGCAGCACGCTGGCCGCGCAGTTGGGCACCAGCCCGATGAGGGCCGTGAACAGGGGCTGGAACACCCCCAGCGAGCCAAGGAAGCCCGCAGCGGCCTCCTGGCCCACCGCCTCGAAGATCAGGCCGATGACCAGGCTGAACAGCAGGATAAAGCCCGCCAGCTCCGCCGTGTGGCGCAGGGCCGCCCGCCAGATGCTCACCTTTTCCTCGTGTTCCTCGTGGCAGTCCACCTCATCGGCGTGGCCGGTGTAGCCGCCCCGCAGGCCTCGGGGCACCAGCCCCTTGAACAGCACGTCCAGGCACAGGCCCGCCGCCAGCGCAAACACCAGCTTCATCACCACCAGCAGCCCCAGGCTCTTCCAGGCCCCAGGCAGGGCCACCAGAAGGGGGATCGCCTCGTCCGACGTGGCCAGGAACACCGCCATCAGGGTGCCCAGCGTGATGACCCGGCCGCCGTACAGGTTGGCCGCCATGGCCGAAAAGCCGCACTGGGGAATGCACCCCAGCACCGCACCGGCGGCAAAGCCCCACCGGCCGCCGCCGGCCAGGGCCTGCTCAATGCGGTCGCCATGGCTGTGCTCAATGGCCTCAATGGCAAGGCAGGCCAGATACAAAAAGGGCAGCATCTTCACCGTGTCGATGAGTGCGTCCATAAAAACATCCAAGAACAATGATTTACCTCGTTTTTCCGTTGATCCAAAGGGAAGCGCCTCGCTTGCCCCGCACTGCAGGGTGCGGAGCGCCAATCGCAGGCGCACATTCTGAACTATTATATCCAATAAAAAAGGCCGTTGCAAGGGCTGCCGATCCTGCCGAGGGGCTTTTTTTCATTTTGGCGAAATTTTCCGGCCGTTTCGATGGGTTTTTCTGTGTTCAGCTCGGCTTTTGTTGGAATAACAACATACTTTTCTCAAAAAAGCCAGTATACTAAAGGCAGCAAAAAACCGGAGGTACATTCCATGAAACGCAAGATCATTCACATTGACCAGCAGCGCTGCAACGGCTGCGGCCTGTGCGCCAACGCCTGCCAGGAGGGCGCCATCGCCATGGTGGACGGCAAGGCCCGCCTGATTCGGGACGATTACTGCGACGGCCTGGGCAACTGCCTGCCCCACTGCCCCACCGGGGCCATCACCTTTGTGGAGCGGGAGGCCGCCCCCTTTGACGAGGAGGCCGTCAAGGCCCACATGGCCGCCCAAAGCGCCCCCGCCCACGGCTGCCCCGGCAGCGCGGCCCGCAGCCTGAACCGGCCCGCCGCCCCCACGGTACTGAGCGAAGGCCCGGTGCTGGCCAGCCAGCTGCGCCAGTGGCCGGTGCAGATCAAACTGGCCCCGGTGAACGCCCCCTGGCTGAACGGTGCCCACCTGCTGGTGGCCGCCGACTGCACCGCCTATGCCTACGGCAACTTCCACCAGCAGTTTTTGAAGGGCCGGGTGTGCCTCATCGGCTGCCCCAAGCTGGACGGTGTGGACTACACCGAAAAGCTTACCCAGATCATCCGCGAAAACGAGGTGAAGAGCCTGACCGTGGTGCGCATGGAGGTTCCCTGCTGCGGCGGGCTGGAGCATGCCGCCGTCACCGCCCTGAAGAACAGCGGCAAGTTCCTGCCCTGGCAGGTGGTCACCATCTCCATTGACGGACAGATTCTGGACCCTGCCCGCTGACGGGCCTTTTCCCACCATTTTGCAGACCCAATTCAACCCGCCGGGGACGCATTGATTCCGCGCACCCCGGCCCGCCGCGGCCATGCCGTAGAAAGGAGCCAACCATGGCTTACATTAAGAACATCGAGCAGGACACCGTGCTTTCTCTGGCCGGTCAGGTGGAGGCCCAGCCGGGCCAGATCGTCAGCCGCACGCTGGCCCAGAACCGGGCCGTCAGCGTGACGCTGTTTGCCTTCGCCCAGGGTGAGGAGATCAGCACCCACGATTCCATCGGCGACGCCATGGTGACGGTGCTGGAGGGCACCGGCCGCTTCACCGTGGGCTGCAAGGAGCATTTCTGCCACGCAGGCGAGGTGCTGGTGATGCCCGCCACCGTGCCCCATGCCGTGTACGCACCCGAACCCTTTAAGATGATGCTGACGGTGGTGTTCCCGCTGGAAGAAGCGTAACCCGCCGCTTTCTGGCGCAAAAAACAGCCCGCGTAAAAAGCACAGGCAGCCAAAGCCCCGCAAGGGGGGATGGCTGCCTGTGCTTTTTTGTTCTAATTTGCAACGGGCGCTCAGGCGTGTTCCTTGGCGCTGAGCGTTTCCACGTCCAGCCGGTAAACCGCCACGGCGTTCAGCATTTCCGGGGTGAAGGCCCAGTCGGCCCGGCCGGTGTTATGCTGCATCAGGCTACACAGCGCTTTGCGGCGCTCGTCCTCTTCCGTGACGAACCGCACGGTGCCAGTGCCGATGACGCTTTGGAACCGGGCTGAGTGGCCGCAGGCCGTTCCCGCCTCGTTCAGCTTGTAGTTCGTGTCCAGCTCAAACCCGACCCGGGGCGCTCTCGCGATCAGGTCGATCTTGCGCCCTTCTTTGGCACTGTGGAAGTAAAACACCCGCTTGCCGTCCGCCTCTTCATAGCCGAAGTTCAGGGGCAGAATGTACACCTCCTGCCCATCCCAGAAGCCCAGGCGGCAGCAGGTGCAGTGGTCAATGATGTCCCGAATCCGTTCCGGGTTGGTCACTTCTCGATCGCTTCTTCTCATGGCGTTCTCCTTTGGGGGCGGCTTACTTGCTCAGCCAGCCAAACAGCCCCTTTTTCTGATAAGGCTCTTCTTTGTATCCCAGTACCTTGTAGCCGGTGGGCTCAATGGCGGCCCGCAGGGCGGCCTCGGGGATGTCCTCTTCGGTGAGGATCACGGTCTGGCCCTTGCTGTGGGACGAGGTGACCTTCTTGGCCTTGGGGAAGGCCTTGCGCACCGCCTCGTTCACATGGCTTTCGCACATACCGCACATCATGCCGTCCACTTTCAACGTGATCTGTTTCATACTCTGTTACCTCCCGGTTCATTCAAACGGCCGTTCCGGCCGGCTATTAGCATTCGCTAACCATTATTATACCGAGCAGGTAGGAAATTGCAAGGGGCTGTTTATCCCGCCGCCGCGCTGATGACAATGCCCGCAAGGATGAGGGCCAGGGCCAGCAGCTTTTTGCGGTTCATTTTTTCGTGGAAAATGGTCACCCCGAAAAAGGTGACGTAGATGTAGCTGGTGGCCTCCAGCACCGGCCCCAGCGAGAGGGGCAGCCCCCGGTACGCCAGCACCGAGAGCAGCGTGGTGCCCACAAACAGCACGTAGGCCAGAATCACCAGCGGGTTCAGGTACTCGCGCAGAACGGAATCGTAGTGCTTCTGGGCGGCCTTTTTCAGCATGACCTGCGAGATGGCCCCGACGAACACCCCGAACAGCAGAATGCCCGCGTGAAGCAGTGTGTTCTCACCCATGGTCCGCCTCACTTTCCGCGGCCTCGCCGTCCGCCCGTTCAAACAGGATCACCCCGGCGATAACCAGCGCCGCGCCCAGCAGCTTGCCCGGGGTGACCGCCTCGTGGAAGAACAGCGCCCCCCACACAAGGCCCCACACCACCGTCACGGCCTTGTTGGCAAAGGCCGTGGTGAGGGGAATGCGCTTGATGACCTGCTGCCAGCCAATGGCGTACACGCCCAGCAGCAGGATCACCGTGCCGTAATACAGGCAGAAGCGCACGCTCAAAAAGCTCTCCCCGGCCGCCTTTTTGCTGCAGATCTCGCTCATGGAATAGAGCATCAGCATCAGGTGCAGGGCGAACAGGGTGGAAAGTTTCGATCGTTTCATGCGTCCTCCTGGTTGGGCAGATAGGGGGCCAGCTGCTCGGCCCGGGCCGCGTGCATCAGATAATAGCCGAACCGGCCGGCGCTGTCGGTCACCTTGCCCTCGTGCACCGGCTGCACAT
Organism: uncultured Oscillospiraceae bacterium; assembly: GCA_934513685.1. GTDB lineage: Bacteria > Bacillota > Clostridia > Oscillospirales > Ruminococcaceae > SFJ001. The sequence goes on along the minus strand of CAKSWY010000020.1, from coordinate 19,069 downwards.
CCGCCTCCAGCAGATACTCCGGGTGCTGCCGCCGGAGCGTCTCCAGCACGTCCACGTCCGGCTGGCCGAACACGAATCGGACGGCCGCCGCCTCGCCGGGGTGCACCGGGGTAAGGTCGGGTGCCTGCCCCAGCGCCACCTGGATGACCGCCCGCAAAAAGTCCACACCGGTAGAGCGCTCCACCAGGCTGCTGCCGATGAAGTCGCCGCCCATGCGCCCGCCGATCTCAATGAGGCGAATCGTCCCCGCCGGGGAGATTTTCAGTTCCGAGTGGGAGGCGCTGTTCCGGATGCCCAGCGTATCCAGCGCGTGGAACACCACCTGCTTCACGGCGGCCAGCTGCTCCGGCTGCACCGGGGCCGGCTGAATGTGGCCGGTTTCCACAAAGCCGGGCGCTCCGGTGGTGAATTTCTTGGTCATGGCCAGAAAGTGGTGCTGCCCCTGATAGGAGATGCACTCCACGCTGTATTCCTGCCCGGCGGCAAACTCCTCCACCAGGGCGGCCTTTTCAAAGCCCTGCCTCTTGGCGTTTTCAATGGCGTCGGCAAGGCCCTCGGAGCATTCCACCTTGGTGATGCCCCGGCTGCCGGAACGGTCCACCGGCTTCACGATGACCGGGTACTCCAGCGCTGCGCCCTCCAGTTCCGCCGCCGAATGCACCAGAATGCTTTTGGGCGACGGATCGCCGCCGGCCTCAAAGGCCAGGCGCATGGCGTGCTTGTTGGTGGATTTTTCGGTGCATTCCATGGTGTTGCCGCACAGGCCCAGCCCGTTTGCCACATAGTTCACGGTGATGGCCGCCAGATCCGAGGCGATGGTGCACACGCCGTCAATGCCGATGCAGCGGCACTGCTCCAGAATCTGCTCCTTTTCCACAATGCTGATGGGGTAAAAGTGGTCGGCGGTGGTTTCGCCCACGTCCCCCGCCGCCCAGGCAAACACATGGGTTTCAAGCCCCATGGCCTTCGCCTTGAGGATCAGTGGGTTTTGCAGGTAGGAAGCGCCGATGATGGCCAGTTTTTTCATGGGTGATGCTCCTTGTTTCATGGGCGGCCCGCTCAGCGGTGCACCGGCTCGCCCTCATAGGCAAAAAAGGCATACACAAGGCGGATGACCTTTTCCAGGTCCTCCTGCTCCAGCCCGTAGTAGAGGGGCAGGCGCACCAGGCGCTCGCTCTCTTTGGTGGTGTACACGTCCTCGCCGGCAAAGCGGCCGAACTTCAGGCCCGCCGGGGCGCTGTGCAGCGGCACATAGTGGAACACCGTGTGCACGTCGTTCTCCTTCATATAATTGATGAAGGCCGTGCGCTCCTGCAGGTTCTTCAGCTTCAGATAGTACATATGGGCGTTGTGCACACAGCCCTCCGGAATCACCGGCAGCTCCAGCTTGCCCTGTGCCTTCAGCGGGGCAAAGGCCTCATCGTAGGCCTTCCAGGTGGCCAGCCGGTTCTCGTTAATGGCGTCCGCCTGTTCCAGCTGGGCCCACAGGTAGGCCGCATTCAGCTCGCTGGGCAGGTAGCTGTCGCCGAAATCCACCCAAGTGTACTTGTCCACCTGGCCGCGGAAGAACTTGGAGCGGTTGGTGCCCTTCTCCCGCAGAATTTCGGCCCGCTCGTTGTAGGCCTCGTTGTTGATGATGAGCGCGCCGCCCTCGCCCATGGAGTAGTTTTTGGTCTCGTGGAAGGAGTAGCAGCCGAAATCGCCGATGGTGCCCAGCGCCCGGCCCTTGTAGGTGCTCATCACGCCCTGGGCCGCGTCCTCCACCACCATCAGGCCGTGGCGCCGGGCCAGGTCCATGATGGTGTCCATCTCGCAGGCCACGCCCGCATAGTGCATCACCACGATCACCTTGGTGCGCTCAGTGATGGCCGCCTCGATCTTGGTCTCATCAATGTTCATGGTGTCCGGGCGCACATCCACAAACACCAGCCTTGCCCCGGCCAGCACGGCGGCGGTGGCGGTGCTGGAGAAGGTGTAGCTGGGCAGAATGACCTCATCCCCCGGCTTCAGCTCACACAGCAGCATGGCCATGTCCAGCGCCGTGGTGCCGCTGGTGGTCAGCAGCGCCTTCTGGGCGTGGAACCGCTCTTCCAGCCAGGCATTGCACCGCTTGGTAAAGGGGCCGTCGCCGCAGATCTTGCGGTTTTCCACCGCCTGGCGGATGTACTCCAGCTCGTTGCCAACGTATGGGGGCTTGTTGAAATCGATCATATCGTTTCCTCCCTGAGTTTCGGTGAAGGCCGCAAACGGGGTTTGGCCCGGCTAAAAGCGGCCGGGCGCCCGTTCCTCTTGAACCGGTGCCGCCCCGGCCCGTTTTGGGGCCAGGACGCACCGTGCAGCGTTTCGGATTTGCACCATTATACCATTGAAACACAGCCCCGCGCAACACAGCGTGCTTTTTGCCGATACAACAAAAAACCGCCAACGCGATTGCGCTGGCGGTTTTTCAATATGGAGCGGCTTACGAGGCTCGAACTCGCTACCTCCACCTTGGCAAGGTGGCGCTCTACCAGATGAGCTAAAGCCGCATGGGTGAGAGTTTTTTCGGTGCCGCACTCTCGGGCGACGAGTGTTATTTTAACCTATCTTGCAGGTTTTGTCAACACTATTTTTGAGCTTTTTTCAAAAATCCGAAATCAATTCCAGAAAGTTACAATGCTGCGCGATAAATATTTTCGACATCGTTCTGCTGCAGCGGTTTTACTTTTCCGGCAGGGCCCTTTGTGGCAAGAATGCATTTTCTCGTCATTTCCTGGATCTGCTCTTCCGTGGGAGAAACGCCCAGTTCCCGCAGCGAGGTCGGCATTTGAATGGAGCGATAGAACTGTTCCATGGCGGCAATGCCGGCGAGCGCCGTTTCCCGATCCGTGGCCTGCGGCGCCACATTCAGAACCTTCGTTGCAAAACGGGCGAAGCGGGCATAATCTGCATCGCAGACATACCGGGCCCAACTGCCCCAGATGGCGGCCAGGCCAGCGCCATGCGCCACATCAAACAGACCGCCCAATTCATGCTCCATCTTATGGGTGGCCCAATCGCCGTGGTCACAACCGCAGTCGGTCAGGCCATTGTGAGACAGGCTGCCTGCCCACATGATCTCGGCGCGCGCGTTGTAATCGTCCGGGTGCAGCATCACGATCGGCGCATTGCGGATTACGGTCTGCATCAGGGCCTCGGCAATGCCGTCCGTGATTTCCATGCTTCCGCTGTGGTTAAAGTAGCGTTCCATGGTGTGCATGAGGATGTCCACACAGCCGCAGGCCGTTTGATAAGAGGGGAGCGTCATGGTCAGTTCCGGATCCATAACCGCAAACACCGGCCGGCAATAGTTGCTGCTGTAGCCGCGTTTCACCCAGCCATCCTCATTGGTGATCACGGAAGACTGGCTCATCTCACTTCCCGCCGCAGCAATGGTTAAAACCGTACCAATGGGAAGGCAGCCCTCGGCCTGACGCTTAAAGTCGTAAAAGTCCCACACATCGCCGCCATTGAACACTCCGTAGCCAATGGCTTTCGCCGAGTCGATCACGCTGCCGCCGCCCACGGCGAGAATAAAATCAACACCTTCGCTGCGGGCAAGCTCAATGCCCTGATAAACCAGAGAAAGGCGCGGATTTGGAACCACGCCGCCCAATTCGACGTGTGCAACGCCGGAAGCGTCCAGCGATTGCTCCACACGATCCAGCAGGCCGGAGCGACGAGCGCTGTGCCCGCCGTAATGGATCAGGACCTTTTTGCAGCCCTGTGCCTTGACCAGTTCACCGACCTTTTCCTCCGCCTTGCGGCCAAAGATCACTTTCGTAGGGGCATAGTAGACAAAATCTTCCATCGTTGCGTCCTTTCGTTTCAAAAATTCATCATGGCGGAAATCCGTCAGATTTTCTTTAGTATAGCGATGTTTACCAAAAAAAGGAAGAGTTTTTGTGAATTTCACAAAAACTTTCTGGGGGAATTTGTCGTTCTATACTTTTTATTCGGAACCTGTTATACTGATTATAGGAAAACTTGAAATGAGGTGTGCTGTTATATGTGGACAAGAAAACTGTTGAAAGATAACGCCAAAATCGTTCTTCAGCGCCGCTTCAGTACATTGCTTTTAGCGGTCATTATCGAAAAGCTGATTACCGGAATCACGGCGGAACTAAGTGGGAGAACGTTGTTGTTCCGCTTGAGTGACACACTGTTTCACTCGTCGTCCGGCTGGCATCTCACCGGGCTGTTGGCCGGTGTTGTATTTTGCCTGACGGTAATCACTCGGATTTTTATTGCTCCCTTGCTGGAGGTTGGCAAAAATCGCTTCATGATGGAAAGCCGCCAGGGGAACGCCCCTCTTTCCACGCTGTTCAGCGTGTTCCAGGATGACTATTGGCATGTTTTTTGCGTGCAGTTTGTTGTGTCGCTGCAAATTGTTCTCTGGTCACTGCTGCTGATCATTCCTGGTATCTACAAAGGGCTTCAGTACAGCATGGTTCCGTATTTACTGGCGGAAAACCCAAATCTGTCTCTGGCCCGGGCAAAAGAACTGAGCGCCCAGATGACCGAAGGGGAGAAGTGGAACATCGTGCTTTTGAATCTCTCCTTTATTGGATGGGCGCTCCTTGTTGCACTTACTGAGCAGATTTTGGGTCTGTTCTTGTCGCCCATTGTGACTGGAGTTGTGGGCTGGCTGCTGCTTCCATATATAGAAGCTACCTGGGCAGAGCTTTACGCCGTTATGCGCGCCAAGGCCATTCAATTGGGCTTTTCAAACACAGACGAGTTGGGCGGGTTTATTCGCTACTGAACGCCTGGTGCCGCATTGGACTGATAGTTAAAAGAGAGCCTCTTTCACATTGCACCGAAATTGGATTCGGATACAGTGGAGAGAGGCTCTCTTCTTGTTCTTTTCAAGCCAACGGCTGCATAAAAATGGAGACAAACAGAGCAGGAGGTACAAGCTTTATGTGGACTTATCGAACGGCAGCCGCTGCACTTACCGCCCACGCCGTAAATGCAGCGAAACCGTCGGCTTCTTCCGGCACGGCGAAAACGATCGTCAAAGAGCGTTCAGGGCAGCGTGGAAGCAACCGGCGTCTGGCGGTATTTTACTTTGCTGGAATGCTGTTTGGCGGAATCACATTTTCACGCTTGAGCGGAACCGCCGGACTTTTTCTGCAATACGAAGCAGCCTCGGTTGCAGCGCTGTATCAATCAGCCGGCGGCGTTTTATTCAGCAATCTGTTCTTGGCCACGTTCGTTCAGATGACCAGTGCGGTTGTTCTTGGGCTATGCGCATTTGGCTGCCCGCTCATTCTTTTACTTCTGATTGGCAAGGGGGCTTGGAGCGGCTGCTTTTACGCCTGGCTGTATCAGACCTATCGCTTAAAGGCCGCGGCATTATCGGCTGGCCTGTTTTTACCGACACAATGCCTGATGGATGTTTTGATGCTGAAGTTATGCTCCTTTGCGCTGCGCTGTTCCGTCGGGCTTTTGCGGGGTACACTTGGAAAACAGCCGATTCTTCTGCGGGTGCAATCCGCACGGCTTGTACGGGTCTATTTGGTGTTGACGCTGTGCGATTTGCCCCTTTGCCTGTTTTCCGCGGCATTGGCGCGCGTGTTTGGCGGGATGCTGTAACAACAGTGCTCAGGTTTCGTCAGAGTCGCTTTTTTCATCGGCCTCTTCCGGCAGGCTCTGGGGATCCGAGGGTCGCGGCATTTTCACCCCGGCCAGAGGAGAGGAATTTACCACATCATGCAACTTTTTGGTGTCTAGGTGGGTGTAAATCTCCGTGGTGGAAACATGCTCGTGCCCGAGGATCTCCTTCAGCGTCAGCATATCGGCCTGCCCGTGCCGGTACATCAGGGTTGCCGCCGTGTGCCGAAGTTTGTGCGGAGAGTACCCGTAACCATCCAAACCGGCACATTTCAGCTGATGGCTTACAATCTGCTCCACACGGCGCGGGCTCAGGCGGCGGCCGGTGCGGCGTGAGACGAACAGCGCCTGCTTGTCCTTCAGATTTTCCAGCTTTGCCCGCGCTGCCAAATATTGTTTTACTGCGTCCACACAAGCCGGATTCAGATAAACCAGCCGCTGTTTGCTGCCTTTGCCAGTAATTCGGATGGTGTCATCCTTGAAATCAGACAGATTGATGGAAACAAGCTCGCTTAAACGCATTCCGCAGTTTAAAAACAGGGTCAGCATACAGTATTCACGTTCGTAAAAATCGCTCTGAATGTCCTTCAGCAGCTCAAGGCTTTCTTCCAGCGAAAGATATTTGGGCAGGCTGCGCGCCGGTTTGGGAAGGTCCAATTCTTTGGACGGGTCATCGCTGATTTTGCCCATTTTGGTAAGATAGCGAAAAAAGCCTTTGATGCTGCTGACTTTGCGACAATTGGTCGCCCGGCTGTTGTTTCGCTCATTCTTCAGGTAGATGGTGTACTCCAGCAGATCCGCATAATTGATGGTCCGCCAAAACGTAGTGTCCAAATCGTGGATCACCAGTTCGCTGTCCGGGATTTTCTTGTCGATTTGCTGCTGATAGCGGACCATAAACCGCAAAAAAATGCGCAGATCAACATAATAGGCATTGACGGTACGGGGAGAGCGGCGAAGCGTACTTTCCAGATAACGTAAAAAAGCCTGCACATCTTCCGGAACATCACTATAATCGCTGTGCTTTTCCGGGTAACGGGGGTCAAGATAGGTACTCATAGGGCAAAACTCCTTGCAAATGCTTGCCGCGCTGCCGGCTGTCTTAATCAAATAAAAATTCTTTTGAATTAGTATAGCACGTTTAAAGCGCGAAAAGAAGAGGCATCAAACTCAAGGGTATATAAGAAATCAGGCGATTGACAATAAAGTAACAATCTTTTTGACTTGCGAAGCAGGGTAGGTTCGCTCAAAATGCATGAATGCATAATTGAACTTAAAACAGCCTGCTCGAACTATCTGAGTGAGTGTTCTAATCTTATAATACGATCATGCTGAACCATTACCACTGGCGCCGATGCTCATTTTCTCATTCGCGCTGATTGGATGAATAAATACCCGAATTATTCTAGTCATGCTTAGAGGCATAGTCAAAGCGTCAGACATTTGAGAGCCATTTTCGCGGACAAAATATGCGGCAACAAGAAATGTGAGGCCTCACAAGTGCACCGGAAACAGCAGCACATCTAATCGGCAAGTGCTGAGGTTCAGATAAAACAAAGGTAACTTCAGCAAAAGCAAAGCTTCAAGAAATGCGTACAGGAGCATTCGATAAAAAGAATAACGGCGAGCGCATTCTAAGAATACAAGAAAACATCTAAGATATTGAGCGTGTTTTAAGCATTCCGGCCATCAGGACCCATCGGACTGGCTGGACCGGGCGTGGTTGACGTATCGGTGCATTTTGTGTGTTGCACCCCTTCCCTTAATTTCGCTAAATTTTTATTTAACGAAACAGAAGATGCTTTTAAAACACTCCCTGTTGCTCACATCTTTGCTTATGTCGTTCGTCCCATAGCAAACAAAAAGGCCAAGCAGCTGAGTTGAAAAACTCGAGCTGCTTGGCTTTGGCTGCATGATTCGTTTATTTGATAAGTTTTCAATTGTTGTTGCGGTTGCGCCCAACAAAACGCAGAACATACAAAAAGATGTTGATGAAATCCAGATACAGCTGCAACGCACCATAAATGGAAGCCTTGTGTGCCATCTCCTCATTCCCGGACGTGGCATAGTAGAATGCCTTCACCTTCTGCGTGTCATACGCAGTCAGCCCCATAAAGATGACCAGGCCTACCGCACCAATCAGAATGTTCGCGACCGAGCTTCCCACAAAGAAGAATGCGCTCAGCAGCGAGAACACCAACAATGCGATCAGGCCGCAGAACAGCATACTGCCCATACCGGAAAGATCTTTCTTGGTTACGGATCCATAAACCGCCATCACGCCAAAGTACAGCGCCGCCACCGCAAAAGCGAAAATCATTGTAATGGCATCAAACACCAGGAAATAAACCGAAAAGACCAGGCCATTCAATGCGGCATAGGCGAAGAACAAAGCGGTTGCCGTTCCCGGCGCCATCTGGTTGATGCGGGCGGACAAGTAAATCACCACGCCGAATTCCGCAATGGTCAACAGAACCATGGCCGGTCCGCTCAGAATGTTCCAAACAAAGCCGGTGGCAAATCCCAGGTAGGATACGGCAAAGGTCAGAAGCAGGCCCAGAAACATCCAGCGATACGTGCGAACCAGATAGCCGGACACATTCTCCCTAGATGCCTGCACATCATAATAGTTGTTCTGGTTTCCGTACATAAATTATGCACATCCTTTCTCTGCAAGCGGATAAACCATGAGCCGAAATCTCGTTTCCATACTCTTACTTTAATAGGATTTGGCCGCATTGTCAATGCGGAGCGCTTTGTTGCGCAAGCACCCAAAACGAGGTATAATTCAGCTGTTATCTGCTCTTTGTGTGGTAATCATACTCTAAAACAAACAGCTGTTCAAGCACGAAATATGAATGGCTTGAGAAAAAATTGTGAAAAGAGGTTTTTATGTCCCTCGGCTTATATGTTCATATTCCCTACTGCTTGTCAAAATGTCGATATTGTGATTTTTATTCTTTGGGTGGAAGCCGCCAGGTGCCGGATGCTTATATTGATGCTCTCCTTTCGGAGTGGCACCGCGCCAAGGACACATTTCACCTGAGCCAGCCGGATACCCTCTATTTCGGCGGCGGAACCCCCAGTTTGATGACGCCGGCGCAAACGGACCGTTTGATTGATGCCTTCTCCCCTCTTTCCGGCGCGGAGATCACCCTGGAAGCAAACCCGGAGACGGTTACCCTGGAATCTTTGCGGGCGTTTCGTACAGCGGGCGTAAACCGCCTGAGCATCGGCGTACAGACTGCGCGGGACGACAGCTTAAAGCGCTTGGGGCGGCCGCACACGGCGCAGCAGGCGCGTGCAGCCCTCGAAGCCGCCCGTGCAGCGGGATTCGAGAACCTTTCCGGCGACATTATGATGGCACTGCCCAATTACAGCCGGGATGAATTCGACGAGACAATGAAGCTGATCGTCGAGTCCGGAGCGGTTCATATTTCCGCATATCTGCTGAAAATTGAAGCGGGAACGCCGTTTGGCCTCCACCCTCCTTCCGGACTGCCCACAGAGGATGAAGCGGCAGATTTTTACCTTTATGCCGTAGACCAGCTTGAAAAGGCCGGGTTTGCCCAATACGAAATCAGCAATTTCGCCCGCCCCGGTTATGAAGGGCGGCACAACCTGATTTATTGGAACTGTGAGGATTATCTTGGCCTTGGCCCGGCGGCACACAGCTGCATTCAGAATCGACGGTTTTATTATGCCAACCGTCTCTCTGACTTTATGCATGGCCAATGCACATTGAAGGAAGAAGGAGTTTGTGACGTTTCTGATTACATCATGCTGCAGCTTCGCCTGCGCAGCGGATTAAATCTGAAAAAGCTGAAGGAACTCTACGGGGTCGTTTTTTCGCCTCGCCAAATGAAGTTCATCGAGCAATGTGTTCGCGCTGGATATGCCGTCCTGCAGGGGGACGTTCTGACCTTAACACCAGCCGGGCTGATCATCCAAAACAGCATTCTATGTGAACTGCTGGAAGAATGATCCTACACACAAAAAAGCAGCAAGCCGCATGGCGTATGGCCTGTGGCTTGCTGCTTTTTCGGTTATGTTCCGCTCAAATAAAGCACCGGCCCGCCAAAAAATTCTGCCGTGACCGGATTGTGCGTTGCCAGAATCAGGGTTCGATTTTGGGCTTGCTGTTTGGTAAAAAGCATCGCCTGTTCCAAAGCTGCATCATCCAAACCGGTGAAAGGCTCATCCAGAAGAATGTTCTGTGTCGGTGCAAGCAGTGCCCGCAGCAGCGCAACCCTTCGCCGCTGCCCGCCGGAGAGCAGCTCGGCTGGGGTATTCCAAATCTCTTCCGTCAAGCCAACCTTCTCTATGGCGGACCGTACCTGTTCCGCCGACGGTTTCCCGGGAAGGACCAGACCGATGTTTTGTGCCGCTGTTAAATGCCCACAGAGGCGGTCTTCCTGAAACACGGCGGACATCGCCCCTTCCCGGTGGACAATCCCGCTGTCCGGGCGCTCCAGCCCGAGCAGAATTCGGAGCAAGGTGGTCTTTCCGCTTCCGGAAGGGCCGTCAAGGCGCAGAAAAGAATCTGCGCATCCGCTTACGTTCTGGAGCACCTGCTGCGTGCCGTAACACTTGCAAATTTTTTCAAACCTCAGCATAAGCCATCCCCTTCCATCAGCTTCGTTCCGATTTGGCGCAAAAGCCATAGAAAGCACCGTTCAAACAGGGCGCTGGCACAAACAATGACGAAGGTCCATGCAAACAGGTCAGCCGTCTGCAAGTAGATTTTCGCCTGATACAGCGCATCGCCCAGGCTGCCGGAAGGCAGGCCAATTACCTCGGCGGCAACCCCGCTTTTCCAGCAGATGCCCAAACCGACACGACAGCTCTGCATCAGGTAGGGCCAAATCTGCGGCAGCCAGATGTAGCGCGTCTGCCGCACCCGTGGAATGCGGAACACCTGGGCCATCTCCCCCAGCTGCCGGTCCAGGTTTGAAAGCCCTTCCAGAATGGCGGAATACACCACCGGAAGCACCATGAGGAAGCTGATGAGAATCGAAAGATTTTTGCTGCGGATCCAAAGCAGCGCCAAAATGATAAAGCTTGCAACCGGGGTGGCTTTCACCAGCTGCATGACCGGGGCCAGCAGTTCATGCAGCAACTGGCTGGTGTGTGCAAGAACCGCAAACAAGCAGCCCACCAACAGCGCCAGTGAGAAGCCGGTCAAAATGCGGCCGGCGCTGAACCCGATTCGATGCCAAAAGGCCCTGGTGGGCACAAGCCTTGCCAGAGCCTTTACGGTATCGATGGGAGAAACTAAAAGAAGTCGCTGATTGATCAGCCCGGCGGCAGCCTGCCATACGATCAGCCAGAAAAGGATGATCAGCAGGCTTTGCAGTCTCCGTGAGAATTTCATATGCTTCCTTTTGATTTTATTAAAGAATTGCGTTACGCACCATAATAGAAGTCATCGCCGGGCATTGCGCCGCCCACTGCCTTGGGGTTCTGATCAAACAGAACCTGCAGATAGCCGGAGAGTTTTGCCTTCATTTCGGCACCATCCACATAGGTGATGTTGCAGGCGGGCAGCGCCTTTTGCGCCAGGGGTGCCTTTGCTACAATGCCGTAGTTCGCAACCAGTTCCGCTGCATCGGCGGTGTTGCTGTTCACCCACTCAATGCTGGACTGATAATCCTTCAGAAATTCCTCAAAGGCAGCCTCGTTCTGCTCAATGAACTCAGTACGGGCCACCAGAACGCCCGTAACCAGGTCCGAGTCGGTGCTCACCTTATTCCATTCCTCTGTCAGGTTCAGCACGACATTCAGCCCTTCAATCTGGCTCTGCGCCGCCGTCACATAGGGCTGCGGCAGCACGGCAATCGCCCCCTCACCGGCAGCCTGCAGGGCAGCGGCAACTTCGGTGGCTTCGCTCTTGTATTCCACAGTCAGATCCTTTTCCGGGTCAATACCGTTTTTCTTCAAAATGTAATTCAGCACATACTCCGGGGTGGTTCCCTTGCCGGTCGAATAGATGGTCTTCCCTTTCAGGTCTTCCACACTCTTCACGTTGTCTCCGGTGGTCACCACATACAAAACGCCCAGCGTGTTAATGGCCGCCACCTGAACCTTCCCCTCGGTCTGATTGTAAAGGTTGGCAGCCAGGTTTGCGGGAATGGCAGCCAGATCAATGTCGCCTTTTACGAGAAGCGGCACGACTTCATCGGCCGCGCCATACATGGTCACCTGATAATCCTGGTGGGTCTCGCCGGCTTCGGCATCGCTCATCAGCTTTACCATGCCCATGGTCGTCGGCCCTTTTAGCCCGGCGATCCGGAACGTGGTCACCGGGGCCTCTGCTTCAGGTACAGCGGTGGGTTCTTCCGTGGCTGCGGCGGAAGAAGCTGCTTCGGAAACCGAGCTGCTGCAAGCCGCCAGACTAATCGCCAGCGCCAGAGAAAGCCCCAGGCTCATCACGCGTTTCATCATAGTTCAATCCTCCTGTTTGCAATTACGCGGTCATTCTACTATAATTACAATAAAATCTCTGTTGCCGGGGCAACACAACCATTGGGAGAAAGGCGATGAATTCATGGATGAGTATATTCCCCTGTTGTTGAACACCCGTTTGCTTTCTGGCTTGGATGTACCCGGCCTGCAGCAGCTGCTTCGCTGTTTTGCGCCAGCCAAGCGAAGCTTCGCGCGGGGTGAAATCCTGCTTCTTGCCGGTTATGAAAATCGGGAGATCGGCATTTTGCTGGAAGGCCAGATTGAGGCGGTAAAAACCACCGCGGACGGAACCAGTGTTTCCATTACCCACATGGGGCCCGGCGGCATTTTTGGCGATGTGCTTTCCGGCAGCCACCAGAAAAGCCCGGTTACCATTCTGGCCCGCACCGAGTGTACGGCCCTATTCCTGCCTTATGAAAAGATTCTGCACCCATGCAAGGAACTGCACAGCTGCCACAGCCTTTTACTGCAAAACCTGGTGTCTACCATCAGCGACAAGTATTTTACGCTGAATCATCGCATTGATTTGCTGATTTTGAAAAGCCTTCGGGCCAAGCTGTGTACCTACTTGATGGATATGCGTATGCGTGCCGGGCAGGACACCTTTACCATTCCATTTACCCGCACGGAATTGGCTGAATATCTGAACTGCGAACGCAGCGCTTTAAGCCGAGAGCTTTCCCGTATGCAGGCCGAAGGCTTAATCGAAACCTATCGCAGCAGTTTTAAAATTCTGGACGTAAACCGTCTGAGCAGCCAGTGTCCACAGTGATTCTTTGCAAATGGCCACAGGCACGAAAGGAGTTCCGTTTATGGTAAAGCAAACCTGGAAAGGCAGTACCCTCTTGAACCCGGAGCCGCCGGTTCTGGTAAGCTGCGGCAGCATGGAGGCCGCCAATTTAATTACCATTGGCTGGACCGGCACCATTTGCACCCAGCCCTCTATGGTGAGCATTAGTGTGCGCCCAGAGCGGTACAGCTACCAGCTGATTAAGGACAGCGGCGAATTTGTCATCAACCTTCCCACCCGAAAACTGGTGCGTACAGTGGACTGGTGCGGCGTAAAAAGCGGCCGTGACTATGACAAGTTTGCCGAAATGAAATTGACCCCGCTGCCCGCCAGCACGGTGAGCTGCCCGATCCTTGCGGAAAGCCCCGTCAATCTGGAATGCCAGGTCACGCAGGTGATTCCCCTTGGCAGCCATGATTTGTTTTTGGCAAAGGTTACCGCCGTAGATGTGGACGAAGCGCTGCTGGATGAAAAAGGAAAGCTCTGCCTGGAGCGCGCCGACCTGATCGTATACAGCCACGGCGAATACTTTGCGCTCGGGAAGCAACTGGGCACCTTCGGGTATTCCGTCCGCAAAAAGGCCGCGCCTCAGCGGCGCAAAAAGCGCGATTGATTTCAAGCGGCTGAATTTGCTCTTGATTCCTTATATAAGATATAAGACAGACCAACTCAAACAAAAGCAGGCAATGAACCCAAGAAAGTGCTTCTTGGCTCATTGCCTGCTTTTGCTATACATTTGCCATTTGCTCAGGGATGCTTAATTCGCTGCCAGTAAGCACGAGCTGCCTGTTCGTTTTTGTTGTCACCGTATTGGTAATACACACGGCCCTTCAGGGCATCCGGCAGATATTGCTGTTCGACCCAGCGGTTCGGATAGTCATGCGGATACAGGTAGTGCTGGCCTTTTACCAGCGCATCTTCTCCATCGTAATGCTTGTTTTGCAGCTGGCGCGGAATCGGCCCGCTTTTGCCGCGCTGCACATCGGCCAACGCCTTATCAATCGCGGCTTCTCCGGTGTTGGACTTCGGGCTTGTGGCAACCAGAATCACCGCATCCGCCAGAGGAATTCTTGCCTCCGGCAAGCCGAGCATTGTAGCGGCATCCACCGCGGCTTTCACAATGGGGATGATCTGCGGGTAAGCCAGGCCAACGTCTTCGCAGGCGCAAACCATCAAGCGGCGGCAGGCACTTACAAGGTCACCGGCCTCCAGCAGCCGTGCAAGGTAATGCAGCGCTGCATCCGGGTCAGACCCACGCATGGATTTTTGATACGCAGAGAGAATGTCGTAGTGGTCATCCCCTTCCCGGTCATAGCGCATCGCCGTGCGTTTGGCCACCTGCTGCACCATATCCAGGGTCACATGGCGTCCGTCCGGCCCTTCTTCTGCCGCGGCCACGGCAAATTCCAGGCAGCCAAGGGCTTTGCGCATATCGCCGCCAGCCGACTGCGCAAGATAATCCAGCGCATCTTCCGGAATGTGCACCGGGCTTTTGTCTTCCTCTCCCAAACGCTTGGCCGCCTGCTTCAGCCCGGCCTGAATGTCTGCCGGTTCCAGTGCCTTGAATTCAAACACCGTACAGCGGGACAGCAGTGCGTTATAAATATAAAAGTATGGGTTCTCCGTTGTGGACGCAATCAGCGTCACGCTGCCATCTTCGATGCATTCCAAAAGACTTTGCTGCTGCTTTTTGTTCAGGTATTGAATCTCATCCAGATACAGCAAAATCCCACCAGCGGCGTGCAGGGTGCCGATTTCGCCCAGAACCGCTTTGATGTCACTGGTTGAGGCGGAGGTGCCATTCAGCTTGTGCAGGCGCATCCCGCTGCCCTCCGCAATAATTCTGGCCACCGTCGTTTTCCCGACGCCGGACGGCCCGTAAAAGATCATATTCGGAACACGGCCGCTGTCAATTGTCCGGCGGAACACCTTCCCCGGGGCCAGCAGATGGCGCTGCCCCCATACCTCATCCAGGCTTCGCGGACGCAAGCGCTGTGCAAGCGGTTCTGCCATGAGTTATCCCTCCTTTGCCGGGGCTGCCCAGTCCCCCAGCTTTTTTGCAGCATAGCCCGGGTTTACAAACCGGTCAATGGCGTAGACCAGACTCCGATCCCAGAAATTCCATTCATGAACGCCATCCCATTCCAAATAGGTGTACTTGGCGGGGCCGATCTGCTTCATGGTATCTCGGAATTTCCGGTTTTGCTCCAGAATATAATAAGGCTCCTGATCCTGCAGCCCAGCGGTACACAAAATGTCCGGCTGCACCTCCGGCGAAAGCGAGGCCACCTGCTCGGCAAGCTGAAAAATATTTGCCTGCGGCGGAATCCGAAGGCCCTCGCCAAACACAGGGCCAAAGATGGTGCGGGCCGCCTCCGGCCCCATTTTGTCCATCATCATTGGCAAATCTACACAGCCGGAAAAGCTCGCCACACCGGCATACCGTTCCGGGTGTGCCAAACCAATGCGCAGCGCCCCGTAACCGCCCATTGACATACCGGCGATGAAATTTTTCTCCCGCTCCTCGGGCAGGCGCACCATCTGCCGCAGGAGGGCTGGCATCTCTTCCGTCAGCCAGGTGTACCATGCCTGCCCCCAGGCCATGTTGTTGTAAAAGCTGTTTCCTGCGTCAGGAATTACCAGAGCCAGCCCGTTGTCCGCCGCATAGCGGATGGCCGCCGGGAAGTGAACCCAATCGTCGCCATCGTTGGAAAAGCCATGCAGCAGAGTAAATACGCCTTTCACCTGATTTCCGACTTCCGGCGGAAGATCGCATGGATAATACAGCCGCACACGGGTACTGGCAGCCATTGCCGTACTATACAGTTTACAGGTAAAAAACGCCATAGCTTTCCCTCTACTTTTTTGCACATCCGAAATTGCGCTGCCCACCTCGACAACGCGGTAATTTTTATTATAGACAAAATACCGCCCCACCGCAATGCCTTTGCGCAATGCAGCGGGACGGTTTGTTAAAAAAGCAGATTATTCGTACAGCGGGAACTTCGCAGTCAGGGCGTCCACACGGGCAGCCACTTCATCCTTCTTGGCGTCGAAATCGAAGATGCAGTCGGCAATGCAATCCGCAATAACCTTCATTTCTTCCACGCCAAAGCCGCGAGTCGTTACTGCAGGGGTACCAATGCGCACGCCGCTGGTAACAAAGGGGCTGCGCTTCTCGCCGGGCACGGTGTTCTTGTTCGCGGTGATATGTACCTCGTCCAGATTGTGCTCCAGCTCCTTGCCGGTGCAGTTTTCATCGGACAGGTCAATCAGCATCAGATGGTTGTCCGTGCCGCCGCTCACCAGCTTCACACCACGGGCCGTCAGCTCTGCCGCCAACGCCTGGGCGTTCTCGACCACATTGCGGGCATACTCGGCAAATTCCGGCTTCAGGGCCTCGCCGAAGCAAACCGCCTTGGCGGCGATCACGTGCTCCAGAGGGCCTCCCTGGGTTCCCGGGAAGATTGCACTGTTGATGCGCTTGGCCAGGTAGACGTTGTTGGTCAGGATCAAACCACCGCGAGGGCCGCGCAGAGTCTTGTGCGTGGTGGTGGTCACCACATCCGCGTAAGGTACGGGGTTCTGGTGCACACCGCCGGCGACTAGGCCTGCGATATGGGCCATATCCACCATCAACATAGCACCATAGCCGTGGGCAATTTCACCCAGCTTTTCAAAGTCGATGGCTCGGGGGTAAGCAGACGCACCGGCCACCAGCAGTTTCGGCCGAACTTTTGCCACCTGCTTGGCCAGGGCATCGTAGTCGATAAAGCCCTCGTCGTTTACGCCGTAAGCCACAAAATTGTAGTTTTTGCCGCTCATATTCACGGGGCTGCCGTGGGTCAGATGGCCGCCCTGCGAGAGATCCATGCCCATCACGGTATCGCCCACATTCAGCAGCGCAAAGTACACGGCCAGGTTGGCCTGCGCACCGGAATGCGGCTGCACGTTGGCATATTTGGCACCGAACAGTTTGCAGGCACGGTCAATGGCCAGCTGCTCAACCTGGTCCACATACGCGCAGCCGCCGTAATAGCGGTGGCCCGGATAGCCCTCTGCATACTTATTGGTGAGCACCGTGCCCATTGCGGCCATTACCGCGGGGCTGACAATGTTTTCACTTGCAATCAGCTCAATGTTGCGGCGCTGGCGGGCCAGCTCCCGGTTCATAGCCGCAGCCAGCTCTTCGTCCTGAGCGGCAACACAGCCAATGTTGTCCATCATATCCTGATACATGGCGTTTCCCCTCCTTGGCCGGTCACATAAAGTGATTAGGCCTTGCCCGTTGATCGAATGGTTCCATTATACTCCCTGCTTTTGCGCAAGACAAGTGGGCATGAGGATAAGTTCCTGTTTGATTTATTCAAATCGGCCCCTTTTGCAATGCTCGCGAAAATTGAATTTTCTTCTGCATCATGGTATAGTGGAGCAAATGAAATTTGCAGCGGCAAACAAAAGGAGCTTTACAATGACAAAGCAGGAACTGGCCCTGGAAGTGATTCGGCGCTTAAAAGCAGAATACCCATTGGCTGATTGCACGTTGGATTATGAACACGCCTGGCAGCTGCTGGTGGAAGTGCGGCTGGCAGCCCAATGTACTGATGCGCGGGTCAACATCGTGGTTCGGGATTTGTTTGCCAAATACCCCTCGGTAGATGCGCTGGCTCAGGCATCGCCGGAAGAAATCGAAGCCATTGTGCGTCCCTGCGGGCTGGGGCGCTCCAAAGCGCGGGACATCAGTGCCTGTATGCGGATGCTTCGGGACGAATTCGGCGGTCATGTTCCGGATACCATGGAGCAGCTGCTTCGTCTGCCCGGTGTGGGGCGCAAGAGCGCCAACCTGGTGATGGGCGATGTGTTTGGCAAGCCTGCCATTGTGACCGACACCCACTGCATCCGCCTGTGCAACCGGATCGGCCTTGTTGATGGAATCAAAGACCCGGCAAAGGTGGAAAAAGCCCTTTGGAAAATCATTCCGCCGGAAGAAGGCAGTGATTTCTGCCATCGCCTGGTTTATCATGGGCGGGCTGTGTGCGATGCTCGAAAGCCCAACTGTGCCGCCTGCTGCCTGAAAGACATTTGCGCCGAGGGCAGCCGAGCGGATGCCACCGTTGAAAAAGGTTAAGCCAGGAAGGAACTTGGCCTGTCAACTCCGCCGGGGTTTGGCCGAATATAAAAAGGAAAACCACCAAAGCATTTGCCTTGGTGGTCTTTTTTGGAGCAGGTGATGGGAGTCGAACCCACGTCCTCAGCTTGGAAGGCTGATGTACTAGCCGTTGTACGACACCTGCATTTCGATGCTTGTTTAGTATAACGGCTCTGGGCAAATTTGTCAAGGCCATATACTCCCTCTTTCTGGCCTTTTCTTAAATCCCTGCTTTTAATTTTCGCCCACGATTTCATCGAAATTCGTCGGCTGAGAAGAAAATTCGTCCTTCAATCGCGCCTGGCACGCACGAATCAATTGCTGCGCCGCGCTGGTTTCGGATTTTGGCCCAAGCAAATGTGCCCGCTGCAGCGATACCCAGCGCGCACTGTCCACCTCGCCGGAAAGTTGAAACTCTGCTTTGGCAACACGCGCCAGATACCCAAGCATCAGCATATCCTTCTGCGCAAGATAATAGGTGTGAATGGGGGTCAGGCTTTGTACCTCCAAGCCCAGCTCCTCGTGGATTTCCCGCCGGGTGCATTCCTCTGCGGATTCACCGGATTTTAGATAACCAGATACGCACACATACCGTTCTGCGTTAATGTAATTCTGCCGTAGAAGGGCCGCCTCCCCCTGTTCGTTTACCGCCAGCGCAATAATGCAGACAGCCGGCTGGTCAAACACCGGCTTTTTGCAATGTTCACAATAGTTCATAAGGCCTTCATCGCCGATTTCCCGCTTCACAAGCAAAGCGCCGCATTCCGGGCAATGGATGAATTTCATATTTGCTGCCGCTCCTTTTCACGATTTCTTAGCTGATTATATCATAAAGGAGACGACGTGCGAAAATTTTGCGATATTTTTTCGCGATGCTTCATCTGGGCTGAGTTTGTTTCGGATTTTTTTAAAAAAGCAGTTGACATTTTTTGCTTTTTCCCTATAATAATATATGTTGCCGGTTGGAACAACGGTAACATCCGGGTGTAGCGCAGTTTGGTAGCGCGCTTGAATGGGGTTCAAGAGGCCGT
>CAKSWY010000019.1 GCA_934513685.1 uncultured Oscillospiraceae bacterium | reverse complement strand
CGGCCTTCAGCAGAATGTCGCCCACCATCCACATATGCATATCCACATACTGCATCCGGGTCACCGGGTCCTGCCCTTTGGTCTTGGCCAGATAGGGGGCCGACAGCTCAATGGGCTTGCGCTTGCCCTTGTAGACGCGCAGCAGCTGCTTTTTGCGCTTTTCGCCCATCAAATTGGTGTTCCCGATGTACCGCTCTTCCAGCGGGCGGCTGCGGCGCACCAGGAAGTTTACACCCGGCACCGGGGGCAGCTGCTCGGCCACCCAGCCGATGGCCCGGCGGATGGGCAGCGGAATGTGGTCGTACCAGCTGACAGTGAACGGCTCTTTGTAGATGTTGTAGCCGCCGAAGAATTCGTCTGCACCCTCGCCGGACAGGCAGACCTTCACCTGCTTGGCCGCCTCCCGGTTGACAAAGAACAGCGCCACGCTGGCGGCATCGGCCAGAGGCTCGTCCATGTGATACTGGATCTTGGGCAGGTTCTCCCAATATTCCTCGGGGGTAATGCGGTAGGAGAAGTTCTTCACGCCGATGTGCTTGCTGAAATCGGCCGCATAGTGGGTCTCGTCGTACTGCTTATCCGCAAAGCCCACGGTGAAGGTCTTGTCCACATGGGCCAGGCAGGCCATATAGCTGGAGTCCACGCCCGAGGACAGGAAGGAGCCCACCTCCACGTCGCTGATCTTGTGGGCCTGCACGCTCTGCTTCATGATGTTCTCGATGGCGTCCTCCCACTGGGTGAGGCTCTTGTCGGTCTCGGGGTCAAACGCCGGGGTCCAGTAGCGCTCTACGGTCAGTTTGCCGTCCTTAAACTCCAGCCAGTGGGCGGGCAGCAGTTTCTTCACGCCCTGGAAGAAGGTATCCTCCCCGGGGGAATACTGGAAGCTCAGGTACAGCTCCAGCTGATCCCGGTTCAGCTCCTTTTTGAATTCGGGATGGGGCAGGAAGCTCTTGATCTCGCTGCCGAACAGCAGGGTGTCGCCGTTCTGATAATAATAGAAGGGCTTGATGCCGAAATGATCCCGTGCGCAGAACAGGGTGTTGGTCTTTTTGTCCCACAGCGCAAAGGTAAACATACCCCGAAGCCGCTGCAGCAGGCTTTTGCCCCACTCCTCATAGCCGTGCAGCAGCGCCTCGGTGTCGCTGCGGGTGGCAAACACATGGCCTTTTTCTTCCAGCTGGGCTTTCAGCTCCTGAAAATTGTAGATCTCGCCGTTGAAGATCACCACCATGCTGCCGTCTTCGTTGTACATGGGCTGTGCGCCGCCCTGCAGGTCAATGATGGACAGGCGGCGATGGCCCAGGGCCACCCCTTCGTCCAGATAGCTGCCCTCACCGTCCGGGCCGCGGTGCGCAATGCGGTCCATCATTTCCTTCAGCACAGCCTGCTTGTCATAGTCTGCCTTTTTGCTGGCAAAACCAACGATTCCACACATAACTTCTTTCCCTCTCCTGCCGCAGCCGCCGCGGGCCGCCTTCGCCCGCATCTGCCCTGCGCCTTAAAATCCGCTTAAGTATATCCATTATACTACAATTCATGCGCCGATACTACCCTATCCGGGCCAACATCCTGCCGAATGGCTCAGGGGTCGCCCGGCGAAAACACCGGGTTGATGGTTCCCGCCTTGGTCATGCTGCTCACGTCCAGGGTGCCCCGGTCGGTGGGGGCCAGCCCGTCCGCTCCCAGCACCACGCGGGCGGTGAGCCGCAGTTTGTAGTCCAGGTTGTTGCTGGTGCCCAGGCGAATCTTCAGCCGGTCCTGATAAGTGAAGGAAAACTCCTCCAGATCGCCCAGCTGCACTGCCGTCAGGCCCTCCAACAGGCCGTTCTGCTCCAACCCGGCCAGCAGCTCGCTCAGCGCCTCATCGGCCGTGGTTACTGCCGTCTCCGGCCCGGGGGTCGCGCTGGCCGCGCTGCCCTCCTGAGGCACACTGGCCGCGCCCTCCGCCGCTGCAGGCTGCGAAAGCTGAATGCGGGTACCCGGCTCCGCCTGTGCGGCCTCAATGCCCTGCAGCTCTACCAGGCCCTCCGGCTCCTCCTCTTCCAGCCGCATAACCTTGCAGCTGGTGCTCAGCACCGCCCACTGGTCCCCATAGGCCACCTTGTAGGCCGCGGTGGCCGGTTCCACCTGCACCACCACGGTGCTGGGCAGGCTGCGGCGCACCTGCACGGTTTCCAGCTCCGGCAGTGCCCGCTCCAGCAGAATCTGCCGGTCCTTGGCACTGAAGCCGAAAATGTTATCGCCCACGTTCACCGCCAGCGCCTGCAGGATCTGCTCTTCGGTGTAGGGGCCTAAATCGACCGGGTCCCGCTTATCGGTGTTTTCCACCCGGAACGAGGCCACCTTGAACAGCACCGTTACCGCCAGTACCAGGCCCACCGCCGCCAGCACCACGGCCACAAACAGCGCCAGAAGCCGCAGGCGTTTGCGGCGGCGGTTCATCATGCTTTTGGCCCGCTTGCGCCGCAGGGCCTCCTGCCGCTGGCGATAGTCCGCACCATTGGGCGCACCTCGCCCCTGCCCGCGCTCCCGCGGGGGGCGGTTCTGATTGGCAGCGGCACGCACCGCGCCCTTCCGGTTTCGATTTCGGTTGTTCTGATCCACGGCGTCCCCTTTCCCTTCGACGGCCGGATTTTTGCAGGTTGGGCCGTTTAAGCCAAAAGCCGAGTACGGCAGCCGGGCCTCTTTGCCCCGCCGTCGTGCTCGGCCGGCCCGCTTACTTTACCAATTCCAGCAGGCGATCCGTAATTTTTTCCAGGCTCTTCGGTTCGCAGAGGGTGCGGGCCATCTGCCCCATCAGCGTCAGCTTTCCGGGCTCATGCAGCAGGTCCGAAACCGCCTCCACCAGGCCCTCGCCGGTCAGATCTTTCTCCTCGATCACCAGCGCCGCGCCCGCCTTCTGCAGCTCCATGGCGTTGTAATACTGGTGGTTTTCGGCCACGTTGGGGCTGGGGATCAGAATGGCTGCCCGGCCCGCAGCCTCCAGCTCGGCCAGCGTCAAGGCACCGGCCCGGCTGATCACCAGGTCGGCCGCCGCCAGCAGCTGGGGCATATTGTCGATGTATTCCTTGACCACCAGATTTTCGCCATAGGCAAAACCCTTTTCTTGGGCCAGGTTCTTAAACAGCTGCACCCCGTACTGGCCGGTGGCGTGCAGATGCAGCACCGGCTGGTGGGTTTTCTGCTCCCAGGCGGCCAGATCGGCCACCACCTGGTTGATGCGCCGCGCCCCAAGGCTGCCGCCAAAGCTGAGGATCACCGTCCGGTCCCCGGCGCCAATGGCACGCCGGGCCGCAGCCCGATCCTGCGCGAACACCTCCGGCCGCACCGGGTTGCCCACCACCAGCGTCTTTTCCGGCGCGCCCAGCTTCTGCACGGCGGCCTCCACGGCAGCAAACACCACGTCCACGTCCTTGGCCAGCAGCTTGTTGGTCACACCGGGGAAGGCGTTCTGCTCATGAATGGCAGTTTTAATGCCCATTTTGGCCGCCGCCCGCACCACGGGGCCGCTCACATAGCCGCCGCAGCCAATGACCAGATCCGGTTTCACTTCCCGGAGGATGGCCTTGGCCCGCGGGCCTGCCAGCGCCAGATGGTACAGCGCCTCGGCATTGCGGGCAATGTTTTTCAGGCTCAGCTTCCGCTGAATGCCGTTCACTTCAATGTGGTGGAACGGGTACCCGGCCTTGGTCACCAGGCCATACTCCATTCCTTCCCGGCGGCCCGCAAAGTGAATGTCCGCATCCGGGCGGGCCTGCTTCAGCGCCCCGGCAATGGCCAGCGCCGGGTTGATGTGCCCGGCCGTGCCGCCCGCGGCGATCAATACACACAGTGCCATGGTTTTCGCTCCTTCGTCAACAGTCTGCGGCCAAATGCCGCAGACGCCTTATCCAAAAAACATGTTGGGAAATCCCGGCTCAGCCGGTCACCCGGTGCGCCTCCGGGCGGCTGCCCGGGTGCTGTACAGTGTTGTCCCGCGCGGCTTTTTCCTGTTCTCTTCGTCGGGCTTCCGCGGCGTTTCCGGCGCGGTTCACGCTCATCAGCACACCCATCTCGCCCAGCAGCATCACCAGGCTGGTGCCGCCCGCCGAAAAGAACGGCAGGCTGATGCCGGTGTTGGGGATGAGGTTGGTCACCACCGCGATGTTGAGCAGCACCTGAATGCTGATGTGAGCCGCCACGCCCACGCCCAGCAGCGCACCGAAGCGATCCGGCGCGCGCATGGCAGTGCGCACCGCCTGCACGATCAGCACCACAAACAGGGCGATGCAGATCAGCGCCCCGATGAACCCCAGTTCTTCGCAGAGAATGGAAAAAATAAAGTCGTTCTGCGGCTCAGAAAGCCACAGCTGCTTCTGGTTGGAATTGCCGATGCCCACGCCCAGCAGGCCGCCGTTGCCGATGGAATACACGCTCTGCACGGTCTGGTCGCTGGCCTTGGTCAGGTCCTCAAACGAGGCCAGCCAGTCCTGCAGGCGGTTGCCCGCGTAGTCGTTGCCGCCGTGCAGATGGACCAGATAGGCCACACCCAGCACGCCAAGCCCGCCCGCACCGCAGACGAACCAGCGCAGTGCCACGCCGCCGGCCCACATCATGATCACCGTCAGGGCCAGCATCAGCAGCATGGCCGATTTGTGGGGTTCCACATACAGCAGCACCTCAATGGGTGCCAGCACGGCAATGGGTAGAAGGATGCTGTATTCCACGTGCTTCAGGCGGCGGCTGTGGGCCGTCATCAAATGGGCCATCAGCAGAATCAGCACAAATTTGGCCAGCTCGCTGGGCTGCACGGTGCACACCT
Organism: uncultured Oscillospiraceae bacterium; assembly: GCA_934513685.1. Taxonomy (GTDB): domain Bacteria; phylum Bacillota; class Clostridia; order Oscillospirales; family Ruminococcaceae; genus SFJ001. Next base: position 43,963 of record CAKSWY010000019.1, on the reverse strand, counting down.
TCAGGTTCAGCCACCTCTTGCAGCCGTTCAGCTCCACACCCACCAGCGGCACCGCGGCCAGCATGAGCAGGGTGAGAAAATAGGCCGGATAGGTCCATTGCCGAAGCCAGTGGTAATCCACCGTGCTGACAATGAACATAATCCCCACGCCCGCAATGGCAAAAATGGTCTGGGGCGCAATGTACTTGTAGCTGTTGCCCTCATAATAATAGGCCGTGGCGTAGCTGGCGCTGAACAGCATTACCAGCCCGAACACCACCAGAATCAGCACATTCAAAGGCAGCGCACCGTCCAGTTTGCCCGGATTGCGGTAAAAGAAGCTCGGCTTTCGGCGCTTGCGTTTTGCCATATGCTTTTTACTTGTCTGTGCAGGCATCCGACATCCTCCCTTCCGGCCTGCGGCCTTTTTTTCACAGCGCTTTGCCGCTGTGCTGCATTCGCCCTCGCGGCGGGCGGTCTATTGTCGGCCGGTTCAGCTCAGCCGGATGAACACCAGCCCCAGCGCAGCGGCGGCCGCCGCCACCAGGCTGAACGATGCCACGATTTTTTCCTCACTCCATCCATCCATCTCAAAGGAATGATGGATGGGCGTCATTTTGAAAATGCGCTTGCCGTGGGTGGCCTTGAAGTAGCTCACCTGAATGACCACGCTGCCGGCCTCGCAGATGTAAATAAAACCGAAGAACAGCAGCAGCTCCGGGCGGCTCATGCAGAAGGCCAGCGCCGTCACCGCGCCGCCCAGGTACATACTGCCCGTGTCGCCCATGAACACCTTGGCCGGGTGGAAGTTCCACAGCAAAAAGCCTGCACAGCCGCCGGCCACGGCGGCGGCGTACACCGCCAGATGGAAATAGTTCAACACACCGGCTGCGATGACGTAAGCCAGCATCACCACAAAGGTCACGCTGCTGGCCAGGCCGTCAATGCCGTCGGTCAGGTTCACCGCGTTCACCATAAAGATGATCAGCAGAAAGGCGATGGGATAGAACAGAATGCCCAGATCCACAAAGCCCACAATGGGCAGCACCACGGCGCTGGTCAAAACGCCGTTCAGATGCAGGCCGTACATAAACAGCAGGGTGATGGCCACCTGCAGCACGATCTTCTGCATGACCTTCAGGCCCAGGTTTCTCTTCTTGACCACCTTGATGTAATCGTCCACAAAGCCAACCAGGCCAAACAGCCAGGCCGCGCTCAGCGCCAGAATCACGTTGAACGCCTCGTGGCTGCCCATCAGGTCGCTCTGCTTCATGCCCAGATACAGCCAGGCCAGGCCCAGGCCCAGCGTGCTGCCGAAAATAAAGCAGATGCCGCCCATGGTCGGGGTTCCCTGCTTGTTTTTATGCCAGGTGGGGCCGATCTCTTTGATGGTTTGCCCGTAATGCAGCTTGTGCAGAAACGGCACCACGATCAGGCCTGACATTCCTGTCAGCACAAAGGCAAACAGGGCGGCAATGGTCAGTGCATATCTTGCTATCATGATTTACTCCTCACGATTCTATGTAGGGGGGCAGAAACGCCGCAAACGTTCCGCAATTCGGATGTCGATGCTGCCCCCGCGCGGCAGGGCGGCAAGGCCCTGCCATTTTTAATGGCTGCCTGTTGATTCCGGCCATTCCGGCAGGCTCACAGGCGATTATACACCATTTTCAGGATCTCTTCTAGTCTCATTCCGCGGCTGCCCTTGGCCAGCAGGCCATCGCCGGGACGCAGCCGCTGGCTCAGTGCCTGCGCCGCTTCCTCGCGGGTCTCGCAGTGCAGCACCTCGGGCACGCCCAGGCGCTGTGCTTCCTTCGCGGTTTCCTGTGAGGCCGGGCCGTAGGTCACCAGGCAGTCCAGCTTTGCACCGGCCGCCAGCTGGCCCACCTGGCGATGAGCCTCCTCGCTCACGCTGCCCAGCTCCAGCATATCGCCCAGCAAGGCAAAACGGCGGGTGCATTCCACCCGGCCAAAGGCCTCAAAGGCCGCGCGCATACTGTCCGGGCTGGCGTTGTAGCAGTCCTCCAGCACCTTCACGCCGCCCTTTTCCACCAGGCGCTGGCGCATACCGGCCGCCTGGTAATCCGCCAAGGCTGCCGCTGCCTCCAAGGCGTCGGCCCGGCCCGCATCCGGCCGGGTCACTGCGGCCGCATAGGCAAACAGGGCATCCTGTACGGCGTGCAGGCCCACCGTGGGAATAAACGCCTCGAACAGACCCAATTCTTCATCCCGGATGGTGAACCGCTCGCCCCGCTCCTCGTGGCGGATGTCCACCGCGCGGATGCGGCAGTTCTCATCCTGAATGCCGCACCAGATCGGTTCCACCCAATCCGGCAGCTGGGCGCCGCGCAGATAGGGGTCGTCTCCGTTCAAGATCAGCGGCGCCTTCTTTCCATCCTCCCGGCGCAGGCCATCGCAGATCTCCAGCTTTGCCTTCAGGATGTTCTCCCGGCTGCCCAGCGTTTCCAGATGCGAAACGCCGATGCCGGTGATCACGCCCGCGTCGGGCTTGGCCGTCAGGCTCAGGCGGTGGATTTCGCCCAGGGCGCTCATGCCCATTTCCACCACCGCGTACTGGGTGCTGCGTTCCATCCGGAACAGCGTGCCCGGCAGGCCGATCTCATTGTTCCGATTGCCCTCGGTTTTCAGCGTCTCGCCGAAAGCCGCCAACGCCGCGGCGCAGAACTCCTTTGTGGTGGTTTTGCCCACACTGCCGGTCACACCCACCACCCAGGGGGTGTAACAGGCGCGGTAGTTGGCCGCCATGGCACACAGGGGAATGCGGCTGTCCGGCGCAAGAATGGTACGCTCGGCAGGCACATCCTCCACCGGATGGTTCGCCACGATCCAGCTGGCGCCCCGGGCATAGGCCTGCGCCGCAAAATCATGGCCGTCCACCCGCTGGCCGGGGAAACACACAAACACACAGCCGGGCTGCACCAGGCGGCTGTCGGTCACCACGGCCGTAATGGGTTCGTCCGGGGCCTCACACAGGCCTGCCAACAGCTTTTTTGCGCTGATTACTTCCATTGTTCCGCACTCCTTTTCTTGTTTGGGCAACAGGGCGCTGCCTCTATTGTATGCGGCCGCAGCCGTGTCCATCATCCCGTGGGTTCCTGGGCCGTGCCTGCTTCGGTTCCGCAGGCAATGGTCACAATGGTGCCCATGGGCACCTGACTGCCTACCTCGCAGTTCTGGGTGAGCACGCTGCCCTGGCCGTCCCCTTCCACCTTTACGTTCAGGCCGGCCGCCTTCAGCATCGTGCTGGCATAGGCGGCGTCCCGCCCGGTCACATCCGGCACGGTCACCTGAATGTCCTCGGTGCTCTCGGTGTAGAGATACACCGTGGTGCCCGCCGGCACTTTCGCGCCGCCGTCCGGGTATTGATGGGTCACGGTGGTTCCGTTTTCCAGCTTGCGGTGGCCCAGATTGCTCTTGTTCAACTCCACCTGCGCCTGGCTCCATTCCTGCCCCAGCTGGCTGGGCACCGTCACCGTCTGGGCAGCCAGCTCGGTATCGCTGTACTGGGTCTCAATGCCCAGATACGGCGCGATCTCACTGATGATGTTGCCCGCCACGGGGCCGCTCAGGTACAGCGACGAGTCGGTGTCTGCTTCCGCGTCATCCAGCACCACCAGCACTGCGATCTGCGGGTCGTTGGCCGGTGCCACCGCCATAAAGCTGGAGGCAAACCGATAGCCGCCGGTTCCGCGCCGGGGCTCGTCCAGCTTTTCACTGGTACCGGACTTGCCGCCCACCCGATAGCCCGCCACATAGGCGTTGCGGCCGGGGGCATGGTCGTTGCCGTTGCCCACTACGCTTTCCACCATAGAGCGGATCTGTGCGCTGGTCTCCTCGCTGATGACCTGCCGCTTGGGGCTGGTCTCCATGGTCTTGACCAGGTTGCCGTCTCCATCGGTAATTTTGGCCACCACGTGGGGCTGCACCAGGTAGCCGCCGTTGACTGCGGCCGCCACCGCCGTGATGGTTTGCAGGGCGGTGATCTTCTGGGCCTGGCCGAAGCAGGAACTGGCCAGCTGCACCGGGCCGAGGCCCTCCTCATTGTAGTACTGCATGTACTGGGTCTCACTGGGCAGGTCAATGCCGGTGGGCTCGGTAAAGCCAAAGGCTTTGAAATAGTCGAAGAAGGTTTTTGCGCCGATCTTCTGGCCCAGCTGCACATAGTAAATGTTGCAGCTGTTGCGCAGAGCGGTAGCCAGATCCTGCACACCATGGGAAGCATCGCTGGCACAGCCGTATTGGGTGCCGGATACGTCAAAGCTGCCGTAGCAGCCGAAGCTGGTGGCCGTCGTGGCCGCGCCGGAATCCAGGCCCATGGCGCTGGTAATAATCTTGAACACTGAACCGGGGTAGTACAGGGCGGTCAGGCACTTGTTTTTCCACTGTGCATACCGGATCATCCCCTGCACCGTGCCGTACTCGTCGTCGTCGATGACCCCATCCGCCAGAATCTGGTTCAGCGAATAGTCCTCTTTGGCCATCTCCGCACTGGTTACGCCCAGGCGGCGGTACAAAAGGCCCTTCTGCTCCTCGCCGAGGGCGCCCTCCGTGTCCAGAATGGACTGTAAAGTGCTGTCGGTAATGACGTTCGGCTCGTTTGGGTCAAAGCCGCCCTCCACGGCCATGGCCAGAATGGCCCCGCTGTTCACGTCCATCACAATGGCCATGCCCCGCTGCTGGACGTTCCATTTCTCCACGGCATTCTTCAGGTACTTTTCCACCACAGACTGCACATTTGCGTCAATGGTCAGCACCAGATTGTTGCCGTCCTCCGCCGGGTAGATGGTGGAAGAATCGTTTGGCAGCTCATCGCCCAGCGGGTTGCGCAGGGTGATCACCCGGCCGGGGGTTCCGGCCAGCACGTCCTCATACTCGCTCTCCAGACCGTAGGCACCCACGCCGTCGCTATTGCAGAAGCCCAGCACCACCGAAAGAAAATTGCCATAGGGATATTCCCGCTTGGTGTCGCGCTCCACATTGATGGGCAGCTTTGTTCGGGTGTAGCCGTCCACCACCTCGCCCTTGCTGTTGGTTGCCTTTTTGGACGAAGCGTATTCCTCCACGGCTTCCCGAGTCGGCTGCTCCACCTGACGGGCCAGCACTTTATAGCGGGAATCGGTGCTGGACAGGCTGTTGTAAAGGGTCTCTTCATCCACACCGAGAATCTCGGCCAGATCGGCCGCCACAGTGGCCGGGTCCACTCGTTGGTTCACCGGGGTTCCATCCTTGTCCGTCTGCGCACCCAGCTTTGCCAGCTCGGAGGGGTCCACGGTAATGCGCCACACCACGCTGCTTCGGGCCAGAACACTGCCGGTGGAGTCATAAATATTGCCCCGCAGCGGTGTGATGGTCTGATCCAGCAGCTGCTGCGAGGCAGTCTGTGCCTGCATATCCTCGTGGTCGATCAGCTGCAAATACGCCAACCGGCCCACAAGCACGCTCACGCCCACCACAAGAAGCAGGCCCCAAAACAGGGCAATGCGGTTTTTCATCTGGCGGCTGACCTGGTCATCCTGTTTCCGCCTGGGGCGGCGATATCGTTCTGCCATGCAAGCTCTCCTTGGTTCCTCAGGGGTCCAGGCTGCCCACCAGGCTCAGCGCCCCGGCGTGCAGCATCCCCGCCAGCTTCTGCAGGCCGCTGGCCGGCCGGTCCACCGTGCTGGTTTCATCCAGCTTGATGTAGGTGATCTGGCTGGGATCCGCCTTGATCATCCCCAAACGGGTGGTGGCGGCTTCCTCCACCATGCGCAGGTTGGTTTTACTGTCCAGCGTATTGTTCCAGTAGCTGTTCCAGCTGTTGGCCGTGGTCAGTTCCGCCCGGGCATCCTGAATCTCGCCCGTCAGCTCGGTCAGCTGCACATGACTGTAAATTACCGCGCACACAAGCGCCAGCATGGTCAATGCCAGCAGCCCGCGCGCCATGCTCTGCCGCCGGGCCGCTGCCCGCCGGCTGGCGTCGCCCCGCCGCACTTCCAGCTTGGGGGCCTTGGCCGATGCTTCTTTCATTTTATAGGCGGCCTGCATTTGAACCACGCTTCCTTTCCTGCAAGGGGGCAGGTGCCCCCGCAATGTTCTGTGCCGGTTCTACCGGCAAAGTTTCCTCACGCTTTGTTACGCCCGGAGCAGCCTTTCCAGCTGCCTTACAGCTTTTCCACCACGCGCAGTTTGGCGCTGCGGCTGCGGCGGTTCTCCTCCAGCTCCTGGGCATCGGCCTCAATGGGCTTGCGGGTGATCAGCTTGGCCTTGGCCTTGCCCCCGCACACGCACACCGGAAATTCCGGCGGGCAGGTGCAGGCCGTGGCCCACTGGCGAAAGCGGTTCTTCACCACACGGTCCTCCAGCGAGTGGAAGGTGATGATGGCAAAGCGCCCGCCGGGGGCCAGGCAGTCAAAAATGCCGTCCAGCCCCTCGTTCAGGGCGTCCAGCTCCCCGTTCACCGCAATGCGAAGGGCCTGAAAACTGCGGCGGGCCGGGTTTTTATCCCGCCGGCGAATGGCGGGCGGCACAGCGCTGGCCACGATCTGGGCCAATTCCAGCGTTGTTTGAATGGGTGCCTTTTCCCGGGCGGCCTCAATTTTGCCTGCAATGGCCCAGGCAAAGGGTTCCTCGCCATATTCCCGCAGAATGCGGGTCAGTTCTTCCCGGCTGAGCGTATTGACCAGGTCGGCCGCCGTGGGGCCGCTCTGGCTCATGCGCATATCCAGCGGCGCGTCTGCCCGATAGGAAAAGCCCCGCTCGGCATCGTCCAGCTGATGGCTGGAAACACCCAGATCCAGCAGGGCACCGTTCAGCGGCGGAATGCCACGCTCGGTGAGCACCTGCTTGGCATCCCGGAAATTCGTCTGGATCAGCGTGGCCGGAAGCCCGGCCAGCCGTGCACCGGCTGCCGCAATGGCGTCCGGGTCCTGATCCAGCGAGTAAAGATGGCCGGTGGTCAGCCGCCGGGCGATCTCGCTGGAATGGCCGCCGCCGCCCGCGGTGCCGTCCAGATAAATGCCATCGGGCTTGATGTTCAGCCCGTCCAGGCATTCCTGCAGCAGAACAGGGACATGATTGAATTCCATGGGGCGTGTCCCCTCCTCTCAGCGAATGTTCATCAGGCGGATGGCCTGTTCCAGAGCGCCGTCTTCTCCGGCGCTCTCCCGCTCGTCCCAGACGGCGGTGTTCCAGATCTCCGCATAGCGGCCCATGCCCACCACCGTCACGTCCTTCTCCAGCCCTGCATGGGCCAGCAGCCGCGGGGTGAGCTGAATGCGGCCCTGCTTGTCCGGCGTGACCTCAATGGCATTGGGGAACAGCTTGTGCTGCACGGCCCGGGCGTCTGCCAGGTTGCAGCTCTCCAGCTGGGCCGCCATGTCCTCCCACTTGGAAGCGGGGAACGCCACCAGGCAGCCATCCAGCCAGCAGGTGACCACAAACGTCTCCCCCATTTCCGCGCGGAAGCGGGCCGGGAAATTCAGGCGATTTTTGGCATCCAGCGCATAATCGTACCGCCCGATGAGCATCCCTTCCCCACCTCCTGCACGTTTTTGGGTTCTGTGGGGCACTTTTGCCGCAATTTTGGCGTTCAATTCCCCACTTTTACCCACTTGAGGGCAATTATTAGCTTAATTATAAAGTTCATGCCCTGAAATTTCAAGTACAGGCCACCCTTTTTCACGCTTTTTAAGTCACTTTTTTCCCGCGGCCGTATTCCGGCCCCTCTTTCAGGACGCATCCCCCTGCAGCCGCCGCGAAAATCCGGCCCTTCTCTGGGCCGTGAAATGGCCCGGCCGCTTCAGCCTTTTGCCTGCGGAAAAACCGGTGCATCCGCAGCCTTTTCGCTTAGATTTGCCGTCGGATTTGCTGTTCTATACAGCAAAAAGGCAGCAAAAAAGCCCGCACCCGGAAAAGCTTCCGGATGCGGGCCTTCGAGATTTTTCTTGATCTTGCCTGTTTCTTGCTTTTTATGTTCCGCCGATGCCGCTCAAGGCTCAGCCATTGCCGCCGCGGCCCATCTGGCGCAGGTTGTCCCGCACCGTTTTCACGTCCGAGGCGCTGCGGGTCAACCGCTCACAGGTGGCCTTCAGCAGGTTGTCGCAGTACTCCAGCGTTTTGGAGCGCAGCTCGCGGGCCTGGCTCTGCGCGGTGGAGAGGATCTCCGCAGCGCGGGCCTGGGCCGCCTTGGTTACGTTTTCCTCGCTCACCAGCTGGCGGGCACGTTCCTCGGCCTTGCGCACAATGCCGTCCGCCTCTTTGCGGGCGCTGTTCACAATGTCGGCCCGGTCGTTCACGATGGCCTTGGCCTGGCGCAGTTCCGTGGGCAGGTTCAGGCGGATCTCATCCAGCATTTCCTGCAGTTTCTCCACGTCCACCATTCGTTTGCCGCCGGTAAAGGGCAGGCCGGTCCCCTCTTCCAGCGTTTCGTCGATCAAATCCAGCAGTTCATCCACGCTCATGGCTGTTCTCCTTTTCGTTGAGGGGTCAAGGCGGCTGTGCCGCTGCATTGGCCCGGTTCTGTTGCTTTGCGTGCCGGGTTACTCGTCCCAATCCTTCTGATATCGGGTGACCAGCACGGTACCATACCGGTGCTGCTTGATTTTTTTGAGGCCGCCGCACTCGTCCGGCAGGTCGGCCTCCAATTCGCTCTCGCAGATCACCGCGCCGCCGGGGGCCGTCAGGCAGGCCACATCCGGCAGCACTTTGGCCAGTGTGCCCTGGCGATAGGGCGGATCCAGCAGCACCACATGGTAGCTGCCCTTGTTGGCCGCCGCAAACGCGGCGGACTCCCGCTGCAAAATGCGCGCCTGAGACAGCACCCCCGCCGCCCGGCAGTTGGCGGTGATAACGCCGATGGCCCCTTTGTCCTGGTCAATGAAGGTGCAGTGCTCTGCCCCGCGGGAGAGTGCTTCAATGCCCAGCTGCCCACTGCCTGCAAACAGATCCAGCACCTTTGCACCCGGCAGCTGGAACTGCAGCGCACTGAACATGGCTTCTTTGACCCGGGCAATGGTGGGGCGGGTCACGTCTTCTCCCGGCAGCGTGGCCAGCGGGGTACCGTGGGCCGTGCCTGCAATTACACGCATGGACTGTTCTCCTTCTCTCGGCGCGCCATGGGGCGCATAGGTTTCTGTCGTTTGAGGGCTGCCGCCTTTCGGTGGGCTTGCTGCTTCATTATGGCGGCTTTCCGCCGCTTTGTCAAGGCAAGCATTCATTGAAAAAGGGCGCCTGCCGGCTCAGTTCGCCGGTGTTTCCCCGTGGAAATAAGCATAAATGCGCTGGGCCATGGCCGGGCCGACGCCGTCCGCCAACGCCAGCTCGTCCGGGCTTGCCTGGCGCACCGCCCCCACCGTTTTAAAACGGGCCAGCAGGGCTTTGGCCGTGGCCGGGCCAACGCCGGGCACCTCCGTCAGGGTGGACGCATAGGACTTTTTCTTCTGCTGCTGCCGCTGGTAGGTGATGGCGAACCGGTGAACCTCATCCTGAATGGCCGTCACAAAGGTGAACACGCCCCGGTTCAGGTTGATGGCGATTTCCCGGCCTTCGCCGCTCACAATGGCCCGGGTGCGGTGGTGGTCGTCCTTCACCATGCCAAACAGGGGCACCCTGGCCAGCTCGGTGCCGGCAATGGCCTGCCGCACAGCGTTCACCTGGCCCCGGCCGCCATCCAGCAGGATCAGATTCGGCAGCACGCCGAACTGCCCGGGCGCCCCCTTTGCATACTCGGCCGCTCGGCGGCTGAGTGCCTCCGCCATGCTGGCGTAATCGTCGGTGCGGGCCACCGTGCGCATTTTGAACCTTCGGTAGCCTGCCCGCTTGGGCTTGCCGTTTTCAAACACCACCATACCGCACACCGAGGTTCCGTCACCCCAGTTGGAGATGTCGTAGCTCTCGATCACCGCCGGGGCCTTCTCCATGCCCAGCAGCTGCGCCAGCTCTTCCAGCAGCTTTTCCTCCCGGGCATAGCGGCCGCTCTCCCGCGCCAGACGCTCCACGGCGTTGGTGTAGGCCATGTTCACCAGCTTGGCCACATCGCCCCGCTGGGGAACGTACAGGTGCACCGCACTGCCGCGGGCCTGATTCAGCGCCTGATTCAGCGCTTCGGCTGCCTCGGGCAGGGCATCCACCGCAATGGTGCGCGGCACCTCTTCGCCGCCCAGGTAATACTGCGGCAGGAACTGCTCCCGCAGCGCGTCCAGATCGGTGGTGTCATGGAACAGAAATTCCCGCTTGTCCGTCAGGCGGCCGTCCCGGTAGCGCAGAATGGCGGCGCACACCGCGTGGCTGGTGCCCGCAAATGCAATCACGTCCATCTGCGTGTCCTCGCTGACCACCACCTTCTGCCCGGCCGAAACCTTGGTGATGGCGGCGATCTGGTCCCGAATCAGGGCGGCCCGCTCAAAGTCCAGCCGATCCGAGGCTTCCAGCATCTGCTGTTCCAGCCCTTTTACAATGTCCTTTTTACCGTGTCGGATCAGCCGCACCGCCCCCTGCACCGCCTGCTGGTAGTCCTCCTGGCGGATCTTGCCGCTGCACACCGCCATGCACTTGCCGATGTGGGCATTCAGGCAGGGGCGGCCCTTGCCGATGTCCTGCGGGAAGCGCCGGTTGCACCGGGGCAGGCGGAACACGTTCTGCGCCGTCTCCACCATCTCCCGCACAGCAAAGCTGGAAGTATAGGGGCCGATGTACTCCGCGCCGTCCTCCTCTTTCTGCAGCACCGCGCTCAGCCGCGGCCACGGTTCCTTCGTCAAGCGCACGTAGCTGTACCCTTTATCATCCTTCAGCAGAATGTTGTATTTGGGCGTGTGGGCCTTGATCTGGCTTGCTTCCAGCACAAGGGCCTCAAACTCGCTCTGGCAGACGATCACATCAAACTGGAAGGCGTGGTTGATCATCTGCGTGACTTTGTTGTCGTGGGGCACGCCCTCGCGAAAATACTGGCTGACGCGGATGCGCAGGCGCTTCGCCTTGCCGATGTAGATGATCTCATTCTTTTTATCCCGAATGATGTACACCCCGGGCAAAAGCGGCAGCATCTTTGCCTTTTCGTACAGTTCTGCCTTGGTCAACGGCTCACCCTCCCTGTCGCCTGCTTGAAGCGCTTATCTTGCGCTGCACCGGCCCCGCTTATGCACAGGGCGCCGTGAAACGCAAAAAGAGGGCGGATCGCTCCGCCCTCCGAACATTCGCCTTGAATTTCTGTCTGGAAAAGAAATTACTCGGCAAAGCCGCTGTTGACCAGCTTCACCAGGCCATCCACGGCCGCCTGCTCATCCACACCGTCTGCAATGATGCGGATGGTGGTGCCGCCCACGATTCCCAGGGACAGAACACCCAGGAGGCTCTTGGCGTTCACGCGGCGCTCTTCCTTCTCGACCCAGATGGAAGACTTATACTCGTTGGCCTTCTGAATGAAGAAGGTGGCCGGACGGGCATGCAGGCCCACCTGATTTTCGACGGTAACTTCTTTTACAAACATGGTTCTACGCTCCTGCTTTCTCAAAAGTTGTAGATTGTCTTGGGCTTTAACGATATTTTAGCGCATCGGCTGACCATTGTACAGAGGATTTGATCATTTTTGGCAGTTCTTCCAAAGGCAGAAGGGGGCATCTGTGTTCTTTGTACAAAATCGCTAGTTATTTTTTCACCTTGTCTGCGTTTTCGCTAAGAGTTTTCCACATCTTGTTTCTTTCAGCCCAGCCCGGTGCCCGAACGTCCACTGAAAAATGACGAAACTGGTCGTCTCATTTGTCCTTTCAGCGTCCATTTTGGGCGATCGGTTCCTGTTCCGGCTGCTCTCCGCGCTGCATTTTCGGGGGCTTTTCGCACCGATCGCATGGCCTTTTGATGCATTTCTGCCCGGTTTCGGCCGTTTCAGCCCTTGCCCTCTTTTTTCAGCCACGCCTCGTACAGGTCCGGCCGGCGGTTCTTGGTGCGCTCCACACTCTGCTCGGCGCGCCACGCGTCAATGTTGGCATGGTGCCCGCTGAGCAGCACCGGGGGCACCGCGCGGCCCTCCCACACTTCGGGGCGGGTGTACTGGGGGTACTCCAGCAGCCCGTTCCAATGGCTCTCTTCCTGATAGCCCTTGGCCTCCGCCAGCACGCCGGGCTGCAGGCGCAGCACACTGTCAGCCACCACCAGGCTGGCCAGCTCGCCGCCGGTGAGCACATAGTCGCCAATGCTGATCTCCTCATCGGCCAGCGCCTCAATCACCCGCTCGTCCATGCCCTCATAGTGGCCGCACACCAGCAGCAGGCTGTCGTAAGAAGCCAGCCGCTTGGCGTGTTCTTCATTGTACCGGGCGCCCGCCGCCGTCATGAACACAATGTGCGGCCGGGGCCGCCCCTGCTCCTGCACCTGGCGGATGATCTCCTGGCAGCAATCGTAAATGGGCTGGGCGTTCATCACCATGCCGCAGCCGCCGCCATAGGGGTAATCGTCCGTCTGCTTCTGCTTGTTCAGGGTGTAATCCCGAATCTGATGGCAATGCGTCTCAATGTAGCCCCGCTTGGCGGCCCGCCCGATGATGCTCTCGGTGAGAAACCGGTCGCACATCTCCGGGAACAGGGTCGCAATGTCGATCCGCATCATTCCGCATCCCCACTTTCTGCCTCGCCGAACATACCCGGAATGGGCGTGACCAGCACATACCCTTCTTCCGGCACCCGCTCCTTCACAAACTCCGGAACGGCGGGCAGCTGCCACTTGCTGCCTTTTTCATCGGTAATGGTGTAGATGTCCTGTGCACCGGGGTGGCTCACCTCGGTGAGGGTACCGTAGATCCAGCCGTTGTCCGCATCCCGCACCTGGCAGCCGATCAGGTCCTGCACAAAGCAGGCACCCTTGGGCAGGTGCGCGTCTGCCCGGTCAATGTACAGCACCCGGCCGATCAGCGCCCGAGCCTGATCCATATCGGTCACGCCCTCCAGCTTCACAAGGGCCATGCCCTTGTGGGGGCGCACCATCAGCAGCCGATGGGCCTGGCCGCCCTGGGCCGAAAAATACACCCGCTTGCAAGCGGCCAGAAAGGCGGCGCTGTCGCACCACAGCTCCACTTTGACCTCACCCACCACGCCGTGCGTGGTCACAATACGGCCCGCCTCAAGATATTGCTGCATGGTTTTCTCCTTTTCCCCGGGCCTCTGTGCCCGGCACAACCGGCCCAGGCAGGCCGGAATTTTTTGATTCTGCAAAAAAGCAGCGTTTGCCGCCGTTTTTCCGCACTGTATGAACAGTGGGCGGTTCCGCCCGCAGAAACCAGCAAAAAGGGGCCTTTTGCAGTTTTTGCAAAAGGCCCCTTGGGTACTCAGTCGATCTCGACCATTGCTTTCTCGCCCTGGCGCACAGCGGCAGCCCGCACGACCACGCGAATGGCCTTCGCAATGCGGCCCTGTTTGCCAATAACGCGGCCCATATCGTTCTCTGCCACACTCAGGTGGTAAACAACGGTTCCGTCCTCGCGGGGGGCGTCCGCCGTCACAGTAACGGCGTCCTTATCCTCCACAAGGCCGCGGGCAACGGCCAGCAGCAGTTCCTGCATGAGTCATTCCTCCATTCAATTACAGAATCTCGGACTTCTTCAGCAGCACCCGCACCGTATCGGTGGGCTGAGCGCCGTTCGCGATCCACTTCTTAGCCTTCTCGGCATCGATGTTCACGACCGCGGGCTCCTTGGTGGGATCGTAGTAACCGATCTCCTCGATGAAACGACCATCGCGGGGGAAGCGGCTATCCGCCACCACCACACGGTAGAAGGGAGCCTTCTTAGCGCCCATACGGCGCAGACGAATCTTAACAGCCAAACCTGTCACCTCCTATAATTTGTTACGGCCCGGTCACTTGCGTGACACAAGGGCATTTATTGTATAAACCCCGGGCCGTATGCTGGCTGGGTTATACCAAAATCAAGGCGCCTTATCGGCGCAGGCCGGGAAGCCCCAGCCGACGGCCAAGCGCTTTGGGGTTGCGCTTGATCTGCTTCATCATTTTCTGCATCATCTCGAACTGGCGCAGCAGCTTGTTCACCTGCTCAACGCTGGTACCGCTGCCGGCGGCAATGCGCCGCTTGCGCTTGGGGTTGATGATGGAGGGCTTTTCCCTCTCCGCTTTGGTCATGCTTTGAATGATGGCCTCAACGTGAACGAATTCCCGCTCGTCGATCTGGCTGGTGTCAATGCTGCCCGCGCCGGGAAGCATGGAGAGCATGGCCGCCGCGCCGCCCATCTTCTTCATCTGGTTCAGCTGGTCGAGCATATCGTTCATGTCGAACTTGTTCTCCAGCATCCGCTTGGCGGTTTCCTTGGCCTGCTTGGCATCCTGTGCGTCCTGTGCCTTTTCGATCAGGGTGAGCACATCGCCCATGCCCAGAATCCGGCCGGCCATACGGCCCGGATGGAACACCTCCAGGTCGTCCAGCTTTTCGCCGGTGCCCTGGAACTTGATGGGCTTTCCGGTCACCGCCAGCACGCTGAGGGCCGCACCGCCGCGGGTGTCGCCGTCGGTTTTGGTAAGGATGATGCCGTCCACGCCCACCTTCTCGTTGAAGGCCTTGGCCACATTCACAGCGTCCTGACCGGCCATGGCGTCCACCACCAGCAGAACCTCGTCCACCGTGACCGCCTCGCGGATGCGGGCCAGCTCCTCCATGAGGGCGTCGTCCACATGCAGACGGCCGGCCGTATCCAGAATCACGAGGTCATTGCCGTGGTCCTTGGCGTGGGCGTAGGCCTTTTGGGCGATGATCTCCGGCTTTTCGGTGCCCAGGCTGAACACCGGAACCCCGGCCTGTGCGCCCACGACCTGCAGCTGGTCGATGGCGGCGGGGCGGTACACGTCGCAGGCCACCAGCAGCGGGCGGTGCCCCTGCTTGAGGAAATACTTGGCCAGCTTGGCCGCATGGGTGGTTTTGCCGTTGCCCTGCAGGCCGCACATCATCAGCACGGTGGGGCCTTTGCTCTTGATGTGGATGTGAGCCGCCTCCTGGCCGCCCATCAGATTCGTCAGCTCTTCGTTGACGATCTTCACCACCTGCTGGGCGGGGGTCAGGCTTTCCATGACCTCCTGGCCCATGGCGCGCTCACTCACCTGATTGCAGAAATCCTTTGCAACCTTGAAGTTTACGTCCGCCTCCAGCAGGGCCATCCGCACCTCGCGCATGGCGGCCTTAATGTCCGCCTCGCTGAGCTTGCCTTTGCCGCGCAGCCGCTTAAAAACGCCATTCAAACGATCGGAAAGAGATTCAAATGCCATGCTTTCTTCCCCTTTCACTCGCTGATGGTGTTGATGATGTCCAGCATCTCGCGGGCATCCCGGTCAATTTTGTTCGAGACTGCGTAGTTGTTGCTGTTGCAGAACTGAATGTCCCGGGCCAGCTCTTCCAGGCGGGCAACCCCCTCCTGAACCGTCCGGTAGCGGGCGGCAAAGCCCACCTTTTCTTCCAGTTCCTGCATGACCGCCTCGCCGCGCTTGATCGCGTCCCGCACACCCTGCCGGGTAATGCCGAAGTTGTCCGCGATTTCCGCCAGCGACAGGTCATCGTTGTAATACTGCACCATCATGTCCCGCTGCTTCTCGGTCAGCACCTCGCCGTAAAAATCCAACAGATAGGACATCGCCAGATTTTTGGCCATTGCCGTTCCTTCCTGCCCTCGGGGCGTAAAGTTGTTTTGCTTTACAACAAGCGTTATTTTACCAGAGCCTTCTGCCCCTGTCAAGGGGTTTGCCAAAAGAAATCCGTATATTTTTGTCTTTTCGTCCTGTTTTTTTGCCTCAATTTTTATTTCAGGCGAAACAGGACTTTCTCTCGTCCATTCCTGTGGCTGAATCGGCCGTTTTCCCGGGATTGTTCTCGTTTAATTCAGGTTTCGCTGTCCTTTTTGTGCTTCATCCATTATAATAGGTAGAAGAATCGCAAATTGCAGATCGTTCCTGGTTCAAGCGTTTTCGGAGTGCAAAGGAGGAAGCGTCCATGCCGGTGCTGGAAAATTACTACGAACATCTGTACCATGGGCCTGTGGTGTCTCTGCGTGGCTATTGTGCCCACCATCGGCTGCAAGGCAGCATTCTGGCCTATCTGGATTTCGGCGGGGCCACCGGCAGCGCCAAGGACGGTCTGGCCGAAGGTATGCTGGCGCTGGCAGCGGAACAGGGGCTTCTGGCCAAAGGGCAGCCCATTGTGGAGGCCAGCAGCGGCACCTTTGCCGTGGCGCTGACCATTGCCGCCCGCCACAGCGGCCACCCGGTCACCCTCACCATGCCCGAAGGCGTGCCGGACGAGCGGAAGAAGCTGCTGCGCAGTCTGGGGGCACAGCTGGCCTTTTCCAGCCCGCTGGACGGCCGCCGCGGCGCCGAGCGGCTGGCCCGGGAACTGGCCGAAACCCAGAACGGCTACTACACCAACTATTTTGCCAACGACCTGAACCCGGAATATCATCGACGGGTCACCGGGCCGAACATTTTGAAGGAGACGGACAGCCGGCTGGATGCGGTGGTCATCGGGGTGGGCAGCGGCGGCACCATCACCGGCGTGGGCGAATATCTGCGTGCCTGGGAGAACACCGTCAAGGTGGTGGCCGTTGAACCTTATGAAAGCCAGGCCATCGGGGGCGGCTTTCCGGGCCGGCACGGCATTGCCGGGTTGGGGGCAGGCTTTGTGCCGGAGAACTACAACCCCTATGTGGTGGACCGGGTGATGGCCGTGAACACCGGCGAAGCCCAGCGCGCGGCCGATGAGGTGGTGCGCACCGACGGCGTTCCCGCCGACGTAAGCGGCGGAGCCGTGCTGGCCGCCGCCCGCCTGCTGGTGGAAAAGGGCGAGGCCTCCCGCCCGCTGTGCGTGTTCTGCGGCCGCCGCAGTCTTGAGTGAAATCATTCGTTTTATCGTTTCTGCAACCGGTGGTTGCCAAAATGCCGACGGCGGTTGGTTGCACCGGTTTGCCCCTTGCCCTATACTGAAAGCACCGGAACCTGAGCGCTCAAGCAACATCTCACCGGCACGCCGCCCCGGCTCAACCGAGGGCGCGCTGCCCGTAAAAAGGAGAGGATTCTATGACCATCGGTCAACGCATTGCCGCCTTGCGCAAACAGGCCGGGCTCTCGCAGGAGGCTCTGGCCGCCCAGCTGAACGTCAGCCGCCAGGCCATTGGCAAGTGGGAGGCGGATGCAAGCCTGCCCGGGCTGGACAACCTTCAGGAGCTGGCCCGTGCTTTGGGCGTGAGCTGTGACGAGCTGCTCACCGGCGAAAAGCGCCCGACCGCGGCCGACCAGCCCGAGCCGCTCGCCGGGGCCGCGCCCTCGTTGGAGGGCATTCAGGCGCTGTTCGCCGAGAGTGAACAGCGCCGCCAGGCCAGCCAGAGGCGCCGCAATCGGCGCACGCTGGCCGCCGGCGTTGTGCTGGCCGCCGCGGCCTTGCTGCTGCTGATCCATTACGCCAGCCAGATGAACTCGTTGAAAAATCAGATGAATCAGGTCACCGACCAGCTGAACGGCCTGTACAGCTCCATCAACAGCCGCATTGACTCCATTGAGGGCAACGTGCAGAAAAGCCTGGAGGAGAGCACCAGCCTTGTGGCCGATTGGAGCAGCCAATTCGGGGAATATTCCGAGGCGGACGGCACCATTTCCCTAACCCTGACCGCCCTTCCCAAAACCGTGGCGGAGGACACCACCGCCCTGTTCCGGGTGCAGCCCAGCGGCGGACAGGAAATCGAGGTTTCCGCCCAGCGCCAGGGCAGCAGCTTCACCGCACAGGTCGCGCTGCCCTTGTGCAGCGACTACACCTTTTCCGTGGGCTTCACCAGCGGCGGCGTGACTCAGTATCAGCAGCTGGGGAGTGCCTACGACCTGGAACGGCCTTACCGGATGGAGCTGGACTTTTATTCCCCCGGTTGGAGCATGACCACCGGTCTCGGTGCGCCCAAGCTCACCGTGGACACCCTGTCGATTTACGGCACCTACCCCACCGTAACCGGCTCCGACGGCATCTGCCAACTGAGCCAGTATGTTGTCTCCGCCCAGCTGGAGGTGTACAATGGAACTCAGCTGCTCACAACGCTGGATGTTCCCGCCGCCCAGTGGAAGTCGGTGAATGAGGCGGCCCTCAACGCCCCGTCCGACTCCGTCGCCGCCGAACAGCTTGTGAACGGCATAGCCCGCGGGTATGTGTGGATGGACTGCACCGTCTTTTTGAACGAACAGACCATCCCCCTGCCCGATGGGTTTGACCCGGACACCGCTTCCTTCCGCTTTGCGCTGCTGATTACCGACAACAATGGCCGCACCACCCGGCTTGAGGCCGACTAAACCGGGCGGCCGCCCTTTCTCACTCGTTTAAGGAGCTTTTTATGACGGATTCTTTTACCGCCCGCCTTCGGGCCCGATTTGACCACTGGCTGCGCACCGCACCGCCCACCCGGCTGATCGTCAGCAGCTTTCTGCTGGTGGTGGCGCTGGGCACCCTGCTTCTGCTGCTGCCGTTTTCCACCAAAGCGCCATTAAAGCCCCTTGACGCATTGTTCACCGCCGTAAGTGCCACCTGCGTAACCGGCCTGGTGGCGGTGGACACCTACAGCACCTTCACCGGTTTCGGCCAGGCAGTGGTGCTGGCCATGATTCAGATCGGCGGCCTGGGGCTGGTGACCTTCGCCAGCTTTTTCACCCTCAGCTTCACCCGCCGGCAGGATTACCGCACCCTGCAGCTGGTGGGAGAATCGGTGAGCAGCAGCGGCCTGGCGGAGGCCAGAGGACTGCTGAGCATGGTGGTGCGGCTGGCGGCCGGGTTTGAGCTGGCGGGCGCGCTGCTGATGCTGCCGGTGTTTGTGCCCCAATATGGGCCGGAAGGCATCTGGATCGCCCTCTTTCTGGCAATTTCCGCCTTCTGCAATGCCGGGTTCGACATTCTGGGCCGTACCGTGCCCTATGCAAGCCTCACCGGCTACGTGCACAACTGGTACGTGCAGGCGGTGCTCATGTTCCTGATCATCGCGGGCGGCCTGGGCTTCATCGTCTGGGTCGATCTGATGGAGTGGCCCAAACGCCGGCGGCTGCGGCTGCAAAGCAAAGTGGTGCTGCTGGTTTCGGCGGTGCTCACCCTGGGCGGGGCGCTGTGCTTCGCCCTGCTGGAATGGCGCAACCCCGCCACGCTGGGGGCGCTCAGCGGCCCGGACGCCGTCATGGCCAGTCTGTTCCAGTCGGTCAGCGCCCGCACGGCCGGCCTGAACACCGTGGATCTGGCCAGCCTTTTCTCCCTGACCAAACTGCTCATGTGCATTCTGATGTTCATCGGCGCGGCCCCCGGCGGCACCGGCGGCGGCATTAAAGTTACCACTGTGAGCGTGCTTTTGGTCACCGTGCTGTGCGTAGCGCGGGGCCAGGAGGATGCCGTGATGTTCGGCCACCGCATCGGCAAAAAGACCGTTTACCGGGCGCTTACCATTCTTTTGGGTGGGCTGGGTGCCGTGGCGGTGGCCACTGTGGCCATGTTTTACAACACCTCCAGCGCCGTCAGTGAAATGGACAGCATGTTTGAGGCCTGCAGTGCCTTTGCCACCGTGGGGCTTTCGGTGGGCGTGACCGCCACCATGCAGGCCGCTGCCAAACTGGTCACCATTCTCACCATGTTTGTGGGGCGCGTGGGGCCGGTAGCCCTGGCCATCAGCCTGGCGGGCAGCACCCCGCCCAGCGCCGCCCGCGCCGTGCTGCCCGAGGGTCATGTAAACGTGGGCTGAGGCGCAAATTCGCTCTTGCAAAGCCGTTTGCGTTCTGCTATACTGGCACTGTTCTCGCAATTTTAATTGTATAATACGCATCCCCGTCGCCGGACGGGGTTCCCGGCGATTTGCCGGATATGCGCCGCGTTTTGCATCGTAGGCCTTTGAAGATGCAAAGCAGCGGCGCTTTTGCGTGTTTTGGGAGGAATTCACCATGAACAAGCCTACGGCGCTTCAGGAATACACCCGCTACGTCTCGCTGAACGTGGCGGCAATGCTGGGGCTGTCCCTTTACATTCTGGCCGACACCTTTTTTGTGGCCCAGGGCGTCGGGTCGGACGGCCTGGCCGCGCTGAACCTGGCGGTGCCCCTGTACAACATCATGCACGGCACCGGCCTGATGCTGGGCATGGGCGGGGCCACCAAGTTCACGCTTCTGGCCAGCCAGGGCAAGCACCAGGACGCCAACCGCATGTTCACCACGGCAGTTCAGGCCACCGTGTGCGCCGCCGTGTTCTTTTTTCTGCTGGGGGCGCTGGGGGCACCCGGCCTCACCCGGCTGCTGGGCGGCGAGGGCCATGTGGGCCAGCTGACCTGCACCTATCTGCGGGTGCTGCTCATGTTTTCGCCGGTCTTTCTGTTCAACGACCTGATGCTCTGCTTCGTGCGCAACGATGGTGCCCCCCGCCGGGCCATGGCCGCCACCCTCACCGGCTGCCTGATGAACATCGTGCTGGACTATGTGTTCATTTTCCCGCTGGGCATGGGGATGTTCGGTGCGGTGCTGGCCACCGGCTGTTCCCCCATTCTGGGGCTGATCATCCAGTCCGGCCACTGGCTGGGCGGCAAGGCCAGCTTTCAGCTGCAAAAAACTACGCCCCGCCCGGCGGAGCTTGGCTCCATCGGCGCCCTTGGCTTCCCCTCTTTTTTGTCGGAGGCCTGCTCCGGTGTGGTGATGATCCTGTTCAACACCATCCTGCTGCAGGTGGAGGGCAGCATCGGGGTGGCCGCCTACGGCGTGGTGGCCAATCTGGCGCTGGTGGTCACCGCCATGTTCACCGGCATTGCCCAGGGCACCCAGCCGCTGCTCAGCCAGGCCTGCGGCCAGCGGGACGCCGCCCGCGTGGGCTTTTTCCTGCGGTGCGCCATTGCAACGGCGCTGGTCCTCTCGGCGCTGGTCATCGCCTGCACCCTGCTGTTTGCCGACCCCATTGCCCTGGCTTTCAACAGTGAGGGCAGCGCCCGGCTTCAGGCGCTGGCCTGCCAGGGGCTGCACCTGTATTTTCTCAGCGCGCCCTTTGTGGGGCTGTGCATTCTGCTGTGCCTGTTTTTCACGGCCACCGACCGCCCCCGCCCGTCCCACATCATTGCGCTTCTGCGGGGCTTCTTTCTGGTGGTGCCTGTCACCCTGGTGCTGGCCCGCCTGTTCGGCCTGACCGGCGTGTGGCTGGCCGTGCCCGCCGCCGAGGCGCTGACCGCCCTGATTGGGCTTATGCTGTATCTGCGCCAGCCCAAGCCCCGGGCCCTGCCGCCGCGCTGACCACTTGACAGCCGGAGAAGCTGCATTATAATGGCCTCATAAGGCTCGTCTTTTTGCACATTCTGCGTACACAAAGCCCGGCCTTGTTGCCTGCTGAGGGGAGGAATTTCAAAAGCCATGCAAGATACAACCGCCAAAAAGCCGGATCTGATCCACGGCACCCTGTGGAGCAGCATTCTGCTGTATGCCCTGCCCGTGGCCGCCACCGCCATTCTGGAACAGCTGTTCAATGCGTCCGACGTGGCCGTCGTCGGCAATTTTTCCGTGGGCGATAAAACGGTGGCCGTTGCGGCCGTGGGTGCCAACAGCTCGGTGATCGGTCTGCTGCTGAACTTTTTCATCGGCATTTCGCTGGGTGCCACCGTCGTCATCGCCAACGCCATCGGCCGAAACGACAAGCAGGTGGTGCATCGGGCCGTGCACACCGCGATTTTTATGGCGCTGGCCGGCGGTGTGCTGGTGGCCGCGCTGGGTGAGGCCTTTGCCAAACCACTGCTGAGCACCCTAAACGTGCCCGACGACGTATTCCCCTACGCACTGCTGTACCTGCGCATTTATCTGCTGGGTATGCCCGTGATTCTCCTCTACAACTTCGAGGCCGCCATCTTCCGCAGCATTGGCGACACCCGCACACCTCTGATCGCCCTGACGCTTTCCGGCGTGCTGAACGTGGTGCTGAACCTGTTTTTTGTGCTGGTGCTGAAAATGACCGTGAACGGCGTGGCCACCGCCACCGTTCTGGCCAACTGCTTCAGCTCGCTGGTGCTGCTGCGCCGCCTGCTCACCACCGACCTGCCCGTGCGGGTGACCCTGCGCGACCTGGGCATTGACGTGCACATCTTTAAAAAGATCATGAGCATCGGCCTGCCCTCCGGCATTCAAAGCGCGGTGTTCTCCATCTCCAACATCGTCATCCAGTCCGCCATCAACAGCCTGGGTACCGTGGTCATCGCCGCCTCCAGCGCTGCCTTCAACATTGAGATCATGGCCTACTATGTGCTGAACTCCTTCAGCCAGGCCTGCACGACCTTTGTGGGCCAGAATTACGGTGCCGGCCGGCTGGACCGCTGCCGCAAAACCCTGATTCTGTGCCTGGTGGAGGATCTCATCGCCTCAGCCTGCGCCATTGGGCTGGTGCTGCTGTGCGGCAAATCGCTGCTGGCCATCTTTAACAATGACCCCGAGGTCATCGCCATCGGCTACACCCGCCTGCTCATCATCTTCTCGGCCTACACGTTCAGTATGCTGTACGAGGTGATGTCCGGTTATCTGCGCGGCTTCGGCATCTCGCTGGTGCCCGCCGTACTCACCACGCTGGGCGTGTGTGGGGTGCGCATCAGCTGGATCCAGTTTGTGTTCCCCCTGAGCCGTACCTTCTCCACCATTATGATCGCCTACCCGGCCAGCCTTTCCACCACCGCGCTGCTCATCGGCATTGCGCTGTTTGTGTATCGGCCCTCCCGCCGCTACGCCGCAAAACAGGCCAAGCAGTACGCCGGCTGCTGAACATTGTTTTTTACAAACATACAAATGCCCGCCGCAGAGGTTTCTGCGGCGGGCATTTTATATTTCACATTTTATCGCAAATTATTTCGTTTTACTGCACTCCATCGGCGTACCCCTGCACCAGATTTACCAGCACCTGCACCGCCCGGTCCATCCGCTCGGCGGTGATGAATTCATACACGCCGTGGAAGTTAAAGCCGCCGGTCCCCAGGTTCGGGCAGGGAAGCCCCATATAGGAAAGCAGGGCACCGTCGGTGCCGCCGCGCACGGGCTGCTCCGTCGGTTCCAGCCCCGCCGCCCGGATGGCCGCCCGGGCGTGTTCCACAAGATGCATATGCGGCTTGATTTTTTCCAACATATTATAATAGCTGTCCTGCATATCCAGGGTGACGGTGCCCTCACCGTACACATGGTTCATCCAGGCTGCAATGTCCCGCATACGCTGCTTGCGCGCCTCAAACCGCTGCTGGTCATGGTCCCGCAGGATGTACCCCAGTTTTGCGCCGCTCACCGTGCCGATCATGCTGGTCAGGTGGTAAAAGCCCTCCCGGCCCTCGGTGTGCTCCGGCCGCTCTGCCGCCGGCAGCATCCCGTGGAATTCCATGGCCAGATTCTGGGCGTTCACCATGGCGTTTTTCGCCGTGCCCGGGTGGACCGACAGCCCCCGGAAGCTCACCGTGGCCCCCGCCGCGTTGAAGTTTTCGTACTCCAGCTCGCCCACGTCGCCGCCGTCCACCGTATAGGCAAACTCCGCGCCGAAGCGCTCCAGGTCAAACAGGCTTGCACCCTCGCCGATCTCCTCGTCCGGGGTAAAGGCCACACACAGCGGGCCATGGGGCAGATGTTCGGCCTGAAGCCGCTCGATGGCCGTGAGGATCTCTGCCACACCGGCCTTGTCGTCCGCCCCCAGCAGGGTGGTGCCGTCGGTGGTGATCAGAGTCTCACCCTGACATTTGCGCAGATCCGGGAATTGTTCCGCCCGAAGGGACAGGCCGGAGGCGCCCAGCGCCACGGTGCCGCCGTCATAGTTCGGGTGCAGCTGCGGGGCAACCCCGTCGCCGGGGGCCTCGTCCGAAGTGTCCATATGGGCGATCAGGCCCAGCGGGGCCGCCTGCTCGCATCCGGGCGTGGCCGCCAGATGGGCATACACATAGGCGTGCTCGTCCATGGCGGCATCCGTCAGGCCCAGCGCGTTCAGGTCGCCCACCAGCCGCCGGGCCAGGTCAAACTGCCCCGGAGTCGAAGGGTGGCATTCCCGGTCCGGTGCCGACTGGGTGGTATAGCTCACATATTCCAACAGGCGTTCATAGGCACGCATCTTCCAAAACCTCCGGTCGTTTTTCGCTTGATTCAGCCCGGCACATCGGCACAGGCCGCTGAATTTTCTCTCGGCAAAACCGTTCTCATCCCAAAAGTATACCACGCCGCCGGGCCGCTGAAAAGCGCCCGCCGCGCCCCGATTACACCCAAGGGGTGGAAAAGCTGTTACTTTTGTGATACAATTATCGTATTTATGAGAGTGATTCTGCGCTTTTGCGGGGTTTTGCGGCCTTTTTCCGCTCAAACCGCCCACAAAGCGACCGTTTTACAACGATTTTTGCGGCTTTTGCCGCATCAAGGCAAGGGGGCCCTTTTATGGCAGACGTCAGTACCTTCAACGGCAAAACGCTTATGATCACCGGTGGCACCGGTTCGTTCGGTTCCACGGTACTCAAGCATTTTCTGGATTCCGACCTGAAAGAGATCCGCATTTTCTCCCGCGATGAAAAAAAGCAGGACGATATGCGCCATGAGCTGCAGGCCAAACACCCGGAACAGGCCGGCAAGGTCAAGTTCTACATCGGCGACGTGCGCAACCCGCAGTCCATCCGGGACGCAATGCCCGGCGTGGACTATATCTTCCATGCCGCCGCCCTGAAGCAGGTTCCTTCCTGCGAGTTTTTCCCCATGCAGGCGGTGCAGACCAACATCATCGGCACCGACAATGTGCTGCACGCCGCCATTGATGCCGGGGTCAAGCGGGTCGTCTGCCTGTCCACCGACAAGGCCGCCTACCCCATCAACGCCATGGGCATTTCCAAGGCTATGATGGAGCACGTGATTTACGCCAACGCCCGCGTGGCCGCGGAGCGGGGCGGCACCACCATCTGCTGCACCCGTTACGGCAACGTGATGTGCAGCCGCGGCAGCGTGATTCCCCTGTTCATCGACCAGATCAAGTCCGGCAAGCCCATCACCATCACCGACCCCAACATGACCCGCTTCCTCATGAACCTGGACGAGGCTGTGGATCTGGTCATGTTCGCGTTCCAGCACGCCAACCCCGGCGACCTGTTCATTCAGAAGGCGGACGCCTCCACCATCGGCGACCTGGCCAAGGCGGTGCAGAAGCTGTTCGGTGACACCGGCACCCACATCATCGGCACCCGCCACGGCGAGAAGCTGTATGAAACCCTGATGACCCGCGAAGAGCGGCTGCGCAGTGAGGACATGGGCCACTACTTCCGCGTTGCGGCCGACAGCCGCGACCTGAACTACGACAAGTTCGTGGTAAAGGGCGAGGTGAAAACCATGGCCGACGAAAGCTACACCAGCCACAACACCACCCGGCTGGATGTGGACGGCACCGTGCAGAAGATTCTCACCACCGACTACGTGCAGGAAGAGCTGAAAAAGCTGGAAGCCGAGCGCAGCCGGTAAGCGTTCGCCGCAGGAGGCAGATCATGGAAAAGAACTCCCCCATTCTCATCACCGGCGCAGGCGGTTTTGTGGGCAAAAATCTGGTGGCCACCCTGCGCACGGCGGGCTATACCGACCTGATGCTGTTTGAAAAGGATGACACCCCCGAAACTCTGGCGGATTACTGCCGCCGGGCCGCGTTTGTGGTGCATCTTGCCGGCATCAACCGCCCCACCGACCCCTCCGAATTTTACACGGGCAATGCGGGCTTGACGGATACGCTGCTGGCCGATCTGGAGGCCGCCGGGAACACCGCGCCGGTGCTGGTCACCTCCAGCACCCAGGCCGAGCTGGACAACGACTACGGCAAGAGCAAGCGGCAGGCGGAAGAGGCCATTTTTGCCCATCGCCGCCGCACCGGTGCAGCGGTGTATGTGTTCCGTATGCCCGGTGTGTTCGGCAAATGGTGCCGCCCCAACTACAACAGCGTTGTGGCCACCTTCTGCCACAATGTGGCCCACGGCCTGCCCATTCAGGTGCGGGACCCGGCGTTTTCTCTGCCTCTGGTCTACATTGACGATGTGGTGGCCTGCATTCTGGCTGCCTTTGACGGCCAGGTGATGATGGACCGTTCGGCCACCCCCATCTGCCATATGCACCCCATCCACGAGGTCACGCTGGGCCGCCTGGCCGAGCTGATTCAGGGCTTTGCCGCCGGGCGCACCAGCCTGGCCGTGCCGGACCTGGCCCCCGGCAGCTTTGAAAAGAAGCTTTATTCCACCTACCTTTCCTACTTGCCTTCCGATCAGTTCAGCTATCCGCTGGAAATGCACACGGACAACCGGGGAAGCTTTACCGAGTTTCTCCGCAGCCCGGAACGGGGCCAGGTGAGCATCAACATCTCCCACCCCGGCATTGTAAAAGGCAACCACTGGCACCACACCAAGAACGAGAAGTTCCTGGTGGTAAAGGGCGAGGGCGTCATCCGCTTCCGCAATATTTTCTCCAGGGAAGTCATCGAATACCATGTCTCCGGCGACAAGTTGGAGGTGGTGGACATCCCCTGCGGCTACACCCACAACATTGAAAACGTCGGCACCGAGGACATGGTCACGGTCATGTGGGCCAACGAAGCCTTCGACCCGGACCATCCGGACACCTTCTTTGAACCGGTGTGAGAGGAGAACATCCATGGCTGATTACAGCAACATTTCTTTTAAGAACAACGGCAAGCTGAAGCTGCTGATTATCGTGGGCACCCGCCCGGAGATCATCCGTCTGGCCGCCGTCATCAATAAAACCCGCAAGTACTTTGACGTAATTTTGGCCCACACCGGCCAGAACTACGACTACAACCTGAACGGCGTGTTCTTCCACGACCTGCAGCTGGCTGACCCCGAAGTGTATATGAACGCCGTGGGCGCAGACCTGGGCGAGACCATGGGCAATATCATCGCCGAGAGCTACAAGCTGATGGTGGCCATCCAGCCGGACGCCGTGCTGGTGCTGGGCGATACCAACAGCTGTCTGAGCGTCATTGGGGCCAAGCGGCTGCATATTCCCATCTTCCACATGGAGGCCGGCAACCGCTGCAAGGACGAGTGCCTGCCCGAGGAGACCAACCGCCGCATCGTGGACATCATCTCGGATGTGAACATGGCCTACTCCGAGCACGCCCGCCGCTATCTGGCGGACACCGGCCTGCCGAAAGAGCGCACCTATGTGACCGGTTCCCCCATGGCCGAGGTGCTGCACCAGAATCTGGACAAGATCGAGGCATCGGACATTCACACTCGCCTGGGGCTGGAGAAGGGCAAGTACATCCTGCTTTCTGCCCACCGGGAAGAAAACATCGACACGGAGAAAAATTTCACCTCTCTCTTCACTGCCATCAACAAAATGGCCGAGAAGTACGATATGCCCATCCTCTACTCCTGCCACCCCCGCAGCCGCAAGCGTCTGGAGCAGAGCGGCTTCCAGCTGGACAAGCGCGTCATTCAGCATGAGCCTCTGGGCTTCCACGACTACAACTGCCTGCAGATGAACGCCTTCTGCGTGGTGTCGGACAGCGGCACCCTGCCGGAGGAGAGCAGCTTCTTCACCAGCGTGGGCCATCCCTTCCCGGCGGTGTGCATTCGTACCAGCACCGAGCGCCCGGAGGCATTGGACAAGGGTGACTTTATCCTCGCCGGCATCGACGGCGACCATCTGCTGCAGGCCGTGGACGTGGCTGTGGAAATGAACAAGAACCGAGACCTGGGCATTCCCGTGCCGGATTATGTGGACGAAAACGTGTCCGATAAGGTTGTAAAAATTATTCAGAGCTACACCGGCGTTGTAAACAAAATGGTGTGGCGTAAATACTAAGCAAAGAAACAGGAGCCGCTTATGTCCGCTGCCGGGGATGAGGCGGCGATGTGCTGGCGGAGCCCCCGCCGCAGGGCCTCCCCCCTGTGTTTGAAAACAACGATGTGGCGATTTATGCACTGAATGCCAGCACCGAATAACCAAGCCGGAGAGACAAACGGATGCAGAAACGAATTTTAGTGGTAACCCAGCATTACTGGCCCGAAAACTTCCGCATCAACGACATTGTGGAGGGATTTGTGGCCGACGGCATTCAGGTGGATGTACTGTGCGGGCTGCCCAATTACCCCAAGGGAGAATGGTTTGACGGCTACCGCTACACCGGCCCCCGCACCCAGCTGCATGAGGGCGTGCACGTTTACCGTGCCGGGGAAATCCCCCGCAAGGGCAACAGCGGGCCGATGATCTTTCTCAATTATGTCAGCTGGCCGTTTTTCGCCCTGTTCAGCCTGTGGCGGCTGAAAGGCCCCTACGACGGCATTTTGTGCTACAACACCAGTCCCGTGCTGATGAGCCTGCCCGCCCTCGTGTACGGCAAGCGCCATCACACCCCGGTCACCAACTACGTGCTGGACATCTGGCCGGAGAACCTCTACTCGGTTCTTCCGGTGAAAAGCGCGTTCTGGCGCGGCATCGCCCATCGGGTCAGCGACTGGCATTACCGCCGGGCTGACCGGCTCATTGCCATGAGCGAGGGGCTGCGCCAGCGCCTGGTGGAGCGCACCGGCAAGCCGAACGCACAGGTGGCCGTGATTCCTCAGTATTGCGAGGATTTTTACGCCGTACCCCAGCCGGATGAAGCCCTGAACGCCCAATTTGCAGGCCGGTTCAATCTGGTGTTCACCGGCAATTTCAGCCCGGCGCAAAGTCTGGAGACGGTCATCCGTGCCGCCGTACAGGCCCACCGTCAGGGGGCGGACAAGCTGCACCTGCTTCTGGTGGGGGACGGCATGAGCCGCCCGTCGCTGGAAGCCCTGGTGGACGAACTGAACGCCCGGGACGTGGTCACGTTTTACGGCAGCGTGCCGCCCACCCGCATTCCCGCCTTTACCGCTCTGGCGGACGCGCTGGTGGTGAGCCTTTCCGACAGCCCGGATCTGGGCCTGACGGTTCCCGCCAAGGTGGCCAGCTACATGGCCGCCTCAAAGCCCATGCTGGCCAGCATGGACGGCGAGGGGCGGGCGGCCGTTGAACAGGCCGGCTGCGGCTGGGCCAGCGCCGCCTGTGACGTGGACGCCCTTGCCCAAAACATGCAGGCGGCCTGCTCGGCTGACCTTGCCCAGCGAGAGGCCCTTGGCGAACGTGCCTTCGCCTACTACCGCGCCCATTACCGCCGCCGGGAGCTTCTGACCCGGCTGGAGGAATTCATTCTGGGGTAACGTTTCCCGGCCCGTTTTGCCGGAACAGCAGCTTCTGCACCCACACATTTCGAGGTATTGATTTTGAAGACATTGGTTCTGATCCCCTGCTACAACGAGGAAGCCAACATCGTTCGGGTCGTTGAACGGCTGAAGGCCACCTGCCCGGAGGTGGATTATCTGGTCATCAACGATTGCTCCCGCGACCGCAGCGAAGAAATTCTACGCGAACACGGGTACAATTACCTGACTCTTCCGGTCAACCTTGGCATTGGCGGCGGCGTGCAGTGCGGGTATCGCTATGCCCGCGCCAATGGGTACGACATCACCGTTCAGATGGACGGCGACGGCCAGCATGACCCCGCCTATCTGGACAAGGTGGTCGGCCCGGTGGCCCGGGGCGAAATGGATATGTGCATCGGCAGCCGCTTTATCACCAAAGAGGGCTTTCAGACCAGCCCCCTGCGGCGCTTCGGCATCAACTTCCTCAGCGGGCTGATTTTTCTGCTCACCGGGCTGCGGGTGCGGGACGTGACCAGCGGCTTCCGCGCCTGCGGCAAAGAAATGACCAACTACTTTGCCGACCACTACGCGCCCGATTACCCGGAGCCGGAGGCCATTCTGGATGCGGTGCTCAACGGCTACACCGTGGGGGAGGCCCCGGTGATCATGCAGGAGCGCCAGGGCGGCGTCTCCTCCATTCACAGCTTCAAAAGCGCCTATTATATGATCAAGGTTTCCCTGTCGCTGATCGTTCACCGGCTGGGCAGCCACCCCAAAAAACGGAGGAAGAGCGCATGACACCGGAACTTCAAATCATTCTGCTGGTAGGGGCGGTGATCTACCTGCTGCTGATTTTCCGTCTGCTGAAAATCGGCAAACTCAGCATCAAGTTCAGCCTGCTGTGGCTGGCCAGCGGGGCCGTTCTGGTTCTGTTTGCGGTATGCCCCTACGTGGTGTACGTTCTGCGGGACATTCTGGAGATTCAGATGCCCTCGAACCTGGTGTTCCTGCTTCTGTTCTGCTTTGTGCTGCTGGTGCTGCTCATTCTCAGCGTGGCCGTCAGCGATTATGCCGACCGGCTCAAGCGGCTCACGCAGGAAAACGCCATGCTAGAAAAGCGCGTGCGGGAACTGGAGCACCGGCTGAACGGCCGGGAGCGCTGATCCGGTTCCGCCCGTTGTTTTTGCGGCCGGGCCAGTACTTGCCGCTGTGCCCTTGCGGGGCCGCAAACAATGCATTTTGCCGCACTCCATCGCTTTGAGAGGAAGAAGAACATCCATGGATTTCAATTCACTGGTTTATCTGGGCTTTTTTTGCGCCGTTGCGATTGTAAACTATCTGCTGCCGAAAGCGGCCCGCCCCTGGCTGCTGCTGGCTGCCAGCTACGCCTTTTATCTCTATGACCCCCACAACGCGCAGCTCGTCGCTCTGCTTCTCAGCGCCACCCTCATCACCTGGGCCTGCGGCCTGGCCTTGGGTCGGCTGACGGATCCTTGGGTTCGGCGGCTTTTTTTATGTCTGTCGTTTCTCACCTGCATGGGAGTACTTTTCTTTTACAAATATTATGACTTTTTCGGTCAGGCTCTGCTAGGCATCCATTTTACGCCCCTGAAGCTGGTAGCGCCTCTGGGCCTTTCCTACTTCACCTTTGCCAGCCTGGGCTACGCCGTGGATCAGTACCAGGGCAAGTACCCGCCGGAGAAGAACCTCTTCCGGTATGCACTGTTTGTGAGCTTTTTCCCCGCCATCGTCACCGGTCCCATTGAGCAGGGCGACCATCTGCTGCCCCAGCTGAAGGCCCCCCGCCCCTTTGATTACGACCGGTGCGCCGGCGGTTTGTTCCGTATGCTGTGGGGCTATGTGAAAACCATGGTGATCGCCGAGGCGGTCTCCCCCTTTGTCCGGCAGGTCTATTCCCACCCGGCCGACTATGCCGGCCCCTATCTTGCGGCGGCTGCGGTGCTGTTCAGCCTGTACCTGTATATGAACTTCTCCGGCTGCTGTGACCTGGCCATCGGCAGCGCCCGCATTCTGGGCTATGACCTGCTGG
The DNA here is from genome assembly GCA_934513685.1 of uncultured Oscillospiraceae bacterium. Classification (GTDB taxonomy): domain Bacteria; phylum Bacillota; class Clostridia; order Oscillospirales; family Ruminococcaceae; genus SFJ001. The sequence goes on along the minus strand of CAKSWY010000019.1, from coordinate 12,769 downwards.
AAAACTTTGAAAGCCCCTTCCTGGCCCCCACCTTCCGGGAGCTGTGGCGGCGCTGGCACATGAGCCTGACCGGCTGGTTCCGGCGGTATCTGTACATTCCCCTGGGCGGTAGCCGCAAAGGGCTGTTCCGCCACTGCCTGAACCTTCTACTGGTGTTTCTGTTCAGCGGCCTGTGGCATGGGGCCGACTGGGGCTACCTGTGGTGGGGTCTAATCAGCGGCCTGCTCTCGGTGGCCGGGCTGCTGTGGGACAAGACCCTCAAACGGCCCAAAACGCCTCAGCCCGTGCCCCTGCCGCTGCGCATTCTGCAGGTGATCCGCACGGATCTGCTGTTCAGCCTGGTGTTCGTGTTCTTCGCCTGCGCGCTCTATGGCTCTTCCCCGGCCATGATATTCACCGGGCTGTTCAAGGGCTGGTCCGGCGCACTGCCGGGGCTTGCTTCCGGTTTTGTGGCCGCCGGGCTGGACGCCGCCAGCGCCCGCGTTGCGCTCATCGGGGCCGCCTTTGTGTTTGTGTGCGAGGCGCTGGGCAACGTGAGCCAGTGGGTGCGCAAGCTGCCCTTCTGGGTGCGCTGGCCGCTGTACTACCTGCTGTGCCTGAGCATTCTGTTCTTCGGGGCGTTCGGCCAGTCCGCCTACATCTACCAGCAATATTAAAGGAGGGCGTGCAACATGGAAACTAAGCAAACTCGCCCTCTGTGGCTGCACCGGCTGCTCACCGGCCTGCGCATTCTTTCCCGCTTTTTGCTGCTGCTGCCCATTCCGGTGTTCATGGTCTGGTTCAGTTATAATGTGGACCGCAGCGGCCTGTTTCAGGGGGACCTTGCCCCCCGTGAGGTGGCCAACCTTCTGCTGGAAAGCAAAGATGTGACCAATTTTGAGCAGATGGACGAGCGGCAGGTGGTTCGGCTCTACATCCAGAACCTCACCGAGGAGACCGCCCCGGAGGTCATCGGCCTCGGTTCTTCCCGCGTGCTGCAGTTCACTCGGGACATCATCGGCAGCGACCGCTTTTTCAACCTGGGCGTGACCGGCGCCGATGTGCGGGACGTGATGACCACCTTTTACCTGATGGACAAGGAGGGGCGGCTGCCTAAAACTGTCGTGTGGAGCGTGGACCCCTGGGTGCTGTACGGCGGCGAGAACTCGCTGGACAGCCGGGCCGATGCAGACTTGTACAAGGAATTTCTGCAGGAGATCCTGCACATTGACACCGGCTATCAGGAGCCGGACAAGGTGGAACTGTGGAAGGCGCTGGCCGAACCGGCTTATTTCCAGGGCAATGTGGACTACTACCTGCAAAGCCGCAATGGCCAGGCGCTGGACGACAGCGGCAACGCCATCCCCTTCCAGGAAGTAACCGGCGACCCCTACGACCAGCCCACCGCCATCAAGCGGGGGGACGGCAGCATTCTCTATTCCGCAAGCTACCGCGGCCGGGATGCGGCGGAGGTTTCCGCCGATGCCATGCTGCAGTTGGGCACCTTTGACAGCCTGCACATGGAGGGCTTCACCCAGCTGGACGAGACCCAGTGCAAGGCCGTCATGGCGTTCATTCAGTATCTGCGCAGCCGGGACGTGAACGTGATTCTGGTGCTGTCGCCCTTTTACCCCACCCTGTATCAGGAGCTGTTCAATCAGTACACTTATTCCGGGCAGCACAGCGGCTTTTTCCAGGTGGAAAGCTGGCTGCGCTCCTATGCGGCCAGTGAGAATATCCCACTGATCGGCAGCTACGACCCCTGCACCCTCATTGATCTGGAGGCCAGCCTGGCCAACTGGGACAAACTGGCCGGAGAAGCCGGCACCAGCACGCAGGAGTTTCTGCGCGCCGATCAGTATGCCGAAGCCCGAAAGCTGGCCACAGTTTACCTGAACCCCTGGCCCGACTACAACGCCTATTACGACGGCGTGCACTGCACCGGCGAGTTGCTGCACGCGTTCTTCCCCGGCGTTGACCGCATTTTGCAGCTGGCAAACAGCGACCTGCTGCCTGACCCCACCGAAATTCTGGTGCGCACGGTGGAAAACGCAAACGGGTAACGTTTCTTTTAATCCAATTGAATCCAATAAAACAACAGCGGGCGGATCTTTCTTTCAAAGAGAAGATCCGCCCTCTGCATTTTATTCTTGCATTTGATTGATCTTAGCGCATGGCGCTTGGGCAATGGCAGCGTTTTTTCAAAAGCGCGCCGCCGGTCAATACCGGAACACACCCACCCGGCACGCTTCGCACAGCTCCGCCTTCATGTTCACCCGATGGCTCGCTTTAAGCGGCGTGATTTTTACAAAGCCGGAGGCCTTGCTTGCATTCGTAAACACGCCGGGCACCTCTTCGGCAAAGCTGAATGCGCCGTCCTTGCTGGTAAACAGGTAGCCCTCCTTCATTTCTTTTCCGCAGTGGGGACATTTCATCTCAATCACCTCGTTTGCTTTTTGCCGCCGGTCACTCGTCCGCCTGGTGGCGCCCCTGCTCCAGCAGCTGCTGCATTTTTCGTTCAAAGGTCTCCGCCTTCACCAGGGCAATGCCCTCGCTTTCGTCCCCCAGCACCACCAGACGGTCACCTTCCCGCAAAGTAAAGGTTTCCCGTGCCGCCTTGGGAATCACGATCTGCCCCCGGATGCCCAGAACCACCGTACCCCACAGGTGCTTTCCTAGCGGGGCCGGAGCCATGCGGGCTGCGCCCACCCGGTTTTCCTGGTTCACCAGCGCGTCCAGCGTTACCCCGTAAAAAGCGGCCAGCCGGGCACACTTTTCAACGTCCGGCAGGGTGTCGCCCTGCTCCCATTTCGCGTAGGACTGCCGGGCCACCCCGGCAATTTCCGCCGCCTGCTCCTGCGAAAGACCTTTCAGGCTGCGCAGCATGGCCAGATTCTCCGCAAGCATTTCCGTACACTTCCTTTCGCGTTCGTTCTGCTTTCATTATAGCGTATGCAGCCGGATGCACCACCATACAAACTTGTCTGCCCGGTGCAATTTTTGTTATGTTTTGCTGCATGGGGCGGGGCGAACCAATGCACGCTTTTCATTGGCGTTGCGCCGCCGGGCCGCACAGCGGCGCAACGCCAATGGGAATCGCCGCCGTTCTTCCTGCACTTTTTATCCAGAATCCGCCCCATTTTTTCAAAAAGGCCTTGACACCCTCTGGCTTTTTCGCTATACTGAGCTATATTGATATTTGAACTGCGTAGACAGGGAAAAAGCAGTGGTTCATCGCGCTCCAGAGAGCTGCCGGTTGGTGCAAGGCAGTGCCGCAGCCACTGTATACTGGCCCTCGAGCAGCACAGCTGAACAGCAGTAGGCCGTGCCGGTTCCCCACCGTTATCCGGGGCGTGATTCGCAGCAATGCCGATCATACTGAGCGGCCGGATGTTTTCCGGCAACGAGAGTGGTACCGCGGGCGCCCATGAATTGAGTTTCAGGCCCTCGTCTCTCAAGGGAGTTTTCTCTTGAGCGACGAGGGCCTTTTGTATTTGCTTCTTCCGCCGGGAGTTGACGCCCCGCCCGCCAGACAATGCACAAGGAAAAGGATTTCACAGGAGGACCACCGCCATGATGGACGCAAGCAAGTACGCCGTAGGTTATTACAATCCCCCCAAGCACGAATACCGCTGGGTGAAGAAAGATCACATCGAAAAGGCTCCCATTTGGTGCAGCGTTGACCTGCGCGACGGCAACCAGAGCCTGATCGTGCCCATGAACCTCCAGGAAAAACTGGAGTTCTTCAAGATGCTGGTGAAGGTCGGCTTCAAGGAGATCGAGGTGGGCTTCCCCGCCGCCAGCGAGACGGAGTACACCTTCCTGCGTACCCTGATTGAAAACAATATGATCCCCGAGGACGTGACCGTGCAGGTGCTGACCCAGTGCCGCGACCACATCATTCGCAAGACCTTTGAAGCCGTGCAGGGCGCACCCCGGGCCGTGATCCACTTCTACAACTCCACCAGCGTGGCCCAGCGCGAGCAGGTGTTCAAGATGAGCCGCGAGGAGATCAAGCAGATCGCCGTGGACGGCGCCAAGCTGGTCAAGCGGCTGGCCAGCGAATACGAGGGCAACTTCCTCTTCGAGTACAGCCCCGAGAGCTTCACCGGCACCGAGCCGGACTACGCCGTGGAGGTATGCAACGCCGTTCTGGATGTGATGCAGCCCACCCCCGAGCGCCCCATGATCATCAACCTGCCCGTCACCGTGGAAATGAGTATGCCCCATGTGTATGCCAACCAGATCGAATGGTGCAGCGACAACCTGAAGTACCGTGACAGCGTCATTCTCAGCCTGCATCCCCACAACGACCGCGGCACCGGCGTGGCCGACACCGAGCTGGCCCTGCTGGCCGGTGCGGACCGTGTGGAAGGCACCCTCTTCGGCAACGGCGAGCGCACCGGCAACGTGGACATCATCACCGTGGCCATGAATATGTACAGCCATGGTGTGGACCCCCATCTGGATTTCAGCGATATGCCCTCTCTCGTGGAAGTGTATGAGCGTGTCACCCGGATGCACGTATACGAGCGCAGCCCCTACGCCGGCGCGCTGGTGTTTGCGGCCTTCAGCGGCAGCCATCAGGACGCCATTGCCAAGGGCATGAAGTGGCGGGAAGAGAAGCAGCTCCATCGCTGGACGGTTCCCTACATTCCTGTGGACCCCAAGGACATCGGCCGCACCTACGACGCGGATGTGATCCGCATCAACAGCCAGAGCGGCAAGGGCGGCATCGGCTATCTGCTGGAGCAGACCTATGGCTACATCCTGCCCGGCAAGATGCGCGAGCATCTGGGCTACACCGTCAAGTCGGTGTCCGACCACGCCCACAAGGAGCTTTCCGCCCCCGAGGTTCGGGATGTGTTCGAGAAGACGTATCTGAACAAGACCAGCCCCTTCAAGCTGGTGGACGTGAGCTTCATCCAGAAGAAGGAGTTCTTCGCCGTGGTCACCCTGGAGACCGGCGGCCAGCAGCGTGAGTTCTCCGGCACCGGCAACGGCCGTCTGGATGCTGTGGCCAACGCCATCCAGAGCGGCACCGGCATGGAGTTCTCCATTGACACCTACACCCAGCACGCTCTGGAGCAGGGTTCCACCAGCCGGGCCATCAGCTACGTTGGCCTGAAGTGGGGCAGCGGCACCGTCACCTGGGGCGCCGGCACCGACACCGACGTGATGACCGCCAGCGTGAAGTCCCTCATCAGCGCCATAAACAACAAGTAAACGACAAAAATCGCCCAGATTCAGAATAAAGGAGAGATTTTCCATGGGAATGACGATGACTCAGAAGATTCTGGCCGCCCACGCCGGGCTGAACCAGGTAAAGGCCGGGCAGCTCATCCGCGCAAAGCTGGATGAGGTGCTGGGCAACGACATCACCACCCCCGTTGCTATCAACGAGTTCAACAAGGCGGGCTTCACCAGCGTGTTTGACCGCACCCGCGTGAACATCGTGCTGGACCACTTTGTGCCCAACAAGGACATCAAGAGCGCCCAGCAGTCCAAGCAGTGCCGCGAGTTCGCCAACAAATACGACATCCTGAACTTCTTTGATGTGGGCCAGATGGGCATTGAGCACGCGCTGCTGCCCGAGCAGGGCATCGTCACCGCCGGTGACTGCATCATCGGCGCCGACAGCCACACCTGCACCTACGGTGCGGTGGGCGCGTTCTCCACCGGCGTGGGCAGCACCGACCTGGCCGCCGGCATTGCCACTGGCGAGTGCTGGTTCAAGGTGCCCAGCGCCATCCGCTTTGTGCTGAAGGGCCAGCTGCGCCCCAACGTGAGCGGCAAGGACGTGATCCTTTCCATCATCGGCCAGATCGGCGTGGACGGCGCGCTGTACAAGAGCATGGAGTTCACCGGCCCCGGCGTGGCCAGCCTGACCATGGACGACCGCCTGTGCATCTGCAATATGGCCATTGAGGCCGGCGCCAAAAACGGCATCTTCCCTGTGGACGAGGTCACCACCGAGTACCTCACCGGCCGCAGCCAGCGGGAATGGACCGTGTACGCCGCCGATGAGGACGCCGAGTACGAGCAGACCATCGAGATCGACCTCTCCGCTCTGGTGCCCACCGTCAGCTACCCCCACCTGCCCGAGAACACCCACCCCGCCAGCGAGGGCAAGGACATTGCCATCGACCAGGTGGTCATCGGCAGCTGCACCAACGGCCGCCTTTCGGACATGGAGGCTGCCTACAACATCCTGAAGGGCAAGCACATCGCCAAGGGCGTGCGCGGCATCATCATTCCCGCCACCATGGCCATCTACAAAGAGTGCATCCGCCGCGGCTGGACCGAGGCCTTCATTGATGCGGGCTGCATCGTGTCCACCCCCACCTGCGGCCCCTGCCTGGGCGGCTACATGGGCATTCTGGCCGAGGGCGAGCGGTGCGTTTCCACCACCAACCGGAACTTTGTGGGCCGCATGGGCCATGTGGAGAGCGAGGTCTACCTGGCCAGCCCCGCCACGGCCGCAGCCAGCGCCCTCACCGGCCACATCACCGACCCCACCACCCTGTAACGCCAAAAGGAGAAATGCACTATGAACGCACACGGCATTGTACATAAATACCCCGACAACGTGGACACCGACGTCATCATCCCCGCCCGCTACCTGAACACCCCCAACGCCCAGGAGCTGGCCCGCCACTGCATGGAGGACATCGACGCCGACTTCACCAATCGGGTCAAGCCCGGCGACATTATGGTGGCCGGCTGGAACTTCGGCTGCGGCTCTTCCCGCGAGCATGCGCCCCTGGCCATCAAGACGGCCGGTGTGAGCTGCGTCATCGCCAAGACCTTCGCCCGCATCTTCTACCGCAACTCCATCAACATCGGCCTGCCCATTCTGGAGTGTGAGGCCGCCAGCGACGCCATTGCCGCCGGGGATGAGGTGAGCGTGGATTTTGACACCGGCGTGATCACCAACCTGACCAAGAACGAGACCTACCAGGCCGAGCCCTTCCCCGCTTTCATTCAGGAGATCATCTCCAAGGGCGGCCTGATGAACAGCCTGAAAGGCTGAACTGTGTTTTCATTCAAACCTCGAACCATACAAAGGAGTACAAACCAATGAACAAGAACATTGCTGTCATCCGCGGTGACGGCATCGGCCCCGAGATCGTGGGCCAGGCCATTCGCGTGCTGGACAAGATCGCCGAAAAGTACGGCCACACCTTCACCTACACCGATGTGGACATGGGCGGCTGCGCCATTGACAAGTGGGGCGAGCCTCTGCCCCAGGCTCAGCTGGACAAGTGCCTGGCCAGCGACAGTGTGCTGCTGGGCGCCGTGGGCGGCCCCAAATGGGAAGGTATGGAGGGCTCCAAGCGCCCGGAACGCGGCCTGCTGAACCTGCGCTCCGGCATGGGCCTGTACGCCAACAACCGCCCCGCCAAGCTGTGGCCCCAGCTGGCCGACGCCAGCCCCCTGAAGCCCTCCATCGTGGCCAAGGGCATTGACTTCATCGTGGTGCGCGAGCTGATCGGCGGCGTGTACTTCGGCGAGCACAAGACCGAGACTGTCAACGGCGAGAAGGTCGCCACCGACATCATGCCCTACTCGGAGCATGAGATCGAGCGCATCGGCCGCATCGGCTTTGAGACTGCCATGAAGCGCCGCAAGAAGCTGTGCTGCGTGGATAAGGCCAACGTGCTGGACACCAGCCGCCTGTGGCGCGCTGTGATGCATCGCCTGCAGGCCGAGTACCCCGAGGTGGAGTACGGCGAAATGTTCGTGGACAACGCCGCCATGCAGATCTGCAAGGACCCCAGCCAGTTCGACGTGATCGTCACCGAGAATATGTTCGGCGACATCCTGTCCGATGAGGCCAGCATGATCACCGGCAGCATCGGCATGATCCCCTCCTCCAGCCTGGGCGCCGGCACCTGCGGCCTGTATGAGCCCATTCACGGCTCCGCCCCCGACATCGCGGGCCAGAACAAGGCCAACCCCATCGGCACCATTCTGGCCGCTGCCATGATGCTGAAGTACAGCTTTGACATGGACGAGGAGGCCGCCGCTGTGGAGGCCGCTGTGAACCGCGTGCTGGACAAGGGCCTGCGCACCGGCGACTGCATGGCCGAGGGCTGCACCTTGGTCACCTGCACCGGCATGGGCGACGCCGTTCTGGCCGAGCTGTAAGCCATAGTTTCATCACCCCCCTGCACGGAATGTTCCAAGGGACGCACCGCTTTTCGAGGCGGCGCGTCCCTTTTTTTGTTTTGCCTGTCCTGCCGCCGGTTCCTCCTCTTTGCCGTCGTTTTCTCTTCCTGCCGCTGGCAGGAAAGTTCCATTTCTCCCTGCCGTGGCGGTAGGTTCAATACAGTGGTCCTGGCACGCCTATGGCGCGCTCATTTCGTATATTTATACCAATTTATGAATTTTTATTCGTAATTCTTCAAATCTGCTCTGTTTTTGTCCAATCATTCTTATTTTGTATCAAATCATTACTGTTTGCTTTTGTATTGTGTGATTTGCGTGTCTTGCATAGGCATCTTTTACAAATCTCATAGAATTTCTTGCCATTTCATTTTTTTGAATGTATAATATAGTCAAATTCTAAAGGTAGGATGTTTAACGCCTGCAAAATCCAACGTTTTCCTGCCTGCATCGCAAAAAAATCCGGAAAGGTGGAACCTCAGATGTTGTACAAGAAAGCAGCCGAAATGACGCCCACCCCCATTCCCAACTGCATGGGCGGCGAGGGCACGGTTATGATGGAGCGCCTGCTGGATGCCCCCGCCGAAATGCTGGGCAAGGGGCGCGCCTATGTGCGCCATACGCTGGCCCCGGGGGTCAGCATCGGCAAGCACACCCACGAGCATGAAATGGAAAGCATGGTCATTGTAAAAGGCCGGGCCCGCCACATCATCAACGGCGAAGAGCAGCTGCTGGAGGCCGGTGACCTCATCGCCGCCATGCCCGGCGACACCCATCAGATCGCCTGCCTGGGAGAGGAGCCTCTGGTTCTGATTGCTCAGGTGCTGTATGAATAAGGAGGAAGCCCCATGGAACAGCCCCGCAGCGCCAGCGTACTGGCGCAGTACCCTCAGCCGGACACGGCCCGCCTGAGCGCCGCCCTGGCCGCTGAGGCCAACGCAAACCAGCGCAAGATCATTGTGCTGGACGACGACCCCACCGGTGTGCAGACGGTACACGACATTTTTGTTTATACGGATTGGAGCATTGAAAGCCTGCGCAAGGGATTTGCTGCGCCGGAAAAGCTCTTTTTCATCCTCACCAACAGCCGCGGCTTCACCGTGGCAGAAACCACCAAAGCGCACATTGAAATTGCCGAGCACGTGGATCAGGTTGCCCGGGAGTTCGGGATGGATTACCTGATCATCAGCCGGGGTGACTCCACCCTGCGGGGGCATTATCCGCTGGAAACCGACCTTCTGCGCCAGGTGGCAGAGAAAAAGGGCGGTTTTGCCATGGACGGCGAGATCCTGTGCCCCTACTTCAAAGAGGGCGGCCGCTTCACGCTGGACAACGTGCATTATGTGCGCTATGGGGACGAGCTGGTTCCCTGCGGCCAGACCGAATTCGCCAAAGACGAGACCTTCGGCTACACTTCCAGCAACCTGTGCGATTACATTGAGGAGAAAACCGCCGGGAAATTCCGTGCCGGAGACATCACCTGCATCTCGCTGGAAAGCCTGCGTGCCCTGGACTTTGACGGCATCGAGGCCCAGCTGCTGGCGGTGCACGATTTCGGCAAGGTCGTTGTGAACGCGGTGGAGGACTGCGACGTGCAGGCCTTTGCGGTGGCGCTGTACCGCGCCATGGCCAAGGGGCGTCACTTCACCATTCGCTGCGCCGCGGCGCTGGTCAAGGCCATCGGCAACATTTCCAGCCAGCCTTTGCTGAGCCGGGAGCAGATGGTCACCCTGAAAAGCTCCGCCGGGGGCATCATTGTAGTGGGCAGCCACACCAAAAAAACGACGGCTCAGCTGGAGGAATTGAAAAAGGTCCCGGGCATTGAATTCATTGAGATGGACAGCGACAAGGTGCTGGTTCCCGGCGCGCTGGAACAGGAGGCCGCCTCCATCATCGAGCGGTGTGCCCGGCTCATTCAGCAGGGCACGACCTGCTGCGTTTCCACCAAACGCACCGTGCTTACCCTGCCGGACGATACCCCCGAGGCGGCGCTGGTGCGCAGCGTGGCCATCAGCGATGCGCTGCAAAGCTGTGTGGGCAAGCTGCCGGTCACCCCCGCATTCGTGGTGGCCAAGGGCGGCATCACCAGCAGCGATGTGGGCGTAAAGGCCCTGCGGGTGCAGTGCGCCCGGGTGCTGGGTCAGATCCGCCCCGGCATCCCCGTCTGGCAGACCGGGCCGGAAAGCCTTTTCCCCGGCACCCCCTATGTGATCTTCCCCGGCAACGTGGGTGAAGTATCCACCCTGCGGGAAGCCGTCGAAATCCTGCTGGGCTGAGCGGCGCGCCGCTCGGTTTGATCCGTATGATTGTATAAAAAACCACGGCCTGAGATTTTCCATCTCAAGCCGTGGTTTTTTGCTTTCTTTGTGATGCCCGGCGCAATTTCAGGCGACCTCGCCCCGGTTTACTTCTTTTTACCCTTGGGCCCGGGTTTCTGCTTCCACAATTTGCCTAGCGCCGAAGCCAGATACAGGCAGTAGCAGCCGATCAGCACCAGAAGGATCATCACGCCGGTATCAATGGTCACCACCCCGGCCCGGGCGCCGGAGAGGTAGAATGCAATGAGCACAATGCCGCCCACCAGCCACAGCGTGCTGGAGGTAACGGCTTTGCGCCATGCGGCTTCCGGTTCCATCGGTGCAGACTGAAGCTTTGCGCTGCGCGCCTTCTTTTTCCAGTAATTGTCGCTCTGAAATAAGCCCATATGCTTCCCCTTTTTTCGTTTTGTCCTGCCGTCTTTCGCAGAGACTACGTTTCCAATTGAGTTTCATCATACTACATCCAGCTGGTGGGCCGCAAGGCTTCCTGCCTGCATTCCGCAGATTTTCCGATGTCTTGCCCCCGTTTTTGTAGGATGTTTCCCGCCAAATCTCAGAATTTTTTCGCTTTTGGTCCGATGTTTGTGCAGAACGCCCAATTTTGCAGAGAAATATCGGCTTTTTACCAATTTACTTTTCCCGACCAAAAGAGTAACCTAAACATAGGATGTAACAGCAAAATAAAGCGAGACTTCTTTTGAAGATAGGATGTATAAAATATTCATTTTTACACGCTCGTTTTTTTGCAGCGGAACACCAAAAGGAGGAATCACCTTTTATGAAAGTTGGTCTGATCTATACCAGCACCACCCCGGAGCTGATCGAGCTGGTGGAGCAGGAAGTGAAAAAGCAGCTGGGCGAGGACGTTGAGCTGTACAGCCTGCAGGACCCCAGCATTCTGGCGGATGTGCGTGAGGCCGGTTACGTAACCACCGCCCCCGCCGCCCGGCTGATCGGCATGTACATGAAGGCCGCCGAGGAAGGCGTGGACGCCATGCTGAATCTGTGCAGCAGTGTGGGCGAAGTGGCCGACAGCGTGCAGGACGTGGCCAAATACATCGGCGTGCCCATCGTCCGCGTGGACGAGGAGATGTGCCGCGAGGCCGTCCGCAAGGGCCAGCGCATCGGCGTAATGGCCACCCTGCCCACCACGCTGGAGCCCACCAAGGGCACCATCCTTCGGATGGCCCGCGAGTGCGGCAAGCACGTGGAGCTGGTGGACTGCCTGGTGGACGGTGCCTTCGGCCTGGATCAGGATCAGTTCAAGGCCCGCATGACGGAAATGGCCGCCACCATTGCCGATCAGGTAGACGTGATCGTCTTTGCCCAGGGCAGCATGGCCTACTGCGAAGAGTACATCGCCGAGAAGTTCGGCAAGGTCGTACTCAGCAGCCCCCGCTTCGGCGCTGCCGAGCTGAAGAAAGCCCTGGAAAAGAAGGGCACCATTTAAACGTGATTGAACCCGGCAGGGAACGCCGGGAAATCAATAGACACACAACACACTTAGGAAAAAGGAGACCATTATGAAAAAGGCACTTGCACTTGCGCTGGCCGCAGTTATGACCTTCAGTCTGGCTGCCTGCGGCGGTTCCGCATCCTCCGCTCCTGCTTCTTCGGGCGACAGCTCCTCCGCGGCGGACACTCCCGCCAGCAGCGTCACCCTGAAGCTGGGCTTCTCCACCAACGAAGAAGACCCCCGCGCCCTGGGCGCCAAGCAGTTCAAGGAAGAGGTCGAGTCCAAGACCAACGGCGCTGTGACCGTTGAGCTGTACCCCTCCGGTCAGCTGGGCGGTGACGCCGACCTGATCAACTCCATCGCCCTGGATTCCGGCACGGTGGACATCATTATCACCGACGCTTCCAACTTTGCCACCTATGAGCCGAAGATGGGCATCTCCGCCCTGCCCTTCCAGTTCTCCGACTTCGACGAAGCCTGGGCCTTTATGGACAGCGACGTTGAGGCTGCCGCCGAGGAAGGCCTGCTGAGCCAGAATATGCGCGTGCTGGCCCACTACTGCAACGGTTTCCGCTGCGTGACCAACTCCAAGGGCCCCATCGAGACCCCCGACGACATGAAGGGCCTGCTGATCCGTACCCCCGAGAACCCCGTGATCATGGCCACCATGACCGCTCTGGGTGCCAACCCCCAGCCTCTGAGCTTCTCTGAGCTGTATCAGGCCCTCCAGCAGAAGACCTACGACGCCCAGGAGAACCCCATCCCCGTTATCTACAACAACAACCTGTACGAGGTTCAGGAATACCTGAGCGTCACCAACCACATCTACTCCGGTATGTGCTTCACC
>CAKSWY010000018.1 GCA_934513685.1 uncultured Oscillospiraceae bacterium | reverse complement strand
CTTTGTATAAAAACTGCACAGAGTTTTGCAGATCGCGCACGGACACTTGCCGCCTTGACCGAATAAAAAACGCCCCCAATGCCGGGGAGCGGCATTGGGGGCGTACAGATCACACGGAGAAAACACCGGTTTGCGGCGGGCGGCTTACGCACCGGCAATGCGCACGGTGTTGTTCCACTCGGCGCCGTCCAGGCCGAAGGTCTCCAGCAGGCAGACGGCCTTGGCCCGAGCCTCGTTCAGGTCCATGGGCTTGCGGGAGAGCAGCAGCCGCCGCAGCTGATCCATCACGGCGTGCATGGCAAACTCCAGCACAAAGCGCTGGTTTTCGTCCAGCCGCTCTTCCCGGCAGCCGAACAGCAGCGCCAGCAGCCGGGGCCGCAGCAGCTCTTCGCACAGGGCGTTCAGGGGGCTGGGGTCGGCGGCGGCCATGGCCCGGCGGTAAAACTGCCGGTCACGGTCCAACAGCTCCAGGGCCGTGGTCAGCCACTCTTCAAAGCTGGCGTAGTCGGGCCGCTCTAGCGGCTCTACAAGCTGGCGGCGGCAGATCCACACCAGCACGTCGTAGATGTCCTGAAAATGGTAGTAGAATGTCTGCCGCTTCATCTGGGTGCGGTCCATCAGGTCCTGCACCGTGATCTTTTTCAGCGGCCGCTCCAGCATCAGCTGGCGCAGAGCCTGCGCGATCTTCTGTTTTGTGTCACAGCACATTGCACATACTCCTTTCAGAAGCTGCCCGCCCCAGCGGGGCAAACAGGGCCATTCCCGCGGGGAGAGCCGCTTCTCAGAAACGTCCGCCGCAGCTTCGGGCACGTCGCTGCGCGGGGCCGCCCGGCCTTCGGGCACGGCCGGGGGTGCACACACATCCGGCCATCCGGCCGGGAAGAAACAAAACCAAAGGGGTTACATCATCCACACCTGCTGGTTGGTGGTGGAAATGGCCATGGCCCCGGCGCTCAGGGCGGCCAGCACATCCTCTTTGTCGGCGATCAGGCCCCCGGCCAGCACCGGGGTGTGAACGGCGGCGCAAATCTTCCGGATGGTTTTGGGCATGACCCCCGGCAGCACCTCCAGAAAATCCGGGTGGACGCTCTCCAGCTTTTCCACGCCGGAAAGCGCCATGGAGTCGATCACGAACACGCGGAGCACCGTGTACAGGTGCAGCTCCCGCGCGCGGCGGATGAAGTTGGGCCGGGTGGAGATGATGCCGTCCGCCTGGGTGGCGCTGTGCAGAAAATCCACCGCGATCTCCTTGGAGCCGGACAGCCCGGTGACCAGATCGGCGTGCACCATGGCCAGCTTGCCTGCCTGCTTGACCCGGGCCACAATGTCCCCAATGGAGCAGATGTCGCCGAACAGCAGAAATACCACCTGGATGGTGTCGGTGGCCAGGCATTGCTCCAGCCCCTCCATGTTTTTTACGGCCGCGATGACCGGCGAGGCCGCCACAGCGTCATAAAATTTCTGTTCCAATGGCAGATTCCTCCTTCTGTTCGGCCCATCCCGGCGGGCCCTCCCTTTCTATATATGCACCAGAGGGGACGGGCCATGCACCCGGAAGAGAAAAGAAAAAAGCGCAGAGAAGAAATCGGCAGTTTCCTGCCGGCCCAACCCCGTGCTCACGTCTCAAAGGTTCATTTTATTCGGTTTCAGGTTCCGGATACAAACGGAGCGAACATTCTATTTCCGATTTCAATCTACCATATCGGCAAAATTTTTTCAACTAATTTTGGAAAGATTTTAAGAAAATCTCCAAATGGCACAGAGAATCCCCCCTGCTTTTGGCATTTTTATCCATACGGCACGGCGTTTTGTACAATATGCTTTTACGAGGTAAAGTGCGCCGGAAACAGAACAAAAAGCGGTGCACCCGGCCGGGCACACCGCTTTTTTCCGGCAGAATAAATTGGGCGGGGCCGCTCAGGCGGCCTTGGGTTCCTCCGCGGCCTGCTTTTTGGCAAGGCGGCGCAGCAGCACCGCGCAGACCACCACCGACACCAGCGAACCGGCCGGCGCGGCACAGCCCATGGGAAACAGGGTGCCCGGGAAGTTCCGGCTGGCCAGCCAGGCCAGAGGCAGCCGGGCGCACAGAATGGAAATGGCGTTGTGGGTGAAGGAATAACCGGACACACCGCAGGCGCAGAAATAGCCGCTGATGCAGAAGTGGATGCCCGCCAGCAGGCAGTCCCACACATAGCTGCGCAGGTACTGGCTGCCCATGAGGGCCACCGTGTCGGACTCGGTGAACAGCCCCACCAGCCCCACGGCGCAGAACTGGGTGGCCCCGGCCAGCACCAGCCCCACCCCGGCGGCGATGAAGATGGCGTCCCGCATGACCTCCTGGGCGCGCTGGGGCTTGCCCGCACCGATGTTCTGGGCGGCCAGCGCCGACACCGTGGACAGCATGGTGGAAGGCACCAGGAACAGGATGCCGATGATCTTTTCCACAATGCCCACGGCGGCCGCGTCGTTCAGGCCGCGCAGGTTGGCGAACACCGTGATGGCCAGAAAGGACACCTGAATGAAGCCGTCCTGCAGGGCCACCGGCACGCCGATTTTGACCATGTCGCCAAGAATCTCCCGCTGGGGGCGCAGATGGGCCGCGGACAGGTCGGGCAGCATCCGCCGCCGCACCACCACGATGAGGGACAGCACCACGCTGAATGCCTGGCTGAGGGTGGTGCCCAGCGCCGCACCGGCCGGGCCAAGGGCCAGCGGCCCCATGAACAGGATGTCCAGCCCGATATTGGCCGCACAGGCCGCCGCAATGAAGTACATGGGGCTTTTGGAGTCGCCCATGCCCCGGAAGATGGCGCTGATGACGTTGTAGGCAATGATGAAGGGCAGGCCCGCAAAGCAGATGCGCAGGTAGGCCTCGGTGCTGGCCTGGGCTGCCTCCGGGGTGGACATGAGGCGGACGATGCCCTTGGAGAGGGACAGCATGGCCAGGGTGAGCACGGCGGCGGCGCCCGCAAACAGGGTGATGGTGTTGCCGATGTAGCGGTTGGCCTTGGCCCGGTTCTGTGCGCCCACGGCCTGGCCGATCATCACGGTGGCGCCCATGGCCAGGCCCACGATCATCACCGTGATCATATGCATCACCTGGCTGCCGATGGAAACGGCGGTGGTGCCGTCCACCCCGCCGTAGCGGCCGATGAGAAACAGATCGGCCATGCCGTAAAGGGTCTGCAAAAAGTACGAGAGCAGGTAGGGCAGCGAGAAGCGGAGAATGCTTTTGAGCACGCTGCCGCTGGTGAGAGAGTTTTGCATGGGGGTTCCTTTCGTGGGTTCGTGTGGTTTTATTTATGTATCTATGTATCTTAAGTAAGTATAGTATCGCAGTGCAGGGCATGAAAGCAAAAAGAATGAGAAGAAGTCTTTTCCGCCGCGCTCAGGCTTCCCCTCGAGGGGAAGCTGTCGGCGATAGCCGACGGATGAGGTGGCATCTCGCGGTTGCGGTGAGGCTGTGGCGGTGACGGGTGCTGTATCTCCTCACCCGTGCGTTGGGTTGTTGCGCTGCCGCTAGGTTGCAGCAATGATCCGCGCTCCACCTCATCCGCCTCACATCCGTTCGGCACCTTCCCCTCAAGGGGAAGGCTTTTCCTGCCGCGCTCAGGCTTCCCCCGCCGCCCGTTTCTTCACCGCACGAAAGCGCTCCGCCTATTGTAGCACGCTCTGCGGTGAAAGACCAGCAAAAGGCGCTTTTCCTTGCGATTGCCCGGGGAATGTGCTATGCTAAAGTGGTTCCTAATAGGACGGAGGGATCGTTTTTTGCAAATGAAAAAACTGAGGGGCAATCTGATGCTCCTGCTCACGGCACTGATCTGGGGCTCGGCGTTTGTGGCCCAGACCGTGGGCATGGACCATGTAGGCCCCTTTACCTTTAACTGCGTGCGAATGTTTCTGGGCGCGCTGGTGCTGTTGCCGGTCATCGCCTGGCGGGAAGAGCACGACCCGGCCAACCAAAAGGCCCACGGCCTGCCGGAAAACGGCAGCGGCCGGGTGCTGGCTGTGGGAGGCATTGCCTGCGGTGTGATGCTGTTTCTCGGCTCGTCTCTTCAGCAGTGCGGTTTGCAGTACACCACCCCCGGCAAGGCGGGCTTTATCACGGCGCTGTATGTGGTGCTGGTGCCCATTGCGGGCCTTCTCTTCGGCCGCCGGCCCCGCTGGTGGGTGTGGCTCAGCGTGGTGATGAGCGCCGCCGGCCTGTGGCTGCTGTGCATGAACGGGGCCGAGGGCCTCTCGCTGGGCGACGGCCTGGTGCTGCTGTGCGCCCTGGCCTTCACCGGCCACATCCTGTGTGCCGACCACTTCTCCCCCTTGGTGGACGGCGTTAAGCTCTCCTGCATTCAGTTCTTCACCTGCGGGGTGCTCAGCTTCATCCCCATGCTGCTTGAGCACCCGAACTTGGGGGCGATCCTGAGCGCGGCGATGCCCATTCTGTACGCGGGTGTGCTGAGCAGCGGCGTGGCCTACACGCTGCAGATCGTGGCCCAGAAGGACACCGACCCCACCGTGGCTAGCCTGATCCTCTGCCTGGAAAGCGTGTTTGCGGTGCTGGCCGGTGCGCTGGTGCTGCACCAGATTCCCACCAGGCGGGAGCTGGCCGGCTGTGTGCTGATGTTTGTGGCCATCGTGCTGGCCCAGCGGGAGTAAGCCCGGCGTTTCCATTGCTTTTCCGGCGGCCGCGGGCTGCCTTGAGATGCGCTTTGTAACGAAATAGGAGGTTCCATCATGCTTTCTGAACATTACCGCGGAATGCTGCAAAACAAATCCGTTATTCGGGAAATGTGCGCCTGGGGCGCCGCCCGGGCGGCTCAGATCGGCAAGGAAAACGTGTTCGATTACAGCCTGGGCAACCCCAGCGTACCGGTGCCGCAGGCGTTCACCGATGAGATGATTCACCTGCTCCAGACCCAGCCCCCCGTGGCCCTGCACGGCTACAGCCCGGTGCTGGGCATCCAGAGCGTGCGCCAGGCGGTGGCCGACTCGCTGAAAAAGCGCTTCGGCCTGCCCTACGAGGCTAGGCACATCTTTATGACCACCGGCGCGGCGGGCGCGGTGGCCCACGCGGTGCGCGCCGTGACCCAGCCCGGGGACGTGATGCTCACCTTCGCGCCCTTCTTCCCCGAGTACACCCCCTACATCAACGGCGCGGGCGTGGAGCTTCAGGTGGTGCCCGCCAACGTGGAGGACTTCCAGATCCAGTTCGATGCCTTTGAGGCGATGCTGGGCCCCAACGTGGCGGCGGTGCTGGTGAACACCCCCAACAACCCCTCGGGCGTGGTGTACACCACCGCCACCCTGAAGCGCCTGGCCGAGCTGCTGCGCCAGAAGGGCAAGGAGTACGGCCACCCCATCTACCTGATCAGCGATGAGCCGTACCGGGAGATTCAGTTCGCGGGCGTGGACGGGCCGTATGTGGCCTCCATGTACGAGAACACCCTGACCTGCTACAGCTTCTCCAAGAGCCTGAGCCTGCCCGGCGAGCGCATCGGCTACGTGGCGGTGAACCCCGCCGCCGAGGGCGCGGACGTGATCGCGGATATGTGCAGCCAGATCAGCCGGGAGACCGGCCACAACTGCCCCCCCAGCATCATTCAGCTGGCGGTGAGCAAGGTGCTGGACCAGACCAGCGACCTGTCGGTGTACGAGACGAACATGAACCTGCTGTACAACGAGCTGACCAGCCTGGGCTTTACCTGCGTGAAGCCGGGCGGCACCTTCTACATCTTCCCCAAGGCGCTGGAGGAGGACGCGGTGGCCTTCTGCAACCGGGCCAAGCAGTTTGAGCTGGTGCTGGTGCCCAGCAACAACTTCGGCGTGAAGGGATACTTCCGCATGGCCTACTGCATCGACACCGAAAAGGTGAAGCGCAGTCTGCCCGCCCTGCGCGCCCTGGCCGAGAGCTACAAGTAAACTTTTTGCGGGGGTGGATGAAGTGTTGACCGCGTTCGCTGCCACAGCCTGACTGCAAAGAGAAGATGCCACCTCATCAGTCTGCTTTCGCAGACAGCTTCCCCTCAAGGGGAAGCCTGAATGTCGCGGAGGTAAAGCCTTCCCCTCGAGGGGAAGGTGGCACGGCGAAGCCGTGGCGGATGAGGTGGGGCGCTTGGCGCTGGTGCACACTAAAGGCAGTGTGACAACCCAACCGCATTTCTGTGCCAAAACGGCAGCACAGTAATCCCACCCCCTATCCCCCAAAAACCAAAACCTATAACCCCACAAAAACGCAAAGAGAGGCCCCTTCGGAATACACCGAAGGGGCCTTGTGTTGTCCTATAATTGTATAACAGAAAAAAGACGCACCAACTCAGTAATGAGGGTACTGGCCGGGCAGAAGATCCGGCAGAACGGTCAGGCCGGGACGGCGGTTCTTCTGGGCCTCGCACAAAAACAGCCAGGGGGCCGCGTCCGGAGCCTGCTTTACAAATTGCAGGCGCTTCGGCTCCAGCCGGGCCGCGGTGAGGGCCGCCAGCACCCGGGCCAGCTGCTCGGGGCGGTGGCACACCGCAAAGCGCCCGCCGTCCCGCAAAAGGCGGGCCGCACAGGCGGCGGCGTCCTCAAAGGCGCAGGTCTCCTCGTGGCGGGCGGCGGCCCGGGCGGGGTCCGGGCTGACATGGCCGCCGGTAAAATAGGGCGGGTTGCAGGCCGCCAGATGAAACTGCCCGGCCTGGGCCGGAGTGTAGGTGCGCAGGTCGGCGTGAACCGCCTGAATGTGCCCGGCCGCCTCGGGCTGGGCCGCCAGCGCCGCCGCCAGCAGGCCGTGGGCCTCCCCGTTCAGCTCCACCGAGATGCAGGGGCCACGGTGGCCCTCATCGTGCCAGCGCAGGGCCACAATGCCGCAGCCGCCGCACAGGTCGGCGGCCAGCTCGTCCCGGCGGGGGCGGCAGAAGTCCGCCAGAAGCATTCCATCGGTGCCGAAGCGGTGCCGGCGGGACAGGAACACGCGGGTGCCGTGGGTGAGGGTCTCACAGGTGGTCATGGCAGGTCTCCTTATCAAAAACGGCGAACCGAAGGCACAAAAAAACGGCGGCCCCGCAAGGGAACCGCCGCCATTCTGCTTGTCAATCAGCGCAGAGCGGGAACTTACTCCTGCTCGATCGCGCCAGTGGGGCAAGCGCCAGCGCAGGTGCCGCAATCAACGCAAGCGTTGGCGTCGATCTCGTACTGGCTGTCACCCTGAGAAATAGCGCCCACAGGGCACTCGCCGGCGCAGGTGCCGCAGGAAACACAAGCATCAGTAATCTTGTAAGCCATGGTTGTACTCCTTTTTCTCCGTGCCTCAGAAAATAAGTAGTTTGGACGGGGTGCTCGGCCTGCACGGGAGGCACGGCCCTGTTTGCGAAGGGTTGGGCCCCTTCTCTCGCTTTATTGTATCATAAAATCCGAAAAAGGCAAGACCCGCACCGCCGCCGATTGCCCGAAACCGTCTGTTTGTGGGCCGTTTTTCGGCGCGGGCGGCAATGTGTAAAAAACAAGAGTACGTTTGGTTGGGGGAAGGCTCTGCCTGCACGGCATTCTGCCGCCGCCCGGCAGCCGGCACAAAAAGAAAAATGCTCACCTGCTTGCGGTCCAGGTGAGCATTTTTTCTTTTTGGGGTATCGCTTTGGTGTGAGGAGGAATCATGTACAGAACGGGCGGTTGCGGCTCCGCTGTTCTGTGATTATGAGTATACAGGGCAGTTACGATGAAATTTTTACGGGGATATGAATAATCTGTAAATCCCGGTGAAAATTCTGAACAAATGCAAAACGGACGGCCCCGCGTGCCCCCTCACCCGGGCGCTTACTGCTTGGCGGCGGTGTTCGCGGCCTCGATCAGCTGGCAGGCCTTTTCCACGTCCACGCCCTTGTCGGCGGCGAAGCGGCTCTCTTTCAGCAGGGCGGCAAAGGTCTCGTTGCTGTAATAGTTCAGGCGGCGGGGCAGGCTCAGCTCCACGGCGGGGCTGGTGAACACCAGGGCGCTCTCCACGTCCATGCCGCGCAGGCCGCCGTCCATCAGAACGCCGCGCAGAACGCGGGCCGAGGTGGTCTGGGCTTCCAAGGGGTTGTCGAACTGAAGGCGGGTGCCGTTCTTCTCCTGCAGCCACTGCTTCTCGTCGGCGGTGCCATAAATGGTGCCGCCGTAGCCCAGGCAGTTGACGCCCAGCGCGCCGAACCAGCCCACCAGCACAAAGTCAAAGCTGCCTTCCTTGCCGCCCCAGTTCAGGCTGACGGGGCCGATCACCTTGGCGTCGTGGGTGCGGGCCCAAGCCTCGGCCTTGCGGCGCAGCTTGGCCGCGCCCACCGCCTTGTCCTCGCCGGCGGGGGTGCGGTCGCTGCTCTTGCCGTCGGCCGGGTTCGAGCCCTGGTTCCAGCGGAAGAGCATGTACAGAAATGCGCCGATGCAGACAAAGCAGATAATGAGTTGGATGTAATCGTTCGTGGTCATGGGGTGTATTCCCTCCGGGTCAGGCCGGGCGGGCAGCCCGGCGGGTGGATAAGCGGTCTTGGGGGTCAGCGGGGGGTGCGCTCGGTGCGTTCGATGTCCTCATAAACGCCCTTTACGCTCACCTCGCCGGTGAAAACTTTCTGTTCACCCGCCTTGGTGCGCACGATCAGGCGGCCCTCTTCGTCCACCTGTTCGGCCACGCCCTGGCCGCCCTCAAACTTGACGGGGCGGCCCAGGTTGATGCACAGGGCGCGGTACTCCTCCAGGAAGGGCGCAAAGCCCTCGGCGGCCCAGACGGCAAAGCGGGGGCCGGTCAGCTCCTCGGCGTAGGCGGCGGCCAGCTGCTCGATCATCGGGTCGTTCACGGTCAGGCCCTCCAGCACAAGGCTGGTGCCGTGGGGCAGGTTCAGGGCGTCGAAATAGGCCTGGTCCTGGGCCAGGTTGGTGCCGATGCCGCTGACGATGCCGCCCGCGGTGCCCTCGCACAGAATGCCCACCAGCTTTTTGCCGTTGAGGATCAGGTCGTTGGGCCACTTCACCTTCAAATCCAGCGGGCCCAGCACGGTGGTCAGCGCCCGCTGCACGGCCAGGGCGCTGAACAGGGGCAGGGTGCTGGGCTGCACGGTTTTGGCGGTGTAGCCGCTGGTCAGGTACAGGCCCTGCCCGGCGGCGTTGGTCCAGCCCCGGCCCAGGCGGCCGCGGCCGGCGGTCTGGCAGGTGGTCCACACCACACCGGCGGGGGCCAGCTTGTCCAGGTTTGCTTTGGCCCAGAGGTTGGTGCTGTCTACCTCGGGCAGATGAATGAGGGGTGCGTTCATAATCAATTCCTCCTTGCCGCTGCGGGGCAGGCGTTATTGGTTGCCGCCCTCCCGCAGGCGGCGGATCTCCATATGGGGCGGCTGGCCTTTTTCCAAGGTCAGCACCGCAAAGGTGGGGCCTTCGGGGCCGCGGGGGCGGCTGCAGCTGCCCGGGTTCAGGGCGGCGGGCCAGTCCCGCTCGCCGGGCACGATGAGCGGCCGGTGGGTGTGGCCGAACAGCACAAGGTCCGCCCCGCGGTTCTCGCCGGTGAGCTGCAGCTGCTCCGGCCCCATGGCCACGCCGTACAGGTGGCCGTGGGTGTAGAAGATCAGCTTCCCCTCAAAGGGCACCAGCCCCTCGGCGGGGTAGCTGCGCTGAAAATCGCAGTTGCCCGCCACCGGGTAAAACCGCAGGCCGGGGAACTCCCCCCGAACCTGCAAAAGGTCGCGGATGCCGTCCCCCAGAAAGAACACGGCGCTTGCATCCGGCACCGAGGCAATGGCCCGGCGCAGGGCGGCGGGGTTGCCGTGACTGTCGGACACGACCACAAGGCGGGTCATTTGTCCCCCTCCTCCCGGCACAGCAGACGGTAAATTTCTCCCTTGCCGAAGGGGCTTTGGGCGGCGGCCGCCTTGGCGGCGGCGCTGGCGCTCTGCCCCTGGGCCATCAGGGCCCTGGCGGCGGCCACGGCCTCTTCCAGCGTGGGCGGGGTCTCCTCGGTTTCCTCGGGGGAAGCGCCGGCCATCACCAGCACGAACTCGCCCCGGGGGGCCTCCTCGGCGTAGCGGGCCATGGCCCCGCCGATGGTGGTTTTGAAGATCTCCTCATGCAGCTTGGTCAGCTCCCGGCACAGGGTGATGCTGCGCTCTTCGCCGAAGGCCCCGGCCAGGTCGGCCAGGGTGCCCTTGAGCTTGTGGGGGGCCTCATAGAAGATGACGGTGCGCTCCTCCCGCTTCAGGCTTTCCAGCCGCTGGGCGCGGGCACGGCGGGGCACCGGCAGAAAGCCCTCAAACACAAAGCGGGCGGTGGGCTGGCCGCTCACCGCCAGGGCGGTGACGCAGGCGGACGCGCCCGGCACCGGCACCACGGGGATGCCCAGCTCCAGCGCGTCGGTGACGATCTGCTCGCCGGGGTCGGAGATGGCGGGCATACCCGCATCGCTGCACAGGGCGCAGTTCTCCCCAGCCTGAATGCGGGCCAGGATCTGCCCGCCCCGTTGGGCGGCATTGTGCTCAAAATAGCTGACCATGGGCTTTTTCAGCCCCAGATGGTTCAGCAGCTTCAGGGTGACGCGGGTGTCCTCCGCGGCCACAAAATCGGCCAGGCCGAAGGTGGCCGCCACCCGGGGCGGCATATCGTCCAGGTTGCCGATGGGGGTGGCCACCACATACAGGGTGCCGGGCATAAGCGGCAGGCTCCTTTCCAGAACCGGGGCGGCCCCGGTGTTGCTTTTTTGCGCATCGCCCCGGCCGGGGCGAATACACCTTATTATACCCCATTCCCGGGCAGGCCGCAACACGGCATTTTTCGCTAAAAAGCGCCCCAAAGCGCCGCCGAACGCGCGGCCAAACACAAAAAACACCCGTGGGCCGGTGAAGGCCCACGGGTGCGGAAATTAAGAAGTTGAGGCCGATCAGCCTTCGGTGCGCTCGCCGAGGGTGACCTGCACGTTCATCAGCTGGCGGTCACGGCTCAGTTGCACGTTCAGAGTGTCGCCCACCGCGTGGCTGGAGATCAGGTCGGTCAGGTCGTTGTTGGACTCGATGAGGGTGTCGTCCACGCTCACGATGCGGTCGCCCTTCTGCACACCGGCCTGGGCGGCGGGGCCGTTCTCGGTCACCTCGGCCACATACACGCCGTAGCTGGAAACGCCGTACTGGGCGGCGGTCTGCGCGTCGGAGATGGTGACCACGGTCACGCCCATCACGGGCCGGCCGGAGACGTAGCCGTTCTGGATCAGATCGGTGGCCACCTGAATGGCGGTGTTCACGGGGATGGCGAAGCCCAGACCCTCGGCGTTGTCGGAGACGGACTTGGCGTTCACGATGCCGATCAGGTCACCCTCTGCGTTGAACAGGCCGCCGCCGGAGTTGCCCGGGCTGATGGAGGCGTTGGTCTGGATCAGGGTCATCTTCTGGTTGTTCACGGTCACTTCCCGGTTCAGGGCGCTGACGATGCCGTTGGTCACGGTGCCGCTCAGCTCGCCCAGGGGGTTGCCCACGGCCAGCACGGTCTCGCCTACGGCCAGCTTGTCGCTGTCGCCCATCACGGCGGGGGTCAGGCCGGTGGCGTCGATCTTCACCACAGCGATGTCGCTCTGGCTGTCGGCGCCCACCACGGTGGCAGGATGGGTGCTGCCGTCCTGCAGGGTCACGGTCACGTTGGAGGCGCCGCTCACCACATGGTTGTTGGTGATGATGTAGCCGTCCTCACTCATGATCACGCCGCTGCCGGCGCCGCTCTCCACATACTGGCCGCCGAACCAGGTGTTGGAGCTGGTCATCACCTCGGTGGTGATGGCCACCACGCTGGGCGACACAATGCTGGAGACGTCGGTCAGGCTCAGGGCCGAGGCCGCGCTGCCGGTGGTGTCACCGGAGGAAGAATCCCGCTGTACGGTCTGGTACACCACCCGGCTGCCGCCGCCGGCCACGGCAGCACCCAGGTAGCCGCCGCCGAAGCCCACGGCCCCGGCCAGCACCAGGCACAGAACCCCGGTGAGGATCTTTTTGCCGTTTACCGGCTTCTTGGGGCGCGGGGGCTGGCCGTCGGCCGGGCTGCCCGCGTTCACCGGGCCCTGGGGCGGCACGGCGCCGCCTGCCCCGGTGCCGCCCGCGGGGGTGTAGCCGCAGGAAGCGTCGGTGGAGTAGGTGGAAGTATCGCCGGGGCGCTGGGCACCGGCATTGCCGTTGCTGCCGTTATAGAGATTGGAGTAATCATATTCCCACTGATTGTCCATTGTTACCATCCTTTCGTAAAGGGGGCGGACGCTCGCCGTTCACCCGGGGGCCAGGCCCCTGTTTTCCTTTGCTGATTGTAGTTTACCGGGAAATTGTGAAAAAGGGTTCTTTCAGCGGTGAAAGAACTGTGAATTTCACAATTTGCCTGCGCGGGGGGAAGGCTTTGCCGCCGCGGTATCTTAGACTTCCCAACTTGCCTTGACTTTGTGTCGGGCGCGGGGTAGGCTAGGTGAAACGGGCATCTGCTGCCCAGTATACCACAAGCCCACGCGGAAAGGAACTGCCATGAACATCGTTGAAACCCCGGCCCCCGGCGGAACGCTGCTTACTTTATATAAAGAAAAACAGCCGGTGGGCCGCTGCCTGCTCTGCCCGCAGGGAGAGGGAATCCGGATTGAGCGGCTGGAGATCGACCCGGCCTGGCGGCGGCGCGGGTACGGCAGCTACCTGCTTCGGCAGGCGCTGCACCGCACCGGCGGCTTTGAAAAGGGCCGGGCCAGCCTGTACACCGCCGCCCTTCCGGCGGACGAGGGCGCCCTGGCATTCGCCGCCCGCTTTGACTTTGCCGCCGCGGAGGGCGCGCTGGTGCGGCGGCGCACCCCGCCCCTCACGGCGGTGGAGCTGACCCACCGGTTCCTGGCGGCTCACCTGAAGCCCGGCGGGAAATTTCTCGACGCCACCTGCGGCAACGGCGGCGACACCGAGTTCCTCTGCCGGCTGGCCGGGCCGGAGGGCTGGGTGCTGGGGCTGGACATTCAGGTCCAGGCCGTGGCCAACACCAACGCCCGCCTGGCCGCCGCCGGGCTTGAGGCGATCGGCCGGGCGGTGCAGGCCGACCACGCCAACCTGGCCGCCTACCTGCCCGCGGGCGGCATTGACGCGGCGGTGTTCAACTTCGGCTACCTGCCCGGGGCGGACCACCATCAATTCAGCACCCCGGCCACCAGCCTGCCCGCGCTGGAGGCGGCGCTGGCGGCCCTGCGCCCCGGCGGCATTCTGGCGGCCTGCCTGTACAGCGGCGGCCCCAACGGGGACGGCGAAAAAAAGGCGGTGCTGGCCTGGCTGGAGCGCCTGCCCCTGACCCGGTACACGGTGCTGGAGGCCCGCTTTGCCAACTGGGCCGAGACGGCCCCCCTGCCCTGCTTTGTGCTGAAGAACCCGTGAGGCGGCCTCCTGGCCGTCCCCATCCTTTTTCGCCCGGCGCGCCGAAAAATCGGCGCACCTTCTTTATTTGGACATATTTTTATATTATACTGATATTACATACTATGAATGATAAAATCGGTTTCTGCGCCCCGCGCCGAACCGATGCTTTCAACACAATAACCCGCGCCTCCGGGCGCATTCGGGAGGATGACGAGCAATGGCAAATGAAAAGATCCTGATCGTGGACGACGACAAGAACATCTGCGACCTGCTGCGGCTTTATCTGGAAAAGGAGGGCTACCAGACCTTCCAGGCCCACGACGGCGAGGCCGCCCTGGCCGCCTACACCCAGAACAAGCCCGACCTGGTGCTGCTGGACGTGATGATGCCCAAGATGGACGGCTGGGAAGTGTGCCGCCGCATTCGCGCCCAGGGCCAGACCCCGGTGATCATGCTGACGGCCAAGGGCGAAACCTTTGACAAGGTACTTGGGCTGGAGCTGGGCGCCGACGACTATGTGGTGAAGCCCTTTGACAGCAAGGAAGTGGTGGCCCGCATCAAGGCGGTGCTGCGCCGCTGCACCACCGCCGAGGAGGCCGACACCGGCGTGATCAGCTACGACAACCTGAGCGTGGATATGTCCCGCTATGAGCTGAAGGTAAAAGGCAAGGTGGTGGATGCGCCCCCCAAGGAGCTGGAGCTGCTGAACTTCCTGGCTTCTCACCCCAACCGGGTGTTCACCCGTGACCAGCTGCTGGACGAGGTGTGGGGCTTCGAGTACTATGGCGATTCCCGCACCATCGACGTACACATCAAGCGCCTGCGGGAAAAGCTGGAGGGCGCGTCGGACAAGTGGCGCCTGAAAACCGTGTGGAGCGTGGGCTATATGTTTGAGGTGAAAGATTGAACCGGCATATGCGCAAGACCATCAGCAATATGTACTTCGCCACCACGGCCATCCTGCTGGTGGCGGGCATTACGGTGATGGGCTTTGTGCAGATGTACCTCTCCATGAGCTACTTCGTCGGCGAGCGCAAAAGCGCCCTCAGCGGCGTGGTGCAGGTGGCGGCCAAGCAGGTCAGCCTGCTGCAGCAGGGCGAGGACCTGCCGCAGCTCAGCGAAGAGGACCGGGACCGGATGCAGCGGGCCATCGGCATCGTCAGCGAAACCAGCGATTCCAGCCTGCTGCTGGCCGACGCCCAGGGCAACGTGGTTTTGGCAGCGGGGTTTGATCAGGCGCTGGGCGCGCAGATCCCCCGGAATGTGCTGGACCAGATGGCGGGCGGGCAGAAGGCGATGTTCGACTCCGGCACGCTGGGCGGCGTGTACGACAAAGGCCAGTACACCGCGGGCTGTGTGCTCACCGACGCTGCGGGCCAGGTGCGGGGGTATGCGTTTGCCTCCTCCAACACCTCGGCGCTGAACGGCTATGTGGCGGATATGTTTAGCACCTTCATCCTCTCGGCGGGGCTGATGCTGCTGATTTCCAGCCTGCTCAGCGTGGTGTTCACCACCCGGCTCACCCTGCCGCTGCGGCGCATTGCCGAGGCGGCACGCAAGTTCGGCGCGGGGGATTTCTCCACCCGTGTGCCGGTGGAAGGCGAGGACGAGGTGGCCCAGCTGGCCGTGACCTTCAACAACATGGCCGCCAATCTGGAGGCCATTGACTCTTCCCGCTCCAACTTCATGGGCAACATCGCCCACGAACTGCGCACCCCCATGACCAGCGTGAAGGGCTTTGTGGACGGTATGCTGGACGGCACCATTCCCCCGGAGCTGTACAACCACTATCTGGGCGTGGTCAGCCAGGAGGTGGGCCGCCTGACCCGGCTCATCCAGAATATGCTGGACATCTCCAAGCTGGAGGCGGGCGAATATCAGGTGAACGCCCGCAGCTACGACGTGTGGGAGAGCATCACCGGCGCGGCACTGGCCGCCGAACAGCGCATTGAGAGCGGCAAGATCCAGATTCAGGGGCTGGTGCCCGAGCGCACCATGGTGTACGCCGACCCGGATCTGGTGCATCAGGTGGTGTACAACCTGCTGGACAACGCCATCAAGTTCACTCCCGAGGAGGGCATCATCCGCTTCGGCGTGACCCGAAGCGGCGGCCAGGTGACCGTGAGTATCTGGAACACCGGCCCGGGCATTGCCCCCGAGGCCCTGCCCTTTGTGTTTGACCGCTTTTTCAAAGAGGACCGCAGCCGGGGCCTGAACACCCGGGGCAGCGGCCTTGGGCTGCACATCTGCAAGGTGCTGGTGAACCTTTCCGGCGGCAAGATCTGGGTGGAAAGCCAGGAGGGCGAATGGTGCCGCTTCAGCTTCACCCTGCCCGCCGAGGGCGCGAAAAAAGGCCGCAAATGAGCAGGTTGCCCAGCAAAAACGGGAAAGATATGTGAAAAATCCCCACAAAATCTGCCTGCGGTTTGCATTTGAGGGCCTGATACGATACAATAAAACCGGCTGTTGGCCGAAGTTCCCGCCCCGAAAATGCGCCCCGGCTGCGGCCGGTGCGGGCGGGCAGAACCGATGAGAAAAACCCCTGCCCCGGCGGCCTTGCCGCGGGGCCGAAGATAAGGAGGCCGTTTATGGCTATGGTCAGCCCGTCGATCCTCTCGGCGGATTTCGCCCATCTGGGCAGCGATTGCCGTGCCGTGCTGGATGCCGGCGCACAGATGCTTCATTACGACGTGATGGACGGACACTTTGTGCCCAACATTTCCTTTGGTATGCCGGTGCTGAAAAGCCTGCACAAGGCCCTGCCCGATGCATTTTATGACGTTCATCTGATGATCGACGACCCCCTCACCTATGCAGAACCCTTTGCAAAGGCCGGGGCCAGCCTCATCACCTTCCATCTGGAGTGCGGCTGCGACACCGCCGCCACCCTGGCCCGCATCAAGGCGCTGGGCTGCAAGACCGGCCTTTCGGTCAAGCCCCACACCTCGGTGCAGGCGCTGTTCCCCTATCTGGACCAGCTGGATCTGGCCCTGGTGATGAGCGTGGAGCCGGGCTTCGGCGGGCAGAAGTTCATGCCCATGGCGCTGGATAAGATCCGCGCCCTGCGGGAAGAGATCGACCGGCGGGGCCTTTCCGGCCTGGTGGAAGTGGACGGCGGCGTGGACGCCGTGACCGGCCCGGCCTGTGTGGAGGCCGGCGCGGATGTGCTGGTGGCCGGCAGCGCGGTGTTCGGCGCGGCCGACCCTGCCGCCGCCGTGGCGGGCCTGAAGGCCCTGTAAGCTGCACGAGGCAGCGCTAAAAATCCGGGCCTGCGCGGCAGGCCCATGGGAGCGTATCCATGAGTGAAAAACAAGTTGTTTCCCGCCATGGCAGCCTGATGGTGTACCAGGATCTTCTGGTGGCCACCCTGCCGCTTTTGGCGATGGCGGTGTTTCTGTACGGGCCGCGGCCGGCGCTTTTGTGGCTGGCGGCGGTGGTCACCGCCAATCTGTGCGACCAGCTGGTGGCCTTTCTGCGCCACCGCCCCTTTGACCCGCTGGAGTTCTCCAACGAGTCCTTCGGGGCCATGCTGGTGCTGCTTCTGCCCGCCAGCGTGAGCTACTATGTGGTCATCGTGTCGGTGGCCGTGGCGGTTCTGGTGGGCAAAGAGGCCTTCGGCGGCCTGGGCTGCTACCCCTTCCACCCCACGGCGGTGGGCTACGCGGTGGCCGCCGTCTCCTGGCCGGAGCAGGTGTTCAGCTTCCCCCAGCCGGGCACTTGGCTGCCGCTGGTCGACGCCGGCAGCGCCGGGCTGATTCAGTCGGCCTCCTACACCCTGAAAAACGGCGGCACCCCCCGCATTGACACCCTGAACCTGATGCTGGGCAACTACGCCGGCCCCATGGGGGCCACGGCGGTGGTCATTCTGGTGGCCTGTGCCCTGCTGCTGGCGGTGCGCCGCCGCATTCAGTGGGACGCCGCCCTGCCCTTCCTGGCGATCTGCTTCGCCATTGCCTGGCTGTTCCCCCGCATGGGCCGGGTGGGCCTGGCCCTGCCCTGGGTGGAGGCCCCGGTTCGGCTGGCCTCGGTGGGGTACGAGCTGTGCAGCGGCACCATTCTGTACACCGGCATTTTCATGCTGAGCGACCCGGTCATTTTGCCCCGCCATCGGGCGGCGCGGGTGGCCTTCGGGCTGACGCTGGGCGTGGCGTCCATGCTGTACCGCTATTACGGCAGCTACGAAACGGGCGTGTGCTTCGCCATGATTCTGGTGGGCAGCTTTGCCTCCGGGTTTGACCGGCTGCATCTGCGCTGGCTGGACCGAAAGGAGGCGCTGAACCAATGACCATTGAAAAAGCGCGATACTGGGCCGAAAACATGGCCGAGCTTTCCAAAAACGACCGGCTGTGGCTCAACAACCCCGTCATCATGCAGGGGGTGGGCCTGGCCCCCATGGTGGTGGCGGCCACCAGCGGCTACACCGCGCTGGTGCTGGCCGCGGCCGTGGCCGTGATGCTTACCCCCACCCGGGTAGGGGGCGCGATTCTGCGCAAGGCCCTGGGCGAAAAGTACAATCGGTTTGCGGTGCTGTGCTATGCATTTCCGGCGGCGCTGTGCTACATTGCCGCTTATTTTCTGGTGCGGCACCTGTGGGGTCCCAGCGCCCTGCAGCAGGTGGGCGTTTACCTGCCCCTGCTGGTGTTTGAGCCGCTGATCATCCGCCGCTACCGGGCCGCTGTGCCGGAAGGCCCGGCCCGGGCGCTGCGCCGGGGCCTGTACACCACGGTGGGCTATCTGGTGGTGCTGCTGGGCGTGGGCCTTGCCCGCGAACTGCTGGCCCAGGGCAGCCTGATGGGCGTGCAGCTGCTGGACGTGCAGCTGTTCCCGCTGGCGGCCCAGCCGGCCGGCGGCTTTATGCTGCTGGGCGCGGTGTGCGCCGCCTGGCGCGGCCGGGTGCGTGCCTTTAAGCGCAACATTTACCAGGAGGTGGAGCGAAACAAATGAGTGTGATCCTCAAAGCATTGGCGGAATTTGTTTTGTACGCCGTTCTGGCGGCCTTTGCCCAGAATGCGGTGCTCAGCCGGGCGCTGGGCGTTTCCCATCTGGTGCGTTTGGTGGACGACGGCGCCACCGGCAACGGGGCGTTCTGCCTGCTGCTCACGGTGGTGCAGGTGGTGGCCGTGCCCATGTGCTGGGGCGCAAACCAGCTGCTCACCCCCTTTGCCTATCGAAGCGCCGTGCGCCCGCTGGTGTTTCTGCTCATCACCACGGCGGCCTGCGGGCTGGTGTGGCTGGTGTACTGGCTGGCGTTGGGCAAAAAGCAGAGCGACGATGCCCATAAGGAGATGGGCGCACTGCTGGCAACCGCCTCGTTCAACAGCTGCGTGCTGGGCACCATGCTCATCGTGACTACCCAGTCGCTCACCCTGCCGCAGGCCATCGGCTTTGCTTTGGGCAGCGGCGTGGGCTACTATCTGGCGGTGGTGCTGGTGGCGGAAGGCCAGCGCCGTCTGCGCAACCGGCGCATTCCCATGAGCTTCCGCGGCCTGCCCATTACCCTGCTGTATCTGGGAATGCTGGCGCTGGCCATCTACGGCTTTACCGGCCATACCCTGTTGATCTGACGGGCCGCTGCGGCCCCGAGCAAAAACGTTGTCTGCCGGCTTTGCACACCGGCACAAAGTGAGGAATGCTGCGATGAAAAAAAGTTATGGGAAAGTTCGCCGCTACCGCACGGCCTTTGGCCACACCGCCGGCTTCTGGGTGCGGCGCGTGGGCCTGCTGGCGGCGGCGGGGCTGCTGCTGTTCCTGCTGGGCTGGGTCATCGGCCCGGCGGTCATCAACGCGGGCACCAGCGCCTGGTACGGCGTGAAAAACGGCACCGCTTCCTCCAGCGAGCCGGCTTCGCCCTCCGGTGAGGAAGGCCAGCCGGGTGCCGCTGCCCCCACGGAAGAGCCGGCCGCCACGCCGGAGCCTACGGCGGTTCCGGCCGCGGCCAGCGGCAAGTGGGCCTTTGCCAGCCTGTCCAGCCTGACCAGCGCTGAGCAGGCCGCTGCCACCGCCCAGAGCCTTGCCGCTCAGGGCGTGCAGTATGTGGCCGTCACCCTGAAGGACAGCCAGGGCTATGTGTATTACAACTCGGCTCTGCCCGCCGCGGCCCAGAGCCTGGCCGCCAACACGGTGGACGCTTCCGCCGTGGTGAGCGCCCTGAAGGACGCGGGCCTGACCCCTGTGGCCGCCATCTGCGCCTTCCAGGACCCCATTGCCGCCCGGGCGGACCGCACCATGGCCATCCATTACCGGGATGCGGAGAACCCCCAGAGCGATTACCTGTGGCTGGACGCCGCCGCCAACGCGGGCGGCAAGCCCTGGCTGAACCCCTACGCCGCCTCGGCCGTGGACTACATCTCCGGCCTGATCGAGGAGGCCCGCAGCCTGGGCTTTGAGCAGGTGATGCTCAGCGGCCTGCAGCTGCCCACCCACGCCACCTCGTACTGCGATTACGGCAACACCAACGGCGTTTCGGCCAGCGACCAGCTGAAGAACGACCTGGCCGCCTTTACCGAAAAGGCCGGTGAGGGCCGCCTGTGGCTGAGCGTGGCGCTGGACATCGCCGCCCAGGAAAGCCCGGCCATGCTGGGCGGCCCCCTGAGCGCGCTGGCCCCCGCCCAGGTGATGCTGGAGATGCCCGCCGAAACCACGGAGGACACCCAGACCCAGCTGGATGCGGCCCGGGCCGCCCTGGGCAGCACCGCGGTGGTGCTGCGCACCGGCGATACCGCCCAGCCCGCGGAACAATAACGAAATCAGCAGGGCAGCGCCCGCGCACACCCGCGCCGGGCGCTGCCCTGTCTGCTTTTATTCCGGAAGGCTCCGGAACGAAAAAAGGAGGAATTTTCCATGCCAAACTGCTTTGTACCTGCCAAAATTCTGCTGCCTGACGCGAACATTCCCCTGAGCCAGTGGGCCTGCCTGGCTTGCGACCAGTTCACCAGCCAGCCCGAATACTGGCAGAAGGCCGAGGCCCTTGTGGAGGGCAAGCCCAGCGCCCTGCATCTGGTGCTGCCCGAGGTGTATCTGGGCAAGCCCGGCGAGGCCGAGCGCATTGCCGCCATTCAGGCCAACATGAAGGAATACCGGGGCACGGTGCTGAACCGCGCCGTGAAGGGCTTTGTGTATGTGGAGCGGGACACCGGCTGCGGCCCGGTGCGCCCCGGCCTGCTGGGTGCGGTGGATCTGGAGCAGTACAGCTACACCCCCGGCAGCAGCCCGGCGGTGCGCCCCACCGAGAACACGGTGGTGGAGCGCATTCCCCCCCGGCTGGCGGTGCGCCGCGGCGCCAGCCTGGAGCTGCCCCATGTGATGATGCTCATCAACGACCGGGACGACCACATTCTGGGCGGCCTGGCCGCAAAAAAAGACCAGCTGCGCCCGCTGTATTCCGGTGAGCTGATGCTGGGCGGCGGCTCCATCCGGGGCTGGGCCGTGGAGGACGAGACCCTGTGCAGCGCCCTGTCCGATGCCATTGAGGCCCTGGGCAGCCAGGCCGCCTTCGATCAGGAGTTCCCCGCCGCCGCGGGCCAGCCGCCCATCACCCTGGCCGTGGGCGACGGCAACCACAGCCTGGCCACCGCCAAGGCCTATTGGGAGGAGCTGAAGCCCACCCTGCCCCCCGAGCAGAGGGAGAACCATCCCGCCCGCTGGTGCCTGGCCGAGGTGTGCAACCTGTACAGCGATTCCATCCAGATCGAGTCCATTCCCCGGGTGCTGTTTGACGTGAGCGCCGACGAGGTGCTGCGCCAGCTGCACGCCTACGCCGAGGAGCGGCATCTGGGCCTGCACCTGGGCGAGGAGCCGAAGGGCCGCCAGAGCTTCACCCTGGCCGCGCCGGACGGCCGGGAGACCGCCGTCTGCTTTGACACCCCCGCCGAGCCGCTGGCCGTGGGCACCGCCGAAGCCTTTGTGCAGCAGGTGCTGGCCAACTGCCCCGGCAGCCGGGTGGACTACATCCACGGCGACGACACCGCCCGCCGCATGGTGGCCGAGGGGGCCGTGGGCCTCATCCTGCCCCCGTTTGACAAGGCCGACATCCTGAAGGGCGTTGTGCTGGGCGGCGTGCTGCCCCGCAAGACCTTCAGCATGGGCCACGCCGAGGAAAAGCGCTACTATCTGGAGGCCCGGGAGATCCAGGCCTGACCCCGTCCACAAAAACCGTCACACCGCAAAGCCCCCTTGTGAGAAGCCGCCCGCAGACAGGCGCGGCCCCCTCACCGAGGGGGCTTTGTTTTGCGGAAAAGCAGCCCCTCGAAAGGCCCAAAGGCGGTTTTGCATCCTGCTGTAAATCGTGCTATAATAAAATCGTATATGCTCCGCCCAGCCCGGCGGAGGAATACCCACTACACAGCGGGGCATTCCCCGCAGGAATGAGCAGCATCATCTATGAATTTCAGTGAACTTTCCCTTACCCGCCCCCTTCTGCGCGCCGTGGAAGAGCAGGGCTACACCCAGCCTTCGCCCATTCAGGCCAAGGCCATTCCGCCGGTGCTGGAGGGCCGGGACCTGCTGGGCTGTGCCCAGACCGGAACCGGCAAAACCGCCGCCTTTGCCCTGCCCATGCTGCAGCTGCTGGCGGCCCGCCGCCCGGCCCGCAGCCAGGTGCGGGCGCTGGTGCTTACCCCCACGCGGGAGCTGGCTTTGCAGATCGGTGAGAGCTTTGCCCAGCTGGGCAAATACACCTCCATCCGCCACACCGTGGTGTTCGGCGGCGTGGGCCAGGCCCCCCAGGCCGCGGCTCTGGCCAAAGGGGTGGACGTGCTCATCGCCTGCCCCGGCCGCCTGAACGACCTGATCGGTCAGGGGCTGGCGGACCTGTCCGGCGTGGAGATCTTCGTGCTGGACGAGGCCGACCGGATGCTGGACATGGGCTTTGTGCACGACGTGAAGCGGGTGATGGCCAAGCTGCCCGCCCAGCGCCAGAACCTGATGTTCAGCGCCACCATGCCCAAAGAGATCGAGCAGCTGGCCGACAGCTTCCTGCACCGGCCCGTCACCGTCAAGGTGGACCCGCCCTCCAGCACCGTGGACCGCATTGAGCAGACCCTGTACCCCGTGTGCAAGGCGGACAAGCGCCGCCTGCTGGCCTGGCTGCTCACCGAGGGCGGCGTACCCGGGGCGCTGGTGTTCAGCCGCACCAAGCATGGGGCGGACCGCATTGCCAAGGACCTGACCCGCGCCGGGGTGAGCGCCGCCGCCATTCACGGCAACAAGAGCCAGTCGGCCCGGGTTGCCGCGCTGGAAGGCTTTAAAAACGGCAGCACCCGGGTGCTGGTGGCCACCGACATTGCGGCCCGCGGCATCGACATCAACGAGCTGAGCCATGTGATCAACTTTGACCTGCCCGAGGTGCCCGAAACCTACGTGCACCGCATCGGCCGCACGGCCCGGGCGGGCAAAAGCGGCGTGGCCATCAGCTTCTGCTGCCCTGAAGAGCAGGAGTATCTGGCGGGCATCGAAAAGCTCATCCGAAAAAAACTCACCCGGGTGACCGATCACCCCTTCATTGCGGCGGCCAACGAGCCTGCCCCGCCTCCGGCCCCCCGGCCGCCCCGCGGGGCCCGGCTGCGGCCTCAGGCCCCCGCCGCCCAGACCCAAAGAAACGAGGAACCCATCGTGGAAGAGAAGAAACCGTCTCAGCCTCAGCCCGCCCAGGGCAAGGCAAACCAGGGCCAGCCCGCCCAGGGCGAGGCCCTTTCGGCCAGCGCCAAGCGCCGCCGCCGCCGCCATCGGGCCGCTGCGGCCGCCCAGCAGCCCGGCCAGCAGGCGCAGGGCCAGAACCAGCAGGCCGCCAAGGGCCAAAAGCCCGCCCAGCCTCAGCAAAAGCAGGAGCAAAAGCGCGGCCAGCAGCCCCAGCGCCAGCAAAAGCCCGCCCAGCCCCAGCAGCCCAAGAAGGGCCAGCAGCCTCAGCGCCAGCCCAAACAGAACGCCCAGAAGGGCCAGCAGGCCCCCCAGCGGCCGGAGCGGGAGACCGCGCCCCGCGCCCAGCGCGCCGCCGCCCAGCCCCCCAAAGCCGAGCGGCCCCAGCCGGCCCAGCGCCCGGCCCGCAGCCGGGGCAAAAAGGCCGAGGAGGATCCGGGTCTGCTGCTGATCAGCCGCCGCCCGCCCGCCCAGAAGTTCGCCAGCTTTGAAGAGTACATTCAAAGCCACGGCGGCGTCACCGCCCCCATTGAAGGGGACGGCGAGGAATGAGCCGGGCGTTTTCGGCCTTTCGCTGCCCGCTGTGCAAGGGGCCGCTGCTGGCGGTGGGGCGCAGCCTGCGCTGCCCCGCCGGCCACAGCTTTGACCAGGCGGCGGAGGGCTATGTGAACCTGCTGCCCGTGAACGCCCGCCGCGCCAAGGACCCCGGCGACAATAAAGAGATGGTGGCCGCCCGCCGCCGCTTTTTGCAGGCGGGGCACTATGGCCCCTTCGGCGCGGCGCTGGGCGAGCTTTGCCTTGCCCTGGCCCAAACCGCCCGGGACCCCCACAGCCCGCACATTCTGGACGCAGGCTGCGGCGAGGGCTGGTACAGCCGGCAGGCGGCCGCCGCCCTGACGGCCGCGGGCCTGTACCCGGAGATGGCCGGATACGACCTCTCCAAACCGGCGGTGCGGCTGGCCGCCAAGGCCCAGCCCGAGGCGGCCTTTGCCGTGGCGGGCAGCTTTGCCGCCCCGGTGGCCGATGGCTGGGCGGATGTGCTTCTGAACATCTTCTCCCCCATGGCGCGGGAGGAATTTCTGCGGGTGCTGGCCCCCGGCGGGGCGCTGGTGTACGCGGTGCCCGGCCCCCGGCACCTGTTCGGCTTAAAGCAGGTGCTGTACGACACCCCCTACGAAAACCCCTGCCGCCCGGTGGAGTACCCGGGTTTTGTGCGGGAGGATGAGCGGGCCGTGCAGGGCACGATCCGGCTGGAGGGCGGGGCCATTCAGGACCTGTTTGCCATGACGCCCTACTATTGGAAAACCCCGAAGGAAGGGGCCGAGCGGCTGGCAAAGCTGGAGGTGCTGCAAACCGAGATCGAGTTCCGGTTTGTCACCTACCGCAAGCAGGGCTGAAGCGCTTCACGCGGGCCTTTGTGCCGCCGTTTGCGCAGAACCGGCAATCAAAAAAACGATCCCCCGATGCGGGGCTGTTTCGGCATGAAACGGCCCGGTGCATCGGGGGATTTTTTGTTGTGACTGGCTTTATTGCAGGCAGTTGGCCGCTTACGCGGACTCCAGCTCGCAGGTGAACCCGGCTTCGGCGATGGTGCGGTCAGGCTGCATGAGAATAACCCTCCTGAATGGTATGTTGAAATGCGTGCTTTTGCCACTTTAACACGGCGCAGAAGCCCCGTCGAACAAAACCGGGCGCAAAAGTTGACAGGAGGGCCAGACAAAAACGCCCCGACGGGCCAAAAAGAACCAGCGCCGGGGCGTTTTTTACAGGATAAGAGGGTAAAAAAAGACGCGGTCAGTGCCGGCCGCAATGGCCGCTGCAGCTGCCGCCCTCGCCGTGACCGGCGCAGTGGGCGGCGGGGTCGTACTCCAGCAGGCCCGCCAGCAGGGCGCTGGCCGCAGTGTCGGCTTCGCCGCACACGCCGCCGTACAGGCGGATGTTCGCGGCCGCCAGGGCGCTCTTGGCCCCCTCGCCGATGCCGCCGCACACCAGTGCGTTCACCTGCAGGGCGCTGAGCAGACCGGCCAGCGCACCGTGGCCCTGGCCCTCGGTGTCCACGATCTGGCTGGCGGTGACGGTCTCCCCGTCGGTGTCGTAGATCTTGAACTGCTGGGTGTGGCCGAAATGCTGGAACACCTGACCGTTTTCGTAGGGAATTGCGATTCTCATAACCTGTTCTCCTTCTGGCTTTTTGTATTGGGCACCAATCTGCCGCTTGTAGCAGCCGGGGCAATTGCAGGGCGCACCCTGGCCGTCGCACAGGCGGAACGCGCCGCCCTCGATTTGCAGCGGGCGGCCCTCCACCAGCATCACGGCCAGCTTTTTGCGGGCGCTCTCGTAAATTTTCTGCACCGTGGTGCGGGCGATCTCCATGCTCTGGCTGCACTGCTCCTGCGAGAAGCCCTCGGTGTCGATCAGCCGGATGGCCTCGTATTCGTCCACGGTCAAAAACACCGGGGGGCGAAGCTCCGCCACCGGGGCCGGAGAAAAGGCGGCGGTTTTGGGGTAATGACAGACTCTGCGGCATTTCGCGGGCCGGGGCATGGGCGTTCCCTCCTGTTGGCTGCAAGCGGTTTTCTTTCAGCTTACCTGAGTTTGGGGCATATGTCAATTATAATGCGACACTTCAGAACATTTGTCATAAAAAACACGGGGGTGCGTACCTGTGTGCTTTTTTGCGCGCTGGGCCGGAATGCTGCCGCGGCAGGAGGCCGCCCTGCGCAAAAAAGAACGGGTGCGGCGCACCGCCCGGCGGCCTCCTTGCAGCCCGGGGGCAAACCGGGTATGATGAAGGCAACAAACCCGGAAAGGAGAAATGGGCAGGGCCGCACGGCCCCACGAAAAAGGCCGCTCGGCTTCCCTGCCTCGCAAACCGCCATGAAAATCGAACACGCAGCGCTGTATGTGCGCGACCTGGAGGCCGCAAAAGAGTTCTTCACCCGCTGGTTCGGCGCGCAGGCCGGCGCGGAATACCACAACCGGACCACGGACTTCCGCTCCTACTTCCTCACCTTTGAGGGGGGTGCGCGGCTGGAGATCATGACCCGGCCGGGCCTTTCAGACAGGGCCGGGGCCCCGGCGGTCGGCTTCGCCCATCTGGCCTTCTCGGTGGGCAGCAAAGAGGACGTGGACGACCTGACCGCCCGGCTGAAGGCGGCGGGCTATGAAGTGGTCAGCGGCCCGCGCACCACCGGCGATGGCTACTACGAAAGCTGTGTGGCCGGGCCGGAGGGCGCGCTGGTGGAGATCACGGTGTAAAGCGATTTGCCGCCGGTGCACAGGGTCCGCGTGCATAACCTGGAAGTTCAGGGAAACACTACATATACTCTGAACACAAAGGAGAGAACGGGTATGAAAGCAACCGGCATTGTACGCCGCATTGACGACCTCGGGCGGGTGGTCATCCCCAAGGAGATCCGACGCACCCAGCGCATCCGGGAGGGCGACCCGCTGGAGATCTTCACCACCGGCGACGGCGAGGTGGTGTTCAAAAAGTATTCCCCCATGGGCGAGGTGAGCCGCCTGGCGGCCCAGTACGCAGAGGCGCTGGCCAGGGCGTTGGGCTGCACCGCCCTCATCTGCGACCGGGACCACATTCTGGCGGCGGCCGGCCCCGGCAAGCGGGACTATGCCGACCGGCGGGTGAGCCTGCCGCTGGAGCGCATGATGGAGAGCCGCAGCCCCTACGCCTACAACGGCCACCCGGAGGACGCGGTGTTTCCCTGTGAGGAGGCGGCCCGGCACATTCTGGCTGCCGCGCCCATTCTGGCGGCGGGAGATGTGGTGGGCGCGGTGCTGACCCTCAGCGAGGACAAGCGCATTCGCCCCTCGGATCAGATGACCAAATGCATCGCGGTGGCCTGCGCCTTTTTGGGGGACAGCTTTGTGCCCTGAGGCGGGTGCGCCGCAGCTCCGACAAAAACAGCAGATACAGCAAAAACGCGCGCAGCAGGTGCTTCCCAAAACCGGAAGCCCTGCCGCACGCGTTTGTTGTTTGCGGGAATACTTTGCCGCCGCGAAATCTTGGCTTCCCCTCGAGGGGAAGGCTTCACCTGCTCGACCTTAGACCGCGCCCTCAGGCCCGCCCCAGAATCTCCTCGATCTCGGCCAGGCTGCGGGCAAAATAGATGCCCTTCTGCCGCTCGGGGGTGGAAAGCCCGGCGGCGATCATGCGGTCCAGCAGGGCCTTCAGGCTGTCGTAGTAGCCGTCCAGATTGTACAGGATGCAGGGCGCGTCCAGCTTTTTCAGCGACACCAGCGACATCACCTCGCTGATCTCCTCCAGCGTGCCGGTGCCGCCGGGCATGGCGATGAACGCCTGCCCAAGCTCGATCATTTTGGCCTTGCGCTGGGGCATATCCTCGGTGACGATCAGCCGGGTCAGCTGGTCGCACTGAACCTCCTGCTCCACAAAAAAGCGGGGTTCCACGCCGGTCACTTCGGCCCCGGCGGCCAGGGCGCTCAGGGCCAGGCGGCCCATCAGCCCGGTTTCGGAGCCGCCGTAAACCAGGCTGTGCCCGTTTTCGCCGATCCAGGTGCCAAGCTCGTCCACAGCGGCGGCAAAGGCGGGGTCACTGCCGCCGAAAGCCCCCAGGTATACGGTGATGTTCATGCAGGTTCCTCTCAGTTTACGGCAATGTTTTTGGGGTTGTAGTACTTCATGGCGCTCTCGTCCAGGCTGTGGGTCAGCTGTGCGCCCAGCTGGGCCAGCTGCTCATCCAGCTCGTCCCCCTTCATCTCGGCCAGGGCGGACCGGCGGTCGTTGGCGGTCAGGCCCTGGGCGGTGGGCTTTTCACCGGCCTGGAACACCATCATGCTCAGGCCCATCTCCACCGCCGTCACCTGGCCGGGCTGAGCACCCAGAATGGCGCTCTTCACGGTGTCGCCGTAATAGTCCAGATCCGAAGCCAGGAAGGTGTAGCTGCCCACGTACTGGCCCAGCATTCCGTCGGTGTAGGTGGTGCCCAGCAGCGACAGCACCCCCGGCAGGGCCTTGGCGGCGGCAGCCTCCAGCGTGTCGCCGCTTTCCACATCGGTTTTCAGCTGTTCGGCCGCGGCCTTGATCTGGGCGATGTCGTCGCTGCCGGGGAAGGAACCATTGGCGGTGTCGGCCATGGGCAGCAGCGCGCCCCGGCCCTCGGCGCTGTTCTGGGCCAGAAAGGCGGTGAGCTGTTCGTCGCTCACCGGCTCGGCGCCGGTTTCGCCGTACAGCATCTCCAGCAGGTCGCTGGCCTTGTAGCTGGCCTGGGTGTAGGCCAGCAGGCTTTCCTGATCGATGCCGTTCTTCTCGTACAGGTCGCTGTAACTGGCCCAGGTGTTGTCGGTCTGGGTCTGGGCCTGGGTCAGCTCGTCCTCGGTGAGGGCGCCGCCCAGCTCGTCAAAGCGGGTGGTCACGGCGGCGTAGCGCTCCAGCGCCTCCAGCGTTTTGGCGGCAATGTAGGCCTTGCCGGTGACGGTCTCGCCGTCCGTATTCAGCTTGGCCTTGAGCACGTTGTCCTCGCTGGTGAGGCTGTCGGCCTCGGCGTAGGCGCTGAACTGGGCCAGCTGGTACACCCCGCCGGGAATGTCCACGGAGCCGATGGTGCCCACGGTGGCGGGGGCTTCTTTTTGCTGGCCGCAGGCGGTAAGGGCCAGCGCCAGGCAGGCCGCCAGGGCGGCGATGCGTTTTTTCATGGGTATTTTCTCCTTATAACAGATGATGGGAAATCACTGCCCACAGAATAGCAGAGGAATAAGGCGGATTTGTGAAAACGCCGCCGGGTTTTCCACATTTTTACCACAACTTGTGGAAAACCCGGCGCGGCTCAGGCCCCAGCCTTGCCGGGGTCCAGCTCTTCCAGCGTCATGCGCAGCACGTCCAGCGGCTTTTCGTCGGGGCGCACCCGCACCGTCAGGCAGGGCTTGGCGGTGGCGCTCAGGTTGATGCGCTTGCCCAGCTTCTCAAACACGCTCTGGAGCTTTACGGGGTTCAGGTCGTCCGAATACAGCAGCAGGGTGTCGCCCTTCTGGTCAATCTCGTACACCTTAGCCCGGGCGGCGGTGACCCGCACCAGGCTTACATCCACCAGGCCGGCCACGCAGTCGGGCACGTCGCCGTACCGGTCGATCAGCTCATCCAGCACGTCGCCCGCGTCCTCGGGCGTCTGGATGGCGGCAATGCGCTTGTAGGCCTCGATGCGGCCCGCCGCATCCGGGATGAACCCCTCGGGAATGTAGGCGTCCACCGAGATGTCGATGAGGCAGTCGCTCTTATCCGGGGCGATCTCCTCGCCCTTGGCGGCGGCCACGGCCTGATTCAGCAGCTTGACGTACAGGTCGTAGCCCACGGCCTCCATGTGGCCGTGCTGGCTTTGGCCCAGCAGGTTGCCCGCACCGCGGATCTGCAAATCCCGCATGGCGATGCGGAAGCCCGAGCCGAAGCTGGTGAACTCCCGAATGGCGGAGAGCCGCTTGGCGGCCAGGTCGGTGAGCACCTTGTCCCTCCGGAAGGTGAAGTAGGCGTAGGCCTTGCGGCCCGAGCGGCCCACCCGGCCCCGGATCTGGTACAGCTGGGCCAGACCCATCCGGTCCGCGTCCTCAATGATGAGGGTGTTGCAGTTGCGCACGTCCACGCCGGTTTCGATGAGGGTGGTGCATACCAGCACGTCGATCTCGCCGTCCAGCAGCTGCTGCCAGACCTTGGAGAGGGCCTCCTCCCCCATTTTGCCGTGGGCGGTGGCCACCCGGGCCCCGGGGGCCATGGCGGCCACCCGGGCGGCGGCGGCATCCAGGCTTTCCACCCGGTTGTGCAGGTAGTACACCTGCCCGCCCCGGGCCAGCTCCTTGCGGATGGCCTCGCCCACGATGCCCTCGTCGTACTCCAGCACATAGGTCTCGATGGGCTGGCGCTCGGTGGGCGGCTCCTCAATGGTGGACATATCCCGGATGCCGCTCATGGCCATGTTCAGGGTGCGGGGAATGGGGGTGGCCGACAGGGTGAGCATATCCACCTCCACAAAGGCCTCCTTCAGCTTCTCTTTGTGCTTGACGCCGAAGCGCTGCTCCTCGTCGATGATGACCAGGCCCAGATCCTTAAAGTGAACGTCGCTGCTCAGCAGCCGGTGGGTGCCCACGATCACGTCCATGCTGCCCTTGGCCAGGTCGGCCAGGTCGGCCTTCTGCTGCTTGGCGCTGCGGAACCGGCTGAGCAGGCCGATGCGGAACTGGAACGGCTCCATGCGGGCCAGCGCGGTGTTGTAGTGCTGCCAGGCCAGCAGAGTGGTGGGGGCCAGAATGGCGCACTGCTTGCCGCCCATCACGCACTTGAAGGCCGCCCGCAGGGCCACCTCGGTTTTGCCCACGCCCACGTCGCCGCACAGCAGCCGGTCCATGGGCCAGGGCTGCTCCATATCCTTTTTGATCTCGGCCGCGGCGGTGAGCTGGTCGTCGGTCTCGTCGTAATCAAAACGGGTCTCAAAATCCCGCTGCCAGTCGTTGTCCTCGGGAAAGGCAAAGCCCCGGGCCTGGCGGCGGCGGGCGTACAGCTGCACCAACTCCTGGGCGATGGCCTCGGTGGCCTTTTTCACCCGGGTGCGGGTGCGCACCCACACGTCACTGCCCAGGCGGGAGAGCTTGACCTTCTCCTCATCGCCGGGGGCGGTGTAGCGGCTCAGCAGGTCCAGCTGGGTGACGGGCACAAACAGGTTGTCACCCTTATCGTACTGAATGGTCAGGTAGTCCTTATGAACGCCCTGCACCTCCAGCCGCTGAATGCCCTTGTATACGCCGATGCCGTGGTTCTGGTGCACCACGTAGTCGCCGGGCTGAATGTCCGACAAGCTGGCCAGCGCATCCTTGTTCTTTTTGGCCTTCTGCTTGGCCTTGTCGCCGCTGGTGCCCTGCCGCCGCCCGGTGATGAGGGCCAGCCGGGCAAAGGGGAACTGCACGCCGCTGGTGAGATGGCCGGGCAGCACCCACACCGTGCCGGGGCTGGGCAGAACCTGGGGATTGGCGGTGGCCTTCAGGCCGCGGTTGGCCAGATCCTTGGCCAGGCCGTCGGCGGCACGCTGGGTGCCGGCCAGAACGGCGGCGCAGTAGCCCTGTTTCAGCAGCGGCTCCAGATCCTCCAACAGGGC
Organism: uncultured Oscillospiraceae bacterium; assembly: GCA_934513685.1. Taxonomy (GTDB): domain Bacteria; phylum Bacillota; class Clostridia; order Oscillospirales; family Ruminococcaceae; genus SFJ001. The sequence continues at coordinate 23,614 of CAKSWY010000018.1, read as the reverse complement.
GGGCACCTCGCCGTTCCAGCTGGGCAGCGCGTGGCAGGATACGTCCACCAGTGCCTTCAGCTTCAGGTCGGGCAGGCTGCGGGTAAAGTTGTCCCCCACCAATGTGCGGCAGCGCCCGGCCTGCACATACAGCCAGTCCAGATCCAGATAGTATCCGTCCAGCCCGGGGGCCAGCACACCGGCCTCCAGCAGACCCTTCTGCTCCTCCTGACGGCGGAAGCGGGTGGCCCGCTGGGCCTCGGCGATGTCGCCGGGGGCCTCCAGAATCAGAAGCGGATCCTCAAAATAATCCAGCAGGGTGGCGGGGTGCGGGTAGCGCACCGGCAGGTATTTGTCCAGATTTTCGGGCACAAGCCCGGCGTCCAGCTGTTCCAGCTCCGGGGCCATGGCGGCGGCCAGAGAGGTCTTTTTTTTGCCCTTGAAGCCGCCCAGCCAGTCCCGCAGGGCCTGGGCCGTGGCGGTCGCGTCGCCGAACAGCACCTCCCGGGCCGGAGAGAGGTAGACCTTCTCCAGCGCGTCGCCCCGGCGCTGGGTGAGCAGGTCGAAGGCGTGAATGGTGTCAATCTCGTCCCCCCAGAATTCCAGACGGGCGGGGGTGTCCCGGTCCGGCGGATACAGGTCCAGAATGCCGCCGCGCACGCTGAACTGGCCGGGGCCTTCCACCCGGTCGCGCCGGACATAGCCCGCGCCGAACAGCCGGGCGGCCAGCTGCTTTTGGGGGATCTCCATGCCGGGCTTCAGGGTGAGGGTGTTGGCGCAGAACTCGGCCTTGGGCACGGTGAACTGCAAAAGCCCCTCGGCGGGCACGCACACCGCGTCCACCCGGCCGCCCACCAGCCCGCCCAGCACGGCCAGACGGCGGTATTCGTATTCCCGGCCCGCGCCCTCAATGGGGCGCAGCAGCAGGTCCCGCGCAGGAAACACCGCCGCCGAAAACCCCAGTGCCTGCAGGTCGGCCGCAGCGCGGCTGGCCTCGGCCTCCCCGGCGGTCACCACACACAGGGGGCGGCCCAGCCGGCGGCTGAGCTGCACGGCCAGCGCCATGCGCCCGGCGGGGGGCAGGCCGAACAGCGCCGTGACCCCGGGGCCGGACAGCCCCTCCTCCAGCCGGGCGAATTCCGCCGTGGAGGAAAACAGGGAGGCAAAGGGATCGGACAGAACAGGCATGGGTCTATGCTCCTTTCGTGGTGTGGTGAACGGCGCGGGGCGCGCGGCATTGAGACTTTTCGGCAGTCATCCTCTTCTCAATGGTTGTACTTGTTCTGCGCCTCGGCCAGCTTGCCGGCCATCAGCAGGCGGCAGGCGGCCTCGGCGTCCGGGTAGCGGGCGTCGATGGCCTTACGGTCCTCGGCGGCGGGCTTGCCCAGCACCCAGTCGGCCAGGTCGTAGTCCGGGCGGGGCTTGCGGCCCACGCCCATGCGCACCCGGATGAACTCCTGGCTGCCCAGATGGGCAATGATGTCCTTCAGGCCGTTGTGGCCGCCGGCCGAGCCCTGGGGCCGGATGCGCATATGCCCGGCCGCCTGGTCCACATCGTCGCACAGAACGATGACCCGCTGGGGCGGGATCTTAAAGAACTGGGCGGCGGCCCCCACGCTCTGGCCGGACAGGTTCATGTAGGTCAGAGGCTTGAGCAGCACCACCTTGCGGCCGTCCACGGTGCCCTGGCCCCACAGCCCCTGAAACTTTGCCTTGACCGGCTGGATGTTCCAGCACTCGGCCAGGTGATCCAGGGTTTCAAAGCCCACGTTGTGGCGGGTGCCATCGTATTTCTTTTCCGGGTTGCCCAGCCCCACAATGAGCCAGGTGTCGCCGCCGTCGGCGGCCTTTTTCTGAAACAGCATAGCGTTGATCGTCCTTTTATATATTGAAGAGATGAAAAACGGGCCGCCGCAGTCGCCCGAAAAATGGGTGGGCGGCAGCCCGGTGTGCTGAGGTTGAGGCGGAGCCTGCCGGAAGGCCGGCCCCGCATTTAAAAAGCGGCAGAAGCGGCGCAGCGAAGAAAACGCTCAGCCCTGCTCCCCGTTGGCGGCTTCATCGGCCGCCTTGGCGTCGGCCATTTTTTTCTGCTGCTTTTTCACATAGGCAGCCAGCCGGGGCTCGGCCCAGCCCTCCTTGTTGCTCTGGCGCTCGCGGGCAATGCCCAGCGCCCCGGCGGGCACGTCGCCGGTGATGGTGCTGCCCGCGGCAGTGTAGGCCCCGTCGCCCACCTTCACGGGGGCGATCAGGTTGGTGTTGCAGCCGATGAAGGCATAGTCGCCGATGGTGCAGCGGTATTTGCCCTGGCCGTCGTAGTTGCTGGTGACGGTGCCGCAGCCGAAGTTGCAGCCCTTGCCCACGTCGGAGTCGCCGATGTAGGTCAGGTGGCTCACGGTGGTGCCGTCGTCCATGGTGGAGTTCTTGGTCTCCACATAGGCGCCCAGGTGTACGCCGTAGCCGGTGACCGTGCCCGCCCGGATGTGGGTGAAGGGGCCGATCTTGGAGTGGGGGCCCAGCTTGCTGTCATAGGCCTGGCTGGCGTTGAAGGTGCTGCCCTCGCCCAGGGTGGTGTTTTCCAGCAGGCTGTTGGGGCCGACCACGCATCCCGCCTCGATGACGGTGGTGCCCCGCAGAATGGTGCCGGGCAGGATGGTGGCCCCCGGCGCGATGACCACCCCCGGCTCGATGTAAACATCCCGGGAGATGAAGTTGACCCCGTTTTCCAGATGCGTCTCAAAGGTCTGGGCGTATTTGGCCTGGGCAGCGGCAAAGGCCTCGACACTGGACATGGACATGGCGATGACTCCTTTTCTGTTATAAAGCAGTATTGAACCGGCGCCAGCTCAGCGTGCCCGCAGCGGGGCCGCCGGCTGGCCGCCCGGCATTTCAGACACAAACTTAGGGCCGCTGCAAGCGCTGCACCGGCCTGATCGCTGCGATGAGGAGGTAGGATGTGCGTTTGATGCAAAACCCTCAAATGAAATCCTAACCCATTATAATTGTATCGAATTTTGCGCATTTTGCAAGAGAATTTGGGCGAAAAACACCAGCAAATGCATGGAAAATCCACGAAAAGCTCTAGCAGGGAGCCGATGTTTCTGCTATAATAATTAAGTATCGGGCCACACCCCCGATGTGGCGGGGGCTGCGGCCCCTGCGGGATGCTAATTTCTGTTGGAGGTAACGCAATGAGCAAAAAGTACCTTTACTACTTCGATGAGGGCAGCAAGGCCTTCAATGGCGACCTGACCACCATGAAGAACATTCTGGGCGGCAAGGGCGCCGGCCTGGCGGAGATGACTGCCGCCGGTATGCCTGTTCCTCAGGGCTTCACCATCACCACTGAGGCCTGCACCCAGTACTACGCCGATGGCCGCGAGATCAACGCAGAGATCGAGGCCGACATCTTCGAGCACGTCAAGGGCCTGGAGAAGATCACCGGCAAAACCTTCGGCGATGTGAACAACCCCCTGCTGGTGTCCGTGCGCTCCGGCGCCCGCCAGTCCATGCCCGGCATGATGGATACCATCCTGAACCTGGGCCTGAACGACGAGGCCGTTGAGGGCCTGGCCAAGAAGACCGGCAACCCCCGCTTTGCTTACGACAGCTACCGCCGTTTCATCCAGATGTACTCCGACGTTGTTATGGAGCTGGGCAAGAGCTTCTTCGAGGAGAAGATCGACGAGATGAAGGCTGCCAAGGGCGTGAAGCAGGACGTGGAGCTGACCGCCGATGACCTGAAGGAGCTGGTCAAGCAGTTCAAGGCCATCTACCTGGAGAAGCAGGGCTCTGAGTTCCCCCAGGATCCCAAGGAGCAGCTGATCGGCGCCGTCAAGGCCGTGTTCCGTTCCTGGGACAACCCCCGCGCCAATGTTTACCGCAAGATGAACGAGATCCCCTACGAGTGGGGTACCGCCGTTAACGTGCAGCAGATGGCCTTCGGCAACAGCGGCATGCGCAGCGGCACCGGCGTGGCCTTCACCCGCAACCCCGCTACCGGCGAGCGTCAGCTGATGGGCGAGTACCTGATCAACGCCCAGGGCGAGGACGTCGTGGCCGGCATCCGTACTCCTTCTCCCATCAGCAAGCTGCATGAGGAGATGCCCGAGGTGTACGATCAGTTCCAGGAGATCGCCACCCGTCTGGAGAAGTACTTCAAGGATATGCAGGACATGGAGTTCACCATCGAGGATGGCAAGCTGTTTATGCTGCAGACCCGTAACGGCAAGCGCACCGCGCAGGCCGCTCTGAAGATCGCCATCGACCTGGTGGACGAGGGCATGATCGACGAGCGCGAGGCTGTGCTGCGCGTGGAGCCCAAGCAGCTGGATACCCTGCTGCATCCCCAGTTTGACGCGGCTGCCCTGAAGGCTGCCGAGGTCATCGGCAAGGGCCTGGCCGCTTCTCCCGGTTCTGCCTGCGGCCAGATCGTCTTCACCGCCGAAGAGGCTGAGGAGATGGTCAAGAGCGGCAAGATGCCCAAGGTGGTTCTGGTCCGTCTGGAGACCAGCCCCGAGGACATCGTGGGCATGCAGGTGTCTCAGGGCATCCTGACCGTGCGCGGCGGCATGACCAGCCACGCCGCCGTGGTTGCCCGCGGCATGGGCGTGTGCTGCGTTTCCGGCTGCGGCAACGACAACGATGTGAAGATCGACTACGAGGCCAAGACCTTCGAGATCAACGGCCATAAGTTCGCCGAGGGCGACTGGATCAGCATCGATGGCGCCACCGGCAACATCTACGGCGAGCAGGTTGCCACCGTGGCTGCCACCGAGAACCCCTACCTGCAGCGCTTCATGGGCTGGGCTGACGCTGCCCGCCAGCTGAAGGTGTTCACCAACGCCGACAACCCGACCGACGCTCAGAACGCCGTGAACATGGGCGCTGAGGGCATCGGCCTGTGCCGTACCGAGCATATGTTCTTCGCCGCCGACCGCATCAAGGCCGTGCGTGAGATGATCTGCGCCCGTACCGTTGAGGACCGCAAGAAGGCCCTGGCCAAGGTTGAGCCTTACCAGGAGGCTGACTTCACCGCCATGTACAAGATCATGGGCGACCGTCCCATGACCATCCGTTACCTGGATCCCCCTCTGCATGAGTTCCTGCCCACCAAGGCCGAGGACATTGCCGAGCTGGCTCAGGATATGGGCATGAGCGCCGAAGAGCTGACCAACATCGTGGAGAGCCTGCATGAGTTCAACCCCATGATGGGTCACCGCGGCTGCCGTCTGGCTGTCACCTACCCCGAGATCGCCGAGATGCAGACCAACGCTGTCATCAAGGCCGCTCTGAAGGTTTCTGCTGAGACCGGCAAGATGATCACGCCTCACATCATGATTCCTCTCGTCGGCGAGGTCAAGGAGCTGAAGTACGTCAAGGACGTGGTTGTGGCTACCGCTGACAAGCTGATCGCTGAGGCCGGTGTGGCTATGAAGTACCAGGTTGGTACCATGATCGAGATCCCCCGTGCTGCCCTGACCGCCGGTGAGATCGCCAAGGAAGCTGAGTTCTTCAGCTTCGGCACCAACGACCTGACCCAGATGACCTTCGGCTTCAGCCGTGACGACGCTGCCAAGTTCCTGAATGCCTACTACGACACCAAGATCTACGAGAGCGATCCGTTCCAGCATCTGGACCAGATCGGCGTTGGCAAGCTGATCAAGATGGCCGTGGCCGATGGCCGCGCCACCCGCCCCGATCTGGGTCTGGGCATCTGCGGCGAGCACGGCGGCGACCCCTCCAGCGTGGAGTTCTGCCACAAGGTTGGCCTGGACTATGTGTCCTGCTCTCCCTTCCGTGTGCCCATCGCCCGTCTGGCTGCCGCTCAGGCTGCCATCAAGAACCCCCGCAAGTAATTGCGTGAGCGCCTGACGCGATAACACGATAACGTGAAAAAATCCCCCCTGGCTGTGTAGGCCAGGGGGGATTTTTGCGTGTCTGTCCTGGCAAATGAAGGCTGCAGTGGGCAAGGGAAACACGCTGCGCGCGAAAACAACGGTCGTTTCAGCCCCAACCGATAAACTGTTATCGGTTCATCGTTCGTAAATTTGGGAGAGTGGTTGCTGCGCAAGTGTTGCGTTCATTCCGGGAATCTGGTATCATTGCATTGGCAAATGGTGCAATGCAATAGAGTTCGATGAGTTTTTTCACACATTCATGAGCGCTCTTTTTGCACCAGTTGTCTTTTTTTCTGCTTTTCTGCGGCGGTGCCGCTTTCTGCCGGAAATCAGGCTTCCTCCTCGAGGGGAAGCTGTCGCGATAGCGACGGATGAGGTGGCATCTTCCGGCCGGCGTCAACTCATGGCAGCAAACATCTATAAAAATATAAACTGTATAAACAATTGCAGCATAAAACAACAAACAAAAGGAGACACACCATGGAAGCCTGTTCGATCGCCGGGGCCAGCCGCCCCATTCGCAAAATTACCGTGCTGGGCGTGGGCGGCGTGGGCGGCCTGCTGGCGGGCCAGCTCATCCGCAAATACGGCGATGCCGTCAGTCTGGTGGCCCGGGGCGCCCGGGGCGAACACCTGCGGCAGCAGGGCCTTACCATCCACAGCGACTTATACGGTGAGTACACCGTGCAGCCCGCCGCCGTTACGGCGGACCCGGCCGAGCTGGGCGTGCAGGACCTGATTCTGGTAAGCGTGAAGTACGCCCAGCTGGAAACCGCGGCCGCGCAGCTGGCCCCCATTGTAGGGCCGGACACCCTGGTTCTGCCCGTGATGAACGGGGTGCACACCGCCGCCAAGCTGGGCCAGCTGCTGGGCAAGGGGCGGATGCTCCAGAGCGTGATCTATGTGGTGTCCAGCGCCGGGGCGGACTACTCCATCACCCAATACGGCGACTACACCACCATCTATCTGGGCGAGGGCGAGCGGGCCGACGAGGCCGATGCAAAGGCCGTGTGCGAGGCCCTGAAGGCGGCGGACATCGATTGCCGCTTTGCCCCCGATGTGCAGGCCGCCATCTGGAGCAAGTATGTGCTGAACTGCGCCTACAATGTGGTCACCGCCCGCTGGGGCGTGCCCATTGGGGCGGTGAAGCACCGGCCCGAGCTGGCCGCCGACTACCGGGCCCTGATGGAAGAAACCGTGCGCATTGCCGCCGCCGAGGGCGTGAAGCTGCCCGACGATCAGGTGGAGCGGCATCTGGCCCGGCTGGCCCACACCACCGATGACTCCACCAGCTCGCTCAGCCGCGATTTTGACGCGGGCCGTGTGGGCGAGATGGAGCTGTTCAGCGGCGAGGCGGTGCGCATGGCGCAGGCCCACGGCATTGACGCGCCGGTGACCTGCCGCTATTATGAGGGCCTGAAGGAGCGGGCGGCGGCCTTCTCCAAATGAGGGGGCAAGCGCCGCAAGGAACAAACTCCTTTAAACTAGCGTGTTTTATGGGTTATACCCTGCCCGGACGGCAAAAATTCGGGAAGATTTGGCAGACCTGACCCATTGACAAAGAGGCGTCGCAACGCTATAATGATGGACATAAACAAAAAACCACACAAAAACGAGGAAGAGAAGAGTAAGCTTTTGGCATTGTCTCAACCAGAGAGCCCCGATGGTGGAAACGGGCGGAGAACAGGAAGCTGAACATGGTCTCAGAGTTGCGCCGGCGAGGGGAGGCTGCCCCAAGCCCGCGCCGGGTACGCCCGTTACCGCGTCAGGCTGTAAGCAGCGCCGCTGCCGCAGTCGGCAAGGTCCCCACCGCGAGGTGGCTCGGGCAAAAACAGGGTGGTACCGCGAAGAATTTTCGCCCCTGGCTGCAAGGATCGCAGCCGGGGGCGTTTTGCGTTTTTGCCACAGCCGCGGCCTTGCGGCAAAGGCAAGATGCCACCTCATCCGTTGCTGGCGCGACAGCTTCCCCTCGAGGGGAAGCCAAAGGCGTGGTAGAAAGCGGAACCTCCGCAAAAAGCCCACACACAAACGCCAAAAGCGGCCATCCTTTCAAACCATCCCCAACAGAAACGAGAGAATTTTATGATTGAAATCAAGCATTTAACAAAAGAGTTCAACGACAAATCCGGCAAGGTGGTGGCCCTGCGGGATGTGACCGCCACCATTCAGGACGGCGACATCTTCGGCATCATCGGTATGTCCGGCGCGGGCAAAAGCACCCTGCTGCGCTGCCTGTGCCTGCTGGAGCAGCCCACCAGCGGTGACATTCTGCTGGACGGCGAAAATCTGGTGCGCATGAACGGCGCCCGCCTGCGGGCCGCCCGCCGCCGCATGGGCGTGGTGTTTCAGGGCTACAATCTGCTGATGCAGAAAACCGTGTTCGACAACGTGGCCTTTCCGCTGCGCCTCTCCAAAAACGACCCGGCGGCCGTCAAGGCCCGGGTGACGGAGCTGCTGGAGATCGTGGGCCTGGCCGACCGGGCCGGTGCCTACCCCAGCCAGCTTTCCGGCGGCCAGAAGCAGCGCGTGGCCCTGGCCCGCGCCCTGGCCACCAACCCCAGTGTGCTGCTGTGCGACGAGCCCACCAGCGCATTGGACGCACTGACCACCCAGAGCGTGCTGGCACTTTTGAAAAAAATCAACGCCGAGCTGGGTGTGACCATCGTCATCATCACCCACGAGCTGGGCGTGGTGCGCAGCATCTGCAACCGCATGGTGGTCATCGATGAAAGCCGCGTGGTGGAGCAGGGCGAGGTGGCCGAGATCTTCGCCCATCCCCAAAGCGCCATTGCCCGTCAGCTCATTCTGGGCGGGGCCATCAAAGAGAAAGAGGAGGGCTGAACGATGTCGGAATTTCTGTCGCGCTACGGCGCATTGCTGCTGGACGGCACCCTGGAAAGCCTGTATATGACCCTGGTGCCTACCCTGCTGGCCTACGTCATCGGCCTGCCGCTGGGCGTGCTGCTCACCGTGACCAAGCCCGGCGGCTTTATGGAGACCCCTCAGTTCAACGCGGCCTTCGGCTGGCTGGTGAACATCTTCCGCAGCATCCCCTTTATGATCCTGATGCTGTTCCTCACCCCCTTCACCCGGGCGGTGATGGGCACCTCCATCGGGGCCAGCGCCGCCAACCTGCCCCTGACCGTGGCGGCCGCGCCCTTTGTGGCCCGCATGGTGGAGCAGAGCCTGGAAGAGGTGGACGGCGGCGTCATTGAGGCGGCCCGCTGCATGGGCGCCACCAACTGGCAGATCATCACCCGGGTGCTGCTGGTGGAAAGCGTGCCCAGCCTGCTGCGCGGCCTGACCATCAGCACCATCACGGTGTTCGGCTACACGGCCATCACCGGCGCGACGGGTGCGGGCGGCCTGGGCAACATCGCCTTCCGCTTCGGCTACCAGCGTTATCAGCAGAGCGTGATGTACGCCTCGCTGCTTCTGGTGATCGTGGTGGTGTGCCTGATCCAGACGGTGTTCGGCCATCTGGCCAGCAAGGCGGATAAGCGCAACCGCTGAACCAGTTTCCATGATTTTCCCTAGCCGGCACGCGGGCAGTGCACGGTCCGCCCCGGCCGGGTGAAAATAGAGAGCTTTTTCGCAAACTTCCGCGGCGGCAAAAAGGCACCCAAAGTAACCCCAAAGCAAACCTATTTATAAAAGAGGAGTGACACAACATGAAAAAGATCGTAGCATCCGTACTGGCGCTGGCCCTGGCTGCAAGCCTGGCGGCCTGCGGTTCCAGCACCGCTTCTTCCGCTTCTTCCGCGGCCTCGTCCGAGGCGGCTTCCACCGAGACCACCGTGCTGAAGGTGGGCGCTTCCCCCAGCCCCCACGCCGAGATTCTGGAGCAGGTCAAGCCCATTCTGGCCGAGCAGGGCATCGACCTGCAGGTCACCGAGTTTGACGACTATGTGATGCCCAACACCGCCGTGGAGGACGGCAGCCTGGACGCCAACTACTTCCAGCATCTGCCCTATCTGGAGGACTTCAACGCCAAGAACGGCACCCATCTGGTGAGCGTGGGCGTGATCCACTACGAGCCCATGGGCCTGTACCCGGGCAAGAGCAGCGACCTGGCCAACATTCCCAATGGCGCCAAGATCGGCATCCCCGGCGACAACACCAACGGCGCCCGCGCACTGCTGCTGCTGGAGGCCCAGGGCGTTCTGAAGCTGAAGGAGGGCGTGGGCCTGGAGGCCACCGAGCTGGACATTGAGGAGAACCCCCACAATGTGGAGATCGTGCCCATGGAGGCCGCCAACCTGCCCGCCAGCCTGCCGGATCTGGACTTCGCCGTCATCAACGGCAACTACGCCTCCGGCGCCGGCATCGCCGACACCGTGCTGGTGACCGAGGATGCGGACTCTGTGGCCGCCCAGACCTACGGCAACATCGTGGCCGTGAAGGAAGGCAACGAGAACAACCCCGCCGTGCTGGCTCTGGTGGAAGCCCTGAAGAGCGACACCATCAAGCAGTACATCAAGGACAACTACAACGGCATCGTCATGCCCATGGAATAAATCAGAAGCGGGCCGCGGCGGCTTGAAAACGCCGGGCCATTCTGAGCAAGACCGCGAAAACCGGACGCACTGCGCCCGGTTTTTGCTTTGCGTGCTTCTTTACGGCGGGCGTTTATGCTATAATAAAATTTACCCGGCCAGCGGGGCGCACGGCCGGGCGGGGCTGCCCCCTGTCAACGATCACCGCGCCCCTTATAAGGAAGGAAACAGCATGAAAATTCCGGCGAAAGCCTTTACCCATGGAGGAAAATTCCACGCGGACGATGTGTTCAGCGCGGCGCTTCTGCGCATTCTCCGCCCGGACATCCGGATCCAGCGCGGATTTGAGGTGCCCGAAAATTTTGACGGTCTGGTGTTTGACATCGGCGACGGTATGTTCGACCACCACTCGGCCGACCGGGAGGTGCGCCCCAACGGCGTGCCCTACGCGGCGTTCGGCCTGCTGTGGCGGGTGCTGGGCGCAGGCCTGGTGGGCGACAACCAGGCCCGCCTGCTGGACGAGAACTTCATTCAGCCGCTGGATTTGAACGACAACACCGGCGAGCAGGACAGCCTGGCCGACGCCATCGGCAGCTTCAACCCCCGCTGGGACGAAAAGACCGACCCGGACGAGTGCTTCTTTAAGGCGGTGGACTTTGCCCAGGTGATTCTGCAGAACCGGCTGGAGGAGGCCCGGGCCGTGACCCGCGCCGACGATCTGGTGCAGAAGGCCTACCAGAACATGCGGGACGGCATTGTGGTGCTGCCCTGCTACGCCCCGTGGAAAAACGCGCTGTACCGCAGCGACGCGCAGTTTGTGGTGTACCCCAGCCAGCGGGGCGGCTGGGCGGCCCAGTGCGTGAACGACCGGCGCACCAAAAGCCCCAAGGTGCCCTTCCCGGCCAGCTGGGGCGGCCAGCCCGCCGCCGTGCTGGCCCGGCGCAGCGGCCTGGAGGGTCTGCGCTTCTGCCACGCCAGCCGCTTTCTGATCTCGGCCTCGGACAAGGAGACCGCCCTCGCCGCCTGCCGTCTGGCCCAGGCAGCCCGGCGGTAAAAATGCCGTAGGGCAAAGCCTTCCCCTTGAGAGGAAGCCAAGATTGCGCGCAGGTGAAGCCTTCCCATCAAATAGGAGCCAAAAGCCGCGGCAGAAAGCATCGCCACCGCAAAGCGCACCAAACACACCGCTTCGCCCCTGTTTGACTCCCCTGGCCAAAACCGCTACAATTGCAGGTGAAACCAGGCCGTGGCGAAAGAACATCTCCGCGGCGGAAAGAAGGCCAGCATGGCACAAATCATTGAGATCACCAGCCTGGATCAGCCCGGGCTGGAGGTATACACCAGCCTGACCCAGGCCCAGCTGCGCAACCGGCTGGAGCCGGAAAAGGGCGTGTTCATCGCCGAAAGCCCCAAGGTGATCGCCCGGGCGCTGGAGGCGGGCTGCCAGCCCCTGTCGCTGCTGATGGAGCGGCGGCAGATCGAGGGCGGCGCGAAGGAGATCGTGGCCCGCTGCGGCGATGTGCCCCTCTACACCGCCGACCGGGAGGTGCTGGCCGGGCTGACCGGCTACACCCTCACCCGGGGCGTGCTGTGCGCCCTGCGCCGCCCGGCGCTGCCCACGGTGGAGCAGCTGTGTGCCGGGGCCAAACGGCTGGCGGTGCTGGAAAACATCGTGGACTCCACCAACGTGGGGGCCATCTTCCGCTCGGCCGCGGCCCTGCACATGGACGGCGTGCTGGTCACTCCCTCCTGCTGCGACCCGCTGTGCCGCCGGGCGGTTCGGGTGAGCATGGGTACCGTGTTTCAGGTGCCCTGGGCTTGGCTGGGCGATGCGCCGGACCAGTGGCCCCACCCGGGGCTGGAGCGGCTGAAGGCCCAGGGCTTTGCCACCGCCGCCATGGCGCTGGACGAGCACGCCCGCAGCATCGACGACCCGGAGTTGGCCGCCCAGGAAAAGCTGGCCATTCTGCTGGGCACCGAGGGGGACGGCCTGGCCAAAACCACCATCGCGGGCTGTGACTACACCGTGTGCATCCCCATGTCCCACGGGGTGGACTCGCTGAATGTGGCCGCCGCCAGCGCCGTGGCCTTCTGGGAACTTCGGGTGCGCTGAGGTGCCCGGCTGACGAACAGGAAAAACACCGCGCCGTCCTTTGCCGGAAATCCGGCAAGGCGGCGCGGGTCCTTTTTTGTGGGAAGAACGAAAAACCGATACAAATTCGGCGGCGTCCTTGTCAAAAATAAAACGATGCCCTGCCCCCTTTGACAGCCCGCGGCGGGCCGCTATAATAGAAACTGGAGTACCTTCCGGGCGCGTTGTGTGTGCGGCGCTTCGGAAGAACAAGGAGGAAGTTTACGTTGGAAAAGGAAGAGGAAAAGCTGTCCATGTCCGCCCGGACGGAGGAAGCCATCGTACAGCTGATCCTGGATAAAAACTGGCAGCCCGGCCAGCAGATTCCGCCGGAGCCGGAGCTGTGCGCCCTGCTGGGGGCCAGCCGCAACACCCTGCGGGAGGCCATTCGGGCGCTGGTTGCCCGGAACGTGCTGGAGATCCGCCGGGGCAACGGCACGTTTGTCTCCGGCCGCATGGGCGTGCCTGACGACCCGCTGGGCCTGGCCTTTGTGGCCAACCCCGGCCGCCTGCCCGAAGAGCTGATGGACATCCGCCAGATGATGGAGCCGTCCATCGCCATTCTGGCGGCGGAAAAGGCCACGGATGAGGACATTGTGGAGCTGCGCCGCTGCATGGAGGCCTACGAAGAGGCCGCGGCCCTGGGGCAGGACCCTACCCCCCAGGACATTGCCTTCCATAAGCAGATCGCCCAGTGCACTCAGAACCAGGTGCTGCCCAACCTGATCCCGGTGATCAGCGAGTCCATCCGGGCATTCAGCCATTTGCAGCCCCCCATGAAGGTGCGCAGCACCATTCTGGCGCACCGGGACATCTACGAGGCCATTGCGGCCCGCAGCCCCAGCCGCGCCCGGGACGCCATGAACATCCATCTGGCCGAGGCTCTGCGCAAACTGCGCAAGAGCCGCCTGAAAGAGGACGACGAGGATTGAGCGCCCCAACGCCCTGAAAAAACCGCATAAAACAGCCGCGCCCGGCCATGCATTCTGCACGGCCGGGCACTTTTTTGTGTTCAGATGTTCTTGGGCAGTTCGGTTACGCCCGCGCCCTGGTGCTTGTCGTACCCATACAGGCGCACGGTGTAATGGCCGTCGGCCCAGTCTGCAATGGAGACCGAGGCGTTGGAGGCCCAGGGCACCCGGCGGATCTGCTCCACCGGCAACCCCTTCCAGCGGCAGGCCATGGTGCGGATGGGGGTGGAGTGGGTGAAGATGGCCACGCAGCCGCCCTCGTTCTCCCGCACGATCCGCTCCATGGCGGTGGTGACCCGGTCGTACAGCTGGGCCACGCTCTCGCCGCCGTCCGGGTGGGCGCGGCCCATGTCGGTCATCCAGATGTGGTGGCTCTCGGGGTAGGCGGCGGTGATCGCGTCAAAGGTCATGCCCTCCCATTTTCCGGCGTAGATCTCCCGGAAGGCCGGTTCGGGAATGACAGGCAGCCCGTGCATGGCCGCCGTGGGGGCCGCCGTGTCCATGCAGCGCACAAGGTCGCTGGAATAGATGCGGGTAATGGGCTGGTCGCGCAGGAATTCGGCGGTGCGGCGGGCCTGCTCCACTCCAAGGGGGGTGAGGGGCGGGTCCAGCTGGCCGGTGAGCCGACGGGCCAGGTTGATCTCGCTCTGGCCGTGGCGAATGCAGATGAGGGTAGTCATAGTGGTACGTCCTTTTCGTTTCAGTTTGCGTGGGTGTTCCGGGCAAAGCCGCTTCATGCCGCGCCGCCGTACACCTGGGCCACGGCCTGGGCGATCAGCCCGGCCTCGGCCCAGATGGTTTCGGGGTCGGCGCAGGCGGCGTATTCGGCGGCGCTGGTGAGAAAGCCGGTCTCCAGCAGCACGGCGGGGCAAAGGTCGGTGCGGGTGACATAGTAGTAGTCCTGCCGGGCACCTCGCAGGGTGCGGCCGGTGCCGCCGCCCAGCCGCTCGGTCAGGGCGCGGGCCAGCGGGGCCGAGCGCGCGGTGAAGTAATAGCACTCCACGCCGCCCACGTTGGTGCTGTCCCGGTCGAAGCCGGCGCTGTTGTGGTGCAGGCTCAAAAACAGGTCGGGGGCCTGGGCGGCCAGAACCTCCCGCCGCTGGTTCAGGGTGAGGGCGGTGTCTCCGTCCCGGGTGAGGGTGACCTGAGCGCCCAGCTGCTCCAGCCGGGTGCGGGCGGCCAGTGCCAGCGCCAGATTCAGGTCCTTTTCCTGGGGGCCGCTCTGCCCGGCACAGCCCGTGGCCCCCTCATCGGTGCCGCCGTGGCCGGGGTCCAGCAGAATGTGCAGCCCGGCCAGCGCCCCGCCTGCCACCGGCTGCGGTACGGCCTTCAGGTGCACGGTCAGGCCGCCGCTGCCGTCGGGCTGGATGTCCCAGCCCCACAGCCCGGCGGCGGGTGCGGGAAGGGTGACGGATACAAAACCGTCGGAAACCGTCACGGCCGCGCCGTCGGCGACGTTTTTTGACGGTTTTTGCGTGTCCTCCGCGACGGTTTTCGACGGTTCGGTCGTATTGTCGGCGGTGGGTTCCGCCGACGTTCCGATTAAGACGATTTCAAGTGAATTTTCATCGGTTCGCCGGGCCAGGAACAGAGGCGTTGTGTCCGGGTCGCTGCTGCTCAGCCGCCAGAAATCGTCGCCGTTCGCCGCAGATTCCTCCTGCGCGACGGAAATCGACGGTTCCGCCCGCCAGCCCAGCAGCTCGCAGTCGGCCGAGAGCACCCACCCGGCCCCGTCCACCCGGTAGGCCCAGGTGTACTTGCCGTTTTTGGTCAGGCGGCGGCTCTCCCCCACCGGGGCGCACACCCCGGCGGGTAGCCCCGCCGCAATGGAGGAGGGGTCTGCCGGGTCCTCCAGCAGGCTGGTGAGGGCGCTGGTGGTGCGCAGCCACTGGCCCCGTTCGGCGGGCACCGAGCCGTCCGGCTCCGGCTGCACCGGGATGAACTGAGGGGTGCGCTGGGTGCAGTGCAGGGTGAGCACCTCGTCCCCCTGCCGCACGGTAAAGGCGTTTTCCCCTTCGGCCAGCTCCATGGCAATGGCCCACACCCGGCCGACCTGCACCGCCGCCCGGCCGTTCACCGTGACCGGCTCCGCGCCCGCCCGGGCGGTGCCGCAGAGGGTGACGGTGGATTCATACAGCACGCCGCCCTCCTGGGGGTAGGTCAGGGTCAGCCGGTTCTCCGTCTCCAGCCCCGGCAGCGCGGGGGCGGCCCCGCCGGAGAGAAAGGCCAGAACCAGAGCGGATTCGGCCGTGTCCGGGTCCGCCAGCAGCAGGCCGGCCTGCTCCACCTGTACGGCCGCGGCCAGCTGGGCGGCCCCGCCGCCGGAGAAGAGCACCGGCAGCCCGGCCCGGTCGCACCAGGCGGTCAGCTCGCCCCGGGCCCTGGCGGTGAGCAGGGGCACGCCCCGCTGCCGCGCCAGCCGGGCGGCGGCTTCATCTGCGCCGGTGTCGTCCAGCAGGCACAGGGCAAGGCCCTGCCGGGCGGCCGCCGCCTGCAGCGTCTTCACCCCGTCGCGGCCCAGCGCCCCGGCCGCCTCACCGGGCAGGGCCAGCGTGTTAAAGCCCCGCACGTTGGCGGAGGCCGCGGTACCCTCGGGGGCCTGGGCCGCCTCGGCGCTCAGCAGCAGGGCACGGGGGGCATCGGGCAGCGGCAGCGGCCGGGGCGTGGCCAGCAGGCCGAAGCCCAGGGCAGCCAGCACCGCCAGCCCAGCCAGGCTGGCCAGGCAGACGGCAAAGGAGCGTGTGTGTTTCATGGAGGCCTCCTTGGGGTGGTTTGGGCTATTACCGCTATTATAGCATGGGTGGGAAGAGGACTTTTGGGGGGCGGCTGGAAAGCCAGGATGCCGCGGGGGGAACACAAAGCCTTCCCCTCCCCGCCGCGGCGGCCCCCAAAGAACGCCCTGCCGCCTTTACTTTCCCCGTTTATAATCGTATAATATACGAAATATGTCTTTCTTTTTGCGGGGTGCTGCGGCCGGGCCGCACGATGCCCCCGAGGGAACGGATCCATAAGGAGCTTTTGCGTTGAGTTTTCACAACCTTTCTTATTTTGCCTTCCTGCCGGTGGCGGCGGTGTGCTATCTGAAGGCGCCCAAAAAGGTCCAGCCCGGCGTGCTGCTGGCGGCCAGCCTGTGGTTTTACTGGTGCAACCGCCCCACTGCACAAAGCTGGGGCCTGGGCTGGCAGCTGCTGCCCATGGTGCTGCTGGTGGCCGTCAGCCTGTTCTGCTGGGCGCTGGGCCGGGCCATTCAGGCGGCGCAGCCCCCCCGCCGGGGCCGGCTGGTGGCCGTGGGCGTGTGCGGCCTGCTGGCCATGCTGGCGGTGTTCAAGTACTTCAATTTCTTTGTGCCGGTGTTTGCGCCGGGGGTGCTGCACAAGCTGCCCTTCCCGCTGGGCGTGAGCTTTTACACCTTTGCGGCCATCAGCTATCTGGTGGACGTGGGCCGGGGCGATATGCCCGCCGAGGAAAGCCCCCTGAACCTGACGGCGTTTCTGTGCTTTTTCGGCACAATCACCGCCGGGCCCATCTGCCGCGCCCGCACCCTGCTGCCCCAGCTTCGGCAGGAGCACCGGTTTGACGCGGCCCGCACGGTGACGGCCCTGCAGCTGTTTGCGCTGGGCCTGTTCCGCAAGGTGGCGGTGGCCGACCCCCTGTACACCTACGCCAGCCAGGTATTCGGGGACATTCCCGGCCACGGCGGGCTGAGCCTGCTGGCGGCCACGCTGGCCTACACCTTCTATTTATACTTTGACTTTGCGGGTTATTCGGAGATGGCCCGGGCCAGCGCCCTGCTGCTGGGGCTGGACATTCCCGAAAACTTCAAAACGCCCTTTTTTGCCACCAACTTCTCCGGCTTCTGGAACCGCTGGCACATCAGCCTCTCTTCCTGGCTGCAGGACTATCTGTTCACCCCGCTGGTGTGGGCCGACGCCTCGAAGCTGCCCCTCATCGGGCGGAAGATCAGCCGGTTTTCGCCGCTGTTCTGTGTGTTCTGTGTGTTCTTTGTGTCCGGCTTCTGGCACGGCAGCACCCTGCCCTTTGTGGTGTGGGGCCTGCTGCAGGCGCTGTACCGGGTGGGCGAAGAGCTGCTGCACAAGCATCTGGGCAAGCCCAAAAAGAAGGCCCCGGCCCGGGTGCTGTGGGCCAAACGTCTGGGCGTGTTCGTGCTGTGGAACCTGAGCATGGTGTTCTTTGCCATGGGCAGCGCAGTGGGCCAGCCCGCCGGCGGGCAGTACGGCGTGGGCGAAGCCTTTGCCATTCTGCGGGGGTACGGCCGCGGGCTGAGCCTTTCCCGCTTTGCGGCGGAGAGCTGGGCCGCCGTGCGGGCCGGTTTTTATGCCGACGACCGGATGGTGCTGGCCTGGTTTGCCTTTGTGGCCTTCTGCTTTGTGGTGGCCCTTCGGCTGGACTGGCTGCGGGCCTTCTCGTTCAAAAACAAGGGCGAAGAGCTGGTGCTCAAGGCCCAGAAGCCCCGGGTGCGCTGGGCGCTGTATTACCTGCTGACCCTGTGCTGCTTTGCGGGGCTGGTGATGCAGAGCGGCGGCTTCGGCGGCGGCAGCTTTGCCTACGGCGGATTTTAAGGAGGGAGAGCCATGCGCAACATTTTAAAAAAGCTGGCGCTGCTGCTCGTCCCGGTGGCGGCGTACTTCGCGGTGTTCATCGCCTTTGAGCCGAACAACTACTTCGGCCTGCACAAAGTGACGGACAGTGAATCCTCCATCAGCCGCTTAAAGACGTTCCAGCGGGAAAAGGGCAGCCGCGTCATCATCGGCGATTCCCGCCTGGCTCATTTTGATCTGGACCTGGCCGGGCAGGCCAGCGGCAAAACCTGGCAGAGCCTGGCCTTCGGCGGGGCTTCGCTGAAGGAGAACAACGACCTGCTGGAGTGGGTGCTGAAGGAAAACCCGGACCTTGAGGAAGTGGTGTACGGACTTTCCTTCTACACCCTGAACAAAAGCTACAACGCCGACCGGATGGCCACACTGGAAAAAACGCTGGCCAACCCCTTTGCGTACCTGTTCAATCTGGAATACAACGTGAACATGCTCACCGCCCTCTCCGAGCGGCTGCAGGGCGTGCAGAGCGGCGGCGCGGGCGAAACCGGCGACTGGCAGTACCCCGCCGACTACACCGACCCGGCCACCGGCACGGTGTACCCGGTGCACCGCACGCTGGCGGTGTACCCCCAGGCGATTCTGCCCCGCTGCCGGGACTGGGCTGTGAACACCGCCCAGCTGGAGCGGCTGTATGCCCTGGCGGACGAATGCGCCGCCCGGGGCGTGAAGCTGACCGTGGTGCTACCCCCCATGGCGGACACGGTGCTGACCCAGGTGTGCCAGCCGCTGGGCATTGCCGGGGAAATGACCGGCACGGTGCTGCCCGCCCTGCGCGCGGCGGCCGACGCCCACGGCTTTGCCCTGCTGGACTATGAGTGGACGGACCGCCCGGCCTATGACGAGGACACCCAATTCTACGACGGCTTCCATCTGGACACCCGCTACGGCCTGCCCCAGTGGACCGAGACCCTGTTTGCCGCGCTGCGGTAAGCGGGCCGGCCGTTACAAACACCCCGGAAAAGGAGGCGCCCCATGGGCCTGGACTTTCTGATTTTATACGAGCACACCGTGCGGGAGTACGAGAGCGACCTTTTGCTGAAGCTGGAACTGGAGCGGCGGGGCTACACCGCTGAGATCCGCCAGCTGCTGGACCGCAAGAAGCTGGGCTATTTCACCTGGAAGAAGCCCAAAGTGCTGGTGGCCAGCTGCATGTACGACAACGAGGCCATCAACAGCCACGTATACAACAACATCGGCCGGTGCGACCGGATCGTGAACCTCCACTGGGAGCAGATGCTCTCGGACACTCAGGAGGAGGGCGACTGGTTCAACATGAACGGCAACGCCAAAAAGTGCGTGCAGACCTGCTGGGGCCAGAAAACCGCCCGCCGGCTGGAAGCCCACGGTATGGAGGAGAAGAACTGCCCCGTGACCGGCGCGGTGATGATGGACTTTCTGCGCCCGGAGTTCCACGGTTACTTCAAGGATAAGGCTGCCCTGTGCCGGGAGTTCGGGCTGGACCCGGACAAGCAGCTGCACCTGTACATTTCCAGCTTCGGCTACGCCAGCATGACCGATCAGGAAGTGGCCGAGCTGAGCCGCATGGCGGGCACCGACTTTACCGGCTTTGCCCGCACCAACCGGGTGAGCATGGACGAGACCCTGCGCTGGTTCGACCGGTATCTGGGCGAGCACCCGGAGGTGGAGCTGGTGTACCGCCGCCACCCCAGCGAGTGGAACAGCCCCCATCTGGACGCGTTGGCCAAGAAGCGGCCCAACTTCCATGTGATCTTCGCGGGCAGCGTGAAGGAGTGGATCGTGGCGGCAGACTCCATCTCCATCTGGATGAGCACCGCCATCGCCGAGGTGTACATGGCGGGCAAGAGCTGCCACATTCTGCGGCCGGTGCCCATTGAGCACGAGTACGACCCGGTCATCTACGCCGGGGCCGACTATGTGACCAACTACGAGCAGTTCGACCGGGCCATGGCCCAGGAGAACCCGCCCTTCCCCATTGCGAAGGAGGTCATCGAGGGCTACTTTGACCCCAGCCCCCGCCCGGCCTACCTGCGCATGGCCGACCTGCTGGAGCAGGTGTACAAAGAGCCGCCCCGGGACAAGCCCATGGGCGAGGGCTTTACCCCCCACTTCAACTGGCTGAAATTCTTTGCCCTGTGGGGGGTGCACATCCTGTTCTTCTTCCGGCTGGAGCCGAAAAAGGTGTTCTTCTTCCATAAGGGTCTGGCGGACTTTGCCCAGCGCATCTACGGCTATGTGGAAAAGGCCTATGTGCCCCGCGCCGAGGCACGCCGCATGGAGGAGCGCATCCGGCCCTTTGTGAAGGGAGAGCGGGAATGAACAGCCAACTGAGAAGAAACCTTGTGTTCAACACGGCGGGCAGTCTGCTGTTCTACGTGTGCCAGGCGGCCATGAACCTGCTGGTGACGGCGCTGGCCGGAGCGGCGGCCAACGGCCTGCTGGCCACGGCCATGACCATTGCCAACGTGGGCCTGAGCTTTGCCAGCTACGGTATGCGCACATTTCAGGTGTCGGACGAGGCGGGCAAATACACCGACCGCACCTACCTTGTCAGCCGGTTTGTGACGGTGGCGCTGGCCTGGGCGGCCTGCATGGGCTTTGCCTTCGTCAATGCCTACACCGCCCGGCAGCGGTGGGTCATCTTCCTGTACACCGGCTACCGCCTGGTGGAGAGCGCCTCGGACGTGTGGCACGGCTTTTTGCAGAAGGCCGAGCGCATGGACATTGTGGGCATCAGCTTCGGCGTGCGCGGGGGGTTCACCGCCGGGGCGGTGGTGGGCGGCCTGCTGCTCACCAAAGATCTGGTGATCACGCTGGCGGTGCTGCTGGCGCTGAACCTGGGCTACGTGGTGCTGGTGGACGTGCCGCTGGCCCGGCGCCGGGCCGACCTTGGCCGCACCGGCGGCAAAAGCGTGCCCGCCCTTTTGTGGGAGTGCCTGCCCCTGGCGGCCTACGCCAGCCTGAACACGGCGGTGGGCTCGGCCCCCCGCTACTTCTGCGAGCGCATTCTGGGCGAGGTGATGCTCAGCTACTTCGCCAACGTGTTCCTGCCCGTGATGATGCTTCAGGTGGCGGCGGTGTATCTGTTCGTGCCCTTCATCACCACCTTCTCCCGCCTGTGGAACGGCCGGGACGGAGCGGGCTATTTCAAGGCCCTGCGGATGCTGGGGCTGTGCCTGGCGGCGCTGTGGGCTGCGGGCACGGCGGGCGTGCTGGTGCTGGGGCGCTGGGGCCTCGGCTTTTTGTACCCCAGTACGCCGGAAATTCTGGATTACACCGGGCTGCTGGTGCCGCTGGTGGCCTGCGCGGTGTGCACGGTGCTGGTCACGGTGCTGTGCAACCTGCTCACCATCGCCCGGGGGATGCGCTGCCTGATTCTGGGCAACCTGGCGGGGCTGGCCGCCGCCCTTGCGGTGAGCGCACCGCTCATCCGGGCCTTTGACCTGTGGGGCGCGGCCTTTGCCACGCTGGCGGGCTTCGGCGTGCAGGCGGCCTGCCTGCTGGCGGGGCTGCTGCGGGCAGCCAAAGCCCAGTTTGCGGCCCGGTGACCGGCAAATATTGTCTTTTCAGGGGGAACACAGCCTGCACGGCGGGCGGTGTGCCCCCTGCTTTGCGGGCAGGGAAAACAATTCCGCACGCAGGATGCAGAGAATTGCTGTGCATAGGGATAAAAATCGGGCGCAAGAGAGTTAAAATTGACCAATTTCATTGAAACACACGGTGAAATGCGGTATTATTAGACTGTTTTAATCTGGCGCAGTGTGCGCAGAACCCGGCCCGGCCGGGGCGCGTGAGGGCGCGCTCCGCCTGCGTTTGGGCCGGTGCGGGGATGTTACAGACCAAGGAGAAAACGATCATGCTGAACAGAGGGAAAAAGGGGCTGGCGATGCTGCTGAGCACCGTGTTTGCGGTGGCTGCGGTGGCAGGGGCCTTCCCGGTGGTGACGTTTGCACAGGACGAGCCGACCCAGGCCGTTGTGGTGCAGCAGGAGGGCGAGGCGGCATCGGCCGACCTGCCCGGCGAGGAACCCCAGACGGAGGAGGAAGCCGCCCTGGAACCGGAGGAACAGGAGGAGCCGGCGGGGGAACCGGAGATTGACCCCGCGGCCCTGCCCCAGGGTGAGGAACTGAAGGAGACCATCCGCACCCTGCTGGCGAACACGCGGGACATGGCGGCCCTGAGCGAGGATGAGCTGGACCAGACGGCCCAGGAGATCGAGGCGCTGGCGGTGGCCCCCATGAGCGCGGACGAAGCCGGGGACGAGGAGCTGACCGGGCTGTTCGCCCGGCTGGCCGATGCACAGGCCGCCGTGGAGGATATGCGCATGGCCTACGAGGCCGCCCGGGAGGGCTGGCTGGACCAGCTGCCCCAGACCGGCCTGGAAAACAGCTGGCGCTACCAGAACGGCCGCCGGGTGGACGCGGAGGACAACGGCGCGGCCACCCTGAGCCTGCCGGACGGGGTGAGCACCTTCTCGGCCAACGGGCACTGGGGCATTGACGTGAGCCGCCACCAGGGCACCATTGACTGGAATGCCGTGAAGAACGCGGGCGTGGAGTTTGCGGTCATCCGCTGCGGCTACGGCGACGACGAGACCGACCAGGACGACTCCCAGTGGGAGCGCAACGTCTCCCAGTGCGAAAAGCTGGGCATCCCCTACGGCGTGTATCTGTATTCCTATGCAACCAGCACCAGCCAGGCGGCCAGCGAGGGCCGGCACGCGGTGCGCCTGCTGAAGGGCCATAGCCCCACCCTGCCGGTGTTCTACGATCTGGAAGAGAACCGGCAGCTGTCTCTGGGCAATGACGGCCTGGCCGACCTGGCCCACACCTTTGCGGGCATTGTGAGCAATGCGGGCTACGAGGTGGGCGTTTACGCCAGCCGCAGCTGGTGGGACAACTACCTGACCGACTCGGTGTTTGAAAACTGGTACCGCTGGGTGGCAGAGTGGCGCTCCAGCTGCAGCTACGGCGGCCGCTATGAGATGTGGCAGTACGCCAGCGATGGCTCGGTGAGCGGCGTGAGCGGCAACGTGGACATGGACTATTGGTACGGCAGCCTGAGCGGCAAGGACAATCAGCCCGCCGCCCCCAGTCTGGAAGAGCTTGAGGCTGAGTACGCCCCGGTGTACAACTACGAATACTACATCAGCCACAACTCAGATCTGGCCGGTTACAGCCGCCAGCAGGCCATGGAGCATTTTCTCAACCATGGCATGGCCGAGGGCCGGCAGGCCTGCGAGGAGTTTGATGTGCGCAGTTACCGCGCCCGGTACTACGACCTGATGGACTGGCTGGGCAATGACCTGAAGCCCTATTACATCCACTACAAGGACCACGGCAAGGCCGAGGGCCGGGACGCCAAGACCTACTGCCGCCTGACCCGCTACAACAAGCACGACTACGGCAACGTGTACGATTTTGATTATTACATCGACCATTGCCAGGACATCCGGGATTGGGTGAAGGGCGACGACTACATGGCCATCCAGCACTTTGTGGAGTACGGTATGGCTGAAGGCCGCCAGGGCAGCGAGGAGTTCAACGTG
>CAKSWY010000017.1 GCA_934513685.1 uncultured Oscillospiraceae bacterium | reverse complement strand
AACAACCGTCAGGGAATTGTAATTGATGGTGAAGATTCAAAGGTTATTTGCAAAGACTAATTTGAAAATTCCAGTTTGTCAACTACAAGTGACATTGAAAGAGTCAGCCCATTCAAGGTGCTGGCTCTTTCAAAAATTCCATTCTAATAAATTGCATGATAACTTAGAGTAAAAATGAATACCCATTAGCCGGAAATGAATAGAAAATGAATAAAAGTGCGATGTTTCGTATAATTATGAGTTAGTATGCATCAGACGCACTTTTGTAAAAAGGGATTATATAAATACAAAATTAAGTACAGTGCGGATAAACGCAGCGCAGTTTTAGCGGTAAGAACCGCTGAAAGCGATCCGGAACAGAACCAAAACATAACTCAAACAAAAACAGAACGGCAGCGCCGGACGAGGGCTTTTCCTCGCGTTGGCGCTGCCGCTTTTTTGCGTGTTGTTCGGTTTTGGGGCTTACCGCCGATACCATTCGGCCTTGGCCACCTTCGCCCGGTAGGGGGCGCTGCGGGGGTCGTCGGCCAGGCGCTGGAACACCGAGAAATCCTCCCAGAAGTGCATGGGCCAGGCCTGGGCGGTGTCAGTATGGCGCATAAAGTGGTCGAAGCCCTCGGCGTAGTCGGCCTCCTGCCGGGGGTCCAGCGGCAGGAAGGCAACGTCAAACCGGCGGCCTTCAATAAGGGCCATCTGGGCCAGAAAATCATGGGTCATCTGCCGGTTGAAGGCGGCGTCCTCCCCGGCCCAGAGCCACCAGTTCAGGTCGCCCGCGTGGTACAGGCTGTGGGTGCCGTCCGCCACCAGAAAGGCCACGCCGCTGTCGGTGCTGGTGAGGGTTTCCACCGTCAGGCCCGCCACCGTCAGCGTTTCGCCGCCCTTTACAAAGTGAATGCGGGCGTACAGGTCCTGCTCCACCCCGCGGGCGGCAAAGAACCGGCGGGAGAACTGGCGCCGAATGTCCCACCCCAGCACATAGTGCACCTGCGGGCAGGCGGCCAGCCGCCGGAACAGGTCAAAGGTGAAGTGGTCGGCGTGGAAGTGGCTCACAAAGGCCACCACCGGCTTGGCGGGGTCAAGTTCAGGCAGCTGCCCCTCGACCCAGTCAAAGATGAGGGTGTGTTCCGGCAGCTGAACGCAGAAGCCGGAGTGGTGAAGATAGGTGATCTGCACGGGAACCTCCTGATGGTGGGCGTGTTTGTGGCGGGAAAATGCCCGGGCGGCGCTGGAAAAGCAGGCGAATTTTCAACAATTTCCCGGAAAAACGTGGAAAACTCAAGAGCGCTTCTTCACAAGGCTCAAGCCGGCCCCCAGCGCCAGAAACACCAGGCAGGGCAGCAGCCAGCCGAGACCCTGCGCATACAGGGGCAGGGCGTGCAGTGCCTCGGTGAGGGCGGCGGGCAGTACCCCGGATTTGGCGGCCAGCAGCACCGCGCTGGCCGCCAGGGTGCCCCAGCCCGCAATGGGGTACAGAAGGGGCAGGGCCTCCGCCTTCGGCAGGCAGGCCAGCAGGATCAGCACCAGCACGATGGGGTACAAAAGGTTCAGCACCGGAACCGACAGGGCCAGAATCTGGTTCAGCCCCACGTTGGAAATGCCCACACTGATGAGCGCGAACAGGGCCACCCAGGCCGGGTAGGAAACTTTGGGCAGCCGCTGGTGAAAGTAGCTGGCGCAGCTGGAAAGCAGCCCCACACAGGTGTTCAGGCAGGCCACCACAAAAATGGCGGCCAGCAGGGCCATGCCGCCCCGGCCGTACACGCTGCCCGCCAGCTGGCTGAGCACCTGGGCGCCGTTTTCGGACCCGGGCCAGGCCCCGCCGCTCACGCCGCCGATGTGGGCCAGGCACAGGTAGACGACCCCCAGCAGCGCCCCGGCGCCCACCCCGGCCAGGGTGGCCTCGGTGCGGATGACGTGGGCCTCGGTCAGGCCCAGGCCCCGCAGGTTCAGGGCAATGACCGTGCCGAATACCAGCGCCGCAATGGCGTCCATGGTCTGGTAGCCGTCCAGAAAACCATGAATGACGGGGTGGGTCTGGTAGCTTGCGGCCACGGCCCCATAAGGGTGCGGGGCCAGCAGGCAGCCCACGAACAGCGCCCCGATGAGAGCCAGCAGCAGCGGGCAGAGCACCTTGCCCAGCCGCTGGGTGAGGGCGTCCGGCTTCAGGGCGATCAGCCCGGCCGCCGCGAAGAACACCAGACTGTACGTCAGCTGCCACAGGGGCAGGCGGGCGCTGCCCTCCAGCGCGGCCTGGGCCACCATTTCAAAGCTGGTGCTGGCGGTGCGGGGAATGGCCAGCCCCGGCCCGATGGCCAGATACACCAGCAGCGGAAACACCGCCGCGAAGGCGGGGTGCACCCGGCTGGCCAGCCGGTGCAGGTCGCCCGCGCGGGTGACGGCCATGATCCCCAATACGGGGAAGCCGATGGCCGTCAGGCAGAACCCGGCCATGGCGGGCCAGGTGTTCTGCCCGGCCTGCGCCGCCAGAAACGGCGGGAAAATCAGGTTGCCTGCACCAAAAAACAGCGAAAACACTGTAAGGATCATCAACAGCCGGTGATGGGCTGTGTGCTTCATGAAGAATCTCCTCCTTTGGCCGCTGCGGACGAAAAACAGGTCTGCAAATGTGGGAGCGGCTGGAATATTCTTTCAGTATAACACAGATGCCGGGAAAAACACCAAATCAGCGGAATGTTTTTGTGCGCGCGGTGCGGGCATATTCCCGCAAAGGCCCCGCATAGAGTGGAAACAACGCCCGCGCACCCGGGCAGAACACGAGGGGAGGGGCTGCCATGGGGCAATGGATCGAAACGCTGGACCGGCTTGTGTGGGGGCCGGGGCTGCTGGCGGCCCTGCTGCTGACCGGGGGAATGCTCACGGTGCGGCTGCGCTTTCTGCCCTGGCGCAGGCTGCCCTGGGCGCTGGGGCAGGCGCTTCAGCCGGGCCGGGCAGGCGGGCCGGGGCTAAGCCCCTTTCAGGCGCTGATGACCAGCCTGGCGGCCACCGTGGGCACCGGCACCATTGTGGGGGTGGCCAGCGCCATGGTGCTGGGCGGGCCGGGGGCGCTGGCCTGGATGTGGCTGAGCGCGGCGGCGGGCATGGCCACAAAATTTGCCGAGTGTACGCTGGCCGCCCGCTGGCGTACGCCTGCGGGCCGGGGCGGGCCGATGCTGGTGCTGCAAACGGGGGTGGGCGGCCGCCTTGGCCGGGTGCTGGCGGTGCTGTGGGCGGCCTTTGCTCTCTGCGCGGCCTTCGGCATCGGCTGCCTGACCCAGGCCAACGCCCTGGCGGAGATCGCCCAGCGCCGCTGGGGACTGCCGCCGCTCTGGATGGGGCTGGCGCTGGCGGCCCTCAGTTTGGCGGTGCTGGCGGGCGGGGCCAAACGGGTGGGCACCGTGTGCGGGGCGCTGGTGCCGGTGATGGGGCTGGTGTATCTGGCCGCGGCCTTGGCCGCCCTGCTTCGGGGCAGGGCGCAGCTGCCGGGGGCCTTTGGGGAGATTCTGGCCGGGGCGGTGCGGCCCGGCGATTGGCAGCGTGCCGCCCGGTGGGGCATTGCCTGCGGGGTATTCAGCCACGAGGCGGGGCTGGGCAGCGCCGGCATTGCGGCGGCCGCCGCCCGCACCGACCACCCGGCCCGGCAGGGCTATGTGGCCATGACAGGGGTGTTTCTGGACGCCATGGTGCTGTGCAGCCTGACGGGGCTGGTGCTGGCGGTTTCGGGGGTGCTGGGCCGGGCCGGTACGCCGGAGGGGCTGGCCGCCCGGGCCTTCGGGCAGCTGCTTGGCCCGGCGGGCACGCTGGCGGTGGACCTGAGCCTGGGGCTGTTTGCCCTTTCCACGCTGCTGGGGTGGGAATTTTACGGCGAGACGGCCCTGTGCTTTCTCACCGAGGGGCGGGGGTGCCGGGGCTACCGGCTGGCCTGGTGCGCCGCGGCGCTGGCGGGGGCCTGCCTGCCCCTGCGCCGCGCCTGGACGGCGGCGGAGCTGTGCAACGGCCTGCTGGCGGTGCCCAACTTGGCGGCCCTGTGGCTGCTGCGCGGCCAGGTGGAGCAGCTGTGCCGGGAGTTTGAGGAAAAGCGGAACGGCACGCGGTAGGGCAGGGGACGGCTTTGCCGCCCTCAAAAACGCCAACAAGGGCCTGCCCCATGCGGGGCAGGCCCTTGTCTCGATTCAGTTAGAACGCGTCAGCGCTTGGTGCAGACGATTAGTTCACGCCCACAGCCTTGCCGTCCTGACGAGGATCGGCGGTGCCGTACAGGGTGCCGTCGTCCATGAACATGATGCACTGGAAGGCACCGGAAGCGGTGGTCTTCAGTTCGCCATGGCCCATCTCGGTCAGCTTGGCGATGGTCTCATCGGTCAGAGCGTACTGCTCGTAACCCTTCAGAGGCTTTTCGTACTGCAGGTTGTTCTTGTTGCTGCAGTTCCAGATCTTGGGCACGCTGATGGCAGTGTGCAGATCCATCTTGCTGTCGATCACGCGGCTGATAACCTCGGCCACGCCGGAGAAGATGCGGGAACCGCCGGGGGTGCCCAGAACCAGGAAGGGAGATCCGTCAGGCTTCAGAACCACGGTGGGGCTCATGGAGCTCAGAGGCTTCTTACCGGGCTCGATCTTGTTGACGCTCTCGGAATCGGTGGAGAAGTCGTCCATCTGGTTGTTCATCATGAAGCCGTAGCCGTCAACCATCACGCCGCTGCCGAAGTAGTAGTTGATGGTCTTGGTGATGGCAACGCAGTTGCCGTCCACGTCAGCCACAGAGAAGTGGGTGGTGTCGGTGTGCTCGTAGGGGCTCGGATCGTCGGGAGCAGCCTGCTCCATGGCAACGTTCAGGTCGATGTCCTGAGCGCGCTTGTCCGCGTAAGCCTGGCTGGTCAGACCGCCCAGAGGCACGGTGACAAAGTTGGTGTCGGCCATGTACTTGGCACGGTCGGCGAAAGCGAGCTTGAAGGTCTCGGCGAACAGATGCACGTACTCAGCGGAGTTGACCTCCATGCTGGCCATGTCAAAGTTCTCCAGGATGTTCAGGATCTCGATCAGGTGAGTGCCGCCGGAAGAGGGCGGGGGGCTGGAGATAACGGTGTAGCCGCGGTAATCGCCGGTAACAGGCTCCAGCTCGTGCACTCCGTAGCCAGCCAGATCTTCCATGGTCATCACGCCGTCGTACTTAGCCAGGGTAGCAACCATGGCCTCGCCGATCTCGCCCTTGTAGAAGACATCGGCGCCCTGATCGGCGATCAGCTGCAGAGCCTTGCCCAGATCGGGGTTGGTGATCACAGAGCCCTCTTCCCAGGGCAGGCCGTTCTCGTCCAGGTAAACCTTCGACATCTCGGGGAACTTCTGAGTCTTCTCGTAAGCGTCAGAAATGGCGTTGGCGCAGTAAGCAGAAACAGTGAAGCCTTCGTTGGCGATGCGGATCGCAGGCTCCATGACCTCTCCGCGGCTCATGGTGCCGTGGTGCTCCAGCAGGTACAGCAGGCCGGCAACCTCACCGGGCACGCCGGAAGCCAGGCCGCCCTCCTTGGTGTTGCCGTTGTTCTCGCCGCTGGCATCCACATACAGATCCAGAGTGGCAGCCGCGGGGGCAACCTCACGGAAGTCGATGAAGAAGTTCTCGCCCTCGGCAGTGTGGATGGTGGCCAAACCGCCGCCGCCCAGGCCGGAGGTGAAGGGCTCGCAGACGCCCAGGGCAAAGCCCATAGCCACGGCTGCGTCAACGGCGTTGCCGCCCTTGGCCATGATTTCGGCGCCAACCTGAGAAACCTCGTACTTGGACGCGGTGGCCATCGCCTTGGTGGAGGTGGCGTCGCGGCCGGTGGTCACGCGGTTGCCGTCAGCGTCAACGGTGACAAAGCCTTCCGTGGAGTACGCAGGGGTCTTTGCAGGCTCTTTCGAGGCAGCGGGCTCCGAAGAGGCCGCGCTGGAGGAGCTTGCCGCCTGGCCGCAGGCTGCAAGGTTCAGAACCATTGCCAGCGCCAGAACAAGGGAACAGAGCTTTCTTTTCATGTTGTGTCTCCTTTCTGGTGGGTATACGGGCCGCAGAAGAACGGTCTGGATTCTTTTGCGGCAACAATATGCCAAAACGGCATGTTGTCACAGAAATAAAAATGGAGAAGCCGCCCCACGCGGGGCCAGAAATGAAAGTGCTATGCAGAAAACGGTATATTTTTGCAAAATGAGACGACTGGTACAATTGCGCACAAGAAAAATGCAAAAAGCGTACAAAAACCTTGCACGCCAATTGACGAATTCCACAAAAACTTTGCCTTCCGTGCCTTTATACTAGCACAAAGAGAAACGCACTCGCAATATTTTCTCTTATTTCCCTGAAAAAATGTGTCAGCTTTGTGAAGGCTCTGTATCAATTTTGTCAAAATCGCAAGAGAATGAATCCACCCCCGGTACTCCGCGCCGCAGAAAGCACGGCGCAGCAAAGCGGCCCCCGCCCGCAGCCCGGGGCGGGGGCCTTGTGCAAACTGTACAGCTGCGGGGAAACCGCCGAGATAAAAAAGGGAAAAAGGCATGATGCTTGACAAGCCGGAGCAATCCTGTTACAAACAAAAGTGGTTATAAACTGGCGGGGATGATTCCTATTTATAAAAAGCCGCCGGTTCCCGTGGCCGGTGCGGTGCTTTGCAAACGGCGAAACGTAAAAAGCAGCGCAGCGGCGCGCCGTACAGCAGAAGCCTCACACCCCGTATTTTAAGGGAGGAAGTTTGCCATGAACAAACGAAACGGTTTGCTTCGCCTTGCATCGGCTGCCCTTGCGGCTGCCCTGTGCCTGACGGCCTGCGGCGCGCCTGCGGCCAGCAGCGCACCCCAGCCCACCGAGACCCCGGCCGCCGTGGGCGGCGAAAACGTCACCCTGGGCGGCCGGGATGCCCAGGGCCAGAACGGCGTGGTGTCCACTGGCCGGGCCGAGGCCACCCAGATCGGCGTGGACGTGCTGAAGGCCGGCGGCAACGCGGTGGATGCGGCCGTGGCCATCGGCTTTGCCCTGGGCGTGTGCGAGCAGCAGTCCTCAGGCATTGGCGGCGGCGGCTTTATGATGGTGCGCTTTGCCAAAACCGGCGAGATCAAGTTCCTGGACTTCCGGGATGAATCCGCCGCGGCGGCCAGCCTGGATATGTGGACCGTGGACGAGAACGGCAAGGTGGCCGGGGATGAAAACAAGATCGGCGGCAAGGCCGTGGCGGTGCCCGGCGAGGTGAAGGGGATGCTCTATGCCCTGGACAACTACGGCACCATGAGCCGGGAGGACGTGATGGCCCCGGCCATTCAGCTGGCCGAGGAGGGCTTCACCGTCTCGGACATCACCAGCCGGGACATCAAGGACGCTTACGGCACCATCATCCGCTTCCCCGCCACCGAGAAGCTGTATCTGGACGAGAACGGCTTCCCCTATGAGCCGGGCGATACCATTCAGAACCCGGACCTGGCGGCCACCCTGCGCACCATTGCCGCCGAGGGCGAAAGCGCCTTCTACACCGGCGACATTGCCCAGAAAATCGTGGACGCGGTGCAGGCCGAGGGCGGCTGCCTGACCATGGAGGACATGGCCAACTATGAAATTCATGTGGGCGAGCCGGTGCACGGCACCTACCGGGGTTACGACGTGTATTCGTCCAATCTGCCCTCTTCCGGCGGCAGCATCATTCTGGAGATCCTGAACATTCTGGAAAACTTCGATGTGGGCAGCATGGACCCGGAAAGCCCGGAGTACTTCCACCTGCTCAGCGAGGCCTTCAAGCTGGGCTTTGCCGACCGCACCAAGTACATGGGCGACCCCGCCTATGTGGATGTGCCGGTGAGCGGTATTATTAATAAGGACTATGCCGCCCAGCTGGCGGCTTCCATCGACCCGGAGCACAGCCAGACCTACGAAGCCGGCGACCCCTGGCCCTTTGAGTCGGAATCCACCACCCACTACTCCATCATGGACGCGGAGGGCAATATGGTGGCCGTGACCAAAACCGTGGACGCCACCTTCGCCTCCGGCCTGGTGGCCGAGGGCACCGGCATTCTGCTGAACGACACCCTGTTTGACTTCTCGGTGGACCCGGAAAGCCCCAACGTGGTGGCCGGCTCCAAGCGGCCGCTCTCCAGCATGAGCCCCACCCTGATCCTGAAGGACGGCCAGCCCTTTATGAGCCTGGGCGCCCCCGGCACCACCCGCATCATCACCGGCGTGGCCCAGGTGATCAGCAAGGTGATCGACCACGGCATGGACATTCAGGACGCCATTGACGCAGTTCGGATGCACGACGACTTCGGCACCCTGATTCTGGAGGACCGGGTGAGCCAGGAAACCAAGGACAAGCTCACCGCCATGGGCCACGAGCTGAACACCGGCGAGGTGTGGTTCACCTTCCCCTGTGTGCAGGCCTGTATGCGCACCGAGGACGGCACCCTGCGCGGCGCCGCCGACCCCCGGCGGGACGGCCTGGCCATGGGCTATTGACGCGGCCGCGCCCAATGCGCCGGATTTGAACCGGGTTTTAATAAGCGCTTGATCGAGCTTTTTCGGTCGAGTTGCAGTGGAATTCAAGCGTGATTCGACAGCGTGATTCGACCGGAGTTACGCAGATTTGTTTGTTGACTTGTAAGGAGGCACCCATGAAACCCATCACCCTGCTCATCGCCCTGCTGGCGCTGGGGTGGCTGGCCTATCTGGCCTGGGAGGCCCGGTGCGCCGCCAAGGCCCGGGCGAGCCTTGCCCACGTGGTGCACGTGAACGGCACCCGGGGCAAATCCACCGTCAGCCGCCTGATCGAGGCCGGGCTGCGGGCAGGCGGGCTGCGAGTGTTCTGCAAAACCACCGGCACCGACCCCATGACCATTGACGTGGAGGGCAGGGAAGAGCCGATCCACCGCCGGGGCAAGGCCAACATCAAGGAGCAGATCGCCATTCTGCGCCGGGCCGCGGCCCAGAACGCCCAGGTGCTGGTGGTGGAGTGCATGGCGGTGCACCCGGAATACCAGTACGCCGCCCAGCACCGCATTTTGAAGGCCGATACCGTGGTCATCACCAACGTGCGGCGGGACCACACCGACGTGATGGGCGAGACCCTGCCGGAAATCTGCGATGCGCTGTGCAATACGGTGCCGAAAAGCGGCGCACTGTTCACCGCCGAGGTGGGCCAGGCCCCCCGCATGGGCGAAAAAGCAGCGGCCATGGGCAGCAGCTTTCATTCCGTCCGGCCCGACGGCACCGAGCCGAATTTCGATTTTGCCGAGAATATCGCCCTGGCCCTGGCGGTGTGCGAACATCTTGGGGTGGACCGGCAGACGGCCCTCACCGGCATGGCCCACTTTAAGCGGGACCCCTATGCCCTCACGGTGCACCGGATGGGGGAGGGGCTGTTTGTGAACGGCCTTTCCATCAACGACGTGCAGTCCACCTGCACCGTCTGGCGGGATCTGAAGGACAAGCTGGGCTGCAGGCGGCTCATTCTGCTGGTGAACAACCGGTCCGACCGGGGCAGCCGCACCCAGGATATGCTTTCCGTGTGCTGTGAACTGACCCCGAACACGGTGTGGCTGATGGGGGCCAGCCAGGGCTTTATGGCCCGAAGCCTGGCCAAGAAGCTGCCCGGCACCCCGGTGGAGCGCTTTGCCCGGCCCGAGCTGCTGCCGCTGGACGGGCTTGCCCCGGGCGAAGTGGTATTTGCGGTGGGCAACATTGCCCAGGGTGGCCGGGACATTATGGTCCGGGTGCGGCAGGAGGGGACGCTGTATGTACAATGAAACGATTCTGCTGGGGGTGGTCCTCAGCCTGATTTTCACCGAGATCACCGGCCTTTCCGCCGGGCTGATCGTGCCGGGGTATCTGGCGCTGTACCTGCACAGCCCGGGGCGCATTGTGTGCACCCTGCTGCTGGCGGCGGCGGCCGTGGGGCTGTGCAAACTGCTCAGCCAGGTGCTCATTCTCTACGGGCGGCGGCGCTTTGCGGTGCTGATGCTGCTCACGTTTTTCCTCAGCCTGGCGCTGGACGCGGCGGGCCTGCTGCCCTTCAGCCCCATCGGCATCCTGATGCCGGGCATCATCGCCCGGGAATTTGACCGCCAGGGCTTTCGGGACAGCCTGCTTGCCATGGCCGTCACCAACGGGCTGACCGCGCTGGCCCTGCTTCTGGTGGGCGGCGCACTGGCCGGGCTGTAAAAGAGGGAGGAACGCCATGAACACGCGCAAACGGCTTTCTCTGGTGGGGGCAGCGCTGTGGCTGGCCCTGTGCCTGGCCTTTACCCTGTACGCGGCGGCCCAGCAGCCCGCGTCGGACGCAGACGTCAAGCTGGCAGCCACCGCCCTGATGACCCGCTGGGAGGAGTGCATCCGGGGATATAAGGCGGAACTGGGCTTGCCCCTCAGCGAGGACGACCTGCACGGTTCGGGCCTGATCGGCGAGCCGTATACCTTTATCACCACCACCAACGGGGCGCTGGAGGCCAAGCGCACCGCCGCCAACCCGGAAATGGCCGCCCTGCTGGTGGAGATGCTCACCGAGGCGGGGGTAAAGCCCGGCGATACGGTGGGCGCGGGCTTTTCCGGCAGTTTCCCGGGGCTGGACCTGGCCACGCTGGCGGCCTGCCAGACCATGGGGGTGCACTGCGTGTACATCGCCTCGGTGGGGGCTTCCACCTACGGGGCAAACCAGCCGGAGCTGACCTTCCCGGATATGGCTCTGCGCCTGTGGCAGGACGGCGAGCTGGATACGGCCCCCGCCCTCGTCACCCCCGGCGGGCAGGACGACTGCGGCTACGATATGGACCAGGACCTGCTGGAGGGCATTCTGGCCCGGGTGGAGGCAGGCGGCCTGACCGTGATGCGCCAGCCGGACTTTGAGGCGAACCTTCAGGCCCGCATGGCACTGTATGAAGAACAGGGGCCGATCACCTGCTTTGTGGGCGTGGGCGGCAACCTGACCACCACCGGCCCCGGCGAAAAGGACGTGGGCTGGGGCGTCATCCAGCCCAGCAAGCGCATGACCGAGGACAAGAACAGCGGCCTGATCCAGCGGTACAACGCCCGGGGCCTGCCGGTGCTGCACCTGCTGAATGTGAAGCGGTTGGTGGCGGATTACGGCCTGCCCTATGACCCGGACCGGTACGAAACGCCGGGCCAGTCGGCCCTGTACCGGGTGACGGTGTACCCCCGCTGGGCGGCGCTGGCAGGCCTTGCCGGTGCAGCGGCCCTGCTGTGGTGGGGCTTCCGGCACAAAAAGCCGGAGGCCGCGTGACAAATACAATGGCGCTTTCGCGCAAAAATCTGCCGTGCGGACAAGAAGGAGGTACACCTATGAAAAAAACGCTGCTGTGGTGCCTGCTGTGTGCCGCGGTGCCTCTGCTGCTGGCGGGGTGCGGTGCGGCGCAGCCGCAGGCGGTCCCCACGGCCAGCCCGGCGCCAACGCCAGAAATCACGGCCACGCCCGCGCCCACCCCGCCGCTGCCCGAACTGCCGGACGCGGCGGCGCTGGAGGCCCTGACCCCGGCGGATTTTGACTGCCTTGTGGAGGAATACCCCACCGCGCGCAGCACCTATACCCTGACCACCGCCGACGGGCAGGCGCTGGACGTGACGCTGCTGGAGGGTGCGGCCGACGGCCCGACGATTTACATCGTGGGCGGCGTGCATGGGGACGAGCTGGCGGGCTGGTACGCCGGTACCCTGCTGAAACAGGCCGACCTGAAGGCGGGGCGGGTGTATCTGGCGGCCCCGGCCAACCCTTGGGGCGCAGAGAATGACCGGCGCGACACCGCCGACGGGCGGGATCTGAACCGGAATTTCCCCGGCGATGCAGCCGGCAACCCGGCCCGGCAGCGGGCGGCGGCTTTGTGGAACGACATCACCGAAAAGGCCCCGGCGCTGGTGCTGGACCTGCACGAGGCCCGGCAGTGGAACGACGGCAGCGATGAGCTGGGCAATTCCATCATCTGCCAGGATATGCAGCCGGTGGCGGATGTGGTGTGGGGCCTTTTGGAAGCCTCGGCCAACGGGCAGCTGCACGGCGGTGCGCTGGATCTGTTCGGCTCGCCCCCGGTGGGCAGCCTGAACCGCACGCTGACGCTGGAGGCGGGCATTCCCGTCATCACGGTGGAGACCAGCCGGGCCGAGCCGCTGCCCCAGCGGGTGAAAAATCAGCTGGAAATCACGGAGTACGTTCTGAAGAATCAGGGCCTGCGCTGAGCAGACTTTGGCAGAATTGGCAAAAGAATGCTATAATGGTTGGGTGATCGCGGCCGGGCACACGCGGCCCGGCAGAGAGGAACACACCATGGAGGAAGCAAAAACACAAACCCGCCCCTGGCAGGTGCGGGTGAATCTGTTGGAGCTGGGCGCGGGGCTGTGCCTGGTCTGGCTGGGTTTTTTTATGCCGGTGTTTTTCACCGTGGGCAATTTTCGCATTCTGGAGACCCTGTATCAGGCGCTGGATCACTGGGAAAAAACAGGCCTGATGCTGGCGGCGCTGAAGCTGGTGGCCCTGAACTCCCTGCGCGGCATTCCCCATTACATCGGCGCATTTCTCATTGCCGAATCGGTGGAGTACCGCTGGAAGGGGCACAACCTGTGGGTGATCAACGCCCTGATGGCGCTGGTGGTGCTGCTGTGCACCTACCGGGGCATTGACGCGCTGCATCGGGTGCATTACGACTTCGGTCTGCCTGCCGTTCTGGTGGCGGCGCTGCTGCTGGTGTTTGAAAAAATGGACTACCAGTACATCACCGTTACCAAAAAGGTGATGTTCATTGCCGTGCTGGTGGTCACCTTCCAGTTTCTGGACATCATGCCCGCGGCCAACGGGCTGCCCATGGGCCGCGGCGAAATTTCCGGCGATGTGAAGCTGGCCTCGGAGATTCTGGGGGCCAATACGGCTATGAACGCCATGGCCGCCGCCGGGCTGGTGGTGTTTTTGCTGATGCTGGTGCTGCTGTTTTTCCAGCTGCGGGTGGAAAACAACCTGCGGCAGCTGAACATTCTGCGGGAACAGAACCTGGCCATCCGCACCGAAGCCCGGATGAACGAGATGAAAAACCGCACCTACCGGGAGATGCAGTATCTGGTGCATGACCTGAAATCGCCCCTGGCCTCGGCCCAGACGCTGGTGGGCGTGATTAAGATGGAATGCGAGGCCGAGGGCCGCACCCAGGACGTGGAGTATCTGGGCCGCATTGAGGGCGCGGTGGAGCAGATGAGCCGGATGATCTCGGAGATCCTCTATGAGGAGCAGGCCACGCCGGAAACGGTGGAGCGCCTGGTGGACCGTGCCCTGGCCCAGCTCTCGGTGGAATCCTACGCGGCCTACGTACACACCGAGCTGAAAACGCCCGAGGCCATGGTGCGGGTGAACCGGGTTCTGTTCCCGCGGGCGCTGGTGAACCTGGTGCAGAACTCGGCCAAGGCCATCCCGGCCGGCCGCACGCCGGACATCCGCCTTCGGGTGGACACCCAGGAGGGCATGGTGCGGTTCACCGTGGAGGACAACGGCAAGGGCATTCCCAAATCGCGGCAGCAGGCCGTCTGGAACAAGGGGTATTCCACCTCGCAGTCCAGCGGGCTTGGGCTGCCCTTCGTGCGCAGCGTTGTGGAGCGCGTGGGGGGCACCATACAGATGAACAGTACGGTGGATCAGGGCACGACCTTCACCCTGATCATTCCGGAGGAGGAGAGACATCATGCAGAATAATGTGACCATTCTATGCATCGACGACGAAGAGCAGATCTGTTTTGCGCTGGAGGCTCTGTTCCGCCTGCAGAAATGGAATGTGGTGACCGCCCGCAGTGTGGAAAAGGGCCTGACCGCGTTCCGAGAATTTCAGCCGGACATCGTGCTCATCGACTACCATATGCCCGGCATCAACGGGGTGGAGGGCGTGAAGATGCTTCGCCAGTTTTCCCCCACGGTGCCCATCATCGTGTTCACCATTGATGAAAGCCAGGCCGTGGCCGACGCCTTCCTGGAAGCGGGCGCCAGCGATTTCTCCCTCAAGCCCATCAAGGCGCCGGACCTGGTCAGCCGCATTAAGCTGCACCTGCGCCTTCTGCAGCAGGCCCAGCCGAAAAAGCCCGCCCCGGCGCCCATTCCCGCCAAGGGCATCAGCCAGAGCACCATGGATCTGATCCTGCAGTTTTTGACCGACCGGCAGGAGTATGTGACGGCCAACGACATTGCCGCCGGCACGGGCCTTGCCTACCAGACGGTGTACCGCTATTTGCAGTACATGACCCAGGAGAAGATCACCGTAATGGTGAACGTGTACGGCAAGGTGGGCCGCCCCAAACAGATGTACAAAAAGGCGTAACG
This sequence comes from uncultured Oscillospiraceae bacterium, assembly GCA_934513685.1. Lineage (GTDB taxonomy): Bacteria > Bacillota > Clostridia > Oscillospirales > Ruminococcaceae > SFJ001. The sequence goes on along the minus strand of CAKSWY010000017.1, from coordinate 43,212 downwards.
CCTGTAAAATCAACCGGGAACAGCCGGGCGCATTGTGCGCCCGGCTGTTTTTTGTGTGGGTTGAGGTTGAGAGAACGAGCAGGCAAAGCCTTCCCCTCGAGGGGAAGGCGCCGAACGCGAGTGAGGCGGATGAGGTGGAGCGCGAGTCTTTTTGCAACTTGACGGCAGGGGAAACTGCTCTTGCTTATCCGTTACCGCCATAACCACTGCCATGCAGTTGCGGCGGAGAAACGGTGCCACCTCATCCGTCGGCTGACGCCGCCAGCGTCCCTTCGAGGGGAAGCCAATGGGTTCGGCAGAAAGCGGCACCGGCGCGAAAAAGCCTTCTTCACTCCATTCCGCGCCGCCTTTTTGCGCAAATCTGGCCGCGGATGCTGCAAACCTTACGGCCGACACAAGGGATGTCTCTAACCCAAAATTCCATCCGGACTTCGCGCAGCACCGCGCGGGCCGGAACGCGGCGAAAAACAGGGATACCCCTGCCAAAAGGACGAATAACGGCGTCGGAAAGCAAGATTTTCAAGCCGGGGCCAACCCGGTGCGGCAAATCCATCTTCTGCCCGGAAATTCCATGGCGGAAAATCTGTCCATCTCAATATGACGATAAGTAGCTATATTTTTCAATAAAATCATAATAACATAATAAATTTATGATAAAAATGTAGACAATTTGTGAGCAATCAGCTATACTCGGGGTTATAGCAAGGCTCTTTTGCACCGAACGGGTGCGCCAGAAGGCCATGAAACCGCTGGAGAATTTCCGGTATGCAGAGGCGGGTGTGCACAGTGTGCACGCAGCGCATGCGCACCAAAAATCACTCCGGTGGTCCCATGTCCTTCGGCAGCCGGACGGGGCAAAGGGCAAAATGCGGGGGCGTCCGCCTTTTTCGCACGCAACTTTCAGGCGGACGGAACCTCATCAACAAAGGAGGAAATGAGATGAAAAAGTACATTGCCCTGCTTATGGCATTGGTAATGGGGCTGTCTGTGGCCGGCTGCGGCCAGAGCGCCTCTTCCTCTGCCAGCAGTGAGGCGGCCTCTTCTTCCGCTGACTCGAACGAAGAGGAAGTCTGGCTCCCCTACGACGAGAACCTTCAGAAGAAGAAGGACGACCGTGACGCCACCGGCAAGACCGGTGCCGTGGCGGCCTGCAGCTGGTACGCCAGCAAGGCCGGCCTGGAGATCCTGCAGGAGGGCGGCAACGCCTTTGATGCAGCGGCGGCTGTGGCCTACACCCTGGGTGTGGTTGAGCCTTACTTCTCCGGTCTGGGCGGCGGCGGCTTCATGACCATCTACAACGCCGAGACCAAGAAGGTGGAGGTCATCGACTTCCGCGAGATCGCTCCCGCTGCGGCCAACGCCCAGATTTGGCTGGACGAGGCCGGCGAGATGAAGCAGTTCGAAAAGGACGGCCAGAAGCTGGGCACCATGAGCAGCATCGGCGGCCTGTCCGTTGCGACCCCCGGCGAGGTTGCCGGCATGGAGTACCTGCTGGAGAACTACGGCTCTGACAAAGTGACCCGTCAGCAGATCTTCCAGCCCGCCATTGACCTGGCCAACAACGGCTATCTCGTGACCGCTACCTTCAAGGAGGAGCTGGAGAGCGAGTACGCCGGTCTGGCTGCCATGAGCGAAGTTGGCAAGCTGTACCTGAACGACGGTATGCCCTACGAGGTGGGCGACACCCTGACCAACCCCGATCTGGCCACTGCTCTGCAGGCCATCGCGGACGGCGGCCGTGACGCTTTCTACACCGGCGACATGGCTCAGGCCATGGTGGACGCGGTGCAGGCTGAGGGCGGCGTGCTGACTATGGACGACCTGGCCAACTACGAGGTCAAGGTTCGTGAGCCGGTCAGCTCCACCTACCGTGACTACACCATTTACTCTCTGCCCCCGGCTTCTTCCGGCGGTACCCATCTGATTGAGATCCTGAACATCCTGGAGAACTTCGACATGGCCAACACCGAGGTCAACTCGGCGGATTACATCCATCGCTTCTCCGAGGCCTTCAAGATCGCCTTCGCCGACCGTGCCCAGTACATGGCCGACACCGACTTCGCCGAAGTGCCTCTGGCCCAGCTGACCAGCAAGGATTACGCGGCCAGCCGTTACGCTCAGATCACCGATCAGAGCGGCACCTACACGGCTGTTGACGCGGAAGAGCTGGAGCACTACGCCACCACCTCCTTCTCCGTTGTGGACCAGTGGGGCAACATGGTGGCCTGCACCCAGACCATCAACTATGGTTTCGGCTCCAAGATCGCCGTTCCCGGCTACGGCTTCATCATGAACGACGAGATGGACGACTTCTCTGCCAACCCCGAGAGCGTCAACTGCGCTGAGGGCGGCAAGCGTCCCCTGTCCAGCATGAGCCCCTCCATCGTTCTGTACCCCGACGGCTCTCCCTTCCTGACCATCGGCAGCCCCGGAGCCACCCGTATCTTCCCCACCATCGCGCAGGTTATCCAGCGCATGATCGACTACGGCATGGACATCCAGGAAGCCATTGACTGCGCCCGTATCTACGACAACGCCCAGAACAACGTGTGCTATGAGTCCGACGGTGTGGACGCTCCCTCCGCTGAGGCCATTGCTCAGCTGCAGGCCATGGGCCACGAAGTGACCGATAAGGGCGCCTGGCAGCTGTTCTTCGGCGGCGTGCAGGGCATTTCCATCGGCAAGGATGGCACCCTGCGCGGCGGCGCGGATCCTCGCCGTGACGGCAAGGCTCTGGCTTACTAAGGCGGCGGCTGTTCGGGCGGCCTGCGTGCCGCTTTGAACCACCAAAAACTCTCTGCCAGAAAAGGCCGCTCGACCCTCGCTTTGGGCCGGGTGGCCTTTTGCACAGAGGGGGTGAACTGGTTCGGCTTCTTTACTTCGTGAAGCTGCACGGGTTTTGACTTTTCTTATAGTTAATCTTCAACAAAAAGCGGCTTAAATGATAAAGTTGAATAAAAATAAGAGAAGAAATAGACGAACTTGTTTGGATTTGTTATAATTTTTTCATGAAGATTTCATAGTTTCACCACATCCGGCAACGGATGGGAATACGCTGTGAAAAGACACATGAAATGTTGAGAGGAGAAAACCACAATGAAAAAGAAGATCATTGCTGCGGCGCTGGCTCTCGCGCTGGCTTTGACCATGGCTGCCTGCGGCGGCTCCAGCTCCAGCTCCAGCAGCGCTGCTGCTTCCGGCGACGCTTCCGGTTCCACCGCTGCGGTGGAAGGCCTGAAGGAGGCGTTTGCTGAGTCTCCCATTCTGCTGACCAGCGGCGGCCAGAGTGCTGACTACCAGATGATCGGCACCGTGATGGGCAAGCTGGGCATGGATTACACCGTGAACAACCTGGCCACCAGCGCTGACCTGGGCGACGCCAAGACCCTGGTCGTGGTTGCCGGCGGCTCTTCCAAGGGCCTGGGCGCTGCGGGCATCGACGCCGACGGCGAGCTGGCTCGTCTGACCGAGCTGCTGGACGGCGCGAAGGAAAAGGGCCTGAGCATCATCGTGATGCACACCGGCGGTGAGGCTCGCCGCGGCGACCTGTCCGATAAGTTCATTGCTCCCTGCTTCGAGAAGGCTGACTACGCCATCGTGGTTGCCGCCGGCGATTCCGACGGCCTGATGAGCGGTCTGTGCGCTGAGAACGGCATCCCCATGGATTCCATCAACAGCATCAGCGATGTGACCACCGTTCTGCCCGCTGCCTTCAAGTAAGAAGGGCGCGCCCGGCATCTGTTCTTTAATGGATTAAGGGCCGCCGAAACCCGCGCCTGGCGTGTTCCGGCGGCCCTTTTTGTACGCAACAGGCCGAATAATTAACGATTTATGGAGGTATTCTAATGAGCATTGAACTTATTACCTTCATCGTCATGCTCGGTGTGTTCCTGGTTGGATGCTTCGCCTGCAAGCTGCCGGTCAGCCTGTCGATGGTTCTTTCTTCCATCGGCGGCGTGATCGTCGGCGGCTTCATCGGCGGCCTGGATCTGACCCTGCTGGACGCACTGCGTCATCTCGTTGAAGGCATGTTCTCCTATGTGGACACCATCCTGGTCATCTCCACCGCCATGGTCTTCATGAAGGTCATCGAGGCTTCCGGCGCTCTGGATGCCGTGTCCTCGGTCATCATTGAGAAGTTCCACAAGCTGCCCGCCCTGATGCTGTGCCTCATCATGATCATCGTGATGTTCCCCGGCATGATCACCGGTTCCTCCACCGCTTCCGTGCTGAGCGCCGGCTCCATCATGGCCCCCGTGCTGATGATGATGGGCGTGCCCGCACTGGAGACCGCTTCCATCCTGGCGATGGGCGGCATCCTGGGCATGATCGCACCTCCCACCAACCTGCCCGCCATGATCATTGGCGCCGGCATCGACATTCCCTACAGCGGCTTTGAGCTGCCTCTGGCTCTGCTGACCTTCCCCCTGGCCTTCGTCTTCGTGCTGATGTTCGCTTACAAGTACGTCAAGAAGATGGACTACGAGGCTGTGAAGAACAAGCTGAACACCGAGAGCCGCAAGAAGTTCGGTTTCCGCGTGTACATTCCCATCATCGCTGCCATCATCCTGATGGTGGTCAGCAAGATGGTCCCCGCTTTCTCCATCGGTATGCCTCTGGTGTTCCTCATCAGCGCCATCATCGGCTGCTTCACCGGCTACAAGGTGAACCTGGCCAAGGTCGCGAAGGACTCCATCAACAGTGTGCTGCCCGTTATGGGCATCCTGATGGGCGTTGGTATGTTCATCCAGATCATGACCCTGACCGGTGTTCGTGGCCTGATCGTTACCAGCTGCCTGAGCCTGCCCGGCTGGGCCCTGTATGTGGCCATGGCCGTGTCCATGCCTCTGTTCGGCGCCGTGTCTTCCTTCGGTTCTGCCAGCGTTCTGGGCGTGCCCTTCCTGCTGGCCTTCCTGAACAAGGAAGAGATCATCGTGGCGGCTGCCCTGTCCCTGATCGCCTCTCTGGGCGACATGATGCCTCCCACCGCTCTGGCCGGCATCTTCGCCGCTCAGGTTGTTGGCCTGGAGAAGTACACTCCCGTCCTGAAGAAGTGCCTGGTGCCCTGCCTGATGATCATCGTCTGGGGTATCCTCTTCATCCTGGGCGCCAATGTGCTTGAACCCTTCATCATCTTCACCTAAGAAAGGAGCGAACCAACGATGTTGACTTTGATTTATCGCGGGATCGTTGCCCTGGTGCTGATCGTGGTCGGTTGGAACCTGTTCGTTCCCGAGAAGAATGCGGACGAAAAGCTCTCCGTGAAGGATACCATCTGCATGCAGCTGAACGCTGCTCTGGTGCTGATCCCTCTCGTGCTTCGCCTGCTGATGATTAAGTAAAGGAGGGCTGTTGAGAATGGATAAGTCGAAAAAGATGATCTCTGCGGTCGTCTGCCTGGCGCTGTCCGTGGCCGTTATGGCGGCCTCTGCGTCCAGCTTCCTGGCAGCCCGCAATGTGCCCCTCCCCGAGCGGGGCCCCAGTGTCACTGAGGTGAAAATGCTCTCCGACTGGTTCGAAGGCGTGAAAGGCACCAACGCGGACACTCCTGTGTACGTTCTGCAGGGCAAAAAAGAAGGCGGCAAGATGCTGATCCTGGGCGGCACCCATGCCAACGAGGTTTCCGGCTATATGTCCGCATTCACCTTCATTGAGAATGCCGTTGTGGAAGAGGGCACCGTGTACGTTCTGCCCTACGCCAACCACAGCGCCATGACCCACAACGACCCCGGTGAGGGCAACATTCAGTACTTCACCCTGACCACCAAGAGCGGTGAGCGCACCTTCCGCTACGGCAGCCGCGCCACCAACCCTGTGGATCAGTGGCCCGATCCCGACGTGTACGTTCACTATCCCTCCGGCCAGCAGCTGTCCGGCTCTGAGACCCGCAACATCAACCGTGCTTACCCCGGCCGTCCCGATGGCAACACCACCGAGAAAGAGGCCTACGGTATCATGGAGCTGATTCGCAACGAGGGCGTGAACATCGGCTTTGACCTGCATGAGGCCAGCCCCGAGTATCCCGTTATCGACGCGACCGTTGCTCACCAGAACAGCATGGATGTGGCCTCTGTGGGCTGCATGAACCTGCTGATGGAAGGTATGCAGATGAGCTTGGAGCAGTCTCCCACCAACTTCCACGGTCTGACTCACCGTGAATGGGGCGACAACAGCGACATCAACGTGGCCATCCTGATGGAGACCGCCAACGCCTCTCAGGGCCGTCTGCGCGGCGCCACCACCATCGCCCAGGTGCTGGGCGGCCAGGACAAGTGCTATGACCTGAGCGAGAAGCTGGGTATGCTGTACGTGCCCTGGAACCAGATCACCGGCGCACCCTTCAGCGGTGTGGGCCATCCCATCGAGGAGCGCTGCGGCCGTCATCTGGAAGGCATCAAGCAGTACAGCGAAGCCTACAACGAGGCACACCCCGAGGCCCCTGTGACCTACACCGGCGTGCCCGGCTACAGCGAGCTGTTCCTGGAGGCCGATCCCAGCGAGCTGGGCGGCGCCCGTCTGGCCAGCTTCCTGATGTGACGGATTTCCCGCTTGCATAAGGCGCTGAACCAAAACAAATAAGGCCCAGGGCCATTCCCGAAAGGGAGTGGCCCTGGGCTTTTTGCGGTTTTTTATCGGTAAGGGAGGCCGGCGCGGCGGAGGGCGATTTAAAAGTAACACGTAGCAGCAAAGGCTTGCGGAGAGTTATAAGGCAAGCTCTTCCATAACTTCTTTTGTTGCGGTGTAATAGCTTTTTATTCGGCTAATGCGGAGCAACGATTCATCTTGCTCTACGATTTCGATAAATATTTTTGATAATCCATCCCAATTTTGAATATCTCCTTTATTCTTAAGCGTCCAACCAAGCTGTTCAAGCGTAAAATTATTTTTAATCGAGTTATTTACCATCGAAGTAGTGGCCCAATTTTCTGACGTATCTTTTCCACCTAACGAGACTGGATAAATATGATCAACCGTGGGTTGCAAATCCCAATATGCCATATGGCATTCATCTGTTTTCCAATGTGCTTGATACGGAAAAGCCTCTGGCAGCATTTCTGACATGATACGCAAAATGCCAGGGTTTACTAATCGCTTCCCGGAATATCGATCAATAAATCCGTCATTGAAAAATTGTGTTACCATTTGCTTAACAGTATAGTTCCTTCCGCTGGATTTGATGGGGATGAATGGATATTTTTCGTTTAGTATCTTCTCTGCTAAAACAAAGTCTTTGTCATGCAGCAAAATTGCTACTTGATGTAATACCTCTACCTTATCATCAGTCATTTTTCGTTTCCTTTTCTTGACATAATACAACGGTTCTGTAAGGAATGTTCTATACAAATAGTAAAAAATAACCTGTTTTGTTGCTTTTTCTCAGTTTATCATAAAACCAAAAACAATTCTATTGAAAGAATGATTCTAACTGCCACTTACCAAATCGGGAAAAAGCAAAACGCCCGCGCATCTTCGTCTGCCCAATTGGCCAGGCCAAAGCTGCACGGGCGTTTATCGTTTGTATGTGTTCGTATGCGTGTTTCCGGATGTGTTTCGATGCGCCTGTTCATTGCTTTTTTAAGGGAGCGGTACCCTTGCAGCGGCCTGGCCGCCCGGGCAATGCGGTTATTCCGCCGCCACGTGCTCCATCAGGTACTGGGCCACCAGCTCGGTGCGTACCCCCTGATAAATGTACCCTTTGCCGTAGCTCTTCATCAGGGCCGTGCAGTCGTTCACGTCCTGCTGGGCAAAGTATTCGTCCACGGCGTTCTGGTCCACGGTGATGCCGGCGTCCTGGGCCAGGGCCTGGCACATCAGGTTCTGCCGGATCATGTTCTCCAGCCGGGGCCGGTAGGCTTCTTTCAGGGAGTCCACGCTGTCCGCCCCGTACTTGGCGGCCAGCTCGTCCAGCGTGATGCCGTAGCCGTTGGCGGCGTTGGCCAGTTCGGTGTCCAGAATGGTCAGCTGATCCTGCACCAGCTGCTCGGGCACCGGCTGGAAGGTGCAGTTGTCATACAGCCAGTCCAGCACATAGTTGTACTTCTGCTCTTCCAGCAGCTGGGCGCTGATCTTCTGGCGCATGTCCTCCACGCTGGTGTAGCCGTAATAGTAGCTCAGGTAGTTGGTCACGAAGTCCTCAGTCAGCTCGGGGGGCTGGGCCTCGCCGTGAATGTAGTTGATGGTGGTGTCAAACTCGGCCTGCTTGCCGCTCAGGTCCGTGTTGGGAGTGTAGGGGTCGGGGAAGGTGACCTGCACCTTTACGGTGTCGCCGGGCATGGCCCCGATGATCTGGGTGAGAAAACCGTCGATCAGCTCGTCGCTTCCGGCGGTGTAGTCCTGATTTTCGGCGCTGCCGCCCTCAAACACCTGCCCGTCGATGGTGCCGGTGTAGGTCAGGTTCACGGTGTCGCCGTCCTCCACCGCCCGGTCGGTGATCTGGGTGTCGGCGGCGTAGCTGGACATGAACTGGTCGATGGCGGCCTGAAGGTCCTCCTCGGAAACGGTGGTGAAAGCCTCGCCGGAGGGAACCTGCTGGTAATCCGGAAGGGTGACGCAGGCGGTCACGTCCACCCCGTCAAACAGGCCCTCGTCGGTGAGGCCCAGGCTGTAATCGGGCATTTCCTGGTTGACTTCGGCCTGATCGGAGGCGGAAGCGGAGGAAGAGGCTGCCCCCTGGCAGCCGGTGAGCAGGAAAACCGCCGCAAGGCAGGCAGCGGCACGGCGCAGAGAATGGTTCAATGGAATACCTCCTGTGGTTCAAAAGCGGGGTTCAGTCGGCCGAGTCCTCTTCGGGCAGCTTGACGCCGTGGTCGCGCAGGGCGCGGCGGTAGGCGGCGTCCTGCAGGCGCTGGCGGCTTTCGGCCTGCTCCTTCTCAAAATCGGCCTGGCGCTGGGGGGCGGTGCGCCGCCAGTCCACCGCGTACCAGAGGGAGGCGCCGAAGAACAGCACGCCCATCACGGCCAGCTCCAGCTTCTGGGGCAGGAATGCCGCCCCGAGAAGAAACGCCAGCCCAAGCAGCAGCCCGCCCCACACGGTGCCGGGCAAAAACGGCAGGCGGGGGTGCTTTTCCAGGGCCGGTTCCCGGTAGGAGGGGTCAAAGTAGGTGGCCCCGCAGCGGGGGCAGGGGCGCAGCGGCGCGCCGTAATGGGGGTCGCGGGCGCGCAGGCGGTAGTACAGCAGCTCGCCGCACTGGGGGCATAGGTACACAAAGGGGGTGCTTTTGGCCGGTTGTTTCACGGGGCATGGCTCCTTTTTATCAAGAATTGGGGCAGAGACGTACAGCCCGGAAACAGGCGGCACACACGGGGGTGCACCGCCTGCTGTTTGCTGCCCTCATTATACCATGCACCGGGGGGCCGAACAAGAAACCCGGACCGGATAAAAAAGAGAAAAAGTGTGATGAGCGGTGAAATTTCTGTGAGAGGGTACCCTGCCACCGGGCGGAGTGCCCCGGTAAAAAGTCCCCGCTCAGTTCTGGTCCCGGCTTTTGGCCGCAAGGGCCGCCAGCAGCCCTGCCAGCAGGCTGGCGCAGATGCCGCCCGCGGCGGCGGTAAGCCCGCCGGTGAGCACTCCCAGCAGGCCGCTTTTGTTCACCGCGTTCACAACGCCCTGGGCCAGCAGGTGCCCGAACCCCAGCAGCGGCACCGTGGCCCCGGCCCCGGCAAATTCGGCCAGCGGGGCGTACCAGCCCAGAGCGCTGAGCACCACCCCGGCCACCACAAAGGCCACCAGAATGCGGGCCGGGGTCAGCTTGGTCAGGTCAATGAGCAGCTGCCCCACCACGCAGATGGCCCCGCCCACACAGAATGCCCGGAAATAGTTCATTGCCGTTCCTCCTTTGCCGCGCCGGGCGGCGTTACACGGGTGTGCCCGGCGCGAGAAGCTCCACAAGATGGGCGATGCCCGGAATGCTCTCGCCCTGCAAAAAGGTCGTCTGGCTCATCAAAGCCCCGGTGGAAACCAGCAGCACCCGGTGCAGCTGCCCTTTGGCCAGCCCTGGCAGAATGTGGGCCGCCAGCACGGCGGCGCTGCACCCGGCCCCGCTGCCGCCGGCCTTCACCTGCTGGCGGGCCCGGTCGTAGAGAAGCAGGCCGCAGTCCTGATGGTTTTGCAGGGGCAGGCCCTCCGATTGCAGGATCTCCAGCAGCAGGCGGCTGCCCACAAAGCCCAGGTCGCCGGTGTAGATGGCGTCGTAGTCCTCTGGGCGGCGGCCGCTGCGGGCAAAAAAGCGCAGAAGGGTTTCGGCGGCGGCGGGGGCCATGGCAGCCCCCATGTTGTTGATGTCGGTCACGTCGAAGTCCCGCACCCGGCCGAAGCACACTGCGCCCACCTGCGGCCCCCTGCCGGTGGGGGTGAGCAGCACCGCCCCGGCGGCGGTGGCCGTCCACTGGGCGGTGGGGGTGCGCTTGCCGCCGTAGGTCAGCGGGGTGCGGTACTGCCGCTCGGCCGTGCAGAAATGGCTGCTGGTCAGGGCCGCCGCCCGGTCGGCCAGGCCGCAGGCCGCAAAGCAGGCCGCCAGCGCCAGCCCCTCGGCCATGGTGCTGCAGGCCCCGTACAGCCCGGCAAAGGGCACATCCAGCTGGCGCATGGCGTAATGGCTGGCAGTGCACTGGCACTGCAGGTCGCCGCCGAACACCAGGCTCAGCGCATCCGGCGCAAGCCCGGCCCGGCGCAGCAGCTGCTCCATGCACTGGCGCTGCAGCTCGCTCTCCGCCTTTTCCCAGGTGGGCTGGCCCAGGCGGTTGTCCTCAAACAGCAGGTCGAACCCGGCGGCAAGGGGGCCTTCGCCCTCTTTTTTGCCGCCCACGGCCGCCCAGGCCTCCACCGACGGCGGCCGGTCAAACAGAATCACATCCCCCTTGCGCTGGGGCATGGCGGTCACGCTCCTTTCCCGGCCTCAGCCCACCCAGGGCCGAAGCACGTACCACACCAGCCCCCACAGGCTGCTGGCGGCCACGCCGTACACGATCACCGGCCCGGCAATGAGAAACAGCTTGGCCCCCACGCCGGTCACAAAGCCCTCCTCCTTGAACTCGATGGCGGGGCTGACCACCGCGTTGGCAAACCCGGTGATGGGCACCAGCGTGCCGGCCCCGGCCTTGGCCGCCAGCTTCTGGTACAGCCCCAGCCCGGTGAACAGCCCCGACAGGGCAATGAGGGTCACGCTGGTGAGGGTGCCTGCGTCGGTGAGGGTAAAGCCCTGGGCCAGATAGGCCTGCCGAAGCCCCTCGCCCAGCAGGCAGATGGCCCCGCCCACAAAAAAGGCCCAGAGGCAGTCTTTCCAGAGGGGAGAGGGGGGCGAAGCCGCCTTGACCATCGGGGCGTATTGCTGCGGTGTAAGCTTCATGGGGCAGACCTCCTGAATGAAAATCGGGCTGTTTTCGGCGTTAGTATCCCCAAATGGAAGAAAACCATGCACTCGGCCGCCGCTTTTTCGCAAAATCGGAGCGTTTTGCTTGCCGCAGGGCGGTCAGTACGGGTATAATAAAAAATACGGCCTTCCGCGGTTGGGCCGATGAAAAAAGGGGGTGGCCCGTATGCGCCACGCTGAAACCCGTCTGACCTGATTTTTATACCCGGGGCGGCTCTGCCCGCCCCGGTTGACGAACGCCGCCCGGCCCGCCTCAAACGGCTGCGGCCCGGCGGCAGGGAAAGGGAACGTTATGAGCGAATTGTATTTGAATGCGGAACAGCAGCCCCCCAAAAAGGTGCTGCTGCTTGGGCTGGACCTGGGCAAGTTTGACCCGGACCGGAGCATGGAGGAGCTGAGCGCCCTGGCCGAGGCCAACAACATGGAGCCGGTGGCTCAGCTGGTGCAAAAGCGCGCCGCGCCCGAGGCCGGCACCGTGCTGGGTGAGGGCAAGCTGGCCGAGGCGGCCCTCTACTGCCACAATCTGGAGGCGGCCGCCGCCATTTTTGACGGTGAGCTGACCGGCAGCCAGCTGCGCAACCTGACCGAAGCCCTTGGGGTGGAGGTGATGGACCGCACCATGCTGATTCTGGAAATCTTCCGCAGCCGGGCCGTGACCAACGAGGGCAAATTGCAGACCGAGCTGGCCCTGCTGCGCTACCGGCTGCCCCGGCTGCAGGGCCTGGGCGAGGCCCTCAGCCGGCAGGGCGGCGGCGGCGCGGGCGGCGGCGGTGCCCGGCGCGGCGCGGGCGAGAGCCAGCTGGAGCTGGACCGCCGGTATGTGCACCGCCGGGTGGAGGCCCTGGAAGCCCGCCTGGCTGAGATGGAGAAGCGCCGGGGCGAGAACCGCCGCGCCCGCCAGAAGAGCGGCACCCCCGTGGTGGCGCTGGTGGGCTACACCAACGTGGGCAAATCCAGCCTGATGAACGCCCTGTGCGGCGAGGGCCAGGTGGCCGAGGCGGATATGCTGTTTGCCACGCTGGACCCCACCGCCCGCAAGCTGACCCTGCCCAGCGGCCTTGGGGTGATTCTGGTGGACACCGTCGGCTTTGTGAGCCGCCTGCCCCACCATCTGGTGGAGGCCTTCAAGAGCACGCTGGAGGAGGCCGCCTACGCGGATGTGATCGTGAAGGTGGCGGATGCCACCGACCCCCACCGGGAGGAGCAGCTGGCCGTCACCGATCAGGTGCTGGGCAGCCTGGACTGCGAGGAGATCCCTCAGCTGGTGGTGTACAACAAGTGCGACAAGCCTGGCGCAGTGCCCTTTGACCCCGCCGTGCTGCTGACCAGCGCCAAAACCGGCGCGGGCCTGCCCGGCCTGCTGGCCGCGCTGGATAAGGCCCTGGCCCACCGGGTACGCCCCGTAAAAATGGTGCTGCCCTACGACAAGCTGGGCCTGGCCGAGGCCATCCGCACCCGGGGCCGGGTGAACGTGGAGGAATACCGGGACGAGGGCGTGTACATGGAAGGCTTTGTGAAGGCGGACGATGTATACCTGTACCAGCCCTATCTGGTGTAAAACGGCCTTGCCGCGACAGAAACACAGTGCAACAGAAAAAGGAGCGCCGCAGATGAAAGCGACCGTTGTGATCCCGAACCTGAATGGAGCGGGCTGGCTGAAGGACTCCATCGAGTCCGTTTGGGCCCAGACCATGCAGGATTTTGAACTCATTGTGGTGGACAATGGCTCCACCGACGAAAGCCTGGAAATCGCCCGCAGTTATCAGGGGCGGCCAGGGTACATTCTCATTGAGAATAAGACGAACACCGGCTTTTCCTACGCGGTGAATCAGGGCATCCGCATGGCAAAGGGCGAGTATGTGGCCCTGTTCAACAACGATGCCTTTGCCGAGCCGGACTGGCTGGAGAACCTGATCGCCGCCGCCGAGCAGGACCCGAAGATCTTTGGCGTGTCCAGCCTGATGATCCGCCACTTTGAGCGGGAGCTGGCCGACGATGCGGGCGACTATGTGACCCTGCTGGGCTTTGCCTGCAAGCGGGGCGACGGCCTGCGCTGGCAGCGCTACCAGAAGCCCGGGCGGGTATTCTCGGCCTGCGGCGGCGCGGCGCTGTACCGCAAATCCATTCTGGACGAGATCGGCCTGTTTGACGAAAACTTCTTTGCCTACTTTGAGGATGTGGACATCAGCTGGCGGGCCAACAGCCTTGGGTATAAAAATGTGTACTGTCCCACGGCCCGCTGCTACCACATTGCCGGGGCCACCACCGGCGCGGTGCGCTACAACCCCTTCAAGAGCATCCAGAGCGGCCGCAACAGCATTCTGCTGCCCTATAAAAATATGCCGCTGCTGATGCTGCTGCTCAACCTGCCCTTTCTGGTGCTGGGCTACCTGATGAAGGTGGTTATGTTCCGGCTGCGGGGCTTCGGCGGCTATTACGGCCAGGGCTTTAAAGAGGCGCTGAAGGTCATCGGCAAGATCGAAAAGCCCAAATTCCGCCTGAAAAACCTGCCCAACTATGTGTTCATCCAGCTGTGGCTGGTGGTGGGGCTGTTCCAGTACATTGTGTACCGGGCCCAGCGGGCGCTGAAGATCACCTGAAGCCAATATTAAAATAAAGAACGGCGGAACGCTGTTTGCCGCCCGGAAGGCCTTTGTGCGTTCCGGACGCGGCAGGCAGTGTTCCGCCGTTTGATTTGCACAGAAATGGACATGCGGTGAGATTTCGTCGCACGCAACCTTTTTGTGCAAAAAAAGGTAGAGAACGGGCATATACAAACCGAAAAAAGTTTTCTACAATGGAAGATAGAAATCGGCAGGGTGTACAGCCGCCGTTCGGCAGCGCGGCCCGGACCGAAGCAAAAGGAGCGACAAGTATGCTGAAGATCCTTCGCACCAAAGACTATGCGGATATGAGCCGCAAGACCGCCAACCTGATTTCGGCCCAGGTCATCCTGAAGCCGGACTGCGTGCTGGGCCTGGCCACCGGTTCCAGCCCGGTGGGCGCGTATATGCAGCTGGTGGACTGGTACAACAAGGGCGATGTGGATTTTTCCCGTGTGCGCACGGTGAACCTGGATGAATACCTGGGCCTGCCCCGGGAGAACGACCAGAGCTATTACTACTTCATGCACCACAATCTGTTTGACCATGTGAACCTGCCCGAGGGCGCCACCAACCTGCCCAACGGCATGGCCGAGGACATGGACGCCGAGTGTGCGCGCTACGACGCGCTGATCCGCAGCCTGGGCGGTGTGGACCTGCAGCTGCTGGGCATCGGCCACGACGGCCACATCGGCTTCAACGAGCCTTGCGACCACTTCCCCACGGGCACCCATGTGGTGGAGCTGGCGGAGCGGACCATCGAGGCCAACCAGCGCTTCTTTGCCAGCCGGGACGAGGTGCCCCGCCGCGCCGTGACCATGGGCATCGGTACCATTATGGCGGCCCGCAAGGTGGTTCTGGTGGCCAGCGGCGCCGAAAAGGCCCCCATTGTGAAGGAAGCCTTCTTTGGCCCGGTGACCCCCCAGGTGCCCGCCTCCATCCTGCAGATGCATCCGGACGTGACGCTGGTGGCCGACGAGGCCGCGCTGAGCCTGGTGAAATAAGCGATCTGCCGAAAAATTTGCGTTTGCTCATTGCAAAAGGGCCGCTGCCTGGGGCAGCGGCCCTTTTTTGCCGATTGGAGGATAATTGGGTCATAACCCGGCCACAAAGGCCCGGGCCAGCGCCCCGGCGTCGGTGCCCTTCAGCCAGACGGCGTTCAGCTCGTGGCTGCCGGTGAGGGGCGGGCAGAAAAACCGCCCCGGCGCAGGCAGGTCGGCCGCCACGGCGGCGTATACAAAGCTGATGCCGTACCCGGCACACACCAGATCCCGGATGACCTTGAAGCTGCTGACGCACACGGTGCCGGAAAAGGCCTCCACGGTGTAGCTGCACTGGGCCAGCGCCCGCTCCAGCAGGTCCCGCGTGCCGGAGCCTTCCTCCCGCAGGATGAGCCGCTGCCCCAGCAGCGCCTCGGGGGAGATGGTCTGCCCGTCCAGCGGGTGGCCCGGCGGGCAAATGCCGATGTACGGCTCGCTGCGCAGTAAAAAACTGTCGTACCGGGCCTTGTTGAACACGCCCTCCAGCACCACAAAGTCCAGCTCGCCCTGTTCCAGCCGGTGCAGCAAGGCGGCGGTGTTGTCCACCAGAAATTGCAGCTGGTGGTCGGGCGCATCCAGAAAGCGGCGGATGGCCGGGCCTAAAATGTAATCGCCGATGGTTTTGGTGGCCCCGATGCGCAGGGCCACCGGCGGGGCGGCCTGCATGGCCTGCATCAGCTTCTGGTGGTTGTACCGCTGGGCAATGGCGTGCAGTTCCAGCAATTCCCCCTTGGCGGTTTTGTGCAGGCGGCGGCCGTCGTACTGAAACAGCACCGCGCCGTACTCGGCCTCCAGCGCCTGGATCTGCTTGGTGACGGCGGGCTGGGTCAGGTGCAGCCGCTCGGCGGCCCGGCGGTAGTTCAGGGTTTCGCACAGGGTCAAAAAGGTTTCCAGTTTCCGTTCCATTTGGGTGCTCCTTGCCGCATGGCCTGATAAATTTACGGAATAAAATTATTCCAAACAATAATTTTATTTTATTGCAAAAAGGGCGTATAATGCAAGGGCTGTGGTTGGGCCATGCGGCCCAAAAAGAAACGGAAACGCCCCGGTAAGGCCGGGGCAGGTGAGGAGAAAACCATGAAAACCATTCAAAAAATGCTGCCGGGCTGCCTGATGGCGCTGGCCATTGCGGCGGTGGCCAAGCTGCTGGAAAATCTGGAGCAGGCCGCGGGGCTGCACTTCATCGGCGCGTCGGTCATTGCGCTGTTCATCGGTATGTTCATCAATTCGTTCTACAAGCCCAACGCCGTTACGGCCCCGGGCATCAAGTTTACCTCCAAAAAGCTGCTGAAGGTGGCCATTGTGCTGCTGGGCGCCAGCCTGAACATCACCACTGTGCTGAAGGTGGGCCGTTTTTCGCTGACGGTGATGGTGTTCACCCTGGCCACCTGCTTCGGGGTGGGCTACTTTGTGGGCAAGGCGCTGGGCCTGAACTGGAAGATGAGCAATCTGATCTCGGCGGGCACTGGCATCTGCGGCGGTTCGGCCATTGCGGCCATTGCCCCGGTCATCGAGGCCACCGACCTGGACGTGGCCTACGGTATGTCCGCCACCTTTTTGTTTGATATGGCCATGATCGTGCTGTTTCCCATCATGGGCCGGGCGCTGGGCCTTTCGGACGCGGCCTATGGCCTGTGGGCCGGTACGGCGGTGAACGATACCTCCAGCGTGGTGGCGGCGGGCTATGCCTTCAGCGAAAAGGCCGGCGACTTTGCCACCATGGTGAAGCTGACCCGCACCCTGGCCATCATTCCCACGGTGCTGGTGTTTGCCCTCATCAGCGCCCACCTGAAGAAAAAGCAGGCCGCCGAGGGCGAGGTGAAGGTGAACATGAAGTCGGTGTTCCCCTGGTTCATTCCCTTCTTTGTGGCGATGTCGCTGCTCAGCAGCGCCGGGCTGGTGCCCGCAGCGCTGGCGGCGGGGCTGAAAACCGTGAGCAAGTTTTTGATGGTGATGGCGCTGGCCGCCATTGGCCTGAACACCAGCTTTGCCGAGATGAAACGCTCCGGCGCGAAACCCATGCTGCATGGGTTTATCATTTCGCTGCTGGTGGTGCTGGTGGCCATCACGGTGGAGTTTGCCATCGGCGTGGCCCCGAACGGCACGCTGGTGTGAAAAAAACGCAAACCACAAAAAAGCACGGGCCCGGCCCTCTTCCGGTTGTTTGGAAGAGCGGCCAGGCCCGTGCTTTTGCACACACGTTTGGGTAAAAAAGAGGAGAAAAGATGAAAAAGCGATGGGATTCGCGGTTCGGATGTGAGGGAACGCTCCGAACCGCCCGCCCGAGGCTCCCACACCCCGGGAACGAAGGAAACGCGTTGGGGGGCGCTGCTTGCCCAGCGCCCTGCTGCTTCCTTCGATGCTTTAAAGATACGCTATGGCGGTGAAAAAGAAATGGCGCAGTTGTGAAAAAACGGCGAAAACAAAATGGCGGAAAAACAACGGCAAAAAAACGAGCCGCTCCCCGCTGATTTGGGGGAACGGCCCGCAGGCGTTCTTAGTTACAGGTTGCCGAACTCGCTCAGGCGCAGCGCCTCGTTGTGCTGCTGAGCCCAGTTGATGCTCCATTCGCTGGTAAACAGCAGCAGATGGTTGCCCTTCAGGTCCTCGATGCAGCGGGTGTCGCTGGTCAGGTCCAGATCCTTGGGGTTCAGTTCGTCCGGGTCGTTTTCGATCCAGCGGATGTGCTCGTAGGGCAGTTCCTGCATCCGGATGTCCACTTTATACTCGGTGTTCAGCCGGTACTCCAGCACCTCGAACTGCAGCACGCCCACAACGCCCACGATGACCTCTTCCATGCCGCCGCCCAGGTCGCGGAAGATCTGAATGGCGCCTTCCTGGGCGATCTGTTCCATGCCCTTCACGAACTGCTTGCGCTTCATGGTGTCCACCTGGCTCACCCGGGCAAAGTGCTCGGGGGCGAAGGTGGGAATGCCGGCGAACTGCACATGGGTCTTGCCGGTGCACAGGGTGTCGCCGATGGAGAAGATGCCCGGGTCAAACAGGCCGATGATGTCGCCTGCATAGGCGGTGTCCACGGTGGCCCGGTCCTGGGCCATCAGCTGGGTGGACTGGGCCAGCTTCACGTTCTTGCCCTGCTGCACATGGTACACGTCCATGCCGCGCTCGAACTTGCCCGAGCAGATGCGCATAAAGGCGATGCGGTCCCGATGGGCCTTGTTCATGTTGGCCTGAATCTTGAAGATGAAGCCGGAGAACTGCTCCCGGCAGGGGTCCACGTCCTCGCCGGTGAGAATGTCCCGGCGGGGCAGCGGGGTGGGGGTCAGGCGCAGGAAGTCCCGCAGGAAGGGCTCCACGCCGAAGTTGGTCAGGGCCGAACCGAAGAACACGGGGCTGAGCTTGCCGGTCTGCACCGCTTCCAGGTCAAAGTCCATGCCGGCGCCGTCCAGCAGCTCCACATCGTCGGCCAGCTGGCGGTGCAGCGGGGCGGTGATCAGCTCGTCCAGCGCGGGGTCGCCCAGCTCGGTCTCGATCTTTTCCACCATGCGCACGCCGTTGGCCTTGCCCTCGCTCTGGAAGGCCAGAATGTGGCGGGAGGCACGGTCAAACACGCCCTTGAAGTCACGGCCGCAGCCGATGGGCCAGTTCATGGGGTAGGTCTGAATGCCCAGCAGGTTCTCGATCTCCTCGCACAGCTCAAAGGGGTCGCGGGCTTCCCGGTCCATCTTGTTGATGAAGGTGAAGATGGGAATATGCCGCAGGGTGCACACCTTGAACAGCTTGCGGGTCTGGGCCTCAACGCCCTTGGCCGCGTCGATGACCATGACGGCGGAGTCGGCCGCCATCAGGGTGCGGTAGGTATCCTCGGAGAAGTCCTGGTGGCCGGGGGTGTCCAGAATGTTCACGCACTTGCCGCCGTAATTGAACTGCAGCACGCTGCTGGTAACGGAAATGCCGCGCTGCTTTTCGATCTCCATCCAGTCGCTGACGGCGTGCCGGGCATTCTGCTTGCCCTTCACGCTGCCCGCCTGCTGAATGGCCCCACCGTACAGCAGCAGCTTTTCGGTGAGGGTGGTTTTACCGGCGTCGGGGTGGCTGATGATGGCAAACGTCCGCCGCGCCTCGATTTCCTGCCTCATGGTTGCCATGAAGGTTGGTTCACTCCTCTATTTCAAAAATTCATCTGTTAAATCGCATACATTTTTTATTCTATCGAAAAAACGGCCCTTGTGCAAGAGTTTTGCCCGCCCGCAGGCCGAAAAAGCACAAAAAAACCCGCCGCTTTGCAAAAAGGGCGGGAAAACACGGGAGGAACCCGAAGAGGGGCACACACCGTTACCCCTGTTTTGCGTACTTTTGGGTCAGCCCGGCGGCCAGCTGGGCCATCTGCTGGCGCACGGCGGGCGGGTTGAGCACCTCGATCTCATCCCCGAAGCCGCACACCCAGCCCAGAAACTGGGGGCTGACGGCCACGGGCACCGTCAGGTGAAAGTGCGCGCCGTCCATCTGGGGCGACAGCAGCACCCCGGTGCCGAAGCGGTCCAGCATAACGCCCACCAGCCGGTTGGCACAGCGCAGGGTGACCTTCTCCACCTCGCCGCCGAACATACCGAACACCTGATTGGTGTAGGCGCCCAGATCCAGCGCGCGGAACTGGGCCTTGCCCTCACGGGGCAGGTCGGTGACGGCCGGCTCCCGCAGTTTGTCCACCCGGTAGTGGCGGATCTCCCCTTCGGAGAAGGCGATGAGGTAGTATTTGGAGTCGCTCCAGACCAGCGCCCAGGGGCTGACCTGATACAGCGCGCCGTTTTTGCGGGGCATTTTTTTCTTGTTCAGGCCCCACTCCAGATACTGGAACGTGACCTGCCGGTCCTGCGCAATGGCGCTGTGCAGAGCGTCTACGGTGTAGTAGATGCTCTCGTTCATGGTTTTCACCCGGCCGGAAACGAACACCTGCCGCTGCATCTGCCCGGCCTGATAGTCGCTGGCCAGGCTTTCCAACTTTTTGATGAGCACCTCGCTCTTTTTCTTGGTGATGAACTGGCTGGCCTGCACGGAATCCACCAGCAGCTTCAGCTCGGGCAGCTCAAAGGTGCGGCTGGCCAGATAATAGCCGCCGCCCCGGCCGCGGGACAACTCTACATCCACGCCGCCCCGGCGCAGGGCGTCAATGTCGCTGTAAATGCTCTTGCGCTCGGCGGGCATTCCCGCCTTTTCCAGCGCGTCCAGCAGCTGGGGCACGCTGAGCATATGTTCTTCGTCGGTTTTTCGCTCAAAAATCTGCTTTAGTACCAGCAGCTTGGCCTTCTGGCCTTCCGCACGGGGCATGGGCACGGCCCTCCTTTTTTACTGCTTTTTGTCAAATACGGCCCGGCGCTGGGTGGAAAGGCGGAACATCGCCTCCAGCCCCTCCCGGTCGCCGCGTTCCAGGCAGGCGCGCAGACGGGTGAGCGCCCCCTCAAACTGGTCGATCTCTTTCATCAGGTTGTCCCGGTTCCACAAAAACAGCTCGGCCCACATCTGGGCGTTGATGCGGGCGATGCGAGTCAGGTCCCGGAAGGAATCGCCGGTGTATTCGGCCAGGCGGCCATTGTCTGAGGCGCACATCAGGCTCACGGCGATGGCATGGGTCAGCTGGCTCACATAGCCGATCATCTGATCGTGCTCGGCGGGGGTGAGGGTGGTGATGTGCTGGAAGCCCAGCGCTTCGGCCAGCGACCAGGCGAAGGTAAGCCCCGCCTCGGTGTTTTTCTCGGTGGGGGTGATGATGAAGTTGGCGGGGGCAAAGTCCACCAGATGGGCGTTGGTCACGCCGCTGACCTCCTTGCCCGCCATGGGGTGGCTGCCGATGAACTCCACCCCTTCGGGCATGAGGGCCTGGGCGGCGTCCACCACGCCGGTTTTTACGCCGCAGGTGTCGGTTGCCAGGCACCCGGCGGGCAGCAGGCTGCCGTACTGCTTCAGCCAGTCCAGCAGGGCGGTGGGGTACAGGCCCAGCACCACATAGCCGGCCTCGGCCAGCAGAGGGGCAAAGTTTTCGGTGGCGCCCCGCTGGATGTAGCCCTCCTTCAGGGCAAACTCCACGGCCTCCGGGCTGCGGTCAATGCCGTCCACGGCAAAACCGGCCCGGGTCAGGCCCAGGGCGTAGCGGCCGCCCAGCAGGCCCAGGCCCACGATCACCACACGTTTGGAAGTATCCAGCATGATGCAAACCTCGTTTCTAACAGGATCGCGTTTCAAACAACGCTGTAAAAATTAAAGTTTCACGCCCGCGGCGGGGGGTCAGGCCTCCTGCCACCGGGCATCGAGGCCCTGAGCCATGTCCGCAAAGAAGGTGGGCCAGCTCTTGGCCACGGCCCCCGCGTCCTCAAGGCAGGCGGGCAGCCCGGCGGCCCAGGCGGCAATGGCCAGCGCCATGGCCACCCGGTGGTCGTTGTGGCTGTTCAGGGGCCGGGTGGGGGCACACAGCGCCCCGCCCAGGCCCTTGACCGTGACGGTTTCGCCCTCGGCCAGCACCTGTCCGCCGAATTTGGCCAGCTCCTCCTGCATGGCGGCAATGCGGTCGCTCTCCTTGATGCGCAGCCGCCCCGCGTTGGTGATGACCGTGTCGCCCTCACAGAACAGGCCCAGCACCATCAGGATGGGGCCAAGGTCCGGGCAGGCGGCCAGGTCGATGGCGGTGGCCCGCAGGGGGGAAGCCTCAAAGCGCACTTCATCGCCGGTGCAGGTAAAGTTTGCCCCGCACCGGGCCAGAATGTCCAGAATGGCGGCGTCGCCCTGAAGGGAGTCCGGCCGCAGGCCGGTGACGGTCACGCCGCCGCGCACGGCCCCCAGTACGGCGGGGAAGGCCGCCTGGCTGTAATCGCCCTCCACCCGGTAGGAGCAGGGGCGGTAGTGCTGGCCGCCGGGCACGGCCAGACGGCGCTCGTCCAGCCAGCGGGCGGTCACGCCGAAGTCGGCCAGGGCCGAGAGGGTCAGGTCGATGTAGGGGCGGCTTTCTACCTTGCCGGTGAGGGTGATGGTGCTGTCGCCGGGCAGCAGGGGCAGGGCGTACAGCAGGCCGGTGATGAACTGGCTGGAAACATCTCCCGGCAGGGTGTAATCCCCGGCGGGCAGCGCGCCCTTCAGGGTGACGCCCTGCTCGGTCTGGGCGAACTCCAGCCCGCGGGCGGCAAAGAGGTCGGCATACACCTGCTGGGGGCGGCTGAACAGCCGCCCGCCGCCGCAAAAGCGCACTTCATCGCCGGTCAGGCTGAACACGGGGATGAAAAAGCGCAGGGTGCTGCCGCTCTCGCCGCAGTCCACAGGCTGGGCGGGGTCAAAGCGCCAGCGGGCAGGCGCACCTGCTCCGGTGATGGCCACGCCGCCCTCTGTGGGGGTGATCTTCGCGCCCAGGCGGGCCACCCCGGCCAGAGTGGCCTGAATGTCCCGGCTCTGGGCCAGGTTCTGCACCGGCGAGGTGCCCTCGGCCAGGGCGGCCGCCAGCACCGAGCGGTGGGCCATGCTTTTGGAGGGCGGGGCGCACAGGCGGCCGCCGATGGAGCAGGGAAAAATTTGGATGTTCATGGTGGGTCCTTTCAGAAGGCGTTTGCCGTGGGCGCTCAGGCCCGCTTCCACTTGCCGCCCAGCAGGTAATAGCCCAGCCAGTCCCAGCGGCCGAAGCTGCGGTTTTCGGTGGCGTCCAGCAGCCACAGGTGGGCGGCCAAGGCGTAATTGCCGGTGCGCAGGGGCAGGTAGTAGGGGGAATACAGCTTCGCCTTTTTGCAGTAGGCCAGCATATTCTCAAGGCAGGGGTGATGCAGCAGGGCGCGGTCCATGGGCCGGCCGGCGGCCTTGTACTGGTAGGCCAGCTGGGCGGCGGCGGCCAGATAGTGGTGCACCACAGCGTCCGGCTCCAGGCAGTAGCCCTCCGGGAAGGCGGGGGCATAGGCCAGCAGGCCGTCCCACTCCTGCTTCAGGATCTGGTCAAGATTCTCCCGCAGATCGGGGCCGTTCTCCGATGCGCCGGTTCCGGTGGCGGTGGTGGAGAGGGAAGCGGTGTTGTCCTGGGCGTAATAGTAGAGCGGGGCCGGGCAGTAGGCGATCTGCCAGCCGCCCGAGGGAGCGCACTGGTCCAGATAGCGGGCCACGAACTCACCATCCTCACAGATGACGGCGGCCCCGGCCTGGCCCAGTTCATCACGGAAGAGCAGCTGCTTCTGCCGCAGCTTTTCGGCGTCAAACAGGCGGTTCCACACCGCGTTGTACAGAATTTCCACCCAGGCAACGCCGTCAAAGGCGGGCTTGGGCAGCACCGAAAAATCCAGTGCGCCGGGGCCTTTTACAAAGCGCTCCGGGTCGGTGGTAAAGCCCCAGATGACCATGGCCTCAGGGGCCTGCCGGTGCATGGCCAAGGCGTATTCCATGGCCGTGGGGGCAAAGGCATCGTCCGCATCGCAGAAGGCGATCTGCTCGCCTTTTGCCAGCGAAAGGCCCCTGTTGCGGGCGGCGGAAACCCCGGCGTTTTTCTGGTGCACCGCCACAAAGCGGGGGTCTTTCTGCTGCCAGGCATCGCAGATGGCCCCGCTTTCGTCGGTGGAACCATCGTCAATGAGCAGGCATTCCCAATCCCGGAAGGTCTGCCCGGCAATGCCCGCGAGGCAGCGGTCCAGCCAGGGGGCGGCGTTGTACACCGGCACAATGATGCTCAGGGGCAGGGCGGCAGTTTGTACGCTTGTCATAGTTCTACATCCTAAAGTATGCGCTGCCCGCGTTGGGAACAGCGCACACTGGTTTGTTTTTTAAAAATCGAAGGGGCGCTTACATCTCCCGACCGATGGCCCACGCCACCTGGCGGCACTTGGCCATGGCCTGGGCGAAGGAATCCGGGGTCAGGCACTGGGCGCCGTCGCTCCAGGCGTGGCGGGGGTCGTTGTGTACCTCCACCTCCAGGCCGTCGGCGCCGGCGGCAATGGCGGCGAGCATCATCGGCTCCACCAGGTTGGATTTGCCGGTGGCGTGGCTGGGGTCCACAATGATGGGCAGGTGGGTCTTTTCGTGGATGATGGGCACGGCGGACAGATCCAGCGTGTTGCGGGTGTACTTTTCAAAGGTGCGGATGCCGCGCTCGCACAGGATCACGTTCTCGTTGCCGCCGGCCATGATGTACTCGGCGCTCATGATCCACTCCTCGATGGTGTTGGCCAGGCCGCGCTTGAGCAGCACGGGCTTGTGCATTTTGCCCACGGCCTTCAGCAGCTGGAAGTTCTGCATGTTCCGCGCGCCGATCTGCACTACGTCTACGTATTCCTCAAATTCGGGAATGCGGTCCTCGCTCATCAGCTCGGAGACGATGGGCAGGCCGGTGGCCTCCCGGGCCTTCACCATGTCCAGAATGCCCTCGGTCTCCAGACCCTGGAAGGAGTAGGGGGAGGTGCGGGGCTTGTAGGCGCCGCCGCGGAACATGGAAGCGCCGCCGGCCTTTACGGCCTGCGCCATGCGCAGGCTGTGCTCCTCGCCCTCGATGGAGCAGGGGCCGGCCATGACCACGATCTTTTCCTTGCCGCCCACCTTGACGCCGCCGCAGTCAATGACGGAATCCTCGGGGTGGAACAGCCGGTTGGCCCGCTTGTAAGGGGCGGACACACGGGTGACGTTGTCAATCCAGGGGTTGGCCAGCACGTCCCGCTCGTCGATCTTGGTGGTGTCGCCCACCAGGCCGAACACGTTGTAGTCCTTGCCGGAGATCAGGGTTACATCCAGGCCCTGGGCCTCGAACTTGTCCACGATCTTTTCCAGTTCGATTTTGGGCGTACCTTTTTTGGTCGAGATAATCATGAGATGAAGCCTTTCTGTTGCTGGGGGCGGCGCGGTTCACGGGGCCGCCCTGAATCTGCTCTGCGCCGGGAAAGTCGGCGGTTTTTCACAGCCTGCGCGCTTGCTTTGAAACGGAGGGCTTTTTATCCTGCCTCTGCGGGGTGCAAAGGCGGGCGCGGGGCACCCATGCACCATAGCACACGGGGCCGGGTGTTTTTTACTGCTGCTCGATCAGCGCCTGCAGCTGGGCGGCGGCCTGCACATAGCCCGCAAGGCCCTGGCCGATCACATGCACCTGGCAGGCCATGCCAGCGTAGCTGATCTGGCGGAAGGGCTCCCGCTTGGTCACATCGCTGATGTGCACCTCGGCGGCGGGCAGGTTCACGGCCTTCAGCGCGTCCAGAATGGCAATGCTGGTGTGGGTGTAGGCGCCGGGGTTGATGACGATGCCGTCGTAGAGGCCCAGGGCGCTCTGGATGGCGTCCACCAGGCTGCCCTCGTGGTTGGACTGGTAGAACTCGGTCTCCACGCCGATGGCGGCGCAGCCTTCCTTTACAAAGTTGACCATGCCCTCATAGTCCACGGTGCCGTAGATGCCCGGCTCCCGCACACCCAGCATGTTCAGGTTAGGTCCGTTCAGAATCAAGAATTTCATAAAAAACCTCCTCAGCGGCGGTGATGGCCTGTTCCAGGCTGCCGCTGTTTTCCACAATGCCGTCGGCGGCTGCCCGGTACAGAGGCAGGCGCTCGGCTTCCATCTTTTCAAGGGCTTCCCGGCTGGAGGACAGCGGCCGACCGCCGCCCACCGTCAGGGCTTCCAGCGGGCGGCGGATCCACAGCACGGGGCCGTTCTGCCGCAGCAGGCGGGCGTTGCCCGGGGTTTTCACGATGCCGCCGCCGCAGCTGATGACCTGGCCGGTGTGCTTGGCGGCCTCGGCGGCCGCCTCGGTTTCCAGGCGGCGGAAGGCGGCCTCGCCCTCCTGGGCGAAAATATCGGGGATGGATTTGCCCGCCCGGCGCACGATTTCTTCATCCAAGTCCACAAAGGTTTTGCCCAGTTTTTCTGCCAGCGCCTTGCCGATGGTGGTTTTGCCGCTGGAGGGCATCCCGATGATGGAGATGTTGCACAGTTTTGCCTTCAGCGCCTTGTGAATCTCGCCGATTTTGGCGTGGTCAATGGGTGCGTTGTGGAAGTACTCGGCGGCGTACACCGCCTGTGCCACCAGCATTTCAAAGCCGCACACGGCCACCGCGCCCTTCTCTTCGGCGCGAAGCAGCAGCTCGGTGCGGAAGGGATTGTACACCACATCGAACACCGCTTCCAGCTGATTGAAGCCACCCAGCTCCAGCAGGCAGCCGCCGTTGTCCGGATACATTCCGGCGGGGGTGGTGTTCACCACGATCTGCACGTCGGTGCGGGCGGCGGCCTGGGCATAGTCCAGCCGGCCCTCGCCGGCCCGGCGGCTCACGGTGAGAATTTCGGCCGCGCCCTCGTTGCGGCAGACGGCGGCCACGGTGTTGTGGGTGCCGCCGGTACCCAGAATGAGCACGGTTTTGCCCTGAAGGCTCACCCCGTGGGCCTTGACCATGTACAAAAAGCCGCCGAAGTCGGTGTTGTGGCCGTACAGCTTGCCGCCCCGGTTCACGATGGTGTTCACCGCGCCGATGGCCTTTGCCCGCTCGTCCACTTTCTCACAGTAGGGGATGACCAGCTGCTTGTAGGGAATGGTCACGTTGATGGCCTGAAAGGGCCGCTGTTCCAGAAACTGCCGGGCCTCGGCCTCGGTGGGCAGGGGGTGCAGCTCGTAGGGGTACTGGGGCAGCAGCATCTCGTGGATGATCTTTGAGTAGCTGTGGCCCAGCTTTGCCCCGATGAGTCCATATTCCATGGGTCAGTCCTCCTTCTGGCTGCGGGTGCCCTCGCAGGTGGTCAGCAGGTCCAGCAGGCCGAGGGCGGCGGCGCAGGTCTGCACCACGGCGGCCCGGTGGACGATGCAGGGGTCATGCCGGCCCTGAATCTGCAGCTGGGCATCGCGCTTGGCCACATAGTCCACGGTCTGCTGGGGCTTGTAAATGCTGGGGGTGGGCTTTACCGCCGTGCGGAAGACAAGGGGCATACCGTTGGCAATGCCGCCGTTCACGCCGCCGTTGTGGTTGGTGGCGGTGACCACCCGGCCCTCATCCATGCGGAAGGGGTCGTTGGCCTGGCTGCCCCGCAGCCCGGCGAAGCCGAAGCCCAGGCCGAACTCCACGCCCTTTACGGCGGGAATGCTGAAGAGCAGGTGGCTGAGCACCGACTCCACACTGTCAAAGAAGGGTTCGCCCACCCCGGCGGGCAGGCCCATCACGGCGGTTTCCAGAATGCCGCCCACGCTGTCGCCCTCGGCCCCGGCGGCCCGGATGGCGGCCCGCATGGCCTCTTCCCGGGCGGGGTTGATGAGGGCCAGCTGCTCGGGGGCCGCGGCGCTGACCGCAGCGGCCTGCCGGGCCATCAGGGCCGGTTCGTCCGCCGCAAAGGGCAGGTCCTCTACCCCGGCGGCGGCCCGGATGTGGGTGGCGATGGTGATGCCTCTGGCGGCCAGAACCTGCTGGCAGATGGCCCCCGCCGCCACCAGCGGGGCGGTAATGCGGCCGGAGAAGTGGCCGCCGCCCCGGCTGTCCTGCCAGCCGCCGTACTTGGCGTAGGCGGTGAAGTCGGCGTGGCCGGGGCGCAGAAGATCCTGCGTTTTGGCGTAGTCGCCGCTGCGCTGGGCCTTGTTTTCAATGAGCAGCGCAATGGCGGTGCCGGTGGTGCGGCCGTTCAGCACGCCGCTGAGCAGGTGGACCCGGTCGGCCTCGGTGCGGCCGGTGGAAAGGCCGTCGCCCCGGGCGCGGCGCTTGTCCATCTGGCGGGCGATGAAGGCCTCGTCCACGGGCAGCCCGGCGCACAGGCCGTCCAGCACCGCGCCGATGGCGGGACCGTGGCTCTCGCCGAAAATGGTCAGGCAGACGCTGCTGCCGAAGGTGTTTTTCATGATGGTTCCCTCGCTGTGGCTCCCTCATTGGGGAAAATGGGTTCCGGTCTGCACCGGAAACAGGCGCTGCGGCTTACTGCTGCATGGGAGGAATGTCCTTGCCCTCCACCAGCGGCTCCAGCACGGCCATGTCCACCGTGTCAATGCGCCAGCAGCCCAGGCCCGGCAGCTTCACCAGGCGGATCTTGCCGCCGCGGGTCTTTTTGTCGTGGCGCATGGCCTCCAGAGTCTCGGCCTGATTGTAGCTGCACCGCAGGGGCAGGCCCAGCTTGCGGTACACGGCCCGCACCCGCTTTTTCAGCTTGGGGTCCTCGATCATGGGCAGCATACCCAGCGCCACGCACTCGCCGTGGTAAAAACCGCGGGTGCGGCGGCCGCGAATGCCCCGCACGGCCTCAATGCCGTGGCCCAGGGTGTGGCCGAAGTTCAGGGCGGCCCGGTCGCCCTGCTCCCGGGCGTCCCGCTCCACGATGTTCTTCTTGACGACCAGACTGTGGTAGATAACCTCCTCGATCTTCTCGAAGGGGTCGTCGTTTTCAAAGATGGCGAACAGCTCGGGGTCGGCGATCAGGCTCATCTTCAGCGCCTCGGCCAGGCCGTTCACGAACTGGCGGCGGGGCAGGGTGGCCAGCACGTCGGGGTCGATCACCACCAGCTTGGGCTGCCAGAAGGCGCCCACGATGTTCTTGGTTTCGCCCAGATCCACCGCGACCTTGCCGCCGATGGAGGAATCAAACTGGCTGAGGGTGGTGGTGGGGCAGTTGATGAACTGAATGCCCCGCATATAGGTGGCGGCGGCAAAACCGGCCATGTCGCCCACAACGCCGCCGCCCACGGCCACAACCAGGTCGGCGCGGGTCATGCCAAACTCCAGCATGGCCTGCAGCACGGTGGTGTACACCTTGATGCTCTTGCTGGCCTCGCCCTGAGGCACCACAAAAATGCAGCCGTCGGCGCACTGGGCCTTGACGGTTTCGGCGTACTGAATGGGCACGCCGGTGTCCGTTACAATAAACACCTTGCGGTTGGCAAGGTCGGTGAGCTGGCCCAGATTGCCCAGCGCCCCCCGTTTGATGACAATGTCGTAGCTGTCCGCCCCAAGGCGCATGGTGAGTTTCATAATTCCTACCTCTCTGTTCGGGGGCAAACCGGCCCCGCAAAAGCGTTTATTTGGTGTATGCGCCCAGTAGGCGGACGGTTTCGCAGATGCTGCTCATCCGCTCCATCAGCCGCTCGCGGTCGGGCTGGTGGGCGCCCACCAGCTCAATGTAAAAATAATATTCAAAGGGAACGTGGGGCCGGGGGCGGCTCTTGATGCACTCCATGTTGAAGCCCGCCTCGGCCACCGCCTGAATGACCCGGGCCAGCGCGCCGGGCTTGTTGTCCACCGTGAACAGCAGGCAGAACCGGTCGCCGCCCACAGGCGGCTCCTTGCCCACCACGATAAAGCGGGTGGTGTTGTCGCTGTCGGTGTTGATGTCCTCGGCCAGAACCTCCAGACCGTACAGTGCCGCCGCTTCGGCGCTGGCCGTGGCCGCCTTGGTGGGGTCCTTCTGGGCCGCCACATACTGGGCCGCTAGCGCGTTGTTGGGGGCCTGAGGGGGCCAGGCGTGGGTGGCCAGCCCCATTTTGGCGAGGAAGGCCTCGCTCTGGCGCAGGGCCTGCGGGTGGCCGTATACGTCGGTCACATCCCGCAGGTGCGCCCCGGGCACTCCCAGCAGGTTGTGCCGGATGGGCAGGTCGTACATCTGCACGATGTACAGAGAATGGTTGTACAGCAGGTCCAGCACATCGGAGACATCCCCGGCGGTGCTGTTCTCGAAGGGGATGACCCCGTAGGCGGCCCGGCCGTCCTGCACGGCGTCAAACACCTCGTCAAAGGTGGCCAGGCTCAGGGCCTTTGCCCGGGGAAACAGCCGGGTGAGGGCGATGTGGCTGTAAGCCCCCTCGGCCCCCTGATGGGCCACCACGTCCCGCCCAAGCACGTAGGCCTGATACTGGCGGGAGAGGGCCATCTGCGCCCGAAGAAGGTCTGCATAATAGGGGCGCAGCACCTCCTCGGCAATGTAGGCGGTGTTTTTTTCAATCACCTGGGCCTCCCGGCCAGAGTCCAGAATGGGCATACCGGTGGCCTGTTTGTATTCAATAACCTGACGCACGGCGGCCATGCGCTGTTCAAACAGCGCGGCCATCTGCCGGTCCACCGTGTCGATCTGGGCACGGGCCTGTTCCAGCTGGTTCATATGGGGTTTCTGCCTCCTCACCTTTGGGCGGCCCTGCGGCTGCGCCTGCGTTTCAGTATACCATAACCGGTGCTTTACTACAAGACAGCGGCCGCCTGCCGGCAAAGAAAAAACAGGGGCGGCGCAAAAAAGCGCCCCGCCGCCGCCCGAAGGCAGCGCGCGGAGCGCTTTGATGCTGTAAAAATCACAAAGAAAGCCGAACACGGCCCGGGCCGGTCATTCGTTTTTGGCGGCATCCGCCTCCACCAGGCCGGCAATGGACATACCGCCGCTGATGGTGTAGTAGCCGCTGTCATAGGAGATGGTCACCTTGTACTTGGCGTCCGGGTCCAGGCCGGAAAAGCTGCCGGTGTACAGCTCGCCGTCGGCGGTGAACACCAGCGTAGCGCCCTCCACATAAACGGCGGTGCCTTCGCCCTGCTTCCACAGAGCGGCCTTGAAGGTCTTGAGGCGCTCGCTGTCGCTGGTGGCGGCGGCGGTGAGGGTGATGGTGTCGCCCGCGGGCTGGAAGTAGCCGGTGTCCCGCTTCTGAATGCCGTTGAAGGCGATGCATAGGGTGTCGCCGTTCATGCCGGTGTTGAATTTGGCGGTGGTGTCAAAGCCGTCCGCATAGGGCACGTTGCTGCCGCCCGCTTCGGCGTGGGGCAGGCCGGGGTCGTCGTCGTCGCTGTCCTTGCCGCAGGCGGAAAGGCTGAACGCAAGGCACAGCGCCAGCGCCGACGCCAGCAGACGGCGGAAAAGTTTTTTGTTCATGGCAGTTTCTCCTTCCGGGGCGTTTTTCGGTTCGGAAAAGCCCCCTGGCTGCAGCGAAAAGCACCGTGGTGCGAACAGGCCGCTGCAATCGATACCGTTCCTATATTATAGACGAAATTCGGGCGGGATACAATACAAACCGGCCTCAGCCCGCTGTGTGCAGAACCTCGGTCAGGGCGGCGCACTCGGCCTGGGCCAGCTGGGGCCAGGCGGAATTGCGCAGAAGGAAATCGCTGCGGTACAGGCCAAAGCCGTCGGCCCTGGCCCCGCGCAGGGTGGTGACCATATCCGCCAGGTTGTGGCCGGTCTGCCACTGGTCCTGGGCGTGGTCGTAATTGCCGCCGTCGCCGTCCCCGATGCGGTAGGCCCCAAGGCCAAAGTACAGGGCCACCCCCTCGGCCCGGGGCAGGGCCAGCCATTCGGCGGTGATGTTCTCAAAGGCGAAGCGGGTGCTGCCCGAGCCGGTGGTGTAGCCGTAGCCCCAATACACCTGGGGCATGGCATAGTCGATGTAGCCGGGGGTGGAGAGCCACAGCGCCGCGTCGCTGTATTGCTGGGCGTAGTTGTTGTCGTTGTTGCCCTGGGGTGAGATGCCCAGGGGCACCGCCCCGGCGGTGCGCCCGCCCGTATGCACCAGCTGGTAGAGCTGGCGCACCAGCGCGTTCACGTTCTCCCGCCGCCAGTCCTCCAGCGAGAGGTTGGTGCCGGCGGCGGCATACTCGGCCGCGTCAAAGGCTTCATCGGTGGTGGGGTAGAAGTAGTCGTCCAGATGAATGCCGTCCACCGCGTAGCCATCCAGAATTTCCTGCACCCCGGCGGCAATGCAGTCCCGCACGTCCTGGCGGGAGGGGTCCAGATACTGGCCCCCGGCCGCCTGCTTCACCCAC
Organism: uncultured Oscillospiraceae bacterium; assembly: GCA_934513685.1. GTDB lineage: Bacteria > Bacillota > Clostridia > Oscillospirales > Ruminococcaceae > SFJ001. The sequence continues at coordinate 11,547 of CAKSWY010000017.1, read as the reverse complement.
TCCGGGTGCACGGCGGCCAGATTGTCGGCGCTGAAAGCGCCGGGCACGGTGTCGTTCAATGCCAGCCGGTAGGGGTTCAGCCAGGCTTCCAGCCGAAGGCCGCGGGCGTGGGCCTCTTCTACCAGAACGGCCAGCGGGTCAAAGCCAGGGTCACGGCCCTGGGTGCCGGTGCAGACGCTGCTCCAGGGGAAGATCGCGCTGGGGTACAGCGCGTCCTCAAAGGGCCGCACCTGAGCCAGAACGGTGTTCAGCCCCATGGCGGCGTACTGGTCAAACCAGCTGCCCATCTGGGCGCGGAAGGCGTCTTCACTGGAGAAGTCGGCGCTCTGCCATTCCAGATAGCTGATCCAGACGGCACGGTATTCCTCGCCGGAAGGCTTGGCCGCGGGGGCGGGCTGAACATCGGCGGAAGAGCCGGGCAGCGGGGCAGAGCTGCCCGGGGCCGCGGCGGGCGCACAGCCTGCAAGAGCCAGGCACAGCGCGGCGCAGAGGGCGGCAAGGCGCAGAAGGTGTTTCATGGGCGTATCTCCTTATAAAACGGTTCTGCACAGTGTATGCAGGCCGGGCCGGCGGAATGCCTCACCGGGTGGGGTCCGCGGCCTGAGCCTTGTACAGGCTGAGAATGCCCCAGGCCCGGGCCACCAGGCGCAGAAAGCCCAGCAGGTTGGACGCCGTGGCCAGCGCGGGCAGCGGCCCGTAGGCCAGGAACCAGGCAATCACATAGGCGGCCTCGGTGAGCAGCACGGCCCGGGTCTGGGCCTTCAGGTCGGGGCCGACCGAGTTTTCCAGCACCAGCAGTAAGGGCCACACCATGGCCCCCAGCAGCAGATGCACCGCGGGGTTCTGGTTGAGCATGGAGAGCATCAGCAGCACAAAGCAGACGAAGTAGCGCCCCTTGCGCCCGACGGGGCTGCCCTTGACCGCCGCCAGAAACAGCAGCATGATGCCGGTGAGGGCATAGGCCAGGCTGTCGAACATGGTCAGGTTCTGCCCGGCGGTCAGCGCGGCCAGGGCGGCCAGCATGGAGCAGGCCACCGACAGAATGCCGATGGCGTAGTAGGTTTTTTTGGTAATGGAGAGGTTCGGATTCATAACGGCTCCTTTTTCTGCAAACGCGGGGGTTCGCATGGTTCGCGTAGAATAAACGGCCCGAACGGGGCGAAGGGTGCCGCATTCGGGCGGGATGAGAACAGTATACCACAGGCCGGTAAAATATGTTATACTCATTCTAAAGCGGCCGCCCAACCGGCGTGCCGGAACAGTTTGAACCGAGAGGGGAAGTGGTTTGCCCTGAACAGCCTGATTTATGGGGCGGTGATCGTGGTGCTGGCCGCCATGATGGTGTACGCCCTGCGCCGGCAGGAGCGCCGCCGCCGGGAAGCCCCCGGCCCGGCAGGTATGAGCGAATACCGCACCGACCTGCCCATTGACGAATGTATGGACCGGCTGCGGGCCCACAGCGAGGCCGATGCCTTTCAGTACACCTGCGAGCGGCAGCCGGACGGCGGGTATCTGCTGCACCTGACCCTGCACCAGCCCACCCAGCAGCCGCTGGATACCCTGTATACTCTGCGCATGGAGCAGGGCCGCCAGACCGTGGTGACCCTGATGTTTGTGCGGGAGGCCTTCGGCTACGGCGAGCCGGTGTTCCGCCAGGATGTGATGGACGGCTTTATGGCCGACAAGCTGGAAGCCAGACGGACGGTGTGAGCCGCGGCGAAAAAAGCCCGGCCCGCATTCCGCATTCAGCATTTACCGGATTGTATAGTAAATTATATAATAAGTTGTAGGATAAAAGAGGAGAGGAATGCCCCATGGCGGAACTGCCGAAAACCGCGACGGAAGCGCCCGAAAAGCGGCCGGAAAGCTGGGTGTATATGGTGCGCTGTGCCGACGGCAGCCTCTACACCGGCTGGACGGAGGACCTGTATGCCCGCATGGAGGCCCACCGCACCGGCAAGGGCAGCAAGTGCGTGCGGGGCAAGGGCTTTGAAAAGCTGGCCTGGGCTGAGCGGCAGCCGGTGCCCGGCCGGGGGCCGGGGCAGCGGCGGGAAGCCCAGGTGAAGGCCCTGCCCAAGGCCGAGAAGGAAGCCATGGCTGCCCAGTGGGAAGAGCGGATGCGCCCGCGCCTGACCATGGCCCGCCCGGCGGACGGGCCCGAGGTGCTGGCACTGTACCGGTGGTATGTGCTGAACAGCACCGCCACCTTCAACTGGGTGCCGGACACCGAGGAGAACTACATTAAAATGGTGCGGGCCACCCTGAAAAAGGCCCCCTTCCTGCTGGCGCGGGACGGGGACGGCCAGCTGCTCGGGTACGCCTGTGCCCACCCCTGGCGGGACTGGGACGCCTACGCCTGGGATGTGGAGACCACCATTTACTGTGCGCCCGAGGCCCGGGGCCGCGGCGTGGGGCCGATGCTCTACAACGCGCTGCTGGCCCTGCTGAAGGCCCAGGGCTACTGGAACGCCTACGGTGTGGTGACCAGCCCAAACCCCCAATCGGACGCCATGCACAGGGCGCTGGGCTTTTTGAACGAGGGCACCAACCCCCGCTGCGGCTACAAAATGGGCCGGTGGCTGGGCATTACCACCTGGCGGGCCGTGCTGCATGAGGGCAGTGAAGAACCCCAGCCGGTGCAGTACAGGCTGCCTGCCGCGCAGGTGCGCCGGATTCTGCGCGGGGCGGAGAACGGCGGCCGCTGGCAGGAGCTGTGAGCGGCCGGGCACTCGGAACGAAATTGCATAATCTGCATAAATAATCGGTATGTGCAGCACGGCAAACCAGAAATGACGCATCAGCGCGAAACCGGGATGAATTTCCGGAAGCATCTCGGCAAACAAGGCAAAAAAACGGCGAATGAAACCGAATCTTTGTGCAGTTTTTTCCTTGACGCACGGGAAGATGAGTGTATAATAATTCGTGTCAGATGAATATTTATTCAACACCCGGATGCGCTCCGGGCGGCGGCCCGGCAAGCCCGGCGGCCCCGCAGGATACAGAATAGAGAAAGGGAGTTACCTGCAATGAAACAGAAGAAAGACATCAAGAAAGTTGTTTTGGCTTACTCCGGCGGCCTGGACACCTCCATCATCATTCCCTGGCTGAAGGAAAACTACAACAACTGCGAAGTCATCGCCGTTTCCGGCGACGTGGGCCAGGGCACCGAGCTGGATGGCCTGGAAGAGAAGGCCAAAAAGACCGGCGCTTCCAAGCTGTACATCCTGGACCTGAAGAAGGACTACGTGGAAAACTACATCTGGCCCTGCCTGAAGGCGGACGCCAAGTATGAGGATTACCTGCTGGGCACCAGCCACGCCCGTCCCTGCATCGCCAAGGCTCTGGCCGAGATCGCCCACAAGGAGGGCGCGGACGCCATCTGCCACGGCTGCACCGGCAAGGGCAACGACCAGGTGCGTTTTGAGCTGACCCTGAAGGCCTTCGCCCCCGATATGGCCATCATCGCCCCCTGGCGTGAGTGGAACATCGAGAGCCGTGACGAGGAGATCGATTACGCCGAGGCCCACAACATCCCCCTGCGCATCAGCCGCGAGACCAACTACTCCAAGGATAAGAACCTGTGGCATCTGTCCCACGAGGGACTGGATCTGGAGAGCCCCGCCAATGAGCCTCAGTACAACAAGGAAGGTTTCCTGGAGCTGGGCGTCAGCCCCGAGCAGGCTCCCGATGTTCCCACCTATGTGACCATCCACTTTGAGAAGGGCGTGCCCACTCAGCTGGACGGCAAGGAGCTGGACGGCGTGGCCATGGTGGAAGCCCTGAACAAGGTGGGCGGCGCCAACGGCATCGGTCTGCTGGACATTGTTGAGAACCGTCTGGTGGGCATGAAGAGCCGCGGCGTGTACGAGACTCCCGGCGGCGCCATCCTGTACCAGGCCCACAAGGTTCTGGAGACCATCACCCTGGACAAGGAGACCAGCCACTTCAAGGCCATCGTGGGCCAGAAGTACGCCGATCTGGTGTACAACGGCCAGTGGTTCACCCCGCTGCGTGAGGCCATGGACGCCTTTGTGGACTCCACCCAGAAGACCGTGACCGGCGATGTGAAGCTGAAGCTGTACAAGGGCAACATCATCACCGCCAGCGTCACCAGCCCCTACACCCTGTATGATGAGCAGACCGCTTCCTTCGGCGTGGACGAGGATTACAACCAGGCCGATGCCGCAGGCTTCATCAACCTGTTCGGTCTGTCCATCAAGGAGCGGGCGAAGCTCAGCGCCAAGTGGCCTGAAATCAAGTAAAATCGTTCCGTGAACGAGCAGGCGGCCGGGCCTTTGCAAGCAGGCCGGGCCGCCCTCAAGGGAAAACCGACCGCCGGGAGCAATCCCCCACGCGACCGCGCCAGGCGCGGCCCGCCAGGGCTTCCGGCGGCTTTTCCCATCTTATATGCCCACCGATCGGATAGGCATACTACACACGATAAAACGCTGATTACAGCGAGATTCAGAATTTAGGAGAGTAGACCCATGGCGCAGCTTTGGCAAGGCAGATTTACGAAAGCGGTGGACAGCCGCGTGAACGATTTCAACTCTTCCATCCGGTTTGACCAGCGTATGGCCCATCAGGACATCACCGGCAGCATGGCCCACGCCGCCATGCTGGGCGCTCAGGGCATCATCTCCCAGAAGGACGCCGACGAGATCCTGAAAGGGCTGGAGGGCATCCTGAACGACCTGGAGAGCGGGGCGCTGGCCATTGACCCGGAGGCCGAGGACATCCACACCTTCGTGGAGCAGACCCTCACCGCCCGCATCGGCGACGCGGGCAAGCGGCTGCACACCGGCCGCAGCCGCAACGACCAGGTGGCGCTGGACATCCGCCTGACCCTGCGGGATATGGGCCGCAGCCTGCAGCAGCAGCTGGTGGAGCTGGTGGAGACCCTGTGCAAAAAGGCGGCGGAGAACACCGCCTCGGTCATGCCCGGCTACACCCACTTGCAGCGGGCCCAGCCCGTGACCATGGGCCACCAGCTGATGGCCTATGTGTGGATGCTGCTGCGGGATCTGGACCGCTTTGAGGACGCGCTGGCCCGCATGAACAGCCAGTGTCCCCTGGGCAGCGGCGCTCTGGCTGGCACCACCTACCCGCTGGACCGGCAGCGCACCGCCGCCGCCCTGGGCTTTGACGGACCCTGCCCCAACAGCCTGGACGGTGTGTCCGACCGGGATTTCTGCATTGAGCTGGCCAGCGCCATTTCCATCTGCATGATGCATCTGTCCCGCCTGTCTGAGGAGATCATCCTCTGGTCCAGCTGGGAGTTCAAGTTCATTGAGCTGGACGATGCCTTCACCACCGGCTCTTCCATCATGCCCCAGAAGAAAAACCCGGACGTCACCGAGCTGATCCGCGGCAAAACCGGCCGGGTGTACGGCGACCTGAACACCCTGCTGGTGATGATGAAGGGCCTGCCCCTGGCCTACAACAAGGATATGCAGGAGGACAAGGAGGCCATTTTTGACGCGGTGGATACGCTGGCCCTGTGCCTGCGCACCGTGACCCCCATGCTGGACACCATGCGCACCCTGCCCGAGAATATGCGTGCCGCCGCGGCCAAGGGCTTCATCAACGCTACCGACTGCGCCGATTACCTGACCAAGAAGGGCGTGCCCTTCCGGGATGCCTACAAGCTCACCGGCAGCCTGGTGGCCCACTGCATCGCCAACGGAACCACGCTGGAGGCCCTGCCCATGGAGACCTTCAAGAGCTTCAGCCCTGTGTTTGACGAGGGTGTGTACGAGGCCATCGACCTGATCCGCTGCACTGAGGGCCGGGCCAGCGAGGGCGGCCCCTGCGCCGCCAGCGTGACCAAGCAGATCAAACAGGCCGGCGAACAGCTGGCTGCCTGGAAGGAGAAGCATCATGCCGAAGTTTAAGGTTTTTATTGACGGCAGCGCCGGCACCACCGGCCTGCGCATTGTGGAGCGGCTGCAGAAGCGCCCGGAGATCGAGCTGCTGACCATCTCGGCCGAAGGCCGTAAGGACGTGAACGAGCGGGCCAAGGTCATCAATTCCGCCGATCTGGCCTTTTTGTGCCTGCCGGATGCGGCAGCCAAAGAGGTGATGCCGCTGGTCAGCGAGAACGTGAAGATCCTGGATACCTCCACGGCGCACCGCACCGCCCCCGGCTGGGTGTACGGCTTCCCCGAGCTGGAAGGCCAGCGGGAGAAGATCCAGGCCTCAAACCGGGTGGCCGTGCCCGGCTGCCACGCCTCCGGCTTCATCAGCACGGTGGCCCCGCTGGTGCAGAAGGGCGTGCTGCCCGCCTACTTCCCCTTCACCTGCTACAGCCTCACCGGCTATTCCGGCGGCGGCAAGAGCATGATCGCCGCCTATGAGGCGCCGGACCGGCCCGAGGGGTACAGCGCCCCCCGCAGCTATGGCCTGACCCTGAAGCACAAGCACCTGCCGGAGATGACCGCCGTGTGCGGCCTGACCGGCGCCCCGCTGTTCTGCCCCATTGTGGACGATTTTTACAGCGGAATGCAGACCGTGGTGCCCCTGCGGCTGGATCTGGTGCAGGACGTGACCCCCGAGCGGGTGGCCGCCTGCCTGGCGGACTATTATCAGGGCGAGAGCCAGGTGCTGGTGCACCCCCTGAACGAGCTGCCGGAGGATAAGTTCCTCACCACGAACCTGCGCACCGGCAGCGACAAGATGGAGATCTTCGTGGTGGGCCACGAGGGCCAGCTGCTGGTGATGAGCTTGTTTGACAACCTGGGCAAAGGCTCTTCCGGCGCAGCCGTGCAGTGCATGAACCTGATGCTGGGCCTGCCGGAGACCGAGGGCCTGGAATAAACCGTACAAACGGAAACGGCCGCATAAATGGGCGGCATTCGGGGTTTCCGCCCCCGCAACCGGCGGGCGGAGAAGGGAGAGATACAACGATGGAATTCAAGGAAGTGACCGGCGGCGTCTGCGCCGCAAAGGGTTTTCAGGCCGCGGGCGTGCACTGCGGCTTCCGGGCCAACCCCAACAAGAAGGATCTGGCCCTCATCGTGGCGGATGTGCGCTGCACCGCCGCCGGTATGTACACCAGCAACAAGGTGAAGGGCGCGCCCATCACAGTGGATAAGGCCCACCTGACCGACGGCCACGCCCAGGCCATTCTGGTGAACAGCGGCAACGCCAACACCTGCGCGGCCAACGGCATTGACCTGGCCAACGAGTGCTGCCGCCTGGCGGCAGGGGCCCTGGGCCTGAAGGAAGAGGACATTCTGCCCTCCTCCACCGGCGTCATCGGCCAGCCCATGACCATTGATCCCTTCGCCAAGGGCATTCCCGAGGCGGCGGCCCAGCTGGCCGGGGGCGAGGCGGGCAGCACCGCCGCCGCTCAGGCCATCATGACCACGGACACCTACCCCAAGCAGTACGCCCTGCAGTTCGCTCTGGGCGGCAAGACCTGCACCTTGGGTGCCATCGGCAAGGGCAGCGGCATGATCGCCCCCAACCTGGCCACCCTGCTCACCTTCTACACCACCGATGCCGCCATCAGCGCCGAAATGCTGGATAAGGCCATCCATCAGGTGGTGCCGGCCACCTACAACCAGCTGTCGGTGGATCTGGACACCTCCACCAACGACACGCTGCTCATTCTGGCCAACGGCCTGGCGGGCAACGAGCCGGTCACCGCCGAAGGGGAGGACTACGACAACTTCGTGGCGGCCCTGACCGCCATTGCCGAGCACATGGCCGCGCTGCACGCCTCTGACGGCGAGGGCGCTTCCCACCTGATCACCTGCCAGGTGAGCCACGCCAAGGACAAGGCCACCGCCCGCGCCATTGCCAAGAGCGTGGTCTGCTCCAACCTGTTCAAGGCCGCGGTGTTCGGCCGCGACGCCAACTGGGGCCGCATCCTGTGCGCCATCGGCTACACCCAGGGCGACTTCTCGGTGGACCACTGCTGCGTCTGGCTGGAGAGCGCCGCGGGCAGCGTGTATGTGTGCGAAAACGCCGCCTACCATCCTTACAGCGAAGAGGAAGCCTCCAAGGTGCTGTCGGAGCATGACATTCTGGTTCGGGTGGACATGGGCGACGGCGAGGCCGAGGGCAAGGCCTGGGGCTGCGATCTGACCTACGATTACGTGAAGATCAACGGCGATTACCGTTCCTGACGCCACAGACGGTTCCCAAAAGGAGGAAATACCGGTGAAGAACGAAGAGATGGCCAAGCTGTTCAGCGAGGCGACCCCCTACATCCAGAAATACCACGGCACCACGCTGGTGGTGAAGTATGGCGGCAACGCCATGGTAAACGAAGAGCTGAAAACTGCCGTGATGAACGACCTGATCACCCTCACCCTGCTGGGCGTGCGGGTGGTGCTGGTGCACGGCGGCGGCCCCTCCATCAACAAGATGCTGAAGGCTATCGGCCACGAGAGCCGCTTTGTGGACGGCCTGCGCTACACCGACGAGACCACCATGATGGTGGTGCAGCAGGTGCTGGCGGGCGAGGTGAACAAGGACCTGGTGGCCATGCTGCGGGGCCGCGGCGTGGGTCTGTGCGGCATTGACGGGCAGATGATCCGGTGCAGCAAGGTGGCCGATAAGGATCTGGGCTATGTGGGCAACGTGGAGCGGGTGGACACCCGCCTGATCGACCGCCTGCTGGACGACGGTTTCATTCCCGTGATCGCCAGCGTGGGCATGGACGAGAACGGCGTGGCCTACAACCTGAACGCCGATACCGCTGCCGCCGCCATCGCCATTGCCCTGAAGGCCCAGAAACTGGTGATGATGACCGACATTGCGGGCCTGCTGCGCAATAAGGACGACGAGAGCACGCTTATTCCCACCGTGGAGGTGAGCGAGATCGACGGCTACAAAGAGTCCGGTATCATTTCCGGCGGCATGATTCCCAAGATCGAGGGCCTGGCCGATGCCATTTACCGCGGCGTGAACGAGGCCAGCATCATCGACGGCCGTGTGCTGCACTCCATCCTGCTGGAGATCTTCTCCGACCGGGGCAGCGGTACGCTGTTCTACCGCCGGGGCCATGTGCGGTAAACCCGCGCCCTGCACAAAATTCCTCACAATAAAACCTGTGCCGGGCAGGCGCGGTACCGCGCATCCGGCCTGAAACTACGGCGGAGCGCCGCCGGGGAGGGAAACACCATGACCAATCAGCAGATCATTGAACGGGACAATGCCCATGTGGCCCACACCTATGGCCGCAACCAGATCGCCCTGGAGCAGGGCCGCGGGCTGCATGTCACCGATTTTGACGGCAAGGAATATCTGGATTTCACCAGCGGCATCGGCGTGAACAGCCTGGGCTACTGCGACCCGGACTGGGTGGCCGCCGTGAGCGAGCAGGCGGGCAAGCTGCAGCATACCTCCAACCTGTACTACACCGACCCCTGCGGCCAGCTGGCCGAGACCCTGTGCAAGCGCACCGGCTTTGACAAGGTGTTCTTCGCCAACTCCGGTGCCGAGGCCAACGAAGGCTCCATGAAGGCGGCCCGCAAGTACAGCTGCGACACCTACGGCGAGGGCCGCTATCAGGTCATCAGCCTGGTGAACAGCTTCCACGGCCGCACCCTGGCCTCCCTGACTGCCACCGGCCAGGAGGTGTTCCACCACTACTTCGGCCCCTTCAACGAGGGCTTTGCCTACACCCCCGCCAACGATTACGAGGCCTTCCTGAAAACCGTGACCCCCGCCACCTGCGCGGTCATCATGGAGATGGTGCAGGGCGAGGGCGGCGTGTGCGCGCTGGACAAGGACTATGTCTCCAAGGTGAACGCCTACTGCCATGAGCACGACATCCTCATCATTGTGGACGAGGTGCAGACCGGCATCGGCCGCACCGGCACCTTCCTGGCCTATGAGCAGTTCGACGTGCAGCCGGACGTGGTCAGCCTGGCCAAGGGCCTGGGCGGCGGCCTGCCCATCGGCGCGGTGCTGATGAGCGAAAAGGTGGCCAAGGGCATGGGCCCCGGCACCCACGGCACCACCTTCGGCGGCAACCCGGTGGTGTGCGCCGGCGCCAACGTGGTGATGAACAAGCTCACCGATGAGATGCTGGCCGACGTGCGCGCCAAGGCCGTCACCCTGCGGGCGGGGCTGGACAAGCTGCCCCATGTGCAGGAGGTGAGCGGCCTGGGCCTGATGGTGGGCATCGCCTTTGAGGAGGGCATCAGTGCCAAAGAGGTGCTGACTGCCTGCCAGAACAAGGGCCTTCTGTGCCTGACCGCCAAGACCCGCCTGCGCCTGCTGCCCCCGCTGGTGCTGACCAATGAGGACATTGAAAAGGCGCTGCAGATTCTGAACGAGGTGCTGTCGGCCCTGTAAAACCGGCAGAGAATATGGTATACTTGGCCTGAAAAACACAAAGCAAACAGCGGCCGGGGCGGCTATGGCTGCCCCGGCTGTTTTGAAACCGGATTCCGAAACAAGAAGGAGGAAGCCCCATGAAGCACCTGCTGAAAATGAGCGACCTGACCCGGGAGGAATTGTTTCACATCCTGGACGTGGCCGACGAGTTGAAGGCCGACCGCAAGGCGGGCCGCGCCCACCCCCTGCTGGCGGGCAAAAGCCTGGCGTTGATTTTTGCAAAGCCCAGCACCCGCACCCGCGCCAGCTTTCAGGTGGGTATGTACCAGCTGGGCGGCCTGGCCCATTACCTCAACGCCGTGACCGAGATGCAGCTTGGCTATGGCGAGGCCATTGAGGATACGGCCCGCACCCTGGGCCGCTATTACGACGGCATTATGATCCGCACCTACAAGCAGAGCGATGCCGAGGCCCTGGCCCAGTGGAGCGGCGTGCCCGTCATCAACGGCCTGACCGACTACGCCCACCCCTGCCAGGTGCTGGCCGATCTGATGACCATCCGGGAGAAAAAGGGCAGCCTGGAGGGCAAGAAGCTGTGCTTTGTGGGTGACGGCAACAACATGGCCAACAGCCTGATTGTGGGCGGCCTGATGGCCGGAATGCAGGTGAGCGCCGTCTGCCCCGAGGGGTGTGAGCCGTCCCGCACGGTGCTGGAGTACGCCAAAGCCTACGGGGATAAGTTCAGCCTCTCCACCGACCCGAAGGCGGGCGCACAGGGGGCCGATGTGGTGTACACCGACGCCTGGATCAGCACCGGCAGCGAGGAGGAGCAGCTGCTCCGCCGCCGTCATTTCCGGGGCTATCAGGTGAACGAAGAGCTGCTGGCCCTGGCCAAGCCCGACTGCATGGTGCTGCACTGCCTGCCCGCCCGCAAGGGCGAGGAGATCGCGGTGGAGACCTTCGAGCGCCACGCCGATGAGATCTTTGAAGAGACCGAGAACCGTCTGCACGCCCAGAAGGCCGTGCTGGCCATTCTGATGGGCGGCCGGTAAACGCGCAAAAACAGAAAAATTGCCTCCGGGGTGCGGCTTGAACGGGCCGCGCACCGGAGGCTTTTTCTTTTTGAGGGGGAGAGCGCCCGCCGCGTATGCGTTTTCAATGTTGACCCGGTTTCCGGTGGTCGATTCGGTCACATATCGTGAAAATGCTGTGCCCCTCCGGGACTATACTTCTGCAATGCACCTGCATTGCCAA
>CAKSWY010000016.1 GCA_934513685.1 uncultured Oscillospiraceae bacterium | reverse complement strand
GTACTATGCTGAAGGCTCTGTGAGCGAAATGTATTACAAAGGGCTTGGCAAGCAATACGGCTTTACACTGGATATGCCGATCAAAGAAATGAGCGAAGAAGCGCTGAATGCAATTCTGTACGGCACCGGCGGCGAGCGCATTGAGATGCATCGGCAGAACGAATTCGGCTCCGGCCGGTACCTAAACGACTTTGAGGGTATTGTGCCGAATCTGGAGCGGCGCTTCCGCGACACCTCCAGCGAGTGGATGAAGGAAGAGATCGCCACGGTGATGAACGGGGTGGAATGTCCCGACTGCCATGGCCAGCGCCTGAAGCCGACCAGCCTGGCCGTGACTGTGGGCGGCATCAACATCAGCCAGTTCTGCGCCATGAGCGTGCGGGAAGAGCTGAACTTCATCAACAAGCTAGACCTCACCGACCGGGAGCATATGATTGCCGACGGCATTCTGAAAGAAGTGCGGGAACGGCTGGGCTTCCTGCAGAGTGTGGGCCTGGATTATTTGACCCTGGCCCGCGGCTCGGTGGGCCTTTCCGGCGGCGAGAGCCAGCGCATTCGTCTGGCCACGCAGATCGGCAGTGCCCTCACCGGCGTTCTGTATGTGCTGGATGAGCCGTCCATCGGCCTGCACCAGCGGGACAACGACAAGCTGATCGCCACCCTGAAGCGCCTGCGGGATCTGGGCAATACGCTGATCGTGGTGGAACACGATGAAGACACCATGCGCCAGGCGGACTATCTGGTGGACGTTGGCCCCGGTGCGGGCGTTCACGGCGGCGAGATCGTGGCGGCCGGTACGGTGGAGGACATCTGCCGGGAACCCCGGAGCATCACCGGGCAGTATCTTTCCGGCCGCAAGCGCATTGAAGTGCCGGCCACCCGCCGCCCCGGCAACGGCAAGCATATTCGGATCGTGGATGCCTACGAAAACAACCTGCAGCACATCACGGTGGACATTCCCCTGGGCGAGATGACGGTGGTTACGGGCATTTCCGGGTCGGGCAAGTCCTCGCTGGTCAACGAGATCCTGTACAAGCGCCTGGCTGCGGAGCTGAACGGCGCCAAGCATCGCCCCGGCAAGCACAAGGCGATGGAAGGGCTGGAATATGTGGATAAGGTCATCGGCATTGATCAGTCGCCCATCGGGCGCACGCCTCGCTCCAACCCGGCCACCTACACGGGGGTGTTCAATGACATCCGCACCGTGTTTGCCCAGACGCAGGACGCCAAAATGCGCGGCTACGGGGCAGGGCGGTTCAGTTTCAATGTGAAGGGCGGCCGGTGCGAGGCCTGCGAGGGCAACGGCATTCTGGAAATTGCCATGCACTTTCTGCCGAACATCTATGTGCCCTGCGAAGTGTGCAAGGGCGCACGCTACAACCGGGAGACCCTGGAGGTCCATTACAAAGACAAGAGCATCTCGGATGTGCTGAACATGACGGTGGAAGAAGCCACGACGTTCTTTGCCAACATCCCCAAAATTCACCGGAAGCTGCAGACCCTGTGCGACGTGGGCCTCGGCTATGTGCAGCTGGGGCAGAGCGCGACAACGCTTTCCGGCGGCGAAGCACAGCGCGTAAAACTGGCGCTGGAGCTGGCCAAGCGCAGCACCGGCCAGACCGTGTATATTCTGGATGAGCCGACCACCGGCCTGCATGTGGCGGACGTTCACCGTCTGGTGGAGGTGCTGGACAAGCTGGTGGATGCCGGGAACACGGTGGTGGTCATTGAACACAACCTGGACGTCATCAAGCGGGCCGATCACATCATCGACCTAGGCCCGGAGGGCGGAAGCGCCGGCGGGCAGATCGTGGCCGAGGGCACTCCGGAAGAGGTGGCGGCCAACCCCGCCAGCTTCACCGGCCAGTACCTTGGCCCCATCCTGAAGCGGGATCGGGTAAAATCGGGCGAAACCGGCCAGGAATAAGGCGAAGAGGCGTTGTGCTTTGGCGGGCTTTCGGTTATAATAAAATTCTATTGGTTTATTTTTCCGCCGGTAGGGCGGCGAAGAATTGGAGAAACTGGATCTGTGAACAAAATCGACAGAATTGGATACAATCATGATGGTACGGCTGCTGCTGCTTTGGCGGCGGTCTATGACACCCCGCCGATGGCCTATGTGCGCAGCTACGGCTGCCAGCAGAATGTGAACGACGGCGAAAAGATCAAGGGCGTGCTGATGGACGTGGGCTATGGCATTTGCGATAGCCCCGAGCAGGCCGACCTGATTCTGTTCAACACCTGCGCTGTGCGTGAGCACGCAGAGCAGCGGGTGTTTGGCAACATTGGTGCGCTGAAAAAGCTGAAGGAACAGAATAAGGGCCTGCTCATCGGCCTGTGCGGCTGCATGGCCCAGCAGCCGCAGGTGGTGGAGAAAATTCGCCAGAGCTATCCCTTTGTGGACCTGGTGTTCGGCGTGAACGGCATTGACACGCTGCCCAGCCTGCTGGCCCAGAAGATCGAGGGCCGCAAACGGGTTCTGCAGACGCCGGTGGAGCGCGTGGAGATCGTGGAGAAAATGCCCATCCGGCGGGATTCTTCCTTCCGCGCCTGGCTGCCCATCATGTATGGGTGCGACAACTTCTGCACCTACTGCATTGTGCCCTATGTGCGCGGGCGCGAGCGCAGCCGTACCCCCGCGGCCATTCTGGAGGAGTTCAAGGGGCTGGTGGCCGCTGGTTATAAAGAGATCACCCTTTTGGGCCAGAACGTGAACAGCTACGGCAAGGGCCTGGACGAAAATGTGGATTTTTCGGACCTGCTGGCGCTGCTGTGCACGGTGCCGGGCGATTATCACATCCGTTTTATGACCAGCCACCCCAAGGATGCCAGCCATAAACTCATCGACACGATCGCGGCGCACCCCCAGATCTGCAACCACCTTCACCTGCCGGTGCAGTCGGGCAGCAACCGCATTTTAAAAGAGATGAACCGGCACTACACGGTGGAGCATTATCTGGAGCTGATCGAGTATGCCCGCCGCACAGTGCCCGACATTACCTTTTCCAGCGACATCATTGTGGGCTTCCCCGGCGAGACCGAAGAGGACTTCGAGGCGACGCTGGAATTAATCAAAAAGGTGCGGTACATGCAGCTGTTTACCTTCATCTATTCCAAGCGCTCGGGCACGAAGGCTGCAGAGATGCCGGACCCCTACACCCACAAGCAGAAGGCCGACCGCATGGGCCGCCTGCTGGCGGTGCAGGAGGAGATTGCCTGCGAGCAGACGGCGGCTTTGGTGGGACGGACCCAGGTGGCCCTGGTGGAGGGCCATGGCCGGGGAGAAGGCCTGCTGAATGGCCGCCTGCGCAACAACCTGGTGGCGGAATTTGCCGGAGATCCGGCCCTCATCGGCAGCGAAGTACAGCTGCACATCACCGGCAGCCGGGCCGCGATGCTGACCGCGGAGCTGGCCTGAACCGAAAGCCTATTCATTCAAAGAAGGTTTTGCTGGCCGCGTGTTCCGGTTCAACGGTGCGCGGCGGGCTTACCGATAGAGAAATCATTCCGGCCGTGAGCCGACTGAACAAAGGAGAGTATGACCATGGATGCCATTGAACTGTTTAAGAAAGCTGCTGCTGCCATGCAGACGGATGAGCGCTATTTGGCACTGGATGCCGCCCGCCGTGCCAACGACGAGAACAAGGAACTGCAGGACATGATCGGCGAGTTCAACCTGGCCCGGATGGACCTGAACAACGAGATCACCAAGGATGAGCGGGACGACGAGCGCATTGCCGAGCTGAATGGCCAGGTGAATGACCTGTATGGCAAGATCATGAACCATCCCGGCATGGTTGCCTACAACGAGGCCAAGACTGCCGCTGAGGCGATGGTGAACTATATCGATGCCATCATCAACACCGCCATGAACGGCGGCGACCCCATGACCGTGCAGGAGCCTGCTGCCGGTGGCTGTTCTGGCAGCTGCTCTACCTGCGGCGGTTGCCACTAAGCCGCTGCGGCCAGAAAAAACAGCAAAACGGCAGGAAGAGTCTCTGCCACACAACGGCCGGGCGCTCTTTGGAGCGTACCGGCCTTCCATGGCTTTTGAGGGGCTGCATGAGGCCCCTTAAGCCCCAACGATGAAACAAACTGCAAAGAATCAGGATGTGAAGTATGGCTGAACTTTCGCCCATGATGGCACAGTATTTTGAGATCAAAAAGCAGCACAAGGATGAAATTCTCTTTTTCCGTCTGGGGGATTTCTATGAGATGTTCTACGACGATGCAATTCTGGCGTCCAAGGAACTGGAATTGACCCTGACCGGGCGGGACTGCGGCCAGAAAGAGCGGGCCCCCATGTGCGGGGTACCGTTCCACAGCTATGAAAGCTATGTGGCCCGTTTGATCGCCAAGGGTTACAAGGTGGCCATCTGCGAGCAGATGGAGGACCCGGTCAAGGCCAAGGGCCTGGTAAAGCGGGACATCATCCGGGTAGTGACCCCCGGTACGGTCATTGAAAGCAGTATGCTGAAGGATGACCGGAACAACTATCTGTGTAGCGTGTTTGTAAAAGGCAAGGCCGCCGGCATCTGCTTTGCGGATGTTTCCACCGGTGAAGTTCATGCCACGGAATTGACGGCGGAAAAGCTGGACAACCAGATCATTACCGAGCTGTGCCGCTACACGCCCAGCGAAATCCTGATGAACAGCGAGATGCTGAAGCATAAAGCAGTGACCGCCTACATCAAACAGCATCTGTCCTGTTCGGTGGAGGTCATGACGGAAGAGGAGTATGTGCCGGAACAGGTCAGCGGCCTTTTGCAGGAGCAGTTCGGGGCCGACTGGGCGGCGGCCAGCGGCCTTTCCGAAGCGGGCCTGGCCCCGGTGGCGCTGGGCGCACTGCTGGGGTACCTGCACCGCACCCAGAAAAAAGGCGTGGAGCGGCTGAAAACCGTGCACAACTATGCCGAAGCGCAGTATATGCAGCTCTCTCCGGTCACCCGGGCCAACCTGGAACTGACCGAGACCATGCGCGGGCGGGAGAAGAAGGGAACACTGCTCTGGGTGCTAGATAAAACCCAGACCGCCATGGGCAAACGCCTTCTTCGCAGCTGGATCGAGCAGCCGCTGGTCAGCTCAGCAGCCATCAACGACCGACTTGCGGCCGTGGAGGCCCTTTACCAGCAGAGCATTCTTCGGGCGGACCTGGCGGACAGCCTCTCCCGTGTGTTTGATATGGAGCGCCTGATGACCCGCACGGTGTATGGTTCTGCAACGCCGCGCGAAATGTACGCCCTTGCCTGCACCTGCCGGGAGCTGCCCGGCCTGCAGAAGCAGGCCCGGGAGAGCGGCTGCCCGCAGCTGGCTGCCCTGGCGGATCGCATCGACCCGCTGGAGGACATCCGGGATAAAATTTTCTCCGCCGTGGATGAAAATGCTCCGTCCACGCTGAAGGAGGGCGGTGTCATCAAGGCGGGCTACAACGCGGAAGTGGACGAACTGCGGGACATCATGCACGGCGGCAAGGGCTACCTCTCTCAGCTGGAGGCCAAGCTCAAGGAAGAGACCGGCATCCGCACGTTGAAAATCGGCTTTAACCGCGTGTTTGGCTATTACATTGAGGTAAGCCGGTCGTTTACCGATCAGGTGCCCGCCAACTTTGTGCGCAAGCAGACCCTGGCCAACGCGGAGCGCTACATCACGGACGACCTGAAGCAGCTGGAAAACAAAATTCTGGGCGCCAACGAGCGGGTGCTCACTCTGGAGCGGGAGCTATTTGACCAGCTGCTCAGTGCGGTGTCGGATCAGCTGATGCGCATTCAGGCCACCGCAATGGCTGTGGCGCAGCTGGACGTTTATACGGCCCTGGCGCAGGTGGCCAGCGACAACAATTACGTAAAGCCCCAGGTGGATGACAGCGATGTGCTGATGATCGAAGAGGGCCGCCACCCGGTGATTGAGCAGATGCTGAAGGGGAGCCTGTTTGTGCCCAACGATACCAAAATGGACTGCGGTGAAAACCGCACCATTCTGCTCACCGGCCCGAACATGGCCGGTAAATCCACCTACATGCGGCAAAACGCGCTGATTGCGCTGATGGCGCAGATCGGCAGCTTTGTGCCGGCAAAATCCTGCAAAATGGGCGTGGTGGACGCCATTTTCACCCGGGTTGGTGCCTCCGACGATTTGGCGGCGGGCCAGTCCACGTTTATGGTGGAGATGACCGAGGTTGCGGAGATTCTGCAGAACGCCACCCCGAAAAGTCTGGTGATTCTGGACGAGATCGGCCGTGGAACCTCGACCTTTGACGGCATGAGCATTGCCCGCGCTGTGGTGGAGCACATCACACGGAAAATTGGCTGCAAGACGCTGTTTGCAACCCACTATCACGAATTGACGGATCTGGAGCAGTGCGAAACCGGCGTAAAGAACTACAACATTGCGGTGAAAAAGCGCGGCGAGGACATTACGTTCCTGCGGCGCATCATTGCCGGCCCGGCCGATGACAGCTACGGCATTGAGGTGGCCAAGCTGGCGGGCCTGCCGGGCGCGGTAACGCGCCGCGCCCATCAGGTGCTGCGGGCGCTGGAGGCTTCGGCTCCCGGTGCCAATCAGGCGACCCAGCTGGATTTTGAAGCGGTAGAACAGCTGAATACCCCACAGGCCCCCAGCGAAGTGATGGACAAGCTTCGGAATCTGGACGTGAACACCTTGACCCCCATTGAGGCATTGAACTTTTTGTATGAACTGAAAAAATTGTTTTAAAGAAAACGAGAGGCAGGTGGAATAAATGGCCGTCATTCATGTACTGGATCAGCACACGGCGGAGCTGATCGCCGCCGGTGAGGTGGTGGAGCGCCCGGCGTCTGCGGTGAAAGAGCTGGTGGAAAACGCCATTGATGCAGGCGCGACCCAGGTGACCGTTTCCATTGAGCGGGGCGGTGTTTCGCTGATTCAGGTGTCCGATAACGGCAGCGGCATTGAAGCGGAATACATTGCGACGGCGTTCATCCGCCACGCCACCAGCAAGATCCGCACCGAAGCGGATCTGGATCATATCTGCACGCTGGGGTTCCGGGGCGAGGCGCTGGCGTCCATTGCTAGTGTGGCCCGGGTGGAAGTGCTGACCCGCACTGAACAGGATGAGTTCGCCTGCCGGTACCGCATTGAGGGCGGCACCGAGCGGGGGATGGAGGCGGACGCCCGGCCGGTCGGCACCACCATCACGGTGCGCGATTTGTTTTACAACACGCCTGCCCGCATGAAGTTTTTGAAAAAGGACTCCAGCGAGGGCACCTATGTGGCCGATGCAGTCAGCCGAGCGGCGCTGTCTCACCCCGAGGTGGCGGTGAAATTCATTCGTGAGGGAAAGACCCAGTTCCAGACCCCCGGGGACGGAACGCTGCGCAGCGCTGCCTATGGAGTGCTGGGAAGAGAGTTTTCCAAAAGCCTGCTGGAAGTGGACGGAACGGTGGGGCTTTATCGAGTGCACGGCCTGGTCACTCCGCCGTCGGCCTGCCGGGCCAGCCGCGGAATGCAGCACTTTTACATTAATGGCCGCTACGTGAAAAACAGCACGATGATGGCCGCTTTGGAAAATGCCTACAAGGGCACTCTGATGCAGGGGCGGTTCCCGGGCTGTGTTCTGATGCTGGAAATGCCGCCGGAACTGGTGGACGTCAATGTGCATCCCGCCAAAACGGAAGTGCGTTTTGCCCGGGAAAAGGACGTGTTTGACGCCGTGTACAGCGCGGTGAAAAGCGTGGTTCTGCTGCCTGCAAGCGGAGAGCGGCGCTTTCAGTTTGCGGACAGCACAGAGAAAACCCCGGCAGCCGGCGCGAAAGAAACGAGCGCAGCCGCGCCGATCGATTCCGCGGTGCCCGCCCGGCCGAAGGAGTCTGTGCCGTCGGTGATGCATCCGGCGGCCCTTGCTGCGCAGGAAGTGCCGGTGCGCACATATGTGGCTTCCCGCCTGTCGGTGCAGGCAGGAAGCCCGGCACCGGCGCCGAGAGAGCAGGACCGGGACGTGTGGAAATCGCTGCCCAGTGAGCCGGAGACGGAAGGGATTCTGCGCTCTGCACCGCTGCAGCTGACGAAAAGCTATCGCCCGGCGCGGGAAGAGATGCTGGACATTGCCCCCACTGAAGAGGAAGTGCCGCACCTGCAGCAATCGACCCCGGCGGCGGAAGAACCGCCCAAAGAGCCGGACGGCCGGATGGACGACCAGCCTGTACAGGCTGCCCCGCCTGCCGAACCGGCCGGTGCCCCGGCACTGGAGAATCAACCGGTGGATTCTGTGGAGATGCCGGCTGCCCAGCAGCTGGCATTGGAGCCGGAACCGGAAATTGAGCCGCTGCGCTATGTGGGCGAGGTGTTTAAGACCTACATCATTACCCAGCGCGGGGAAGAGATGTGCCTGATTGACAAACACGCGGCCCATGAGCGCCTGATTTATGAAGAGCTGGCAAAGAATTACGGCAATGTGCCCAGCCAGATGCTGCTGATGCCGGTTCCGGTGCAGCTGAACGCAGAGGAAAAGAATGCGCTTCTCGGTAATCTGGACCTTTTGCGGGACGCGGGGGTGGAGCTGGATGACTTTGGCGGAAACACCGTTATGATCCGCGCGGTACCGGCCGATGTGCAGGCAGACGATGTGGAAGAGCTGGCGATTGAGCTGGCAGCCAAGCTGGCCAAAGGCGCCAAGGATGCACTCAGCGAAAAAACGGAATGGGTGCTGCATTCCATCAGCTGCCGGGCTGCCATGAAGGCCGGAGACAAAACCCGGCCGGAGGGGCTGTTGAGGCTGGCAGAGCAGATCATGGCGGGCAAAGTGCCGCCGTTTTGTCCCCATGGCCGCCCGATCGTACTGAAATTGACCCGGAAGGAGCTGGAAAAGCAGTTTGGAAGGCTTGGATAAACCTCGGATTGTTGCCATCGGCGGGCCGACCGCCAGCGGAAAAACCGCTTTGTCGGTGAAGCTGGCGTCGGAGTTTCAGGGTGAGATCATTTCGGCGGATTCCATGCAGATTTACCGCGGCCTGGACGTGGGCACCGCCAAAGTCACCCCGGAGGAGACCCAGGGGGTGCCGCATCATCTGGTGGACATCGTGGGGCCGGAGCAGAGTTTCAGCGTGGCGGATTATGTACAGGCCGCACGGGCCTGTGCAGAACAAATTGCACAGCGGGGCAATCTGCCCTTTGTGGTGGGCGGCACCGGGCTGTATCTTTCCAGCCTGCTGAACGGGATTCAGTTCACCCCGCACAAGCCGACGACGGAGGTTCGCGCAACCCTGGAGCAGGAGCTGGCCGAAAAGGGCAGAGAAGCGCTCTACGAGGAACTGTGCCGGCTGGACCCGGAGGGCGCGGCCTGTGTGCACCCCAACAACACGCCGCGGCTTTTGCGGGCGCTGGAGCTGTACCGCACCACCGGCCGGACGATGAGCCAGCAGAAAGCAGCATCCCGGCCCCAAACGCCGCCCTACCATGCGCTGTTGCTGATTTTGAACGACCCGGACCGGGAGGCTTTGTATCGCCGCATCGATTCCCGGGTGGACCGAATGGCGGAGCAGGGCCTTCTGGAAGAGGCGCACCGGGTGTGGCAGAACCGGGAATGCTGGCATACGGCGGCTCAGGCCATCGGATACAAAGAGCTGTTCCCTTATTTTGAGAGGGAGGCAGAGCTGGGGCCCTGCCTGAATGACCTGAAGCAGGCTTCCCGCCGGTATGCAAAACGGCAGCTGACCTGGTTCCGCCGAATGGAGGGCGCCCACTGGCTGGATGTTTCAGACCCGGAAACCCCGGCCAAGGCCCGGCAGCTGGTGGAATGTTTCCTGAATGGAGAACTGTGAGCAACGCAGCCCATGAAAAGAAGAACGTAACTGGTCAAAATAGCAGAGCGCGATTGAGTGGCCCGGAGGTGAGCCTATGCAGGAGAAAAAAGAAAACCGTTTCGTTCCGCGGCCGCCGAAATGGCTGCTGTTTGTGCCGCTTGGCCTGTTGGCAGTGTATGTGACCATTCAGTTGGTGGCAGTGTTGGACAATCGCTACGAGACGGAGACCGCCATTCAGGATACGCTGACCGACAGCGTGCAGCTGGACGGCGTGCTGCTGTTTGCCCAGCAGCCGGTGGATGGCGAGGGAAGCCTTGGCTATCTTGTGGAAGAGGGCGAGCGCGTTTCGGCCGGAACCGCCGTTGCTGAAATTTACACCAGCAGCGAGCAGGCGAGCCTGCGCAACCAGCTGACCGCCCTGCAGAATCGGATCGCCCTGTTGGAAAAATCCGAAAGCGTCGGCACCGACATCGGCGTGCTGCTGAATCAGGAGCAGAATGCGGAAAACGACCTGCTGGAGGCGCTGGACCGGAAAGACTACGAAAACCTGAACAGCCGGCAGGAGAGTTATTTGCTGGCGGCTAATAAGCTGCAGGTGACGACGGGCCGTGTTGCCAATTTTGACGCCCAATTGGCGGAGCTGAACGCCCAGGCGGAAAGCCTGACCCAGCAGCTGGGTACGCCGCAGACCATTCCGGCACCGGTGGGCGGATATTTCGTTCAGGCACAGGAGGCCCGGATGCTCACAGTGGAAGCAGACGCGCTGAACAATGCCTCCCCGGCCGAACTGCGGGAGATGCTGGATCAGGGCGCGGATGAGTCGCTGGAAGGCAAGGCGGGGAAAATCGTGACCAGCTACCAATGGGATTTTTACGGCGTTTGCCCGAAGGAAGAGGGGGAGCGCATCAGCCAGAAAATAGAGCAGGACGGCCGCAAAATTCAGATCAGTTTCCTCGGCCGGGCGGAAACCGCTCTGCCCGCCACCATTCAGGAAGTGACGCAGGATGAAGACAGCGGCCTTGCAAAAATTGTGGTGCATTGTGAATACATGAGCGCACAGATTTTGGCCCTTGGGCAGCAGACGGCGCGGCTGGATCTGAACAGCTACACCGGCCTGCGCATCAGCAAAGACGCCGTTCACATTGTGGATGACGTGAACGGTGTGTATGTCCGGTCTGGCCAGCTGATCGAGTTCCGGCCGATCGTGAAGCTATACGAGAATGAAAATTACATTCTGGTACCGAACGGCGGCAGCAAAGAGAGCAAACTGAAGCTGTACGACGAGGTGGTTGTGCGCGGGCGCGGCCTGCGGGACGGCCGACTGGCTTGAAGGCAGCGGGCAAAACCGCAAAATCTCAGAAAATTTTTGTTGTAAATGCTACAAAATACCCGGCGTTGGTTGACATCTGGCACGAAACAATGGATAATAAGTTGTGTGCATCCATGCCCCATGGATGGATGTATCATAAATAATCAGGAGTTTCGGGGCCGTAAAAGGCTTCGGATTTCACATAAAAGGAGGAAAAACGCTATGTTCGACAAGCTGAAAAAAGCGTTGGGCGTTGACGAGGAAGAGGAAGATTACGAAGGGGAAGATTTCCCCTCGTTCGTAAGCCGCGGCGATGATGCACAGCAGGACAGCGGTTATGACGCACCTGAGCCTCAGGCAGCGGCTTCCGGAAGCAAGCGCAATAAAGTGGTGAACATCAACGCCACCACGCAGCTGAAGGTGGTTCTGGTGAAGCCGGAAGCATTTGAGGATGCGACCACGGTGGCCGACCATCTGAATGCCAAGCGCACGGTGGTGCTGAATCTGGAGTCCACGAAAAAGGAAGTGTCCCGCCGTCTGGTGGACTTTTTGTCCGGCGTGGCGTATGCCAACAGCGGCCAGATCAAGCGCGTAGCAGCCAGCACCTTCATTATTACGCCGTACAACGTTGATATTATGGGCGCAGACCTGCTGGACGAGCTGGAGAACAACGGTGTCTACTTCTGATGCACAAGCGCCGCAGGTGCGCGGTTTTGTGCCACCCCGCAACGACCAGGAGCGCATGGTGATGCGCCGGGCAGAGGATCTCTGCGCCAGTGCCCAAAAGCGCTGGAGTGCCCGTTACACCGGGTTCCTCTCAGACCGGGAGCAGGACCTGTGTGCGGCCGCACTGAACCGGCTGGACTGCGACTGGTACCGGTTTGACGGAGGATACGATGGGGCAGAGCGAAAGCTGCTCTGCCTGGCACCGTTCGGCATTGAGAGTGAGCCGCCGATCTGCTTTGTAAAGGTGGCATACAGCCATCTTTGCGCGCAGCCGCCTGCCCATCGCGATTGCCTTGGGGCCATTCTTGGTCTTGCAGTGGAGCGCAGCTGC
Source organism: uncultured Oscillospiraceae bacterium (assembly GCA_934513685.1). Classification (GTDB taxonomy): domain Bacteria; phylum Bacillota; class Clostridia; order Oscillospirales; family Ruminococcaceae; genus SFJ001. Next base: position 46,482 of record CAKSWY010000016.1, on the reverse strand, counting down.
ATTGGAGATTTGATTCCTTCGCCGGATGAACACTGCATTTATGTGGCAGTGCTGCAGGAAATGGCCGGTGTGCTCTGCCGGGAACTTCGGCAGACAGGCCGAGTTTCGGTGCGCACCACCTTATGCAAAGAGGGGGAGGCCGTTCTTCCGATGCGGCCGCCGCCGAAGCTGCAGACGGCCAGTGTGGCCTCGCTGCGGCTGGATGCCGTTCTGGCGGCGTTTCTGAATTGCAGCCGCAGTCAAGCGGAGGAGTATGTACGAACCGGCCATGTGGAAATCAACCACATTCCCCAGGAGAAGGCCGGTGCGCCGGTGTATGAACAGGACCTGTTTACTGTACGGGGCAAAGGGCGCTTTCGCCTGGAGAAGCTGGGAGGAAAGAGCCGAAAAGACCGGCAGTGGATTGAATATTATCAGTATTGAGGATTGCCGAGGGAGGAAACCGGGAGCATGACGCCTGAAGAAATTCGTACCGTTACCTTTGAAAAACAGATGGGCGGTTATCGTCGGGACGATGTGGATGCATTTCTGAAGCAGATGGCCGATGAAATGGAGAAGCTTCAAAAAGAAAAAGACGATATGGAAAGCAAGCTTTATGTGCTTGCCGACAAGATCGAGACCTATCGCAAGGACGAGGACAATGTGAAGATGGCCATGCTGAACGCCCAGCGTATGGCGGACAGTGTGGTGCGGGAAGCCAAGAAGAAGTCGGAAGAGATTCTGCGCCAGGCCGGCATTAAAGCAGACGATGTGGTGCAGGCGGCCCGCGAGCAGGTCGAGGACGAGAAGAGCGAGCTGCTGCGCCTGCAGGGCGAAGTTGCCAAGTTCAAGTCGGACGTAATGAGCCTGTATCGCCAGCACATTGAGTCTCTGGCCACGCTGCCGGACGCCCCGGCTCAGCCCCAGGAAGAGCCTCAGCCGGAGCAGGAGCCGGAACCGGCACCGCTGGAAGAGACGGCGGCAGAGCCTGCACCGATTCCTTCGGCAGAACCTCAGGAAGAGCCTGCCGCGGAAGAGCAGCCGGCCGAGCAGCCTTCGGAAGAAGCGCCGGCGCAGGAACCGGGGGCCTCTTCTTCCTTCACCTTGGATCTGAGCGGCCTGATGGAAGAATCCGACGAGGACGATGGTGCGGAGAAGGAAGCCGCGGCAAAAGCGTCCATTCTGGACAGCTTCCAGGGAATCAAGTTCAGCGACTGAACCACTGCCTCAGGGCAACAAGTTATAGATTAGGAGTGTAGGACCATTGGCACAGGATTTTAACAAAACCATCAACCTGCCCAGCACCAAATTTGAAATGCGTGCCGGGTTGCCTAAAAAGGAGCCCAAACTGCTCCAGGATTGGCAGGAAAACCATCTGTATGAGGAGCTGATGCGCCACAACGAGGGCAAGCCCCGTTATGTGCTGCATGACGGCCCTCCGTATGCCAACGGCAATATTCATATGGGTACGGCCCTGAACAAGATCATCAAGGACATCATTGTCCGTTACAAGAACATGACCGGTTATCAGGCCCCGTATGTTCCCGGCTACGACACCCATGGCCTGCCCATTGAGCTGAAGGCGCTGGCCAAAGCGGGCGACCGCAAGAGCACCATCTCCAAGCTGGAGCTGCGCAAGATCTGCCATGACTTCGCCACGGAGCACATCGGCATCATGGGCGAGCAGTTCCAGCGCCTGGGCGTCATCGGTGACTTCGAACATCCCTATCTGACCCTGAAGCCCGAGTTCGAGGCCCGGCAGATCGAGATCTTCGGCACGATGGCCAAGAAGGGCTACATCTATAAGGGCCTGAAGCCCGTATATTGGTGCCCGGACTGCCGCACCGCGCTGGCGGAGGCAGAGATCGAATACGGCCAGGACGAGTGCGACTCCATCTACGTTCGTTTTGCCGTGACGGATGACCCCAACGGTGTGCTGGCCAAGCGCGGCATTCCTGCGGATCATACCTGGTTCGTGATCTGGACCACCACCACCTGGACGCTGCCCGCCAACGTGGCCGTCTGCCTGAACGGCACCTTCAACTATGTGTTCGTGAAGATCGGAGACGATTACCATGTGATGGCCGAAGATCTGGTGAAGAGCACCATGGAAGCCTGCGGCATCACCGAGTATGAGATCGTGGGCGAGCCTGTTTCCGGCGCTGAGCTGGAATACATGAAGGTGCAGCATCCCTTCCTGGACCGCAAGAGCCTGGTCATTCTGGGCGACCATGTCACGCTGGAAAGCGGCACCGGCTGTGTTCACACCGCTGGCGGCCACGGCGTGGACGACTTCCTGGTCTGCCAGAAGTATCCTGAGCTGCCCATTGTGGTGCCTGTGGACGACGGCGGCTACCTGACTGCCGATGCCGGTGAGGAGTTTGCCGGTCTGCGCGTGTGGGAGGCAAACCCGGTCATCCTGAAGCACATTAAGGAGACCGGCCACCTGATGGGCGTGCAGCACATCAGCCACCAGTATCCCCATTGCTGGCGTTGCCACAACCCCATCATCTTCCGCGCCACCGAACAGTGGTTCTGCTCTGTGGACGCCTTCAAGGAGGACGTCTACAAGGCCATTGACAGCGTGAAGTGGCAGCCTGCGTGGGGCCATGACCGGATGCACGGCATGGTGCGTGACCGCAGCGACTGGTGCATCAGCCGTCAGCGCACCTGGGGCGTGCCGATTCCTGCATTCTACTGCACCAAGTGCGGTAAGTATCATATTTCCGATGAGTCCATTGCGGCCGTGAGCGATCTGTTCCGCAAAGAGGGCAGCGACGCCTGGTACAAGTACGAAGCCAACGACATCATGCCCAAGGACATCAAGTGCGAGTGCGGTGCCAGCGATTGGCGCAAAGACACCGATATCATGGACGTGTGGTTCGATTCCGGTTCTACCCATGTGGCGGTTCTGGAAGAGCGCCCGGAGCTGAGCTGGCCTGCCGACCTGTATATGGAAGGTGCGGACCAGTTCCGCGGCTGGTTCCAGTCCAGCCTGCTGACCAGCGTTGCCACCCGCGGCGTTGCACCTTACCGTGCTGTGCTGAGCCACGGCTGGGTCGTGGACGGCGAAGGCAAGCAGATGCACAAGTCTGCCGGCAACGGCGTGGAGCCCAGTGAGATCATCAAGGACTACGGCGCTGACATCATCCGTCTGTGGGTGGCGTCTTCCGACTATACGGTGGACGTGCGCATCAGCAAGGAGATCCTGAAGCAGCTGAGCGAAGCTTACCGGAAGATCCGCAACACCGCCCGCTTCATTCTGGGCAACCTGAATGGCTTTGATCCCAATAAGGATATGGTCGCGGACGATCAGCTGTGCGAGATCGATCGTTGGGCGCTGGATGCAGTGGACGAGCTGCTGGCCACCGCTACCGAGGCCTACGAGAACTTTGACTTCAGCCGCGTTTACCACGAGGTTCACAACTTCTGCGTGGTTGAGATGTCCAACTTCTACCTGGATGTGATCAAGGATCGCCTGTACTGCAGTAAGGCCGATGCGGAGAGCCGCCGTTCTGCCCAGACTGCCATGTACAAGATCCTGGTGCAGCTGACCAAGATCATTGCCCCCGTGCTGGTGTTCACCGCGCAGGAGATCTGGAGCTTCATTCCCAAGATGCCCGGCATGAACAAGTATGTGGCGTTTGAGGATATGGGCAAGGCCGGCACCTATCTGCAGGGCGAAGCGTTCGAGGCCAAGTGGAGCAAGATCATTGCGGTGCGCGATGATGTGAAGAAGGCTTTGGAGCAGGCCCGTGCCGAAAAGGTCATTGGTGCGGCACTGGAAGCCCACATCACCCTGTATTGCAATGAGGAGCTGGAAGGCTTCCTGAACCAGATTCCTATGGATGAGCTGGCCGACCTGTTCATCGTCTCCCGCGCCGATGTGGTGCGCGGCGAAGGCGGCGTCAAGGGCCTGGTGGAAGGCCTGGGCGTGAAGGTTGAGCGTGTGCAGGGCGAGAAGTGCCCCCGCTGCTGGAAGTATGTGCCTGCGGTGAACGCGGATGGCCTGTGCCCCCGCTGCGCCGCTGCGCTGGAAGGCTGAAATTCCATTTAAACCGTTGAAAAACAGCGGCGCTTTTCCGAAAAAGCGCCGCTGTTTTCCTGCTTGACGGGTCTCGCCGGGAGAATGAGATCTCCCGGATGAAAACGAACGAACAAACACCCGCGGCGTGAAAGGAGAGCCCGTTGATGAATTGGATTATTTCTGTGCTGCTTTGTGCGGTGCTTGTGGTGGCTGACCAGTTGATCAAGGCCTGGGCGACGGCTGTGCTTGCCCCGGTGGGGACAATGCCGCTGCTGCCCGGAATCATTCAGCTTCGTTATGTGCTGAATGACGGTGCAGCGTTCAGTATGCTGGCAGGCAAACAGGGCTTCCTGATTGCGTTTACCGGTGTGGCGTTGGCCGCAGTGGCCGCCTATCTGGTCATTCGCCGCCCAAAAGGACTAGACCGCGCGGCCTGGCTGCTGATTCTGGCCGGCGGCATCGGAAACCTGATCGATCGAGTGGCCAACCACATGGTTGTGGACTATCTGGACGTGCAGTTCATGACGTTTGCGGTGTTCAACTTTGCCGATGTGTGCGTGTGTACCGGCGTGGGCCTGTTGATCCTCTCCCTGATTCTGGAAGAGGTTCACGCGCGCAGCAGCGCAAAGCATGAGGATGAGAACCATGGAGACACTTGAGTTTCTGGTCGAGGCAGGGGATGCAGGCCAGCGCCTGGATCGCTTCCTCGCAGAGCGGGAGCTTGGCCTGACCCGCAATGCGCTGCAGCAGCTGATCGAAGAGGGGCACGCCCTGTGCAATGGCCAGCCCGCCGCGAAAAGCCGCAAACTGAAGGAGGGCGACCGCCTGATTTTGACCGTGCCAGATGCAAAGCCGGCCACGGCTGTTGCCCAGGATATTCCGCTGGATGTGGTGTATGAGGATGAGCACCTGCTGGTGGTCAACAAGCCCAAGGGAATGGTGGTGCATCCCGCCCCCGGAAACCCGGACGGCACGCTGGTAAATGCCTTGCTGTACCATTGTAAGGGGAGCCTTTCCGGCATTGGCGGAGAGCTTCGCCCCGGAATTGTGCACCGCATCGATAAGGATACCAGCGGCCTTCTGGTGGTTGCTAAAGACGACCCGACCCACACCGCGCTTTCGGCACAGATGGCGGTGCACAGCATTCACCGGCTGTATCAGGCGGTGGTGTACGGCGGCTTCCGGCAGGATGAGGGCTTTGTGGAAGCACCCATCGGGCGAAGTACGGCAGACCGGAAGAAAATGGCGATTACACCCACCAATTCTAAATACGCATACACCGGCTGGCAGGTGCTGACCCGTTATCAGGGCTTTACGCACATCCAGTGCAAGCTGAAAACCGGCCGCACGCATCAAATTCGGGTGCATATGGCCAGCATTGGTCATCCGCTGGCCGGGGACGGGGTGTATGGCCCGCACAATGTGATTAAAAGCCTGAACGGCCAGTGCCTGCACGCAAAGACACTTGGCTTTGTTCACCCGGCAACGGGGGAGTATCTGGAATTTGATTCTCCGCTGCCTGCGTATTTTACGGATTTTCTTGCAACACTACGAAAGGAGCCGGAGCCATGAGCCAAAACAAAGAACTGCCGCTTGTAGTGTGTTCTGTGGACGGAGCACTGCTGGGGCAGCACGGCAGGCTGCTGGCTTGCGATGAGCTGACCATTCGGCTGTACTGCGCCATGGGCGGGCAGTTTTCGGCATTGACCTACCGCACGCCGCAGGGATTGGAGGCACTGTTCCCGGGGAAAAACCGGATCGGGCCCAGCGCCTGCTGCGGCGGCAGCCTGGTGTATTCCCCGGCCAGCGGCCTTGTAACCTATGCGGCCCGGCTGGAAGAAGGGGCCGCACGGGCAGCCGTGCGGGACGCATTGGATCAATTCCCGGAGATTTCGGCCCAGATCATCCACGCAAACGGAAAAGTGTATGTGCCCAGAGGAAATCCTTATCTGCATGCCCACTTGCGTGAAGAGTCGATTGGCTGTATAATGGCAGAGTTGGAGGACATCAGCGCCCCTTGGGTGCAGGTGCGCTTCCACGGAAGTACGGCAGCTGTTGCTCAGCTGGAAGCTTACCTGAGCGAGCGAAGCTATGTGGGCTGTGCCCTGCACAGCATTCGGCCCGGGTGCCTGGTGATGAGCCGGGAAGAGGCCACTCCGCAGGCGGCGTTTTTGCGGCTGTGCGCCCTGCAGAAGGTGCCGCCGGAGGACGCCGTGTTTATTGCGTCCGACAAGGAGGATCTTCCGGTTATGGAACTGGCCGGAAAGAGTCTAGCGGTTGCGGATGCCGCGGATGAGGTGCGGTACCGTGCCGCAAAAATCCTTTGGCCCAGCCGTGACGGCGGGGTCGGTGAATATTTGTACTCGCTGCTGAAATAACGGCTCATCAGGCCGTAAAGGCAGAGAAATCGCATAAACGCGAGAATATTAACAGGAGAGGGAACATGGAAACGACTAAAAAAGTGCAGCTTCAGCGCATTGCGAATCATGTCCGTCAGGGCGTGATCGAAGGGGTATATCATGCGAAGTCCGGCCATCCCGGCGGCTCGCTTTCCATTGCGGATACCCTGACCTACCTGTACTACAATGAGATGAAGGTGGACCCGGCCAACCCGAAGTGGGAAGATCGGGACCGACTGGTTCTGTCCAAGGGCCATTGCTGCCCGGCTCTGTACTCGGTTCTGGCCGAGAAGGGCTATTTTGACAAGAGTGAACTGAAGAGCCTGCGTCATGTGGGCGCCATGCTTCAGGGCCACCCGGATATGAAGCACATTCCCGGTGTGGATATGAGCTCCGGTTCGCTGGGCCAGGGCATTTCGGCCGCCTGCGGCATCGCACTGGCCGGAAAGCTGAAAAAGGCCGATTGGCGCGTGTTCACCATTCTGGGCGACGGCGAGATCGAGGAAGGCCAGGTTTGGGAGGCTGCCATGTTTGCGGCCCATCACAAGCTGGACAACCTGGTGGCGGTTGTGGACAACAACAACCTGCAGATCGACGGCCGTGTGTCGGATGTGTGCTCGGTGTATCCCATCGACGAGAAGTTCCGTGCCTTTGGCTGGGAAGTGTTCACTGCGGATGCCCATGACTTTGACAGCCTGGATGCAGCCTTTACTGCGGCTACGGCCGTACAGGGCAAGCCTGCGGTCATTATCCAGAAGTCGGTGAAGGGCAAGGGCGTTTCCTTTATGGAAGACCAGGCCGGTTGGCATGGCAAGGCGCCCAGCCAGGAGCAGTATGAGCAGGCAATGGCAGAACTGAAGGCGGCCGAAGCTGCCATGGAGGGCTGAAAATGTCGGATGTAAAGAAGATTGCGACCCGCGAAAGCTATGGCCGCACCCTGGTTGAGCTGGGCAAAGAAAACGATAAGATTGTGGTGCTGGATGCAGACTTGGCGGAATCCACCAAGACCGGTGTGTTCAAGAAAGCTTTTCCCGAGCGCCACTTTGACTGCGGCATTGCCGAGGCTGACATGATCGGCATCGCGGCCGGTCTGGCCGCGGCGGGCATGGTACCGTTTGCTTCCAGCTTTGCGATGTTTGCTGCCGGCCGTGCCTTTGAGCAGATTCGCAACTCGGTTGGCTATCCTCACCTGAACGTGAAAATCTGCGCGACCCATGCAGGCGTTTCTGTGGGCGAGGACGGTGCGACCCATCAGTGCAATGAGGATCTGGCCCTGATGCGCACCATCCCCGGCATGGTGGTGCTGAACCCTGCGGACGACACCGAGACGGCTCTGGCCCTGCGTGCTGCCGCCGAGTATGTTGGTCCTGTGTATATGCGTCTGGGCCGGCTGGCGGTGCCTGTTATCAACGACCCCGCTACCTATAGATTTGAGATCGGCAAGGCCGTGACCCTGCGGGAAGGCACCGATGCAACCATCGCGGCCACCGGCCTGATGGTTGCCCGTGCTCTGGAGGCCGCCGATATGCTGGCTGCCGAGGGCATTCATGTGCGTGTGCTGAACTTCCACACCCTGAAGCCCATGGACGTGGAGGCAGCCTGCAAGGCAGCCAACGAAACCGGCGCCATTGTGACCGCGGAAGAGCACAGCGTCATCGGCGGTTTGTACAGCGCGGTGTGCGAGTCGCTGCTGGTCAACGGTGCAGGCTGCCGTGTGCTGCCTGTGGCCGTGATGGACGAGTTCGGCCAGTCCGGCCCTGCCGAAGAGCTGCTGAAGGTATACGGCCTGACGGCCGAGCACATTGCCCAGCGGGTGCATGAGGCCATTGGCCGCTGATCGCCCACCGGCAAGAGACTAAAACCAATTACCAGGCATATTGCGGCCCTCGCAGGGGCTGCCCTGGGCGGGGAAGCTTTCCCATTCCAGGTGCAGCTTCCCGCGGGGGCCGCAGGCGTCTGCATCAGAAAGGAGGCTGTGTGCCGTGACCTATCATCTTTGCCCGCAGAATGGAGACTCCATTGCAGTGCCTCAGTTGGTGTTCGCCAATTTGAGCCGTGCGGATGAGAGCACCATTCGGGTGGCCCTGTACATCCTGTCCACCGGTGTGACAGACCCCCGAGAAATTGCTCATGCGCTTGGCTTGAAAAGTGTCCGTACCGCAGAAAATGCATTGAGATGGTGGGCAGGTGCTGGCCTTCTGGAGGCAGACCGTGCCCCGCAGGCGCCGTTGGCGGAGCCAGCCGAACGGCCGCAGATCGATTTGAGCACACTGCGTGACCCGATGGTGTCAATGCTGACGACGGAAACGCAGATGTATCTGGGCCGGACGCTGAGTCATCGGGATATGCAGCGTCTGGTAGGGCTGTATCTGCAGGAAGAATTTTCGGTGGAGGTCATTCTGCTGTGTGCGGCGCACATTGCAACGCAGGATAAGCACACAGTGGCCGCGCTGGACCGGGAATTGCGGGAATGGCGGCTGGCCGGTGTGGAAAGCGGAGAGGACGCGGAGCGGTATCTGAAGCTTTTGCAGCTGCGCAGCCAGCGGGAGAGCCGGGTGGCGGAACTTCTGCATATGCCGGTCAAGGACCTGAATCTGGCCGACCGGCGCTGCATCCGCCGCTGGTACGAGGAAATGAACTTTGATGACACCATGGTGGCCGAGGCCATCCTTCAGGCGAACGGAAAAGAAGAGGTTCGCTACGTGAACGGCATTCTGAAATCCTGGCATGGGCGAGGGCTGCAAACGGTGGCGCAGGTGCGCGGCAGCGGCACGCTGGATGCACCGGAGAGCGGCAGCCTGCGGGTGGACCGTGCCGTGCCGTCCGGCCATGACATCTTGAAGCGGAACACCGGTCGCCCACTGCGGCTGAAACGGGAGGATTAAGCCATGCACAGCAGAGAGGAACTGTTTCGGGAGGCACAGCGCCAGGTGGCGGCCCGCCGCCAGCAGGCCGTGACTCTGGCCCAGCAGGTGAGCGAGCAGGCGTATCAGGCCATCCCGGAGCTGCGGGCCTGCGAAGATGAGATCACCCGGCTTGGGTTTGAGCGTGCGCAGCTGGCGGCAAAAGGGGCCAATGCCGAAGCGTTGGCTCAGGCAAAACAGCGGCAGCAGCAGGCTCGTACCAGACGGGAGGAGCTTTTAAAAGCCAACGGCTACGCCTCAGCGGCCCTGGGGCCGCGCTACGCCTGCCCCAAATGCCGGGATACCGGCGTGCACGATGGAAAGGTGTGCAGCTGCGTTTTGCGGTTGAGCCGGGAATTGCGCCGACAGGAGATCAATGCGGCCTCGGCGCTGAATATCTCCAGCTTTGACGCGATGGACCTGTCTTTGTATCCGGATCGGTACGACCCGGAGTGCGGGATGTCGGTGCGGGAATACATGAAGCAGGTGATCGGGGCACTGCGGGAATACGCAGAGAGCTTTGACATGAAAAGCAGCAATCTGCTCATTACCGGAAATGCAGGCCTTGGGAAAACCCACGCGGCCCTCGCCATTGCCGGCATTGTGCTGGAGCGCGGCTACGATGTGATTTACATCAGCTCACAGGAGTTGTTCGGCCATTTGGAGAAAACACGCTTTGAAGACGGCGACACGATGATGGAAGCCGTTTTAGGGGCAGACCTCCTGATTCTGGATGATCTGGGCACGGAGTATGCCACCAGCTATATGCTCAGCTGCTTTTATACGCTGGTCAACACCCGGCTGAGCGCGGGGCAGCCGACCATTTACACCTCGAACATTGTAGATGGTACCCTGTTTGAGAAGCGTTATACGGAAAAGATCGCCAGCCGATTGGGTGGAAGCTGTGAACCGATTTTGTTTGTGGGGGAGGACATCCGCCATTTGAAGAACAGCTGAACCGAGGTCGACGATAAAAACAAAAACAAAATGCAGCCGCAGTGCTGCACACAAACCAAGCGGCGGAAATACCGAATGGGGCAAAAGGGGGAGATCCTGAAGCCTGGTTTGGGTTTCCGCCGCTTTTTTGCAGAGAAGCTGCTTGTTCAAATGGGGGAATGACCGCAGTGAATGCGGAATATCTCATGCGATAATTCTCTATCTTGAAAGAAGAAGGCGGGAATCAAGCGGAGGATATGTGTGCAAACCGGAAAAACATGGAAATATGGCACAGAAAATCTGCCGATTGGGGATAAAACGGAGACGCATTTTACAAACAAGAGAAAATCTACCGATTTTTTTGAAAAAAGGCTTTACAAACTCCAAAACCGGTGGTATTATAATATCACGCCAAGGGCACTGAGACAAAAACAAAGCGGCGCGGAGCTGAGAAACGGTTTTCGAAAGCTTGCAAGAGCGATTGTCCAAAAGGGCTGTTTGGCAGCGGTTCACAGAAAAGTGAGACGCAAATCCATTTTTCTGCGGCTTTAGCTCATCTGGTAGAGCGCCACCTTGCCAAGGTGGAGGTAGCGAGTTCGAGCCTCGTAAGCCGCTCCATATGGTGCTGTGGCCAAGTGGTAAGGCAAAGGTCTGCAAAACCTTCATTCACCAGTTCAAATCTGGTCAGCACCTCCACAGAGTCGCGGCAAGCAATGTTTAACATTTGCTTGCCGCGACTTTTTTGTTTGTCTGCGCAGAAGCGCTTGAAAACCGGGAAGGAAACGATCATGAAAAAACTGAAGTACCGCATTGTTTACAATGCACCGGCCGTGTTGACGTTTGCATTGCTTTCGTTTACAGTTTTGCTGTTAGGGCAGCTGACGAACAATCAGAGCACCTATCGCTTTTTTATGGTATACCGCGGCAGCCCGACGGACCCGCTGACCTACCTGCGGCTGGTCAGCCATGTATTTGGGCACGCGGACTTTTCGCACTTCTCCGGTAACTTCCTGTACATTCTGATGCTCGGCCCCGGAGTGGAGGAAAAATACGGCACAAAGCGCCTGGTGGGAATGATGGCGGTTACGGCACTGATTACCGGCGTAATGCAGGTTGTGCTGTTCCCTTCGACCGGCCTGTTGGGGGCCAGCGGCATTGTTTATATGATGATCGTGCTCAGCTCGGCCACAAATTTTAAAAAAGGGGAGATTCCCCTCACACTGGTGGTTGTGGCGGCCTTGTACATCGGAAGCGAATTTGTCAGTGGCATGACGCTGGCGGACAACGTGTCCCACTTTGCGCACATTTTGGGCGGCCTGTGCGGCGGTGCCTTTGGCCTTGCGCTGGCGGGGCAGGGCGGTCGTCGGCGCCGGTAATGGGGCCGTCGGGTTGCATCTGAATGGAAAACCAATTATACTGATTACAAAGCAGAAAAAAAGAGCAAGATTCTGCAATTGTTTTTTGAAAATACAGCCGGGGCGATGGATGATTTTTCCTCGGCATTTGGGAGGCAGCAATGAAAAAAGCACTCATCACCGGCATTACCGGGCAGGATGGCAGCTATCTGGCAGAGTTTTTGCTGGAAAAAGGATACGAAGTACACGGCATTGTACGCCGTGCTTCGGTGAGCAATACCCAGCGCATTGACCACCTGATCCGCGCGGGACGCATTACGCTGCACGGCGGCGACATGGCGGATTCTTCCAGCATTATCCGAATTGTCAGTGCAGTGCGGCCGGATGAAATTTACAATCTTGCCGCCCAGAGCCATGTTCAGGTGAGTTTTGACGCCCCGGAATACGCGGGCGATGTGGACGCCCTGGGCGTGCTGCGCATTCTGGAGGCAGTTCACATTCTGGGGCTGGAAAAGACCTGCCGGGTGTACCAGGCTTCCACCAGTGAACTGTTCGGCAAGGTGGAGGAGTGCCCGCAGCGGGAGACTACGCCCTTCCATCCGTACAGCCCCTATGCGGTTGCCAAGCAGTATGGCTACTGGATCGTAAAGGAATACCGCGAAGCATACGGCATTTATGCCTGCAATGGCATTTTGTTCAATCACGAGTCGGAGCGGCGGGGCGAAAATTTTGTTACCCGCAAAATCACGCTGGCGGCTGCACGCATTGCCTGCGGCCTGCAGGAGAAGCTGTATCTGGGCAATCTGGACAGCCTGCGCGATTGGGGCTATGCGAAGGACTATGTGGAATGTATGTGGCTGATGCTGCAGCAGGATGAGCCGGACGACTTCGTGATTGCGACCGGCGAGCAGCATTCGGTTCGGGAGTTTACGCAGTTGGCCTTCCATTACAACGGCATTGAGCTGGAGTGGCAGGGAACCGGATTGGAAGAGAAGGGCATCGACAAAGCCACCGGCAAGGTTCTGGTGGAGGTCAGCCCGGATTTCTTCCGGCCCACCGATGTGGTCAATTTGTGGGGTGACCCCACAAAGGCCCGCACGGTGCTGGGCTGGAACCCCCGCAAGACCAGCTACGAGCAGCTGGCGAAGATTATGGCAGAGCACGACCGGAAGCTGGCACAGGCGGAAAAGGCCGCGCAGCAGTAACCCGAGCGGACAGTGAGAACGATTGAGTTTGATTTGAATGGATACAGTCATTCAGAGGCGAAAATTATGATGGAAAAGAATGCGAAAATTTATGTGGCGGGTCATCGAGGCATGGTGGGAAGCGCCATTTGCCGGGCGCTGGAGAGCCAGGGCTATCACAATCTGGTGAAGCGCACCAGCAAGGAGCTGGACTTGCGCCGTCAGGATCTGGTGGAAGCATTTTTTGAGAAGGAGCAGCCGGAATACGTGTTTCTGGCCGCGGCGAAAGTGGGCGGCATTCTGGCCAATGACAAGCACCCGGCCGACTTCATGTATGACAACATGATCCTGGAAATGAATGTCATCAAGGCAGCGTTTGACCATGGCGTGAAAAAGCTCATGTTCCTTGGCTCAAGCTGCATTTATCCCCGCATGGCACCGCAGCCTATGCCGGAGAGCTGCCTGCTGACCAGCAGCCTGGAAAAGACCAACGAGGCTTATGCGTTGGCGAAGATCAGTGGCCTGAAATACTGCGAGTATCTGAACCGCCAGTACGGAACCGATTACATCAGTGTGATGCCGACCAACCTCTATGGTCCGAACGACAACTACCACCCGGAGCACAGCCATGTGCTGCCCGCCCTGATCCGGCGTTTCCATGAGGCAAAAGTGAGCGGTGCAAAGACGGTGACCTGCTGGGGAACGGGCGCGCCGCTGCGTGAGTTTTTGTATGTGGACGATCTGGCCGATGCCTGTGTGTACCTAATGAACCACTACTCAGGCAATGAGACCGTGAACCTGGGTACTGGCAAAGAGCTGACCATCAAGGAATTGACGGAACTGGTGGCCAAGGTTGTGGGGTACACTGGAACGATTGAATGGGACCCCACAAAGCCGGACGGCACCCCCCGCAAGCTTTTGGATGTGAGCAAGCTGGAAAAACTGGGCTGGCATTACAAAACGGAGCTGGAAGATGGCATTCGCCTGACCTACGATGATTTTCTTCACAGTGAAATGCGCGCGGAACGCTGAGGAGCAGAACATGGACGTTTACGGCATTATCATGGCGGGCGGCGGCGGCTCACGCTTTTGGCCCTTAAGCCGCCAGGCAACCCCGAAGCAGCTGCTGAATTTGACCGGAAAAGACCTGATGGTCAACGAAACGCTGGATCGGATGGGGCTGGTCATCCCCGGCAAAAATATGTACATTGTGACCAATTGCACCCAGGCCCCCGCAATGGAACAGGCGGTTCACGGCCGGGTGCTGCCGGGGCAGATCCTGGCGGAACCGGCAGCCCGAAATACGGCAGCCTGCATTGGTTATGCCGCATTTGAGGTGCTGAAAAAGCGGGGGGACGGCATTTTGTGTGTGGCCCCTTCGGATGCGTACATTCGGGACTGGCCGGCCTTTGCGGGCGTGCTGGAAACGGCAGTGAAAGCGGCCGAGCAGACGAATCAGCTGGTCACCATCGGCATTCAGCCGACCTTCCCGGCCACAGGATATGGATACATCCAGTATGATGCACGGGAGCAGGACGCGGTCCATAAGGTGCTGCAATTTAAGGAAAAACCGGACGAAGCCACAGCAAAGCGCTATCTGGCCCAGGGTAGATATGCCTGGAACAGCGGAATGTTCATCTGGAAGGCCTCGGTGATTCTGGAGCAGTACCGTCGCTATCTGCCGCAGGTGTACGAACCGCTGGAGCGCATTGCAAATGCCATGGGCACTGCGGAGGAACACAAGGTTCTGCGTGAAGTGTACCCGACCATTCCGTCCATCAGCGTGGACTATGGCATTCTGGAGCGCAGCTCGGATGTGTGGATGGTAAATGGAGATTTTGGCTGGAACGATGTGGGCAGCTGGGATATGCTGCCGGTGCTGCATCCGGCGGATGAGCAGGGCAATGTGACGGTGGGCGATTGCCTGACCCTTGATTGCGAGAATGTGATCGGCTATTCTTCCGGGCGGCTGGTGGCTGCCGTGGGAGTGAAAGACCTGGTTGTAGTGGAAACCCCGGATGCGGTTATGGTATGTGACCGCAATCATGCCCAGGATGTGAAAAATATTGTGGAAGAATTGAAGCGGCAGGGACGGACCGAGCTGCTGTGAGCCGTGCTTGACCAACCTGGGGAGAAAATCAATGGCAACTGGAAACGAATACCGGCAATTTATTCTGGATCAATTGGCCGACGTACCGGGAATCCGACTGCGCCCGATGATGGGGGAGTATTTGCTGTATGTGCAGGAAAAGCTGGTGGGTGGCCTGTACGATGACCGGCTGTTGGTGAAGAACGTTCCGGCCGCGCGGGCAATGCTGCCCGCCAGGAGGGAAAGCCTGCCTTATGAGGGCGCCAAGCCCATGCTGCTGGTGGAAGAAGTGGACGACCGGGCGTTTCTGGCGGAGTTGATGGAAACGTTGCATCAGGCCCTGCCGGCAGCAAAGACGAAAAAGCGAATTGAGCAGCCCTGATAAAAAAGGTCGGGCGTTTTGAAACGCAGAATAAAACCACAAAGGAGGCATTGCAGATGACGGAGTATTGCCAAAAAAGACTGGAGCGCTGGTTGGAAAGCCCGGAAGTGGACGAGAACACCAAAGTAGCTCTGCGCGCAATGAAGGACGAGGAGCAGAGCGACTGCTTTTATCGGGACCTGGAGTTTGGCACCGGCGGCTTGCGCGGCGTGCTTGGGCCCGGCGACAATCGGATGAACGTTTACACCGTGCGCAAGGCCACGCAGGGCCTGGCGGATTATCTGAATGCCACCACGCTGCCCAAACGGGTTGCCATTTCGTATGACAGCCGCATTGGAAGCGAGCTGTTTGCCCATGAAGCGGCCTGCGTGTTGGCGGCCAATAGAATTGTCGCTTGGGTGTATCCTCGCCTTGAGCCGACTCCGGCGCTGAGCTTTGCCGTGCGGGATCTGGGCTGCGGAGCGGGTATTTGCATTACCGCCAGCCACAACCCGGCCAAATACAACGGCTACAAGGTGTACGGCGAAGACGGCTGCCAGATTACCCTGGAAGTAGCGGCTGCGGTGCAGAGCAGCATCGAAGCGGTGGACATTTTTGAAGGAGTTCGGCGAATGGCGTTTGAGGACGGCAAAGCGGCCGGCCTGATCCGTATGATCGGGGAGGATACGCTGAACCGCTTCATCCAGGCAGTGAAGGCGCAGGCACTGGAGCATTCCGGGGACGTTCAGCCGTTGAAGCTGGTTTACACGCCGCTGAATGGTACCGGTCTGGAGTGCGTGACTCGAATTTTGAAGGAAATTGGAATCACGGATGTGGCCGTGGTGCCGGAGCAGGAAAAGCCCGATGGCAATTTCCCGACTTGCCCGTATCCGAACCCGGAGATTCGGCAGGCGATGGAGCGGGGTCTGGCCTTGTGCGAAACGGTGAAGCCGGACCTTTTGCTGGGAACTGACCCGGATTGCGACCGGGTGGGAATTGCGGTTCCCGCAGATGGGCAATATCAGCTGATGACCGGCAATGAAGTGGGTGTTCTGTTGCTGGATTATGTCTGCCGCCGCAGAAATGAACAGGGGACCATGCCGAAGAATCCGGTGGCCGTAACGACCATTGTCTCCACGGATATGGCGACCCCTGTGGCTAGAAAGTACGGCGTGGAGCTGCGGCGCACGCTGACCGGGTTTAAGTTCATCGGCGAGCAGATCGGCATTCTGGAAGCCCAGGGCCAGGCAGATCGGTATATTTTCGGCTTTGAAGAAAGCTACGGATACCTTTCCGGAGGCCATGTGCGGGACAAAGATGCGGTGAACGCATCGATGCTGATCTGCGAGATGGCGCGCTGGTATCGGCAAAAGGGAATGACGCTGGCCCAGGCGATGGATGCGCTTTACCAGGAGTTCGGCTATTATAAGAACCTGCTGTGCTCGGAAGCATTTGAGGGCCAGAATGGCATGGAAACCATGCGTCGCCTTATGGATCAACTGCGCCAGCAGCCGCCCAAGGCACTGGCGGGGCTGACGGTGCAGCAGGTAATCGACTACCGGAAGGCAGATGTTACCGGCCTGCCTTCTGCCGATGTGCTGGAGTTCCGCCTGGAAGAGGACGCAAAGCTGATGATTCGACCCAGCGGTACCGAGCCGAAAATCAAGCTGTATCTTTCCGCCAAGGCGGCCACTGCAGAACAGGCGGAAGAACGGGTGCAAGCGTTGGCCCAGGCAGGAAAAGTACTGCTGGCGGAATGAGGAAGGCGGACTTTGTTTATAAATGGGGACGCCGAGATGTTTATGGGCTGAAAAGATAGTTGTTCATTTGTCGATTAGCTCCAGTTTCGGACAATAAAAAAATGCCGCCAAAATAAAATTAGCGTGATCCAAATGGTTGGTTCAAAATAGAATTAAGAGGAGTCAATGGTCTGAGTTTCGCACTGTGCAGGGCTCAGACCATTTGAGTTTTATGATGACTCAACAAGACAATTTGCAGGGAAATGAACAGTGCTCCATTTGTTAGGCAGTAGTGTTATAATAATACGTGATAGGGGAAGTGTATGGCAGATTTGCGGAAAAGCGTCTATGTCGCAAATCACGGACGATAAAAATCATATATTGCAAAGCACTTTATGGTATAATCGACGGTTCATGAGCAGGATGTTGCTGTAATCTGCCAGATTCTGCTTCCTCGCTATAAAAATGTGAAGCGGCTTCAGGGTCATGACCGGAAATGTGAATTTTGCGGGTATGGCGGAAGCTGCAGAGATTGTAATGATGACTGATTTGAAAGAGGCGTTAATCAATGGATTTTAAGAAAGCTCAGAACTATTGGAAAGAAAAAAGCGACATCCGTTAAAATGGACGCTTCAGCATTACGGACAAAAATCACAGAGTACATCACTGCGAACAATACCTGTGCGCTGGCCACTGGTGCAGATGGTTTTATCCCGCAACACACCGATCGAATATTCTTACCATGATGGCTGCTTTTGGATGTTCTCGGAGGGCGGCGAGAAGTTTGTGAGGTTGGAAAAGAATCCGAATGCTTGCATTGCAATTTTTGACAAGTATGCAGGATTTGGAAGCCTGAAAGGACTTCAGGTGATGGGAGTTGCAAACATTGTTGATCCATTTTCAGCAGAATACAATGCTCATGCAGCGGTGAAAAAGATTCCGCTGGCAGCTCTGCAGAAACTGAATCCGCCGATGAATCTGATTAAAGTTCAGTCGGTCAACGCGGATTTCTTGAATTCTGACTTTAAAAAGGATGGATTTGATTCCAGACAACATATGGTGTTCTGAATTTAAGGAAGAGAATATGCTGCGATAGGCACGGGCGAAGAATTACCCGTGCCTATTTTTCTGCTTTGATTGGAGTTCCAACAGAAATGCCGGAGGATGATGTACTCCGCGTGCTTTTAGCGGAGTTACCTCCTCAAAATGATTTACGGCCAAGATGACGAAAACCCTGCTGTTTATATGCGATGTAATCAGCTCCGAAGGTGTTTTCCAGATAGCGTTCCTCCTGCAAAATTTGCAGATGCAGCATAACCATAGCAAAAGCGGAAAAGCCGAGGGTCAGCAGATTTCCGTACATCAAAAGCACGCCGACATACATAAAATCAAAGCCCAGGAATGCCGGATTGCGGCTATACCGATAAATACCGGTGGTAACAAGATCAGTCTTATCTTTGTTCGGGATACCCGCCCGCGAACATGAAGGGGCGGCATTTGGCCTTGCCGTCACGGCCCACGGTGGCCAGATACTGCACGGGATTGGCATTCAGAAATTCAACGACTTTATTCATGATGAGTACCTCCAAAATGATGGTTCGTTTTTCGCTCGAAGAGATGTTTCTTTTCGATGCTTTGATTGTAACCGCAATTTTTCGCCCTGAAAAGTACGCACTTTTTTATTACCCAGTTACCCAAAGGGAACCATACCCCTGCGTCGACTTGCATAAACCACTAAAGAATGGCTTGCGATGAAATAAGCGCTCATGGCCGAACGGGGACAGCCGGAACGTTATGGCCGCAGACCGGAAGAGTCCCCTGCAAATCTGGTACAAATGAATGCATTGCCCCATACACTGCTAAAAGAACTTTGTTTTGCCCGTGGACTCCAAAAGCAATTCAAAAAGTGATTGAGGAGCAGGTGGAAAAATGTATCGAGCAAACCGCAGGAAGCAGCTGCCCCAACCGCCAAAAGGAAAAACAGGCCGTAAAGAACGCCGCCGGGGGTTCTTCGCGCCGATTCTTTTGCTGGCGGCGCTTGTGTGCTTTTTGCTCTTTCGTGTGGGGCAAAATGTACAGCCCACTTTAAATGCGCTGGCCGGATATGAATGCCGGAGCAGCTGCCTGGAAATCATCAACCAGTCGGTGCAGGATGTGCTTGCGCGGGAGCCGGAGCTATGCCGCGGGCTGTATGTGTACGACCAGGATGACGACGGAACGATTCTTGCCGTGCGCGCGGACCCGCAGGCCATGAGCCGCGTGCAGCTTCGCCTGACTCAGGAGGTGATTGACCGGCTGGGTGCCCGAAAAAGCCGATCGGTTCGGGTCCCGGTGGGGACGCTGCTGGGGTGGAAGGTGCTGGCGGAGCGCGGGCCGTGCATTTCCTATCGCTATTTGCAGGACGCCTATGTAACCAGCAGCGTAAACACCCGGGTAAGCCATACCGGCATCAATCAGACGGAGCTGGACGTGAGCATTGCGTTTCAGGCAACCATGGCTGCTCTGTTTGGAAATGCGGTCACCCAGGTGGAGGTGGAACACGAACTGCTTTTGGCGCAGATCCTGCTGGTGGGGCAGGTGCCTCAGGTGTACGCAGGGGCTGATTTTTCGGCGGGAGCGTGATATAATAAAACGAAACTATGGAATTGCCATGGGCAAAACGTACAGCCAACGTTTTGCAGAGAGGTGGATGTATGGAACTGGAACAAGCGCGCCAGCGTGTGCAGGAATTGCGGCGAATCATCGAATACAACAACAAGCTTTATTACGACCAGGATGCTCCGGAACTGGAGGATTTTGAATACGACGCCCTCACCCGGGAGCTGAAAGCGCTGGAGGCAGAATACCCGCAGCTGGTTGACTCAAATTCTCCCACCCAGAAAGTGGGCGGAACGCCTTCCGGAAAATTTGAGAAGGTGATCCATGCCGTTAAAATGGAGAGCCTGCAGGATGCATTCTCGCTGGAAGAACTGCGGGATTTCGACCGGCGGATGCGGGAGGAAGCCGGCAACGACGTTCAGTATGTGGTGGAAGAGAAGATCGACGGCCTGTCGGTAAGCCTGGAGTATGAAAATGGCCGGTTCGTGCGCGGTTCCACCCGCGGCGATGGCGTGGTGGGCGAAGATGTGACTGCCAATCTGGCCACGGTAAAGGCCATTCCCAAACAGCTGAAGGATGCACCGGAGTTTTTGGAGGTGCGCGGAGAAGTTTATATGCCGCATGCGGCGTTCAGCCGGCTGGTGGAAGAGCAGGAACTGAACGATAAGGCGCCTTTTAAGAATCCGCGCAATGCGGCGGCCGGTTCCCTTCGGCAAAAAGACAGCAAAATCACGGCGGGACGGGGGCTGTCCATTTTTGTGTTTAACGTGCAGCAGGTGCGGGGCAAAACCCTGACCAGCCATCACGAAAGCCTGGATTATCTGAAGAGCCTGGGGTTCCCCGTATCGCCCCGGTATCGGCGGTTTGACAACATCGAGGACGCCATTGGGGAAATTCAGCGGATCGGCGAGGCGCGCGGTAAGCTGGCTTATGACATTGACGGCGCGGTGATCAAAACCGACCGGTTCGATCAGCGGGAAATGGTGGGAAGCACCAACAAATTTCCGCGGTGGGCCATTGCGTTCAAATATCCGCCGGAAGAAAAGGAAACCGTCCTGAAGGACATCCGCATTACGGTGGGGCGCACCGGTGTGCTGACCCCCACGGCCATCTTCGAGCCGGTGCAGCTGGCGGGCACCACGGTAGCCCGTGCCATCCTGCACAATGAGGACTTTATCCGGCAGCTGGATGTGCGCATTGGCGACACCATCCGGGTGCGGAAAGCAGGCGACATCATTCCGGAGGTGGTGGCCGTAGCACACCATGCGCCGGACGCAGAGCCGTACCAAATGCCGACGGTCTGCCCTTCCTGCGGGGCGAAGGCGGTTCATCTGGAAGACGAAGCCGCGTTGCGGTGCGTCAACCCGGAGTGCCCAGCCCAGGCGCTGCGGAATCTGATCCATTTCGCCAGCCGGGGTGCCATGGACATTGACGGCCTGGGCAAAAAGGTTGCGGAGCAGCTGGTGAACAAAGGGCTGGTGCACAGTGCGGCAGACCTGTATGATCTGACCCGGGAACAGCTGCTCACCTTGGACAAATTTAAAGAGAAGAGTGCAGATAATCTGCTGGCGGCCATTGAGGCCTCCAAGCAGAACAATCTGGACAAGCTGATTTTTGGCCTTGGTATCCGCAACATTGGTGATAAGGCCGCCGCGCTGTTAGGAGAACATTTCGGCAGCATGGAAAAACTGCGGGAGGCAACGGCGGAGCAAATGGCGGAGATCGATGGCTTCGGCGGCGTAATGGCGGAGAGTGTGCTTGCCTTCTTTGCCCGTGAGGGCACCGCAGACCTGCTTGCGCGCCTGGAAAAATCCGGGGTCAATATGCAGTGGACCGGTGAAGAAAAGACCACCCTGCTTGCAGGCATGACCATCGTTGTAACCGGTACGCTGCCCAGCCTGAGCCGTGTTCAGGCGGAAGAGCTGATTGTGAAAAATGGCGGCAAAGCCAGCGGCTCGGTCTCGAAAAAGACGAGTTATGTACTGGCTGGCGAGGCAGCCGGAAGCAAGCTGACCAAGGCGAACACGCTGGGTGTACCGGTGATTGACGAAGCGGAATTTTTGCGCATGATCGAACCCGGCAACAGCTGAAACGCTGAATAACGTAAAACGAAAGCAGGCAGTGCTGCAATCACGAGAGTTTCTCGGGATTGCAGCGCTGCCTGCTTTTTTGTTTGAATCAATATCCGAAAAGATTGCGGAAAACGCCCCATGCGATTAGAACCACCACAAGCGCCACCGCAATGTGTTCATCGCGCTTGTTCAGGCCCGGATGACCATTTTTCAGGTAACCTGCGGCCATGCGGGCCAGCAAATACCCAATGAGAGGGGAAAACAGCAGCAGGCAGGGGTTTGCTTGCCAGGCCGCCGCCCATTGCCCATGCAGCAGGGCAACGCACATATGGGTAACCCCGCACCCTGGGCACCGCAAGCCGGTCAGCCGGCGAAAAAAGCAGGGGAGTGGATGGCCAATCGCCCATAGGGCATAAAGGATGTCGCCTATAATGAGCAAGCCAAGCAAGCCCACCGTCAGTTTTCGGATTCGGATGTAAACCGGTTCATTCATTGGTTTGTGCTTCAGTTGCCGGAGGAGAGCGAAGCCATGCGGTTCAGGTCGTCCTGCATCAGAGCCATGGTGACAATGCTCAGGCCGAAGATGTTCAGGATCACATACAGAAGTGCTTTGTTGGTGTCACAGGGGATGCCGACCCGTGCCATTGCATCGTTCATGCGGTTGCCGTTTTTGTAGGCCCAGTACAGGCCATAAATGCCGCAGGTTACGATGGAGAGCAGGATGACCATCCCGCCGGACGTTGCGTAGGGGTCGTTGCTGGCCACGTTGCTGTCCTGCACGATGCAGTACTCCCAGTAAATGCCATAGATGCCGCAGGTGATCAGGGAAAGAATGATGCACATGGGAATGCTTCTTTGCTGAATCGGGTACATAGAAAATCCTCCTTGGCTGTTGTTGATGAATTCATTGTATCAGGTATCAGGCGGGTTTACAATTCTATTTCGCGCTGAACACCTTATCCTCGGATTTCTTCAGAAAAGGAGAGGAACCTTTTCTGGCTTCAGATACCTAATATGTATACGAACCAAGCGGAAATTTGAATTCAAAAAGCAAACAGGATTCTTTCAAAGAAAGAAGGGCATACCCGCCGGGCCTGCCGCATAGAGTAGGGCAAAGGAGTGAGAGAAGACGATGGACGAGTATTTTGATGCGATCCGCCTGCTGCCTGCTTTTTTACGGCTGGCATTGGTGAAGCTGGACCCGACACAAGCGTGCCTGGTTCAGGAAATACGCCTGCGCAGCGGCCGTCCGGCGGCGGTCACGCTGCAGGGACGGGCCTATTTCATTACCCCGGAAGGAACGCTGACCCAAACACCGGACCAAGGCCTGAGGTTGGGACAGACAGAGCTGCTGGACGCCTGGCATTCTCTGTGCGGCTATTCCGTTCACAGCGTGGAGCGGGAGCTGGCACGCGGATTTTTTACCTTGCGGGGCGGGCACCGGGTCGGAGTGGCTGGAATTGCCCATTGGGCCGGCGAAACCCAGGACGGGTGGCGCGTTGTTACCTCCCTGAACATCCGGATCGCGCGGGCCGTGTCGGCCCCTTTGCCGGAACAGATGACGGCATTAATCGATGCATCGGGCAGCTGGATTCTAGTTGGCCCGCCGGGGAGCGGAAAGACCACCCTGCTTCGGCAGGTGGCCTATGCACTCAGCGAAAAGGGCCGCCGGGTGGCCGTAGTGGACGAGCGCTGTGAGCTGTTCCCCTGTACCAGCCGCGGATTTGCACTTTCGGTTCCGTATCATTGCGATGTGCTCTCGGATATGCCAAAAGCAGAAGGGATTCTCTCAGCCGTGCGCAGCCTTGGCCCGCAGGACGTGCTCTGCGACGAGCTGGGCGGTGCGGAGGATATGGCTGCGGTTCAGCAGGGCCTGGGATGCGGGGTGCACTTTGTTGCCAGCATTCACGGCGAAACCAGAGAAGATCTGCAGCTTCGCTGTGGGGCATTGCTGGGGAAAGGGGGCTTTGAGTATGCCGTGCTCCTGAAAGGGAACCAGGCCCCCGGGCAGATTGCGGAGATAATGACGCTGACATGAGGATGCGTTTGCTGGGGGCGCTGATTTTGGTGCTGAGCGGGGTAGGGAGAGGCGTAGCACAGCAGAAGAAAGCGCTTGCGCGGGTTCAGGCCTTGGAAGAACTGCTGCGGCTTTTGCAGGGGATTCAGCGGGAAATCCAATACCGGGCGCTTCCGCTGGATGAAATTTACGAACAGCTTGAGAAAAGCAAAACGATCCTCAATCTTTCTCAGTGGCACAGCCTGCGCACGCCTTGTCTGCCGGAGGTTTTGACGGAGGCAGAACGCAGAACGTTTGAGCATTTCTTCGCCCATTTGGGAGAGGAAAATGCGGAAGAAACCTGCATTCAGCTCTCATACATGAAAGAACAATGCGAATGTTTTGTGCAGGACGCCCGGCAGCGGGCCAGTACGGCGGCAAAACTGGAATTGCCCGCCTGCATCTGTTTGGGGTTGCTTGCCGCACTTCTGGCGATTTGATTTGACCTTCCCGGCAGGCAGAAGCGACACGCTTATACAAAAAGAAAGGAAGAGAAGGCACATGGAGATTGACCTTGTGTTCAAAATTGCGGCCATTGGGATCATTGTGGCGGTGCTGAATCAGCTGTTGATCCGCTCTGGCCGGGAAGATCAGGCAATGATGACCACGCTGGCAGGGCTTGTGGTGGTGCTGGCCATTGTGTGCCAGCAGATCAGCGAGTTGTTCGTTACCATCAAAGCGCTGTTTGACCTGTGAGATGCCTATGGAACTGCTGCGGATTTGCGGGTTTTGCCTGACGGCGCTGGTGCTGATTGTACTTTTGAAACAGTATCTTCCGGTTTATGCCGCAGTGGCGTCGCTGGCGGCTGTTTTGGGGTTGCTGGTGGTGATTTCAGGGTGGCTGGCACCCTTTTTGCATTGGATTCAAACCCTGCCGGACTTTCCTCAAAGCGAAAATTTCAAGTATCTGCTGAAAGCAGCGGGAATTGTACTGGTCAGCCAATGCTTACAGGAGCTTTGCCGGGACGCCGGGCAGGGGGCGCTGGCCTATGCCGCCGATCTGGCTGGCCGGTGCCTGGTGCTGCTGACGGCCCTGCCGATGATGCAGCGCGCGCTGGATGTGCTGCTGGAGCTGCTGCAATGAAACAAATTGAAAAGAATGGAACAAGGCTGCTCTGTTTGACGCTGCTGCTGTTTGGGGCCGTCGTGCTTGCACCCGCTGCCCATGCGGCATTTGATGAAGAAACGCTGTGGGCCGATGGCGGCGCGGGATTTTCTGCCTGGGTGCAGGGACTTTCAATGGAGACACTGCTGGAGAAGCTCACCGAAGCGGTACGCAGCCAGGCGGTGGAACCGCTGAAATTTTTCGCCCGTCTCGCCGCCGTACTGTTTTTGTGCGCCGGAATTTCCGGCTTTGCCAGCGAAGAAACGTGTGGGCTGAAACCGGTGCTGGCCGCCTGTACGTTTTTGCAGGCTGGTTCGCCGACCCTGTACCTGCTGGAACGGGTGGGAGACGAGGTACTGCAATGTGCCGTGTATCTTTCCGGTTTTATACCGGCGTTTTCCGGCGTGTTGGCCAGCTGTGGGCAGCCCAGTGCGGCAGCGCTGTACGGCGGTATGTTTTTGGGGGCGGCCAATCTGGCGGCACAGGCGATCTCCAGCCTTGTTCTTCCCATTTTGCAGGTGTTTTTGGCAGTCTACGCGGCGGCCTGCATCTGCGGTCTGGAAGGAATGCCGGATGCGGCAAAACTGCTGCTGAAAACGGCTAAATGGATGGTCAGTCTGATCTCCATGCTGCTGGGCGGTGTTCTGGGCCTGCAAAGCCTGCTGGCCCAAGGCAGCGACAGCCTGGCGCTGCAGACCGGCCGTTTTCTTACCGGCAGCATTCCGATCGTCGGCCAGCTGGCCAGCTCAGCGGCAGGCAGTGTTCTGGCTGGTCTGCGGGTGCTGAAAGGGACGCTCGGTGCAGCGGCCATTGGTTTTCTGATCATTCAGTTCGGACCGGTGATGCTTCAATGCGCGGTATATGAGCTGTGTTTGCGCCTGTCCGCTGCGCTGGCCGAGGCACTGGGGCTGGAAAGCAGCCGGGATGTATTGAACGGACTGGCGGAAGGGGTAGGGCTGTGCATGGCCATTTCAATTCTGTTCTTTTTGATGGTGGTGCTGGTTACGGCGTTCATGATTTTGCTGGGAGGCAGCTGATGGAGACAATTCGGCAGTGGGCGGCAAATCTCTGCATGGGGTGCATTCTGGTCGGGATGCTGCGGGCGCTGGTGCCGGATGAAAGCCGGAACAAAGGCATAAAGCTGGTGTTTACCGTGTATATTGTACTGTGCATTCTCACATCTCCGGGACAAATCAATCTGGGGCAGATGCGCAGCCAGCTGCGGCAGACGCCAACGATTTCGTGGGAGCAGCTGGTTCAGCACACAGCAGGAGAGCAGCTGACGGCATGGGCAAACCGCACTTTGGCAGAGGCCGGAATCGATGGCAGTGCGGCAATCGCCGTGGAAGGCCCTGATGAAACTCGGCTGACGGCTGTAATAACGGTGAGCGCAGACGATGCCGAACAGGCCAGACAATTGCTGCAGGCCCAGCTGGGAGCCGATGCGGCCATTGAATTTCAGGAGGCCATGGAATGAAACTGGATGCACAAAGGCTTGCGGGCGCTTTGAAGCGGCCCTCCAGCCTATTGATTTTGGCGGGGCTTCTGGGGCTGGGGCTGATCTTCCTCAGCGACAGCACGGGCAGAACATCCGGCGCTGCCCAGAAACCGACAGCATCGGCGCAGATTGAAGCATATGAGGCACAGATGGAACGGCGCCTGACGGAGCTGATCGAGCGGATGGACGGCGCCGGTCAGGCGCAGGTCATGGTCACGTTTGAGGCCACAGGAGAAACCGTTTACGCACTGGATGAGCGCATCAGCCAGGACGGCAGCACCCAGAGCGAACACGTTCTGGCTGGAGGGCAGCCCGTCACCCGGGAAATGCTGCTGCCGACGGTGCAGGGGGTGGCGGTGCTTTGCCAGGGTGGCGATGACGTTGTGGTGCAGGCGCGTGTGACCGAAGCGGTTTCGGTGCTGCTGGGAATTACGACCAATCGAATCAGCGTTGCAAAAATGAATTAGCAGGAGGAAACGCTCATGAGAAAAGCCAAAACAAACCGAAAAATGACCCTGGCAACTCTGGTGGTCGCATTGGCGGTGGCGGTTTATCTGAACTGGGAGTACGCGAAGAGCGCCGACCTCGCACTGGACGCGGCGGACCCGGCAGCGGGCAGCGCTGCGGAGGAGCCAGTGGTGGACGAACTGCCGGTGCAGGCACAGCCTTCCGCCAGTCGAACGTATGGTGAGGCACAGCTGGTCAGTGCCAGTGCAGCCAGCAGCCAGAGCTTCTTTGAGGAAGCCCGGCTGGCCCGAACCAAAGCCCGGGACGAGGCGATGGACAGCTTGCAGAAAAGCCTAAAAAAGGCCAGCCTTACAGAACAGGAGAAAACCGACCTGACGGCCCGGCTTACCAAAGAGGTGGACGCGATCACCCAGGAAAGCGATGTGGAAGCACTGGTGAAGGCCAAGGGCTTTGTGGATTGCGTAGCATATGTGAGCGAAGGCAAG
The DNA here is from genome assembly GCA_934513685.1 of uncultured Oscillospiraceae bacterium. GTDB lineage: Bacteria > Bacillota > Clostridia > Oscillospirales > Ruminococcaceae > SFJ001. The sequence goes on along the minus strand of CAKSWY010000016.1, from coordinate 19,228 downwards.
GTGAACATCACCGTGATGACCAGCGGCGACCAGTTGACAGCGGATGAGGTGACGCAGATCCGCGACATCGTATTGAGTAAGTGCAATGTAACCGCACAGAACATCACGGTGGTTGAGGTGAAATAAGTCCCGCGCGGCGGCCTGCCGGGCGGCTGGAGAGAAAATTCCCGGCACAGCTTGCCGGGGGAGTTGTGCAACCCGGAAAAAGATGCTATAATACTCACAAATGTTCACCGAAGGTGGGTTTTGCCCGCTGACCGGGTGTTAGATACAGGAGGTCCGACTGATGGAAGTGCAAAAGAACGGTGAAACGGGCGGCAGCCTGCAAATTTCGACCGAGGTTATCGCCAAGATCGCAAAACTCGCCGCAATGGAAGTGGACGGCGTGCAGGACGTGAGTGCCGTCGCGCCTTCCATGCGCAGCATCCTGGGGCAGAAGGCCAGCAATACCATGAAGGCGGTTTCCGTTCAGATGGAGGACGGTGTGGCTCAGCTCACCGTCAATCTGCTGGTAGCCTATGGCAACCGCATTCCTTCCATGTGCGCCAAGGTGCAGGAAAACGTGAAGAGCACGGTTCAGAACATGACCGGTATTACGGTCTCTCGCGTGAATGTTGTGGTACGCGGGGTTGTTGTGCCCCAGACCGCTGAATGAAGAAGCAGCCGATTTCGGCTTGAAAATCCCGGCGGGGTTAAGGCCCGCCGCAATTTGTGAGGAACCCATGGAACAAAAAATGACCCGGCGCGAAGCGCGTGAACACGCATTTTTGGCGGCTTTTGCTGCTTCATTTGATGATACGGATCTGGAGGCAACTTTGGATACGCTGGAAGAGGACGGCGGCTGCCAGCTGGATGCATTCGGCAAGCAGTTGATCCACAGCTATTACGAGCATATGGCGGAAGTAAACGATCTGATTGCGGCCCGGCTGAAGGGCTGGACCATCAATCGTGTGCCCCGCGTAAGCATTACGGTGATGCGCCTTGCACTGGCAGAAATTCTGTACGGTGAAGAAAAGCTGCCCGGCGTGGTGATCAACGAGGCGGTGGAGCTGTCCAAGAAATATGGCGCAGCGGATGACTACCAGTTCGTCAATGGTGTGCTGGGTGCTGTGGTGCGCGATTTGGGGCTGGCCGAAGAACAGCCTGCACAGGAGTAAGCGGCCATGTGGGTCCTTGGCTTTGATACGAGCAATTATGCAACCTCCCTGGCGGTGTTTGACACCTGCGCCGGGGAGGTTGTTTATGATAAGAAAAAGTTTCTTCCGGTAAAGCCGGGCCAGCTTGGGCTTCGGCAGAGCGAGGCAGTCTTTCATCATACTGAAGCGCTCCCCGGCTTGCTGGAACAGCTGGGGCAGCAGGCGGATCTGACCCGCGTGGAAGCGGTTGGCGTTTCGGTAAAGCCGCGCCCGGTTGAAGGTTCGTATATGCCCTGCTTTTTGGTGGGGCAGGGGGCAGCCCGGGCGTTTGCTGCATCCAAGGGGCTTCCGGTGGTGCAGACCACCCATCAGCAGGGGCACATGGCAGCAGCCCTGTATGCGTCTCACCGGCCGGAGCTGTTTCATCGGCCCTGCCTGGTGTTTCATGTTTCCGGCGGCACAACCGATTTGATCTTGTGCGAGGGCGTAGAAAAACTTACGACCATCGGAACAAGCTCCGATCTGTACGCCGGGCAAGCCGTGGACCGGGTCGGCGTTGCACTGGGTTTCGGCTTCCCTGCCGGGGAGATGGTCTCCCGCACGGCGGCGGAGTGCGATGAATTCATCCGCCCCAAAACCAGCGTAAAAGGGATGACCTGCAGCCTGTCCGGCCTGGAGAACCAGTGCAACCGCCTGCTGCAGGACGGCAAATCGCCGGCCTATGTCTGCAAATACTGCCTGCTGTGTGTGGGCGAAACGGTGGTGCGCATGGCGAAAGCGGCACTGGAAGAACATCCGGGCCTCCCCGTGATCTGCGCCGGCGGCGTAATGAGCAGCGGGTTGATCGCGGAATATGTGAGCCATCGCTTGCCGGATGTGACGTTTGTGCCCGGAAAATTCTCCAGCGACAACGCCATCGGTGTGGCGGTTATGGCGGCAAGGGAGGTGGCGGAATGGCAGAAGTGATTCGCGTTTCTGCCCTGAACCGCTATGTGAAGGCACGCTTTGAAGAAGACGAGCTGCTTCAGGATCTGGCTCTGCGCGGAGAAATCGCCAATTTTGTGCATCACCGCAGCGGGCATTTGTACTTCACGTTGCGGGACGAAAATGCCAGCGTAAAGGCGGTCATGTTTCGGCAGAACGCCCAGCGCCTGAGTTTTGAACCGAGTGAAGGCATGCAGGTCGTGGTGCGCTGCCGGGTAGGGCTGTATGAAAAGACCGGTTCCTATCAGATTTATGTGACGGATCTGTTTCCGGATGGCATCGGATCGGTGCAAATGGCCTTTGACCAGCTGAAGGAACGTTTGGCGCAGGAAGGCCTTTTTTTGCAGGAGCGCAAACGCCCTCTGCCGCTGGTACCCAAATGCGTAGGGGTGATTACCAGCCGGAACGGCGCGGCACTGCAGGATATCCTGAATGTGGGCGGGCGGCGTTGGCCGCTGGCCCATTTGCTGCTGGCCCCGGTCAATGTACAGGGGGAGCAGGCGGTTCCCAGTATGCTGAATGCCCTGGCAAAACTGGAAGCGGCAGGCTGCTGTGATGTGATTCTGATTGCGCGCGGCGGCGGCAGCAGGGAAGACTTGTGGGAGTTTAACAGCGAGGCGCTTGCCCGCGCTGTGGCAAAATGCCCCATCCCGGTGGTGTCGGCCGTCGGGCATGAAATTGATTACACCATTCTGGATTTTGTCGCCGATCTGCGCGCACCTACGCCTTCCGCCGCCGCGGAATTGATTTTTCCGGATGCACGGGATGTGCGGGAAAGAATATGCAAAATTTCTGAAGATATTCAAATAAATATGCATGATCGTCTGGGAATATGTTATAATGAAAAAGCCGAATGTGCCCAGCGCTGGAACGCAGTCACTCCGCAGACGATTTGTGCTGCGCGCGAGGCGGTTCTGGAGGCGAAGGCACCGGCATGTCAAAACGCAATGGCAGCAAAGTTAAATCATGCGGCGGCGCGCCTGCAGAATGCAGCAGCATTGGCGGATGGGTTAAGCCCCTATCAGATATTGGCCCGCGGCTACGCGATGGTGCGCACAGAGAATGGTGCGCCGGTTCGCTTGGAGAAACTGCACGCCGAGCAGAAGGTTTTGCTGCAGGATGCCCACTGGCAGGCGACCTGCCAGGTATTGGCATTGGAAAAACAGGAGACGGAATGCGATGAGAAATCCCAAGACATTTGAAGAGGGAATGCAGCGGCTGGATGAGACGCTGGCCAAATTGAACGACCCGGAAACGCCGCTTGCGGAAGCTTTGAAGCTGTATGCAGATGCTGCTGCACTGCTTGCCTGGTGCGACAAAATCCTGGCGCAGGCCAAGCTTCAGATGGAAGAAATTGATGCCCGTATGCCGCATACGGTTCAGGCAAGCGAGGATGAAGAATGAATTACGCACAAGAATATGAGCGCTATCTGTCCTTGGCTCAATCTCGATTGGAACGTTTGTGCGAGCAGTATTTGCCGGAGAATTCCACGACGGCGCAGGCTGCCCGTTACAGCCTTCTGGCCGGCGGCAAGCGGGTACGGGCCATTTTGGTGTTGGCCGCGTGCGGGCTTTTGGGCGGAGATGAGGCCAAAGCAGCCGATCTGGCCGGTGCTGTGGAGATGCTGCACTGCTATTCCCTGATCCATGACGACCTGCCCTGCATGGACGATGACGACACCCGCCGGGGCCGCCCTTCCTGCCACAAAGCCTTTGGAGAGGCCACGGCGATGCTGGCCGGCGATCTTTTGCTGACCGAGGCATTTGAGGTGGTGGCCAGCGCGGACCTGAGCACGGCAGCGCGCGTTCGGGCGGCCAAGGCCCTGAGCCATGGCGCCGGCGCTTACGGTATGGTGTACGGCCAGGAGCTGGATCTGTATTACGAAGCACACGATCCGACGGAGGAGCAGCTGCGGCTGGTTCACCGCAATAAAACCGGGGCGCTGATCAATGCCGCGGTGCAGATGGGTGTGGCTGCGGCCGACGGCAGCGAGAAAGACGCAAACGCCCTGGAGCAGTATGCCTATGATCTGGGCCTTGTGTTTCAGATTGTGGACGATGTGCTGGATGTAACGGCCGCAGAGGAAACGCTCGGGAAACCCGTTGGCAGCGATGCAGAAAACGGAAAAACGACGTTTGTGACCTTGTACGGAGTGGAAGCCTGCCAGAAGCTTGCACAGGAAATGACGGAGCGCGCCTGCCAGAGACTGACCGGCCGTTATGGGCAGAAGGCGGAGTTCCTGTGCCAGATGGCACAGCGTTTGGTGGAACGGAGCTACTGAGAGGAAGTGAAACGCAGGGCCAATGGAATTGCTGAAACAAATTTATTCTTGGAATTACATTCTCAGTGTGGCGCTTACCTCCTGGCTTGTGGCACAGGTGTTAAAGACCATCATCAACTTTATCATGATTGGAAAATTTGACATTGAGCGTATGTGGGGTGCAGGCGGAATGCCCAGCGCTCATTCGGCCACCGTGTGTTCAATGACCATTGCCTGCGGGCGTTACGTTGGCGTGCATTCGCCCACCTTTGCAATTGCGCTGGTGCTGGCCGCCATTGTCATGTATGATGCAATGGGGGTCCGGCGTGAGACCGGCGAACAGGCGAAAGTGCTGAATCGGATGATCAGCGATTGGATGGATGTCTTTGCGGACAGCAATCCGGTATTTGCAGATCGAAAATTAAAAGAAATGGTGGGGCATACACCCATTGAAGTGCTCAGCGGTGCAATTCTGGGGGTCGTGATGGGCTTCATCATTCCGCTGATGTGAAATTCTAGAAAAGGAGGGAGCGATTGATGAAGTATCCGCTGTTGGAACAGGTTGCTTCGCCCGACGATGTAAAAAAGATTCCGGGAAATCAACTGGAAGAGCTTTGCGCAGAAATCCGCGCATTCTTGATTGAAAGCGTCTCCCACACCGGCGGGCATCTCTCTTCCAACCTGGGCACCATTGAATTGACGGTTGCCCTGCATCGTGTGCTGCACACGCCGCAGGATAAAATTTTGTTTGACGTGGGGCACCAGTGCTATACCCATAAAATTCTGACCGGACGCTGGAAGCAGTTCGGAACACTTCGGACCATCGATGGAATTTCCGGCTTTCCCTCTCCGAAAGAGAGCGAGCACGATGCGTTTATTGCCGGCCATGGCAATACGGCCATTTCAACGGCCATTGGCATAGCGCGCGCCAAAAAGCTGAAGGGTGAACCGGGCAAGGTGGTTGCCATTGTAGGTGATGGTGCGTTTACCGGCGGCATGGTGTATGAGGGAATGAATAACATTGATACCCTCAACAATCTTGTGGTCATTCTGAACGACAACAAGATGTCCATTTCAAAGAATGTGGGTAATATGGCTCGCTACCTCACCGCACTGCGCACAAACCCACGCTATTTTAAGGCCAAAGAGGATGTAGAGGGCTTTTTGGACTCCGTTCCGCTGGTGGGGCAGCCCATCAAACGGGGCGTGCAGGAAACCAAACAGCTTTTGCGCCGGTACATTTACAACTCCACAATGTTTGAGGAGATGGGCTTCCAATACGTTGGCCCGTTGGATGGGCACGACGTACTTGGACTTGCCTCCACATTCAGCAACCTGCAAAAGCAGACGGCTCCGCTTTTCATCCATGTGGTGACTGTAAAGGGAAAAGGCTTTAAGCCTGCGGAAGAGAACCCCGGAGAATTCCACGGGGTTTCTGCGTTTGACCCGGAACATGTACTGGATCCGGATATTGCGCCTTCGGCCAGCTTTTCCACTGAATTTGGCCAGCAGCTGGTCGAGCTTGGGAAAACGCATGAGAATTTGTGTGCCATTACCGCGGCTATGAAATACGGCACGGGGCTTCAGTTCTTCTATCGGGAATTTCCCAAGCGCTTTTTCGATGTGGGCATGGCAGAACAGCATGCTGTGACCTTTGCGGCCGGTTTGGCCAGCCAAGGGATGCTGCCGGTGGTCGGAATCTATTCCACGTTCCTGCAGCGCTCCTACGATCAGCTGATTCACGACGTGAAATTGATGGAACTTCCCGTGATTTTGGCAGTGGACCGCGCAGGACTGGTACCGGGCGACGGAGAAACGCATCAGGGCATTCACGATGTACCGTTCCTGAGCGAGATTGGGATTCCGACGGTTTGCCCCTGCAACTATGCAGAGCTTCGCTATTGGCTGCAGAAACTGGTAGAGGATTGGAGCGGCCCGCGCGCCATTCGCTACGCGCGCGGAGCGGAACCGGCAGCGCTTGCCGAACTGGGCTGCACGGGGCAGGAATTTGATCGGCTGCTCCAGCAGAAGGGCGCCCAGGTTGCCCTGGTAAGCTACGGAACATTGACCGAAGAAGTTTTAAAGGCTGAGAAAATTCTGGAACAAAAAGGGATTGCCTGCGATGTGTACAAGCTGACAAAGCTGTATCCGCTGCCGGAGGGATTTGCAAACGAGTTGGCGGCCCATTCCTGCATTCTGTTCGCGGAGGACAGCATCCGAAGGGGCGGTGTCGGCAGTTATCTGGCAGAAGACTTGCTGGAAATTGGCTGGCAAGGCAAATACCTTTACAGAGCGGTCAATCGTAATTGTTTGCCGCACGGTACCGTGCCGCAGCTTCGGCAGGTGCTGGGATTGACGGGTGAACAATTGGCAGAAGCAGTGGAGGAAGCATGGCAGTAAATAAAGTTCGGCTGGATCAATATCTTGTGCAGAATGGAATGGTGCAAAGCCGGGAGCGCGCAAAAGCACTCATCATGTCCGGCATTGTGTTTGTGAACGAGCAAAAGGCGGATAAAGCCGGTGACATTGTGCCGCCAGATGCCAAGGTTGAGGTGCGCGGCCATGACATTGGGTTTGTCAGCCGCGGCGGGCTGAAGCTGGCGAAGGCGATGAAGGTATTCCCGCTGTCTCCCGCCGGGAAGGTCTGCATGGACATCGGCGCTTCCACCGGCGGCTTTACCGACTGTATGCTGCAGAACGGTGCCGTGAAGGTGTATGCGGTGGACGTTGGGTACGGCCAGCTGGCGTGGAAGCTGCGCACCGACGAGCGTGTTGTGAACATGGAGCGCACCAACATCCGCAATGTTTCTTTGGACATGCTGGAAGAGCCGATCCAGTTCTTCAGTGTGGATGTCTCGTTTATTTCTCTGAAGCATATTTTCCCCGTGGCACAGGCCATTACCGCACCGGACACCTGTGGCGTTTGCCTGGTAAAGCCGCAGTTTGAAGCCGGGCGGGAAAAAGTGGGCAAGAAAGGCGTCGTGCGCGAAATCTCCACCCACATTGAGGTGATGGAGGCCGCCGCCGGTTACGCCGCGGCCAATGGGTTCGCCGTAGAAGGCATGGATTTCTCGCCGGTCAAGGGGCCGGAAGGGAACATCGAGTTTTTGATGTTTGTGCGCAAGAGCGATACACCTGTGGTGCCGGACCATGCGCTTTTTGAGCAGGTTGCACAGGCGGCCCATGAAAGTTTGGACAAGCCGCACGAGAGTTGACGGTTGGGAAGAAAGTGGAAAGAATGACGATTTTCCTGATTCCAAATTTGAACAAAGCCCGGGCCGCGCAGGTAACGGATCACGCCGTCCGCTTTTTACTGGATGCAGGTGCGCAGGTGCTTCTGCCTGAGGCGGCCGCGGAATTGCTGGAGCTGCCGCATCTGGCAGCACGGGATGGGCATTCCCGCGGGGATGTGGTGCTGACCGTAGGCGGCGATGGGACCATTCTGCACGCGGCCCGCGCCGGACTGAAATGGCATAAGCCGATTCTTGGCATCAATCTGGGCCGCACCGGCTTTTTGGCAACCTGCGAAGTGGACCAGCTGGAAGAAAAACTGGATTTGCTTCTCAAGCGGCAGTATCGGCTGGACGACCGGATGCTGCTGGATGCCTCCATTCAGGGGTTGGATGGCTGGAAGCGAACAGCCATGAATGACATCTCCATGTACTCCAGTGACCGGCAGAAGGCGGCACCCTTTGATATCTATTGTGACGGATTGAAGGTCAACCATTTTCGGGGCGACGGCGTGGTGGTTGCAACCCCCACCGGCTCAACGGCGTATTCACTTTCGGCAGGCGGCCCGATTCTGGATGCAAGGATCTCCGGCCTGATCGTGACGCCGGTGTGCGCGCACAGCATTCATTGCCCGCCGATTGTATTTTCGGCCGACCGGCGGCTTGTGTTGCAAGCGCAGCCGGATAAAAACGAAGAGGTTTATGTTTCCTGTGACGGAGCCGAAGAGCAGCAGCTGCCCGCCGGAGCAACGGTGGTCATCACAAAATCGGATCTTTCCGTTCAGTTGGTGGAATTTCAGCCGGGCGATCAGTTCCGGGCCATTGATGAAAAGTTGAGAGGAAGATGAGCATCATGAAAAGTGCCAGACACCAAGCGATTCTGAAACTGATTGAGCAATATTCCATCGACCGGCAGGAAGAACTTCTGCGCCATTTGCGGAGCATTGGATTTGATGTGACACAGGCCACCGTCTCCCGGGATATCCGGGAGCTTCGCCTTGTGAAATCCTCCGATGGAAAGGGCGGTTATCGCTATGTCTCCTCCAGCGCCCACGGCGGCAAAACCGGCCATTCGGCCAGTCGATTCGAGACGATTTTTCGCGAGTCTGTGGTAAAGGTCGATTATGCGGGCAACATTGTGCTGGTGAAGTGCTTTTCCGGCATGGCGAATGCGGCCTGCGAAGTGTTTGACGCGATGAGCTGGGCCGATGTGGTCGGCACGCTTTCCGGCGATGATACGTTTCTTATAATTATGCGCACTGAACAGGCGGCGGGGAAAATCTGCGAAGAATTGAACCGCTATGTGATGCTGCACTGAGAAGCCAAAGTAGAAAAGAGGGTGGAGCCATGCTTGCCGAATTGAAGATTGAAAATGTAGCCGTGATCGAAAAAGCACAGGTCCACTTTGATCAGGGCTTCAATGTGCTGACCGGTGAGACCGGCGCGGGCAAGTCCATTTTGATCGACTCCATCCAGGCAATCATGGGCAGCCGGGTCTCCCGGGATCTGGTTCGGACTGGCGCGCGCAAAGCGTGCATCTGGGCCACCTTTGAGCAAATCCCGGAACAGGTAAAGCGCCAGCTGGAAAAGGCCGGGTACGAAGCGGAAGACAGCCTGCTGCTCTATCGCGAAATCTCGGCGGAAGGAAAAAGCAGCTGTCGGCTGAATGGGATGCCGGTTACCGCTGCCGTGGTGCGGGATATTTGCGGCGGCCTTGTAAGCATTCACGGCCAGCATGACAGCCATGCACTGACCAACCCGGCCCGCCACCTGGCGCTGCTGGACGCTTACGCGCAGAATCAGGCGGCCCATGCGGCGTATTATCAGGTGTATCGGCAGCTTGTGGCTGTGAAACGGGAAGCGGACGCCCTGGCCATGGACGAAGCGCAGCGCCAGCAGCGCATGGATTATCTTCGCTTTCAGGTGGACGAAATCGAAAATGCCCAGCTGGAGCCAGAAGAGGAAGCCCGTCTGCAGGCTCGGCGCAAAGTGGTGACCAACGCGCAGGATCTTTTGGAAGCGCTGAGCCGTGCCCACGGCGCCTTGTCCGGAGGCGACGAAGAGGGCGGCGCGGCCGATCTTTTGGGAGAGGCCTCCAATTCTCTGGAAAGCGCCGCACAGATGGACAAATCGTTGGCGGATGTGAGCGAGCAGCTCAGCAGTTTGTATTATACGGCCCGCGAACTGACCGGCGAACTAGCCAGCCGGCTGGAAGGGTATAGTTTTGACCCGGGCGAGCTGGATGAGATTGAAAGCCGCCTGGATGAACTGTATCGGCTCAAGCACAAATATGGGCCAACGGTGGCAGATGTCATTGCCTGCGGCGAAAAGGCGCGCCAGAAATTGGAGAGCATGGAGCATTCCACTGAGCGCCTTGAAGAGCTGGAACAGCAGAAGCAGAAGCTCTATCGGGAAGCGAGGAAACTGGCGGACGCACTGACGCAGACCCGCGTAATGGCGTTCGACCAATTGAACAAGCAGATCACGAAGGAACTGGACTTTTTGAACATGCCCGGGGTGCGTTTTGCCCTGAGCATCCGAAAAGGGCCGCTGGCCAGCGCGGGGCAGGACGTTGTGGAGTTCCTGATTTCGGCCAACCCCGGCGAGGAGCCGAAGCCTCTGGCAAAGATTGCCTCCGGCGGCGAGCTTTCCCGCATTATGCTGGCCATTCAGACGGCCCTGGCGGAAAAGGATGACATTCCGACCATCATTTACGATGAGATTGACACCGGTGTTTCCGGCCTGGCTGCAAGCCGCATTGGCCGCAAGCTTCATCAAAGCTCGAAAGGGCGGCAGGTGCTGTGCATTACCCACACCGCACAGATCGCGGCAATGGCGGATCACCATCTGCTGATCCAGAAAAATGTGGAAGGCCAGCGCACCTACACGGAAATCCATCCGCTGGATGAAACCGGCCGGATGGAAGCCTTGGCCCGGATCATTTCGGGCGATCAGGTGACGGAGCTGAGCCTGGCCAACGCCAAAGAAATGCTGGAGAAGGCGCGCGGGCTTGACAATCCGCACCATTGAGAAGTATAATAAACTACGTCAAATGCAATGAAGGGAACCAGTAACCCGGCGTGCGGCAGCAAAGAGAGCCTCTGGATGGTGAAAAGGGGAGTGCCGGCCCGGGCGAATACATCCCGGAGCAGCCCTCTGAAACGAAAACGCAGTAGGCGGGGCCGCGTGCGCGCGTTACAGCGCATGAGTGTGCATGCACTCGTGAGGCCGTTCTCCGTGAGGAGCCGGTAAACAGAGGTGGTACCGCGATACGATTCGCCCTCTGCCAATTTTAAAATTGGCAGAGGGCTTTTTGCGTGCAAAATGCGCTTTGCCGCTACACACCAAGGAGGAACTTCAATGGAACTGTATGATGAATTGGTTGCCCGCGGCCTGATTGCCCAGGTGACCAACGAACCCGAAATCCGCAAAATGATCAATGAGGGCAAAGCCACCTTCTACATTGGCTTTGACCCCACGGCGGACAGCCTTCATGTGGGCCATTTCATGGCGCTTTGCCTGATGAAGCGCCTGCAGGCCGGCGGCAACCGGCCCATTGCGCTGCTAGGCGGCGGCACCGGCATGGTGGGTGACCCTTCCGGCCGCACTGATATGCGCAAAATGTTGACCCCCGAGGACATTCAGCACAACTGCGACTGCTTCAAAAAGCAGATGAGCCGGTTCATCGACTTTGGCGAGGGCAAGGCCCTGATGCTGAACAACGCCGAGTGGCTGATGAAGCTGAATTACGTGGAACTGCTGCGGGATGTGGGCGCCTGCTTCTCTGTGAACAACATGCTGCGTGCCGAGTGCTACAAGCAGCGCATGGAAAAGGGCCTCTCCTTCCTGGAGTTCAACTATATGATCATGCAGAGCTACGATTTCTACTACCTGTTCCAGCACTATGGCTGCAATATGCAGTTCGGCGGCGATGATCAGTGGTCCAACATGCTGGGCGGCACGGAGCTGATCCGCAAAAAGCTGGGCAAAGATGCGCACGCCATGACCATTACGCTGCTGCTGAACAGCGAAGGCAAGAAGATGGGTAAGACCCAGAGCGGCGCCGTATGGCTGGACCCTGAAAAGACCTCTCCGTTCCAGTTCTATCAGTATTGGCGGAATGTGGCCGACGCCGATGTGCTGAAGTGCATTCGTATGCTGACCTTCCTGCCGCTGGAGCAGATCGATGAGATGGATCATTGGCAGGGCGAACAGCTGAACAAGGCCAAGGAGATTTTGGCCTATGAGCTGACCAGCCTGGTTCACGGTAAGGAAGAAGCCGAGAAGGCCCAGGCCACGGCCCGCGGCCTGTTCAGCGGCCAGATGGATACCGAAAATATGCCTTCCACCAAGCTGACGGCGGAGGATCTGACCGATGGCAAGATTGGCCTGCTGACCCTGCTGGTCAAGGCAAAGCTGGTGAACAGCAACCGGGAAGCCCGCCAGATCATTCAGCAGCGCGGTATTGCCCTGGATGGTGAAAAGGTGACCGAGGTTGGCCTGTTCCTCACGGAAGAGCAGCTGCGCAAAGGCATCGTCATCAAGAAAGGCCAGAAGGTTTACCATAAGGTGTCTCTGTAAAAGAGCGGCGGTAAACGCTGTGTAAGGCAGCCACGTTTATACACAAAAAGATAAGGTGCGTGTCCTCTGAGGATTGATTCAGAGGACACGCACCTTTTTTACTTTATTAAGAATGGCAAAGCGATTCAGTTCGGCTTCACATGCAGCTCCTGCTCGCAGTAGATGCAGCGATACTTCCCGTTTTCACTCAGCTCAAAAATGTGATCGCATTCTTCTTCCACGCTGGTGATGCAGCGGGGATTTCGGCATTTGACCACGTTGACCAGACGCTTGGGCAGAGTCGGGCGCTCTTTCTTGACAATTGCACCGTCCTTGATGGTTACAATGGTGATACTGGGATCCAGGTAGGCCAGCATATCCAGGTTCAGATCTGCCGGGCAATCCTCGATTTTGATGATGTCCTTTTTTCCGCTTTTGTTGCTTCGCACGTTGCGAATGATGGCCACACTGCAGTCCAGCTTGTCCAGACCCAGCAGGTTGTACAGCGTCATGCTGGTTCCGGCCGTAATGTGGTCGATCACAATTCCGTTTTGGATGGCATCAATGTTCAACATACGCTTATACCTCCTTGGGCTGTTTGGGGTCCGGCAGGCCCAGCAGGGTCATAATCAGGGCCATGCGTACATACACACCGTTGTGGGCCTGCTCAAAATAAGCGGCGCGGGGGTCATCGTCCACCGAAAGTGCGATCTCATTCACGCGGGGCAGGGGATGCAGCACCGCCAGATCCGGGCGGCCCAGCATCATCTTCTCTTCTGTGAGGATGTAGCTGTTCTTCAGACGCACATAGTCTTCTTCGTTGAAGAACCGTTCACGCTGAACCCGCGTCATGTACAGGATGTCCAGCTGCGGCATGGCGTCTTCCAGGCTGCGAACCTCCGTATAGGGGATGTTCTTGGCGACCAGCACATCATTGATAATATAGTCCGGCACACGCAGCTCTTCCGGGCTGATCAGGATAAAGCGAATGTCCTCATAGCGGGCCAGGCTCTTAATGAGGGAGTGCACCGTGCGGCCGAATTTCAAGTCGCCGCACAGGCCAATGGTCAGGTGATCCAAACGCCCTTTGCGGCGGCGAATCGTCAGCAGATCCGTCAGCGTCTGGGTCGGGTGCTGATGGCCGCCGTCTCCAGCGTTGATTACAGGAATGCCGGAATAACGGCTGGCACGCAGGGGAGCGCCTTCTTTGGGATGGCGCATTGCCGCAATATCGGCATAACCACTGATGACCCGGATCGTATCGGCCACGCTTTCGCCCTTGGAAGCGCTGGAAGAATCGGCACTGGCAAAGCCCAGCACGCTGCCGCCCAGATTCAGCATGGCAGCTTCAAAGGAGAGACGGGTGCGGGTGGAAGGCTCATAGAACAGGGTTGCCAGCTTTTTATGGGCACAGACCTCCTGGTACGCGGTGGGGTCGGCGATAATACGGTCGGCCAGATCCAGAAGCTGTTCTACCTCTTCCTTGGAGAAATCAAGCGGATCAATCAGATGACGCATACAAACCTCCTGTCAAAGTTTCTTGCGAAGAATTGAAAAGTCGAAAAAATCTGTATAATAACTCAGCGAGCGCAATACCGGCTGGCACAGCCGGGAATGGCTCACCTCATCCAACAGCAACACAGCCTGCGAAGCATTCAGCTCCAGCATGGCCCGGGTGGGTGCATCGCCGTACACCGCTTTTACGTGTGCCACGGCAGTAACTGCCTGAATTCCCATATCCTCCAGAACGTCGAAGATCGGGCGGGAAAAATCGAGGCGATCAAGGTCCTGCCCATGGAACAGTGCCGATGAGAGATAATCCACCGAGGCAATTACCGGGTGCTCGTCTGCACGAACCCGCTTGCGCACCATCAGCACCGGCGCGCCGGGCCGAAGCCCCAGGGAAGTGGCCAAATCTTCGTTCGCGCTGATGGGGCGCACCTGCACCTGGTCGATAAACGGTGTATACCCCATGGAGCGGATCATTTCGCAGTACTCGAACTTCTGATCCAGGCGATGATCCAGCGCAACAACCGAGCGGTTTACCACCGTGCCGATGCCCCGCACCCGTTCCACGAGACCTTCTCGTTCCAGCTCACTGAGTGCATCCCGGATGACGGTTCGGCTTACACCCATGGCAGCGGCCAATTCGGTTTCGGGGGGCAGGCGAGTGGCTTCGGCATAGCAGCCGCAACGAAGCTCTTCGACCAGGCGGCTGACGATCTGAGAAGAGATCAGAGAACCGCCCAGTGAACTGTGCTGTCGCGTTCCTGCCATGTACGCCGCCTCCTTTTCTGCATAATCATCCGATCTGCCGCACACCTTGCGCTATTATAGCACAAAAATGAAGGCAGTCAAGAAACATCCACAAAAATGGGACTTACCACAAAATGTGTGGAAAAGTCCCATTCGGTTCAAACGTTGTTATTTCTCCTGGATGTAACGGTCGATGGCAGCAGCAGCCTGCTTACCGGCACCCATGGCAAGAATTACGGTGGCAGCACCGGTCACCGCGTCACCGCCGGCATACACACCGGGGCGGCTGGTCAAACCGTCTTCGCCGTTGGTCACGATGCAGCCATGGCGGTTAGCTTCCAGGCCGGGCGTCGTGGAGCGGATCAGCGGGTTGGGGCTGGTGCCGATGGCCATGATCATGGTGTCTACATCCAGTGTGAACTCGCTGCCCTCTTTGACAACGGGGCGGCGGCGGCCGCTTTCATCCGGCTCGCCCAGCTCCATCTCAACGCACTTCATGCCGCAAACGCAGCCGTCTGCATCGCTGAGAACTTCCACAGGGTTCGTCAGGGTCTTGAACACAATGCCCTCTTCCTGTGCGTGCTCCACCTCTTCGGCACGTGCGGGCAGCTCCGCCATGCCGCGGCGGTAAACAATGTAAACTTCTTCGGCACCCAGACGCTTTGCGCAGCGGGCGGCATCCATCGCCACGTTGCCGCCGCCTACGACCGCGACTTTTTTGCTGATCTTGATGGGGGTCTTGCTGCCGGGCTTGTAAGCCTTCATCAGGTTGGTACGGGTCAGATATTCATTGGCGGAATACACGCCCTTCAGGCTCTCGCCGGGGATGTTCATAAAGCGGGGGAGACCAGCGCCGGAAGCAATGTACACGGCCTCAAAGCCCAGATCCTCCATCAGCTCGTCGATGGTCAGAACCTTGCCGATGACCATATTGGTTTCAATGTCCACGCCAATGGCCTTCAGCCCATCGATCTCTTCCTGCACAATGGCTTTGGGAAGACGGAATTCCGGAATGCCGTAAACCAGCACGCCGCCTGCCAGATGCAGAGCCTCGTAGATGGTTACCTGATAGCCCTTCTTGGCCAGATCGCCGGCGCAGGTCAGGCCGCTGGGGCCGGCGCCAATCACCGCGACTTTGTGCCCGTTGGAGACAGGCTTTTCCGGGGCCTGCTTGCAGTTGGCGCGATGCCAATCGGCAACAAAGCGCTCTAGCCGGCCGATGCCGACACTTTCGCCCTTAATACCGCGCACACACTTGCCCTCGCACTGATTCTCCTGAGGGCAGACACGGCCGCAAACGGCGGGAAGCGCACTGGAAGCAGAGAGCACCTGGTAGGCACCCTCCATATCTTCTTCGGCTACCTTTGCAATAAAGGCGGGAATATCAATGCCCACAGGGCAGCCGCTCTGGCAGGGCTTCTTGGGGCAGTTCAGGCAGCGCTTGGCCTCATTGACGGCCATATCCCAAGTATAACCCAGTGCCACTTCATCAAAGTTGTGACTGCGGACCAGGGGATCCTGGCTGGGCATCGGGCACTTCTTGGGGTCCATATTCTTTACAGGCATATTACTTGACCTCCTTCTGAAGCAGATTGCAGGTGGCTTCGCGTGCATGGGCTTCAAACTCTTTGTACATGCTTCCGCGCTTCATGGCCTCATCAAAGTCCACTTCGTGACCATCGAAATCCGGGCCATCCACACAGGCAAAACAGGTCTTTCCGCCCACGGTCAAGCGGCAGCCGCCGCACATACCCGTGCCATCGATCATAATGGGGTTCATGGAAACGGTAGTCTTTACGCCGTACTTTTTGGTGACGGCGCAGACGAACTTCATCATGACCAGCGGGCCGATGGCAATGACTTCATCGTACTGGTTGCCATCCTGGATCAGCTTTTCCAGGGCGGCGGTGACCAGGCCCTTTTCGCCCCAGGTGCCATCGTCGCTCATGCGGCACAGACGATCACTGACGGCGTCAAATTCTTCCTCCAGAATCACAAGGTCCTTGCAGCGGAAGCCCACAATGCTGTCCACCTTGCAGCCCATTGCGTGCAGCTTTTTGGCAATGGGGTAGGCAATGGCGCAGCCCACGCCGCCGCCCACAACGGCAACGTGCTTCAGCCCATCCAGCTTGCTGGCCGTACCGAGAGGGCCAACAAAGTCATGGACAGATTCGCCTTCCTTCAGGCTGTTCAGCTCCATGGTGGTGCCGCCCACCACCTGGAAGATGATGGTGATGGTGCCGTTTTCACGGTCATAATCTGCAACCGTCAGAGGGATTCGCTCGGAATCCTCAAAGGGGCGAACAATGATAAACTGCCCGGGCTGGGCCTTTTTGGCGATCAACGGCGCATGGATGACCAGTTTTGTAACGGTCGGATTCAGCGCCCTTCTCTCAACAATCTTGAACATAAAACGTGCTCCTTTGCTTTGAAACGATGGAATGTATGCATATCGTTGGGCGTATCGTGCTTAAAAATGCAACAATCTAAAGTTCAGTATACCGCAAACCAGGCAGCGGCACAACAGATTGTTCCATAAAAATACACAAAAAGCCTCCGATTCATCCAGAATCGAAGGCCCTGAGACTTAATTCTTAATGGAACAGCTTGCGTCCCAGCCAGATGAACAGGCAGGCGCCCACAACCGAAACCACAACCGTGGCAAACAAGCCATGTGCATAAAAGCCGATGGCATTGAACACAAAGCTGCCGACAAAGGAACCGATGATGCCGATTACAATGTTTTGCAGCAAACCGCCGGAGACATTCATAATGTTGCTGGCGATCCACCCGGCCAATGCACCAATGATCAGGGAATAAAGCATGGGAATTCCTTTCTGCCAACAATGGGCAAGACAACGTTCTTTGCGAAATGCAGAGATATTAATTATCATACCGCAAGATTGCGGGGCCTGTCAAATCTTAATGGGCAGAGAAGCAGAGATTCACTGCATTATAACCAGTTATTACAAATCCTGTGGCATCCTGGCAGGTCTGTATGATCGGTGCGCTGGCGACGGTGCTGACCGGTGTGCTGAATGAGCAGGAGGCGCTTTCCTCCATGAGATGGCAGGTAATCTTCCTGTACATTGGCAACCTGGCAATGGGCAAGGCGTTGGTTGCAACGGGAGTCGGAAATCTGATTGGTGACGCGCTGGCCTCTTTGCTCGGAAACAACCCCAGCAATTACGTAATCGGATTGGTTTTCTTCCTGGTTCCCTTTATTGCAACTCAGTTTATGAGCAAACCTCTCTACTACGACCGCATTGGAACCAATTGTATTTATGACATGTGCCAGTATGGGAATCAACCCGATTGGCCCCTATATTTTGAATGCAGCCGGTGCAATGACCGCGCTCTGGACTCCTGCAGCGGCTCCGACAATTCCTTTGATGATGGGCATTGGCGGATACAATCAGCGGGACATGATCAAAATGTGTTGGCTTCCCACAATTTTCATCTGCGTCTTGGCCGTGGGTTGGACTATGATGATCTTTCCTGCTTGATTTTTCAGGAATATGAGAAAGGTTACTGTCACGCTTTGTATTTCAATCAAAACCTACTTACAATATCACAAACCAAATTGAGGTGAGATGGCTATGAAATGCACGAAACAGCAAGCACTTGATAGTATTAATGCAAAAAGAGAATATCTCGGGTCTCTTAGCGATCAAATCTGGGACAACCCCGAAACACTCTTTGAAGAATTTAAGTCAGCTGAAATTCTTTGCACGGCACTTGAGCAAGCGGGATTTCAGGTGGAGCGAAATCTAGCCAACATCGCAACTGCATTTTCTGGAAAATGGGGTTCCGGACATCCTGTAATCGAATTTTTAGGTGAATTTGATGCATTGCCCAATTTGAGTCAGGAAGCAAATGTGGCGGTGAAAAAGCCAGTGGTCAAGGGCGGTGCCGGTCATGGTTGTGGACATAACCTGTTGGGTGTCGGCACTTTGGGCGCCGCCATGGCTGTAAGGCAGTATTTGCTTGAGAATCAACTGCCAGGCACGGTGATCTTCTTTGGATGCCCTGGTGAAGAAGGCGGTTCCGGCAAAACCTTTATGGCGCGTATGGCGCGGGCTGGTGTTTTTGATGACGTCGATTGCGCACTTGCCTGGCACCCCGGTGCAATTAATGGTACAGATTTAAACAGCAGCACGGCCAACTATCAAGTGATTTATCGCTTCCACAGGATCAGCGCACACGCGGGGATTGTCCCACAGAATGGGCGTTCTGCTTTGGATGCTCTGGAACTGATGAATACGGGGGTACAATACCTCCGTGAGCATGTTCCCCCTGATGTGAAAATCCATTATGCCATCACAAATGCTGGCGGTTCGGCCCCCAATGTGGTACAGGCCGAAGCGGAAGCTGTTTATCAACTGCGAGGAAAAGCGCCAGACGTATGAACGGGTGAACAAGGTGGCGCAGGGCGCCGCAACAATGACTGAGACAGAGGTGGAGATTGAATTTGTAAAAGGCTGCTCCAACACCATTCCCAATCTTCCTCTGGCGGAACTGATCTGCAAAAATTTGGCCGAGGTCGAAAAGCCTCATTTTTCAGAGGAGGATTTTGCTTTCGCGGCGCAGATCAGAGCGTCTATTCCGCCGCAGTCGCGGCGCAGTTTTGCCGCGACGCTAAGCCAGATCAAAGCCCCGGTTGTACGTGCAGAAATTGCACAATGTCAGGACAATGACATTCGTGAATTTATCCTTCCTCTTTCGTATGATTACTTCCTATTAGGAACACTGTAAATACAAGGCTTTTCGGAGCCTACAAACCAGAAAAAATAATATTTGA
>CAKSWY010000015.1 GCA_934513685.1 uncultured Oscillospiraceae bacterium | reverse complement strand
CGTAGATGATCTCTATCAATTCCATGCGGTTCATCCGCCGCAGTTCGCGTTCTGCCATGGTATATCTCCTTGAGATTCGTTCGGGTCAGTTCAGTGTCTTTAAGCATTGCAAAGCATTGCAGATTATCACATTGTAAGTGCGTTAATTTTCATTAAAGCATATTATAATTGGAGTTGTCAATCATTTTTCTTTGCTATGCAATAGATTCAGGATGCTTACAAAAATTCCCTCACTGTGAAGCAGCGCTGCTGCCGGCTTTTATGAATGGGACGCTGCCAAGCACAAATATTTTTTCAAATGCCGGATCAGCCGCTTTGCTTGACGGGCATTTATGATATTATAAATGGTGTGAACTGCTTGATCGTTCTGACCACCGCGCCCAACGACTCGGCAGCGCCCATCCACGACCGTATGCCGTTGCTGCTCTCCCACGAGCAGGTGCGCCCGTGGTTGGTGGACGCGGGTGCGGCGCCGGAACTGCTTTGCAGCCGCGCTGCATTACCCGCACCACAAAGGTGGACGTTGTCCCGTTTGAAGATGTGACGGCAGATTGTGCCGCCGCCGAGGGGGACGGCACCCTTGCCGCGTGGAAGAAAGCCCACCGCAAGGCGTTTGCCGCAGCGTGTGAGGAAATCGGCAGGAACTTTGACGAAAGCATGAAGTGCGTCTGCGAGTATTTTGATGTGGTTTACCGGGCAGATGGGCAGTGAGATAAATCGGAATTTGTGGAGGCAATAGAATGGAATATGTAGAATATGGCATGGAACAAAAAAATATAATTATTTTTTTGCATGGCGGTGGATTGGCTCCATGGAACTTCTGTGAAGAAGCAAAACAACTGAAAGGAAAATATCATGTTATCATTCCGGTGCTTGATGGGCACAGTGGAAGTGATAGGGACTTTACGACTATTGAAAGCAATGCCAACGAGATAATAAACTTCATAGACAAAAAATGTTCAGGATGCGTCTTTATGATTGGCGGTCTCTCTCTGGGTGGACAGATTCTTGTAGAAATATTATCTAAGAGAAAAGATATATGTAGATTTGCAATTATTGAAAGCACACTTGTTTTACCAATGCGAACAATATATGCACTGATTAAACCGACTTTTTCTTTGTGCTTCCCACTTATAAAGAAACATTGGTTTGCCAAACTGCAATTCAATTCTTTACATATCAAGAAAGACTATTTCGATGAATACTATCGAGATAGTGCCGCAATCAAAAAAGAAAACATGATTTCATTTCTCAGAGAAAACTCTGATTATAAACTAAAGAACGGTATAGAAGAGTGTAGAACAAAAACGCTGATTCTTGTTGGAGGTAGAGAATCAAACATCATGAAAAAATCTGCAGAGATACTTCATAAGAGAATACCAAACTCCTCACTGGAAATTCTACCGGAATATTATCATGGAGATTTGAGCATTAATCATTCTGAGTTATATATTCAAAAAATTCTTTCGTTGATAACAAATTGACAACTTCCAGTTTGTCGAACAGATAACACGGGCGCACTTTTATACACCGTTCGGTGTAGTGCATTACGCGCGGAACTTGGCTCTCCCTTTGGGAGAGCCAAGGGGGGCTGCCTGCAACTGCGCCATATGTCATAATAGCATAAAGAAACGGAGCGCATCTGCACCGATACGCTCCGTTAACTGTCTTACGAACGCCCCGGGCCAAAAGCCCGGGGCGCTGTTCTGTTCCGATTCAGGGCTTCTGTACTCCGCTTCACTTCCCGCCGCTCCGCGTTTGGGGCAGCAGCCGAAGGAGGCCCGCAAGCGCGCCGTACAGCACCCCGCCGATGGCCCAGATCAGCCAATAATCCCTCGGATTCCAATTGCCGTTCGGGCCGAAGGTGCAATACAGGAACACCGCCGTGACCACCAGCCAATAACAGCCGCTCAGGCGGGCTAGGCGCCCGCTGAACGCCTTGCTCTCGCGGGTGTAGTCGCCCTCTTCCAGCAGCTTATTCATGGCGGCCCAGGGCGTACCCACCCGCACAAACGAAACACAGCCGATGGCCACCAGCACCAGCAGAAGATCCACCGCCAGCGCGTAGCTCCAGTCCGAGCCGGCAAACACCATGGCCGCGAAAATGGGCAGCATCGACAGGATGCACAGCACCGTGCCCCAGATGTTGCCGTTGTGGTATTCCACCCGGAATTCCTCCCGCCGCCGGTGCACCAGTTCTTCCACGCCCGGTTCCTGCTCGATCGGCTCCTTCTCCAGATAGGCATAGGCCCCCGTCAGCGCCCCGCAGTTCAGGAACAGCCCCACCGCCACCGCCACCAGCACAAACAGCACGCACAGGCCCACGCCGGCCGCCTGCGCTTCGCTTAAGGGAAACCAATGGTTCTCACTGAGCGCCGCCAGCAGAATGAGCGCCGTCGGCGACACAACACACAGCCCGGTGGCCAGTGCCATTTTCGGGGCGGCGGCATCGCTCAGGGCCAGCACCTGCCGGGCCTCCTCCAGGCTCACCCGGTGCAGGGGCTGTTCCGGCTCGGCCGGGGCGGCGAGTTCCTGCGTGCAAGGCTCCGGCTCGGCCTGCTCTTCCTTCATCAGGTAATCCAGCGACACCCCGAACAGCCGGCTTAGGGCAACCGCCCGTTCCAGATCCGGCAGGGTCTGGCCGCTCTCCCATTTGGAAACCGCCTGACGGGAGACCTCCAGCCGGGATGCAAGCTCCTCCTGCGAAAGGCCCGCCTTCCGGCGCAGTTCCACCAGCTTTTCCGAAAATGTCATCCTGCTTCCTCCTGTTTATCCGCATTTCCTTCTCTTCGATGCTTCCAGCATACACGTTTTCCCGGTTGCGCGCCACCAGTTTCGGCTTGAAATTTGTCAACCTGTGGTTGCGAGGCGCAAAAAAAGCGGCCCGCTTCCCCTTTTTGAGGAAAACGGGCCGCGGATCGTTCGCTCACGCCGAAGCGCCCGGCAAATCCGTTCGGATTACTCGAAATCGGCCGGCATCAGAATGACCTTCTTGGGGCACTTGCTCACGCAGGTGCCGCAGCCGGTGCACTTGGAGTAGTCGATCTTGGCCAGGAAGTTGTCCAGCACGATGGCCTGCTCGGGGCAGTTCTTCACGCACAGACCGCAGGCAATGCAGCCCTTGGCACAGGCCTTGTTCACGGCCGCGCCGCGCTCGTGGTTGCTGCACAGCACAACAGGCTTGGCCGCCATGGTGCGCATACTGATCACGTGCTTGGGGCAGGTTGCAGCACAGGCGCCGCAGCCCACACACTTGCTCACGTCCACCTTGGCCTTACCGTCCACCACCGAAATGGCGCCGAACTTACAGGCCTTCACACAGTCGCCCAAGCCCAGGCAGGCAAAGCTGCAGGCCTTGGGGCCGCCGAACAGGGCAGCGGCCGCAGCGCAGCTCTGAATGCCCTGGTACTCATACTTGGGCTTGCACACATCCGTCTGGCCCTGGCAGTTCACCACGGCATGAACCGGATCGGAAGAACCGGCTTCCACGCCCATGACCTTGCCGATGGCGGCAGCACAGGCGGCACCGCCCACGGCGCACTTGTTGACGGGGGCTTTGCCCTCAACCACGGCCTTGGCGTAGTCGGCACAGCCGGCGAAGCCGCAGCCGCCGCAGTTGGCGCCGGGCAGGCACTCGGTCACTTCGCCCACGCGGGGATCTTCATACACGCTCATGAACTTGGCGGCCAGAACCAGAATAATGGCACCCAGCAGGCCGACCACAGTAACCAGGACAATTGCAATACTAATACTCATTTCAATCGTCCCTCCTTACACGCCAAAGATGTTCTCGATGATGCCGCCGAAGCCCATGAAGGACAGGCTGGTAATGGAGGCAGACACCAGGGTGATGGGCAGGCCCTTGAAGCACTCGGGGCAGTTGGCTGCCTCAACGCGCTTGCGCACGCCGCTGAACAGCACCATGGCCAGCATGAAGCCAAAGCCTGCACCGGCGGCGCAGATCAGGGACTCGGCATAGGCAAAGCCGAAGCCGTACTTCACCACGTCAGCGGCGTAGTTGTCCACGTTCAGCACGGTAACACCCAGCACACAGCAGTTGGTGGTGATCAGGGGCAGGTACACGCCCAGGCTGTTGTACAGAGGAGGCATATACTTCTTCAGGATGATCTCAATCAGCTGCACCAGCACAGCGATGATCAGAATGAACACGATGGTCTGCAGGTAGCCCAGGTCGTTGGCGTCCAGCAGGAAGATCTGAATGGGGAAGGTCACCAGAGTGGCCAGCACCATGACGAAGATAACGGCGCAGGACATACCCACGGCGGAATCCAGCTTTTTGGACACGCCCAGGAAGGGGCAGATGCCCAGGAACTTCACCAGCACATAGTTGTTCACCAAAATCATGCTGAAGAAGATGGAGGCAAGTTTGACTCCCAGTTCCATGATTATTTACTCCCCTTTCTCAGCACAGCAGCCGGCCTTTCGGTCGATCTTGTTGTTGGTTTTGGTCTCGAACCACACCACCAGAGCCATCAGGCAGCCGAAGGTGAAGAAACCGCCGGGCGCGCTGGTCATCAGGGTGAAGTTGGGGATGCTCTTGGGGATGATCTGGAGGCCCAGCCAGGTGCCGCTGCCCAGAATCTCACGCACGGTGGCCATCAGGGTCAGCGCCAGGGTGAAGCCCAGGCCCATGCCCAAGCCGTCCAGCGCGGAATCCACCACGTTGTTCTTGCAGGCGAACATCTCGGCACGGCCCAGAATGATGCAGTTCACAACGATCAGGGGCAGGTACACACCCAGGGCGGTATCCAGCGCAGGGGCATAGGCCTTGACGATCATCTGCACCAGGGTCACGAACGTGGCGATGATGGTGATGTAGCAGGGCAGATGCACCTTATCGGGGATCACCTTGCGCAGGGCGGAAATAACGAAGTTGGAGCAGATCAGCACGACGGTAGCCGCCGCGCCCATGCCCAGAGCATTGGAGACCGCCGTGGTAACGGCCAGGGTGGGGCAGGTGCCCAGCACCAGGCGCAGGGTGGGGTTCTCCTTCAGGAGGCCATTGGTCACAATGCTCAGTTTGCTTTTGTTCTCAGCCATGGTTTACGCAGCCTCCTTTGCTTTCAGCTCGTCGATGCAAGCAAATGCGCTGTTCACGGCGCTGACCGCAGCCTTGCTGGAGATGGTCGCGCCGGTCAGGCCGTTCACACCGTCCTGCTTCAGGGTCACAGAGCCGCTCTTGCCCACCAGCTCATCGGCGAACACCGCGCCGTCGCCGGAGGAATCCCACAGCCGCATACCGAAGCCGGCAGATTCAGAGTTCTGCAGGAACTGCACACCCAGAATGTTGCCGTCGTTGTCAAAACCGATGACCACGGGCACAGCGCCGCCGTAGCCCTTGCCGGTGGCCTTCACGCAGTAGCCTGCGCCGTTGTTGGCCTTTACCACCGCCACAATGTTCTCGGTGCTCACTTCGCTGGTCAGGTCGGTGAAGCTGTCCGCTTCAGGCAGAACGGCCTGGTAGGCCTCCTGCGCGGCCGCCTCTTCCTGCGCCGCAATGATGGGTGCAGTGGCGTTGTTGGTCACCGCCAGCATGGTGCTGGTGATCAGGCAGATGACCACCAGAACGATCACCGGCTTTACCAGAGTTTCGAAATTGGAGTTTTTCATTTGGCTGCCTCCTTCTTCTTTTCGGGCTTCTTGTAGCCCAGAGGCACCTGGTGGGTCAGGTCATTGATGTAAGGCACCCACAGGTTCATCAGCAGGATGGCGAAGGACACGCCCTCGGCCATGTTGCCCCAGAAGCGGATGGCGCTGGTGATGATGCCCAGGCCGATGCCGAACACGATCTTGCCCTTCAGGGTGAAGGGGCTGGTCACATAGTCGGTGGCCATGAACACGGCACCGAACAGCAGGCCGCCGCTCAGCAGCTGAACCATCACGTTCTGGCCGCACAGCAGGCTCATCACCGCCACGGTGGCCACATAGGTCACGGGGATGGCGGGGCTGATGGTCTTGGTGGCAACCAGCCACACAAAGCCGATCAGGATCGCCAGGGCGCAGGTCTCACCCATCACGCCGCCGTGCACACCCAGGAACAGGTCCATCGGGTTCAGGGCGCTGGGGTCAGCCACCTGCAGGGGGGTGGCGCTGGACAGCTGGTCCACCGCCGCGGCGGGGAACTTCCAGTTGGTCATGGCGCTGGAGAAGCCGCTGAACAGAGCAATACGGCCCACCAGAGCGGGGTTGGCGAAGTTGTAGCCCAGGCCGCCGAACAACTGCTTGACCAGCACGATGGAGATGAACGCACCCACAATGCCCATCCACAGGGGCAGGGTCACGGGGAAGTTCATGGCCAGGATGATGCCGGTCACCACGGCGGAGAGATCCCCCACCGGGTTGGGCTTCTTCATCAGCATGCAGTACAGGTACTCAAAACCCACACAGGCCGCGGTGGTCACTGCGGTAAGCAGCAGCGCGCGCAGGCCAAAAATCATGGCGGAGGCGATGATGCAGGGCACCAGCGAGATGACCACATTGCCCATCAGCTTCCGGGTGGAAACATTGTCCGTAATGTGAGGGTTCGAGGTAACGATCAGATTGTTTTCCATTACTTGTTCCCTCCCTCTTCCGCTTTCTTGGCGGCTTCTTCCGCCTTGGCCTTGGCTTCCGCCTGCTTACGGCGCAGCTCGCCCATGTAGAAGGCTTTGGCCAGCGCCATGTTCTGGGTGACGGGGCGCTTGGCGGGGCAGACGAAGCTGCAGGTGCCGCAGGCCACGCACAGGCCGATGTTCAGCTTGTCCAGCTGATCGTAATCGCGGGCGTTGAACGCCTCGCTGATCTGCACCGGGGCCAGGCCCATGGGGCAGCCGTTGATGCAGCGGCCGCAGCGAATGCAGGCAGAAGGCGCCGGAATGGTAGCCTTCTCCTTGCTGAACAGCAGCAGGCCGTTGTTCTGCTTGATGAGCGGAGAAGAAAGGTCGGTCATGGCACGGCCCATCATGGGGCCGCCGGAGATGACCTTGCCCAGGGTAACGCCCTCTTTGATGCCGCCGCAGAAGTCCACAATGTCCTGCAGGCTGGTGCCGATGGCAACTTCAACGTTCTGGGGCTTGGCAATGGCATCGCCGTCCACCGTGACGCGCTTGCTCACCAGGGGCATACCGGTCTTCAGGAACTTGCCCAGCGTGGAAACACTGGTCACGTTCATGACGACGCAGCCGGCATCGGCAGGCAGGCCGGGCGCGCCGGTGGGGCCGAACTGAGGCACTTCGCGGCCGGTACAGTTCTCCACCAGGTTTTTCTCGGCGCCCTGCGGATAGCGGCTGGGCAGGGTCTTGACGGTCACGCCGGGCATCTCCTTGACCAGCTCGGTCATCTTGGCGATGCAGTCGGGCTTGTTGGCCTCAATGCCGATGACGCAGTTCTTGATTTCGCAGTACTTCATCACAGCCGCAATGCCGCTGACGATGGTGTCGCTGCACTCCAGGAACTCGCGGGTGTCCGGGGTCAGGTACGGCTCGCACTCGGCGCCGTTGATGACCAGGAACTCGATGTTTTTGGCAGTCAGCTTCACATGAGTGGGGAAGCCGGCGCCGCCCAGGCCCACCAGGCCGCAGGCCTGAACCGCCTTCAGCAGCGAGTCACGGTCATTGACCACAGGAGGCTGGATGGCCGGATCCGGAGTCTGGTTGCCGTCAGACTCGATGACGACCGCGCCGGGATCCGCAGAGAGCACAGTGCCGGAGACACTGGCGTAAATATTGGCAGATACAAAGCCGCCGGCCTTGCCCACCAGGGTGCCCACATACACCGTGTCGCCCTTTTTCACAACCGGCTGCGCAGGCGCGCCGATGTGCTGCGACATGGGAAGGGTCACCTTACTGGGTGCAGGCATCACGACAGTGGCCATGCCAGCTGTACCCTTCACATGCGGGACGCCGGCGCCTTCCGCCGAGCGTTTCAGCTTCTTGAACATGGATTGAACGATCCCCCATTTCTAGAAATTTTGGCAGGTCAAACCCCGGGCCGCCACGCATCAAAAAAGCGGTCCGTTTCAAAACAGGCAATGTGCCCACCAAGTACTCTACTATTTTACCATTCTCACGGGGTAAGTCAACAAGAAATTCCACTCAATTTTGTACAAATGCACTATATAGCAACCCCTTTGTGCAAACAAGATGGGATGTCCCACGGTTTTTTCTCTGTTTTGTCGTTTCGGGGAAATTCGCGGCGCATTTCACTGCCCCGCCAAAATTTTGTAAAACATCACAAATCCAATCGGCTGTGTTGTTCCCGCCTTGAGGAAAACGTGCTATAATAGGTTTAACAGCAAACGCCCGTTCCGCATTGCGGCGGCCTGCTGCGCAAAACACCATCTTCGGCAGACCAACCTCTGCCGCCCCTGAAAGGAGAACGCCCCATGAAATGTCTGCTTCGTCTTGCCGCCCTGCTGGCCGCCGCTGCTGCGGCCGCCGCCGTGCTCTGCCGCCTGTTGAACGAAAAGGGGCGCGGCTCTTACGTAACGCTGTTTGAGGACGACGAGGCCGCCTGAGCGGCTTGCGGCCCTTGCCGGGCCACTTTGCAGTCTCTATCACAGCCTCCTTCGCGATCAAGGCACAAATGAAAACGAGCTTTCACCCGAAACCGCGGACGCGGGGTGGGGAAAGCTCGTTTTTTGGTTAGGGGGCGGCGCTAATCGATCGTTGCTTTACCCTGCCGTTATCCCTTCCGAAGTCTCTGGCCTGCAATCCTCCTGGCGGTGTCCGCCAGGAACTGAAATTCCGGACACCTATGGAAGAAAAGCACAAACACCGTATTGGGAATAACCACAACAACTGCCATCATATAGATGAAGTTCATAACGGTTACATTGCTCAAAATAAAATTTCCAATTGTGCCGCAAATTAAATAGGAGACAATGACTGCGCCGCCATATTTTAACGAGTCAATAAAATAGTATCTGCTGCTAATGCCAAACATCATTTTATATGACAAGATGGGTTTCAATATCGTAGACAGAGTCCCCTGAATAATCGTGCCAACATATACACCTGGAAGCCCAATCAGTTTCACCAAAGCAATGGAGGAAACCAAATTAACAACTGCTTGCAGCAGTGCTACATATTTATCCGGCTCGTACAGCCCGGCAGCTGACTTAATGTTGTTTAAGCAAATCCGCTGCCCGATCATATAGTAGTCAACGATTAAAAGGTTGACGACAACGGAATCGACCACCATTCTTTCGCCGATCCAAAGCGTAATGAACGGCGTCATCAGGATGCCTAATGCAGTCGCAGTAAAACCATAAAACCAAAACCCAATAAAACGGTACTTTTTGAATACCGCGTATTGATATTCTTTGGATTCGGTTGCAACCATATTTCCCAGACTGCCCGTGACCGAATTAAACAGCACATTGATGCAGCCGCTCACCGTACTGATCAGCAGGTTATAGTTTGATAGGAGCCCGACTGTTTTTGTGCTTACAAAGGCGGATACAATAATATTGTCAGTTTGATGAACACTCACATCCCCGATTTTATGTATGATCAGGGCCTTGATTTTGGTGATCAGGGTATCCTTTTCTGCGCGCGTCAGCTTTTGAATATTTTTTTCTTTCAAATATGGGTACAGTTTGTCAAAATACTTGCTGATAAAAATCTTTTGAAAAACTCCAAAAACTGCCGCAATGAGCAGATATGCCAAGAAGCTTTTCCAGATCAGCAGAGAAACGATCTGAATGACAGTCGTGGTTGCGGACAGAATGAGATTGATATTGGTATAGATATAATTTTTCTGTTCCGCATTTACCAAACTATATTTGTACGAAACAAAGTAGCTACTCACTACATTAAAAAGATAGATGATGTAATAGATCCTAATATCTCCAACATTGCCGGGATCTGTTACCAGAACATCCAAAAACGGAATCAGTGCCAATCCAAGTACAGCAACGATCAGCGCAATTACGCGATAGGCGCACTTGTAATAATGCATATACGTCTTAATCTTTTCAGTGTCGTTCTCCGAAACAGGTTTGTAGAGGCTGAAATTAATCGCCGTTCCTATCCCCAATTCTGCAAAGGATAAGACCCCAAGAATATTAGAAAAAAGGCCGTTAATGCCCAAATAACCCTCTCCGAGGGAATAGATAAATACCGTCCTGGAGATAAACTGCAGAAGAAGTGAAACGACCATCGAAACATAGCTCCAGAACGCATTTCTGGCCGTCATTTTCAGGCGCGAAGACATATTCTCTCTCCGATTTCTTGGTAACACTATTTTTTTATCGAGGATATTAGCTTTCCAATTGCTTTGCACAGAATATTGCGGTTTCTGAAAAAGAGTTTTTGAATATCCTCTGTGTTTTCCTGCAGACCGAAAAGAATCTGATATTGCTCTGTCATTGTTTTTTTATCTCTGAAGTCAATGGCAGAATAGAAGCGTTTTTTAGCATAGCGCGTTACTACCATATGCCGATACGTTTCGTGCTCTGTGCTGCTCATCTGAATTTTTTGCAGCGTTTCAAGCAGAATCGTCTCATGCTCATCCCAACGCAACATCACCTTTTCCTCGGTTACGTCACCAGTAGACATACTTTGCGGATAAAGCACATAGCCATACAGCGGTTCATCCAAATAGTATCGCTTAAATTTATAGTAAACCGGAAGCAGCAGCTGCCAATTCTGGCCACGGCGCGCGGGATAAATTTCATGTGAAGGGTTCACATCGTCAAACGCGCACCGCCGCACCATATGGCAGCCTGAGCAAAAAATGGATTCTTCCTTCAAAATGTATTCAAATTGATTTGCTTCATGGGAGTGAATCAATCCATCTGAAGCCTTGCTCACGGGATGTAGCAAATCGCCTGCCCGGTAAAAATACGCATCACTGGTTACCACGCCACAGTCTGGATGTTTGGCCAACGCTTCTACACGCTTTTCAAATGAGTCTGGCATAAAAAAGTCGTCCGGGTCAGCCCAACACAAATAGTCACCATCTATATAGTTCAACCCCGTATTGATTGCCGCTCCAAGGCCTGCATTTTCCTGATTTATGTAATCGACATAAATACCCTTTTCGCGAAATCGCTCAATGTTATTTTTTATAATTTCTTCTGTGCTATCCGTTGAACCATCATTCACCAAAATCAGCTGAATGTATGGATAGGTCTGTTGGAGAACAGAATCCAAAAACGACTGCAGCGTGTTTGCAACATTATAACAGGGCACAATCAAAGAAACATATCCCTTCAGCATTTTGTGCCCTCCTATCACTGGCATAATTCATCGATTATGCTTCTGTACTGTTTTTTCAGTTCTGCGCCCGTGCCTGCACGGAGCCTCTGACGGAGCAAATCTTCTTTGCGCATAAGCGCCCTAAACGCCGACAACAGTTCATCTTCCGTTTCTAACGACTGCACAGGCAAAACGTACCCTTCCTCAGTCTCAAACAGATCTCTTGCGATGCCGCGGGATTTTACAGAATATCCAACAACCAGCGTTGGAACGCCGGTTGAATAGGCTGCGATTGTGGCATGGGTACGGGCACCAATAAAGAAACGGCACCGGGCAATGATTCCTTTTAGCTGCATACAATTCTGATCTTCAATCAGCAAAACACGCCCGGTATGTTTGTATTTTTGATAGAGCTGCTGCAGAGGGCGCCGATCGTCCCCTGTTTCCCATACAACGTGCGGAATCAGCGCAACGCCCATATTGGTTTCTGCAAGAATATGATCGATTAATTTCTGATAGTTTTCCATCACCAATCCCGGTACGGTTTCCTTCTCGATTGCCATTGGACTGAGATTGATTCCTACCATATTGCCATCCAGAAATCCTGCAGGCAACGCAGTGTCCGGATACTTCAATGTGAACGCCGGGTCGCGCAGCAAAACCGTGTTGGGGTTCACGCTCCGCAATGCTTCATACGAAATGCTTTCGCGGGCAGTAATAAGGCTATAACGGGAGATGTCCTGTGCGAATGCAGGCTGCTTCAAAAGCTCCGGTTCAATTGAGCAGCCCCACAGCACCGTCTTGGCACCGCGCTGAAGCAACATATCGTGCATCATCGTATAGCGGTGTGCATCGGCGTAACAGTAATTGTCTCCTCCAATGGAAAGGGCGATATCGCCTCTTTGGATGTTGTCAAACGCCTTTTTGTAACTCAGCTTATCCAACGGTACATAATCGTTTTTCAGCTTTAGCTGTAAATATGCAGACAGAAAGCTGGGGGTGCACCGAGAATATGGTGTTTGTTCCGGAATGACTGTGCATAATTGGTCGATTCCATATGTCCGGTCTTCTTCCGGAGTTTTGGATATTAAGGTGATGTGTAAATCATCCTCATCCTGAAAAAGCCCAAGCGTTGAGCGGACAATTGCCTCACACCCATGGTTTCCACTTCCGCCGTGGGCATACATAAATAGATTTTTCATTATCAGAACCTCGTTCCGGGATCAGAATCGATTCCAGGCAAACAAGCTGTACACAATTTTTTCTTTCCACGAAAAAGCGTTGCAGGATAAAATGCTGGTCCAATAGTTTCGATACAACCGCCGCGTTGCATACCGAAATGACTTTGACGCATCATCGTGGCCATCGAGTGCTAAAACGTATTGATAAAGATGCGAAACCGTAATGTATAAACACGCGGCATCCAGCTCTTTGTGATGTGAAATAAACTTCAGAAGTTCCTCGGTTGCGCTGACAACATCCAACGAAGGCGACCTTTTCAGCTGATCCATTGTGCTTCCTGCGTTTTGGCGGTAATGATAGGCCGTTTTAGCGGTTGAAACAATACAGTTTGATTGTGCAAACGCATCTTTAACGAACAAGATATCCTCATATGCTTTCAGCGCCGGGAAACGAAGCCCTTCCACGACACTTCGCCGAAACAGTTTCCCGCAAGGCCCGGAATTTATTTCCTTTCGGGTAAGCAGCCTATTCAGGGCCTGCTGTGATGTCAAAGTTTGAAACCCCGCTGTAAATCTGGACAAGGATTTTCCTTCTTCTGTTTCGATTACAACATCACAGACTGCAATGTCGGCTTTTGAGCAGGCACTTTGCAGCTCTGAAAAATAATTCAGATCAATGGTATCATCCGCATCCAAAAATGCAATATATTCACCATTTGCCTGCGAAAGTGCATAGTTTCTGGCAGCAGAAACACCTGCATTCTCCTGGTGGAGATAACGCACTCTTTCATCACGTCGCTCTGCCAATCTGCATATATCAGCAGATGCATCGGTACTGCCGTCATCTATCAGTAAAATTTCAAGTTCTTGCTCGGATTGTTCTTCCAAACTTTGCAGCATATCAGGCAGGTGCTGCGCGGCATTATAAATTGGAATAATAACACTAATCATATCTCTTCTCATTTCAGAACGAAGATACGACACTCCTGTACATTCGTTTTATGCCACGTAAGAAATCGTAGAACGCCAACAAATTCTTTGCGGTGTTTCCGTGATTTTTTCCAATGCAATACAGAAGGCCACGTTTAAGGATTCCTTTTCCAGAAGTGGAAATTTTTTCTTGGCGTACAACCTCATAAATTGTTTGTACTGTTTGGGCAACAGCTGTCCTTTTTGAATACAGCACAGTAAAGTAAGCATAATCCGTAAGCCGCTGTTCCACTATTTCACGGTTTTTGCCATCGTAATAATTTCCCTGTCGTAAAAAGTTACGGTACAGTAAGTTCAGTTTGAGCTGCGCAAGGTAATCAATTTCGTTGTCCGGAACAATCGTGGACGAATTTTCCGCTTCCTGCAGATAATAGTATTTGCATTGGTCGTCAAAATAAATTGTTTTAACCTTTGGGTAGATCCGCAGATAAAACTCAAAATCCTCAGCCAACCTAAGCCACTCGGAAAACCGAACTCCCTGAGCCAGTTCTCTGGGAAACATCTTTCCGCAGCAAAAGCCGTAGATGCCTGTCTTTTTTTCCACCTGTGCAAATTCAGACATAACTTTCCGTAGTTTTGTCAGCCCGCTATAGGGCATCTTCGTCACTTCGTTCGGGCGGCCATTTTGCCAGAACTTCACTGGGCCGACAATGACCAAATCTGCTCCGCCGGAAGTAATGTCATCATATAATTGCTCCAGATAATCCGCTTTGACGTGATCATCTGCGTCTATGAATGTAATATAGCGTCCCGCTGCCACTGAGAGCCCCACATTGCGCGCATGAGACACGCCGCCGTTTGGAATATGAAGCACCCGAAACCTCGTGTCTTTTTCGGCATAAAAATCACAGATTTTCCCTGAACTGTCGCAGGACCCGTCATCAATCAAAATACACTCAAAATCGCGAAAAGACTGCTTATGAATATCGTCCAGAATGTTGGTCAAATACTTATCTTTGTTATAAACCGGAATGATGATACTGATTTCACACATTGCTGTACCCACAACTTTTTCCTTTTTGTCCTTTTCATTTTCGCAACAGCAATAAAGCCGGTCGCAGGTATTTTTTTTGATAGATTAGTGAGGTGATTTTCAGCTTCCATGATATGTTTAGCTGCTCAATTCTAATCGGTGCCAATGCTTCGCAAACCTCTGGATGATCCAGCACAGCTTCTGCTTCTTGAAAAAACTGTTTCAACGGCAATTTTTCGGTCAAGCGTTGATTCATCGCCATATAGACAAAAAACAGCATACATCGCTGAATTTGCGGCATAAAATCATAATCTGTTTTTTTCTCAAAGGTTTCCTTGATCCGCCGGTAAAGTTCCAAAAGTAAGGGCCATTTATCTTTAAATTCCGCATGGGTTACCGAATCGGGATTCTGCCGGTAATGATAGGGTGTATAACCTTTGAGATAGGTCATACTTTGGGAGAAATAGCCAACTTCAGAACCAAACAGCAGGTCTTCTGAAAATCGCATTCCCGCCGGGAAAGAAATTTGATTCTCGGCAATGACCTCTCTCCGAATCAAAAGGAGACAATTGGAAATGGTGACAGGATATTCCATGGTATTCGGCATCAGCAGTTGCGGTAAATACTGAGCTGCCATTGCATCCCGGTCATAAAAGCCCCCCGGCAATTCATGGGTATAGACTTGGCTGCCTGCACCGGATTCTTTCAGGCAATCGCAAACCACAAGATCACAGTTCTGTGCTTCCGCAGCTTCAACCATCTTTTCGTACATATCCTGGTCAATCCAGTCGTCGCTGTCCACAAACGCAATGTACTTTCCAGTAGCTGCTTTCAATCCGCAGTTTCTGGCTGCTGCTGCTCCCGCATTCTTTTGATGAATTACTTTTATCCGACCATCTTTTTCCGCATACTCTTCACAAATCTGCCCGCTGGAATCCGGTGAACCATCGTCAACCAATATCACTTCTAAATCGCGATATGTTTGATTCAAAATGCTTTTTATGCAGTTCGACAAAAAATTCTCTGATTTATAAACTGGCATAATCACACTTATCATCGGCACAACAGCTTCTCCTCGTTTTTATGAAAGCTCGCTTTTTAACTTTTTGGATTTGCAAAGGATAATCCGTACAAAATAGAACATATTATAATTCCAATTTCAAAATCCTATACAGTTTCTCTACTTCGCTTGTATTTGAGTAGTCTCTCTTCTGGCAATTTGAGACCAGAGTATTAAGCAGCCCGTTATTCTTCAACAAATCACAAATTCCATCGGCACACTTTTGATTTTTCATCGGCACAATCACACCGTCCACGCCGTCCTCCAGCTGACTGGCGGAGGTCGTATAATTGGTAATAACCACCGGCTTGCCCAGCATCTGCGCCTCTCGAACGGCAACGCAGTTGCCTTCATACCGGCTGGGCTGAACATACAGATCACAGGCCACAATATACGGGTAGGGGTTTTCCTTCTTACCAAGCAAAACAACCCGGCCATCCATGCCGCATTCTGCAATTTTTCTCCGGATCAGCTGCTCATCTGCGCCGAAACCAATGATATACCAATACACATCCAGCCCCGCACGAATCAAACGGGAGCAGATGTCCGGCACATTATCAAAATTTTTCGCCGTGCAGTACCGGCCGATGGACAGAATCCTGATTCCCTTCGGCGACATTTCAGAATTGGCTGAAAGCGCTTTGGCCTGACGGTGTATCAAATCTACCGGGAGGATGTTCTCAATCAGAACGATCTTATCGGCCAGGCTTGGAAATACCTTCACAAAACTTTTCGTCACGGAATCTGAGATGGACGCAATGCAATCATATGCGCCCCACATTGCAAGTTCAGAGGCTGCATGAACCTGCACGCGAGAATAATCTGTGTGAATCCAGGCAATTTTCTTTTTGGCGCACACTTTATTTGCGCAAATGTAGTGAGGCGTCAAAAAGCTGATTGCTAAATCGTACTCTTTGTCCGGCTGAATACGCGGCATGAACCGATATGTGTATTTATGGCTGTATTCCAGGCTGACTCCGCTGTCCGTGTAGCCATGTACTTTTTCATAGCGGTTTGCGGCCAGTTTGCCAACCACTCTGGCACTTGTAAGAAGAACGTGTCCTTCCCGCAACGTATCTTTCATCGGTCTCGCCAGCACTGTGTATGCCGGTACTTCCGGCAGTAGATGCACATACGGAGGAATTTCGCCCATGAGTTCCCCCTCATGCCGGAGCAAGAACAAATCAATGTCGCAAATCGCCGGGTCAATCGCATTCAATAAGCCGATAAGACTTCTCTCTGCACCGCCCAACTCCAAGGCATGGGATACAATCAACAGCTTCTTTTTCATGTTCGGAACCTCTGGAATGCATCCACGCCAAAAATACGATGGAGCGGCCTTGTAAGCTTACTGCGCAAAATTGTGCCTTTGCTTAACCAGCTCTTGGAATACCAATGAATCGATATGGTATTGGCAGTTTGATTCAGCCGCCCCGTTGGATCGTCATATGGATTAAAATAGTCTGCCGGTAAGATTTCAGCGCCTGCAATGTTCTGCCGCTTCCCATTCAGATTCAGACCAAATGGAAGCAATGCCCTCGTGTTAAGTGCGGGGCAAACCACTTCGGGATAGGCTCCATTCTCCAGAGGCTGCAGCTCCAGATATTGCTGCCGCATTGCCAGAACGGTGGGATGATTCGCCTGCGCTCCAAATCCCAATCCAGTGGCAACATTCTGATCATTTTCAAAGCCGTAATACGCCTCGTATTGCAGCAGCTCGTCCGGTTGCCTGATCAGCTCCACATCTGTATCAAAGTAGATGCCCCCCTGCTCCGCCACGACCGCGAGCCGGACAAAATCGCTTAAGAACGCCCATTTTTTATGATCAAGACAATACTTCGCATACGGATAGTTATCAGCATTAAAATTGTCTTCGTTCCACTCAATGATCTCGTAGTCGGGGCAGAATTTCTTCCAACTAGCAATACATTTTCGGGCCAATTTCGGCTTCTCTCCGCGGCCAAACCAACAGTAATGAATGATTCGGGGGATCAATTTCCCACCTCCAGGTGCCTTTTCTCGGCTTTTCCCTTCAGTTTCATGTTCTTTTCCCACTGAAGCAGAGTTGGATCGTCCACAATTCTAAAAAGCCGATAAAGCGCCGGTACAAGAATAAATGCGTTGTACATCAACGTTTCTTTTTTGCCCACAATGTTGCTTTCTCGCAGTTTCTCCTTGCATTGCTCAAGTAGCATGGAACATTCCCGTTGTTCCTCACCAGTTGCCTCAAATGTTCCTGAATACCGGCAAGCAAATACTTGCTTGATGCCTCCATTCAGATACAAACAGCGCTGCGCATCACTTTCGGCTTTTTCATAATACGTCAAATAGCACTGCGCCAAAGCTAACTTGCTACTAAATGGGAGTATTCGTACGGCAGACGTTTCACGCTGAAAGTAGTAATATAATTCCGAATCAACCAGCGCAACACTGGGATTTCGACTTAAGGCGCGGAAGCTAAAGAAAGTGTCTTCGCCCCACTGCAAACCGTTCTCAAACCGCAAACCTAGGATGGAACTGCATTTGTACAAGCGTCCCCAAACGAGGCTCTTCAGCTGCCCGATTTTCATTGCATCGGCATTCGGAACAAACGTCACTTCAACCGTCTTCAAATCAATCTGTTCGAATTTCAGAGTGTTTTCCGCGGTGGTGCTGTATTTGCAAATAGTGATGTCTGCTTTGGTCTGCTCTTGCCCCCAAACCAGGATTTCAAAATACTGCGGATGCACCCAATCATCCGAATCCACAAACGCGATAAAATCGCCGGTTGCCCGTTCCAATCCCGTATTACGGGCGGCTGAAACGCCTGCGTTCGCTTTATTTATCGTGATGACACGAGAATCTTCCGCCGCATATCGTTTCAGAATTACTTCGCTCTCGTCGGTGCTTCCATCATTGATGCAGAGTACTTCCAAATTTTGATACGTACTGTTCAGAATCGAGTCCAGGCAGCGCGGCAAATACTCTGCCGTGTTGTAAATTGGAATGATCACGGATATCTTTGGTTCGCTTTTCATCGCACGATGCTCCTTCACCACGTTCTTGCGGCTTTCCGATGAAACTTCAAATACAACCACTCGGGCATAATGCCTTTTACGAAGTGCTTCAGAAAATCCAGCACCACATAACCATACATATACCAGGGAAACCGGAACAGCTGAAAGCCCACATAGGTTACATACACACCATTCATCCGGGATTTGAGGCCCCGGCGGCGGGTTGCAGCCTGATCATCCCGCATCTTGTACAGAGGTTCGCTCAGATTGTATCCAACGTAGCCCTTGGCATAGAGCTTGTACCAAAGATTTACGTCCTCAAAGCGCAGCATCCGTTTGTCTTCGGTATACCCTCCAACCGCCAGGTAAGCCTCCCTGCGAATCATGCAGGGAGCATGACAATGAACGGGGCTGTGATTGATAAAATCATACCTGGTCGGCTTTTCGATGGAATAGCATCGGCCCCAGTCACCGTTTTCGTCAAAGAAGATCATGGGGGTGCTCACAATGGCGTATTCGGGGTGAGCATCCAGAAATTCCGCCTCTTTTTCCAGGCGCGTGGGCATGGAAACATCGTCGCCATCCATCCGTGCTATATAGTCCCCCGTGGCCGCTTCCAGGCAGCGGTTCAGCGTATAATTCAAGCCCATGTTGGTCTTATTTTGCAGCAGGATAATTTTTTGAGGAACTTTTTCCAGATAACTTTTTGCCACGGCATAGGTGTTGTCGGTCGAACCATCATCGCACAGAACAAGCTGCCAGTCCGAGAAGGTCTGGTTCAGAATGGAGTCAATGGCCTCCGGCAGCGTGGATGCACAGTTATAAATGCCCATGATAATCGAGACTTTCGCCAAGACGGCACCTCCTAACCGGCCACTCGGGAGCGCAGATAATTCATGATTTTCAGCAGAACCGCCAGAGGAAACGCCGCTTTTCCTTTGCAAAGAAGGAAGAAAAGCTTCCACTTCATGTCGCAGTAAGAAGTATCCAGCTGGTCAAATGCCTCCGTATAGAGAGGCTTTGCGAGAATTTCTTTCAATCGTCGGGCTTTCTGCCAGATGTTCGCTCGGCCGCTGATTTCGTTCAGCCCCAGCC
This sequence comes from uncultured Oscillospiraceae bacterium, assembly GCA_934513685.1. Taxonomy (GTDB): domain Bacteria; phylum Bacillota; class Clostridia; order Oscillospirales; family Ruminococcaceae; genus SFJ001. The sequence continues at coordinate 44,422 of CAKSWY010000015.1, read as the reverse complement.
CGATCATGCCGCAGGCAATCCGATTCAAAAAGGGGGGGCGGTATGCTTCCGCTTTTCCAGAGCTTTCCAGGTATTCCTGAACTACGCCGTACATCACGTCCCATTTTTCGGCAAGATCCGCTTTATATGCAGTGGTAATGGACTGAGCATTGGTTTTACGGTAGTGGTAAAAGCAGCGGTTGATGTAGCTGATGCGGCAGCCGTCAAGCGCGTAAAGATTGAAGATGGTATCTTCGGAGGTACCGACCACTCGTTCGCTGACAATGCGCCCCTTGCGGGCGACTTCCGCACAATATAGCTTCATGCAAACTGAAGAAAGCCGGTCGATTCTCTGCGGCTCACGCAATTCTTCGCCGACCAGGCCCACCATTCTTCGATGAATTTTCTCTTCTACGCTTGCCTCATCATAGGAAAAGTCATGATCGAACAGCAATGTATCAATGCTTTTGCCAGGATATTCCCGGGTATAGCCAAACATCACACACCCTGCGTTATCCCGCTGTGCAGCCTCGATGCAGCATTCGACCGTGTCCGGCTCAATCCAATCGTCGCTGTCTACGAAAAGAACGTACTCACCGGAAGCGACTTGGAGGCCAGCTTCGCGGGCTAAAGAAGAGCCCTCTTTTCTTTTATGTATGACCTGGATGCGCTCATCTTGAGCCGCATACGCATCGCAAAGCGCCGGGCATTCATCGGGGCTTCCATCGTCCACCAAAATTATTTCCAGGTTGGAATAGCTTTGAGAACAGAGGCTTTGCACACATTGACCCACATATTCTTTTGTTTTATAGACCGGTACGATAATCGAAACCTGTGGAAAAGCAGAACTCAATCCAAACCCTCCATTGGTATGATCTGCTCGGCACTCTGGTGAGCTGTCACCAAGTCATTGCGGAGCATCCCGTACCAGAATACCTGGATATACTGAACCTTATATGGAGAATCCCCCAAGCACAGTACGTTTTTTCTCACAAAATGCCCCAAGTCACATGCATCTGGTAATAGAAAAACAGCAAAAAAACGCCGATCAGCCCTACCCGGACCATGGCCTCCGACTCTTTTGTGAACATATTTTTCAGCAGCCAGGGCACCACCACATAGCCCTGCAGCGTGGTGTAGATGGGCAGCCGCCCCACATAAATGCCCGAAGAAAACGCGCTGAGCAGATAAATCATCGCCGTGCAGATCGAGCAGTTCACGCAGGCGTTCACCAGGGGGGAATCCGCCTGTTCCACATAGCGGTGCCCCCACAGGGCCAGCAGCGCCGGAATGGAATAGAACAGCACCCGCAGCAGGTTGGTTCCGTCGTCGTTCTGCCAGATCTCGTTGGTCACGATGTCGCTGTACTGGGTTTCGGCCAGCAGATGGTCCAGCACATCGGTAAACTGCCCCATGAACAGAATGGCCCCGCACACCGCCGCGATGAGCAGCAGCGTGCGCCGGTTCCAGGCCCGGCCCTGAATCACAAACACCAGCGGCAGCATCAGCAGCGCCGAGCCGTGGATCGTGGCGGCCAGAAGAATCAGCCCGATCGCCGGCACATACCGCTTTTCCAATATGTAGGAAAATGCCCCCAGCGTAATGCACACCGCGATGAACTGGCGCATTCCGTTGAACATCCAGGACATATAGTCGGTGGAGGCCACGAACATGAACAGGCATAGCCACAGATCCTCGGAATAGCGGCGGAAAAAGCGCATCACGCAGTACATCTGAAACGCCGCCACCAGCAGGAAGAACAGCTCATCCCGGCTGCCGATCACCGCTTTCAGCAGGATCATCAGCACCGAAAAGCCCTGGTCCTTGGTGTGCCCGGCCAGATAGGCCGGGATCTGGCTCAGCGCCGCGGGGGCGTCCAGAAATGCCTGGCGGTAGTTTTCGGTGTCGCCAAAATAGGCTCGGCGGCTTGCCCAGACCACATACGGCGCCGCCAGCAGGGCGGCGGGCAGCCGCCCCCAGCGCAGTTTCGGCCGGTTCGGCAGGTGCATCGCCTTTTGCGGGCACAGCAGTGCCAGAGCCGCGCCGCCTACGGCCAGCCAGACCAGCAGCAGCCAATAGTTTGTCAGCTTCATGCCTCATCCTCCCCGGTTTCGTCCGTTCCGCACTGGGGTGTGGGGCATTTCCCGCATATCAACCAAATGCGCATAAAATTGTTACAAATAATTAAGCATTCATGATTTTGTCGGAAAATCGCTTTTTTCTGTGACTTCCCAACTTTATTCATTATAACATACCCGAAGCAAAACGCAATTCCTTTTGCCGCCCAAATTTCAAAAAGCGGGCGAATATGCGCTTGTTTTCCTCTTCACCGTCCGTTTCTGCGTGTCCTGCCGCTGCGCATCGACTGCTTAAAGCCCCCCGCCGCTATTCCGGGCAGGCTTCCAGCCCGCCGCCGAGCGGCTGCCGGTGCTGCGGCCGCTCGTTCAGCTGCAGTACGATCCGTTTCATTGCGGTTTCAAACTGCTCCGAGCACATGGGCACGTTGCCCTGCTCGGCGCAGTGTTCCACACCGGCCCGCTCCTGTTCTGCACAGGCTGCGGCCAGCTGCTCATAAAGCGCCTGATTATTTGTCTCGCCCGATGCCATCTCCTACTCCCCTTCTTTTTGCCGAATGTAATCCTGAATTTTCTTCTTGGCGCGGAAAATCCGCACCGCAACCGCCCCTTTGGGCAGGTCCAGTGTGGCCGCGATCTCATCCTCGGTAAAGTGGTTGTAATACTTCAGCACAAAAGGCAGGCGGTACTTTTCGTCCATCTGCGCCACGTACGCCGCAACCTCTTCCACCCGAAGCTTCTGCAGTACGATCTCATCCACCTCCTGCCCCCGGCCCGGTGAGGCACCGGCAAGCTCCCTCATTTCCAGCGATTCCTCCCGCCATCGGCTGCGCCGCCGGTACTGATCCCGCATGTAGTTCTGCAGGATCGTGTAAATGTAGTTGAAGGTCCGGCTGTCGTTCACAAGAGAAATGCGATTCAGGTTCTGCGAGATTTTCAAAAAGGTGGCCTGCAAGGCATCCTCCGCGTCCGGTTGGTTTCCCATTGTTTTTATCGCATAGGCATACAGCTGCGCGCCGTATGCCAAATAGATCCGCTCCCATTTTTCCGCTTCTGCGCTGGTCGGTTTTATTAGTTCCCTGCTCATAACAACCTTCCTCTTTTCCCAGAGAACAGCCCGCTGGCCGTTCCTTTTCGTTCGCCTTCGGCCTGTTTCATTCTGGTCTGGCCAATCCGGTCCGCCTCATTCCGCCAAACCAACCCGGGCGGGCGCACCGCGCGCCTCGCCCCCGCCCCCTTTCAGCGGCCGATTGCCGCATGGGCGTTTTCCCTCGTTTCACCGGCAGGCCACCGGTGCTGTTTTTCGGGCAGATCTCGCTTCTGCCCGGGCCGGCTGCCATGGGCCTGCAGCCGCCCCCGAAAATCTGGTTTTCCTGCGTCAGAACCACGCGGCTAAGGCGCCCTTCTGCACGCGAAAAAAGCCGATGCTCAAAGCGCATCCTCCACCACATCCAGCAGATGAATGGGGTCCAGCTGGCCCTCGGTGCAGCGCCGGGCCAACTGCTCCACGGCCGATCGGTCCGTGGAAACATCCGAGACGAACGCGATCTCTCTCCAGCTACATTCCGTTTTTTGAAATGCTCGAATCCCAAACGAACGGTAGTGCCCCAGCTCGGTAGAGAACAGCTGCTCGCTTACAAGTGCATACCGAAAAATGAACGTTACGCTCCTTCCGTGAAAAACACCGCCGGGCCATCCCTCCATGCCCGGAATCATGCCGGATGCTCTGGCCGGATACGGGGCTGCCCGGCCGCGGCATCGCTGCATTGCAGGTTTTTCAAAATTTCTTTGTGGAAGTCACGCACAAATCAGCATAAAATTTCACTTTTATGCACGTTTGTACAACACATTTTAGACTTTCTTTTTTGGGCAATTTCACAATTCCAGTTTTCGCACCATTTATCGCTGCTTTTCCTGTGCAATTCTTGGTTTTCCATAAAATCTTGCGCTGCTCTGGCATTTTGTCCGGTTGCACATCCGTCCGTTTTTTGTTCCGTTCGGGCGCTTCCCAGGCCTGACTTGGCCCCGCGCACCGGCACGTTCGGGGCCGCGTGCTTCTTTTGGGGCAGCGCTTCGGTGCTTGCGGCACGCAGGGGGCCGGTTCCGACGGCGGGCTTTATCAACCAAACTTCGGCCAAAATTGATTTCAGCTCGTTCAGTTTCCGTATTCCGCCGCTGCTTCTGAAAATCACCGCCGGGTTTTCGGCATGTTGCGCGGGTTTTCCCGGATTTCCGACATTCTTCCCCCGGTTTCGCGGTGCCGGGCGGCTTTGGTTTACGTCAATGTGTCCAGATATGCCCTGGTCTGGCGCATGACCTGCTCCAGCGCTTTCAGGTCGTTCAGGGCGTCGCCGGTCTCCAGCGAGTGGTTCCCGCCGGGGGTGAGATACAGCGGCACCTGCTGCGCCGCACAGACCTGCTGAAGCGCCTGCTCATCCTCCACCCAGCTGTCCGCCGTGCCGTGGAACGCAATGCCCTGCACCGGGAAGCGGAAGGTATCCTGCAGCGGGGTATACAGCACCTGCGCCGGGTTCAGCCCATGGGCCTGGGCGTAGGCCGCCCCCACAATGGTGCCCACACTTTTGGAAAGGAACAGCAGCGGCCCCGTCTGATCCAGCCCCGCCAGGGTCTTTTCCGCCCCCTCCATGGCAATGCGGAAGGATTCCTCCATTTTGGCCCGGTCGCCCTTCACCCGGTCCGGGAATGCGCCGTAGGCCACCTCCACCACCTGCCAGCCCGCCTGGGCCGCCAGCTTTTTGCTGTAATACAGCAGGGGTTTGTCTGCATGATAGCCGATGCCCGGGAATACGACCGCCAGTTTCATAAAAAATCCTCCATTTTCCGCCGATTTTATCCGTTTGCCTTGCCTTTGGTTTTTTTCAGTATAGCGCCGCGCCGGTTTCCCCACAAGTGCAAATCTGCTGTGTTTTTCTCCGGGCCGGAAATTTTTTCTCTTTGCTTCGTGCTTTTGCCGCCGGGAGGTGTCTTGTTTTCCCCGCTTCACTTTTATATAATAAGAGCAATTTGAAGGCTTTTCCCGCTCCGCCCATCCCCGCCCTTGGGCGGCACCACGTTTTTGAAGAGGGGGTTCTGGAATGATCAACTTTTTAAATATGAAGTACTTTCTGGTCGTAGCCGAGGCGCGCAGCTTTTCGGCTGCCGCCAAACAGCTTTACATCTCCCAGCAGACGCTCAGCGCCCACATTGCGCAGATCGAGGAGGAGATCGGCACCCAGCTGTTTGAGCGCACCCGGCCGCTCACCCTCACTCCGGCCGGGGAGCGCTTTCACCGCGGCGCCACCGAAATGCTGTTTCTCAACACCCAGATGGAACGGGAACTGCAGGACATCGTGGACCCCATGCGCAACTCCTTCCGGCTGGGCATCAGCCATGCGTATGCCCGGGCGCTGCTGCCTCGGCTTTTGGGCGAGTTCTATAAAAAATATCCCCAGGTGGATCTGCAGATCTTTGAGATGAGCTACACCGAAATGGATGAAGCTCTTGCTGCTGGAAAGGTCGATCTGATCATCACCCGCCCCACCCACTGCGGCGCCAACGTAAAGGGTGTGCCGCTGCACGAGGCAGACGACATCTATCTCTTCGCCCCGGATTCGGCGCTTCAGAACGTCTATGGCGCACAAGCCCCCCGCGTGGCCGCCCTGCTGGCCGCCGGCAAAGGCCTGACCGCCGTGCGGGACTGCCCCTTCATTCTGCCTCGGGCCGGCAATGTTCACCTGAACGCACTGCACCTGTTTCTGGAGGCCCAGATCGACCCGCCGGTGCGCATTCAAACGGACACGCTGGAAACTGCTCTGGCGCTTTGCCGTGCCGGGCTTGGGGTCACGCTTTCCCCCGGCAAGCTGCTGGGCGACCAGGCCCTGAACGCCCAGCGGACCTGCTATCTGCTCTCCCGCCATCGCAACGAGCACGCTCTAGCGGTCTGCTATCGCGAAACCAGCCACCTGAGCCGCTCCATGCAGACGTTTGTGGAGATTGCCCAGCGGCTTTATCATGCGGACGAAGCGCAATGAGTCACTAATACAGTGTTTATCCTGTGCTGCATCGCGGAAACACTGTAATTCTTTTTGCTTTTCTCTTGCAAATTCCCTTTCGGTTGAGTATAATCCAGACATCCCCACTAACCCAGTAGGAAATGTGCGAAAGGAGTTTGCTTTATGCAGCAGGTACAATTTTTCTTCTCTGTTCATAGCATGTGTATGTGTCGACGCCCGGGTTGCCAAAGCAGCTCCTGCCAGTCGGCCTGTTTGCCGTGCCTGGCTTGACGCCAACGCCTTTTGCTGCCCGGATGTATGTAAAACGCATCCGGGCTTTTTTGCAGCCTTTTTTCGGTTTCTTTCGGTCCGACCAGTTTCCAGCTTGCGCATTTACAACACTTTTACTGTAAAACTTAGGTTAAAAAGTGTTTGATTTCACGAAAAGCAACCGGTACAATAAAAGCAACAAAAGAAAAAACGAGAAAAAGTATTCAGTCAGTTTTACAAGAATCGCCCCCGCGGTTTTCGTAAAGAGAATGGTGCATTTCGGGCGAACAAGGGCGTTTGGCAAATCAGCAGCTTCCTCTTGTTCGCCCTTTTTGAAAAAATGATTTTGAGGTTTTTCCGATGGAACGAGATCTTTTATTCCGCGAAGCCCAGCGGCTGGTGGACGAGGCAGCTCCCGAAATTCTCGCCGTGAGCCGCGACATCTTCACCCACCCGGAGCTGGCCTTTCACGAAGAGCACGCGGCCGCCCTGCTGGAACAGACCGTCACGGCCCAGGGCTTTACCGCCCGCCGGGGCGAAGGTGAGCTTCACACCGCTCTCCGCGCCGAGCACGCCCCCGTGGCCGGGAACCTGAACATCGCCTTCATTTCGGAGTACGACGCCCTTCCGGTGGGGCACGCCTGCGGCCACAACCTGATCGCAGCCTCCGGCGTATACGCCGCCCTGATTTTTGACCAGCTGGCCAGACAATACGGGCTTCCCGCCAACAGCGTCTTTCTCGGTACCCCCGCGGAAGAGGGCGGCGGCGGAAAGATCAAGATGCTGGACGCTGGAATGTTCGACGGCGTGGACTACGCCATGATGATCCACCCCTGCGATTCCACCATGGTGGAGGATTGGTCCCTGGCCGGGCAAACCCTCACCTTCCAGTTCCACGGCCGCAGCGCCCACTGCGCCGCCAGCCCCTGGCTGGGTGCCAACGCCTTGGCCGCCGCCACCGAAACCGTCAATATGGTCAACGCCTGGCGCAGCCAGTTCAAGGATTACAGCCGAGTGTTCCCCAACATCACCCACGGCGGCGAAGCTACCAACGTCATCCCGGATTTTGCCGAGCTGAAATACAACGTGCGCAGCGACGATGTGAATTACCACAAAGAGCTGGTTGCCATTGTGGAGCGCTGTGCCCGCTGTGCGGCCGAGGCCTTCGGCGTGACCGTGGAGGTGAGCCGCACCTTCGCCTACGCCCCGGTGGCCAACAGCCCGGTACTGGAACAGTACATGGGCGAGGCCTTCCGCCTGCTGGGCGAAACGGTGATCCCTCGCTACCGCGACCACGGCATCGGCAGCACCGACATGGGCAATGTCACCCAGCGGCTTCCGGCCATTCACGGCCACCTGTACCTGGCCGCTGAAAACACCCACACGGCCGCCTTCCGGGAAGCCGCCGGCGGCGAAGCCGGTGAGCGCTACGTGCTGAAAGCCGTCAAGGCCATGGTGCTCACCGCGCTGGGCCTGGCCACCGACCCTAATGTGCTTGCCGCACCCCGCCAGTGACGGATTTTCAATTTTTCATCTTGTTCGCCCCAGGGTATGCGGGCAGTTTCGCAGCCGCCCCACCCTGCGAAGATAACACGCAACAGCAAAGGAGAAACAAAATGAAACGGATTTTGAGCGTTCTACTAGCCCTGGCACTGATGGTCAGCGCCACCGCCTGCGGCGGCTCCTCTTCCTCCTCCGGCAGCGCCGGCAGCAGCTCTGCCGCCGCCGTGGATGTGAACAAGACCGATCTGGTCATTGCCACCGCGTCCGAAGCCGTCACCCTGGACCCCCAGGCCGGATGGGACGGCAACTCCCTGAATGTCATGCGCCAGATGTACAACGGCCTGGTGAAGATGGACGGCGACATGAACATCGTGGGCGACCTGGCCGAGAGCTGGGAGTTCACATCCGACACCTCCGTCACCTTCAAGCTGAAGCAGGGTGTTCACTTCCACAACGGCGAAGAAGTGAAGGCCAGCGATGTGGTGTTCAGCATCCAGCGCGCCCAGGCCAGTGCCAAGGTGAAGAGCTTCACCGCCAACATTGAGTCTGCGGTGGCCGATGACGACTACACCGTCACCATCAACACCTCCATTCCCTATGCGCCCCTGATGGCCAACCTGTGCCACACCGCCAACTCCATCGTCAGCCAGAAGGCCGTGGAAGAGGCCGGCGACAACTTCTCCGCTGCCCCCTGCGGCACCGGCCCCTTCAAGTTTGTGAAGTGGGATGCTGGCGACAAGATCGTGCTGGAGCGCAACGACGACTACTTCGGCGGTGAGGTGAAGCCCACCACCCTGACCTTCAAGCTGATGAGCGAGGGTTCCGCCCGCACCATCGCCCTGGAGACCGGTGAGATCGACCTGAACCTCTCCGTGGCTGCCGGCGACGCCGACCGTGTGCAGAGCACCAACGGCATCGAGCTGGTCACCTCCATGAGCCCCAAGATCGAGTACGTCTCCATGAACCAGAAGGTGGAGCCCTTCAACAATCCCCTGGTCCGTCAGGCCGTCAACTATGCCATCGACCGTGACTCCCTGAATCTGGTTGCCACCAACGGCTACGGCGAAGTGACCGACTCCGTCATGAACAAGCAGATCAACGGCTACACCGACGATGTGACCCATTACGAGTACGACCCCGAAAAGGCCAAGGAACTGCTGGCCCAGGCCGGTTATCCGGACGGCTTCAGCACCAGCATGGTGGTTGGCACCAGCGCCCGCAGCACCGAGGCCCAGATCATCCAGGGCAACCTGGCCGAGATCGGCATCACCATGGAAATCACCACCATGGAATCTTCTACCCTGCTGGAGCAGATCAACAACGGCGACTATGAGATGTTCATCATGAGCTACAACAACACCACTGGCGACCCCGACACCAGCCTGTACATGCTCTTCAACTCTCAGGTTCCCGCTTCTTCCGGCAACCGCTCCTTCACCAACATTCCCGAAGTGGACCAGCTGCTGGAATCTGCCCGCGTTGAAACCGACAACGACGCCCGCATGAAGCTGTATGCTCAGGTGCAGTCCATCCTCACCGAGCAGGCCGTCTGGGTTCCCCTGTACTGCGTGCCCAACATGGTTGGCCTGCGCAGCGGTCTGAAGGGCTACACCCCGCATCCCCTGGGCAACGACGTGTTTGACCAGCTGCATTACGAGGCCTGATCCGGCTTCTTCTGCCGCCGTCGTGCCGAATTGACATTCCCCTATTTCTTATAAGGAAAGGCGTCGTTGCCCGCATTGCCCGGCGGCGGCGCTTTTTCTGAAATGGGACTGTGCTTCCGGCACGTGCGCAAGCCTGCACCCTTCGGGGCGCAATGAGGTGCAATTATGTACAAATACATCTGTAAGCGCATTCTGATGATGATTCCGGTCATCATCGGCGTGTCCCTTTTGGTTTTTCTTGTGTTGAAGATGACCCCGGGCGACCCCGCCCGCGTGGTGGCCGGTTCGGAAGCGGATGAGGCCACCGTGGAACAGATTCGGGAAGAGCTGGGCCTGAATAAGCCCGTTCTTCAGCAATATGTGGACTATATGCTGGACCTGCTGCATGGCGACATGGGCACCAGCTACACCACCAACAAGCCCGTGGCGGAAGAAATTCTCGCCCGTATGCCCACCACCTTCATCCTGGCCTTTGCCGGCGTATTTGTGGCGGTGCTCATCGGCATTCCGCTGGGCATCATCTCCGCCACCAAACAGTATTCCATTCTGGACTACATCAGCACCCTGCTGGCCCTGGGCGGCGTGGCCATGCCCAACTTCTGGCTCGGCCTGATGCTCATCCTGCTGTTCTCGCTGAAACTGGGCTGGCTGCCCAGCGGCGGCGGCGACTCCTGGACGGCCTACGTGCTTCCCGCCATCACCCTGGGCGTGGGCGCCACGGCCAACTTCATGCGTACCACCCGCTCCAGTATGCTGGAGGTCATCCGGCAGGACTACATCCGCACGGCGCGGGCCAAGGGCGCAGGTGAGGGCCGCGTGGTCATGCACCACGCTCTGCGCAACGCCATGATTCCGGTCATCACGGTCATCGGCCTGCAGATCGGTACGCTGCTGGGCGGCGCGGTGGTCAACGAAACCGTGTTCTCCCTGCCCGGTCTGGGTACCCTGATGATCAACGCCATCAACCAGAAAAACGAGCCGGTGGTACTGGGCTGCCTGATCACCTTTGCCATCATCTTCAGCCTGGTCAACCTGCTCATCGACATTTTGTACGCCTTTATCGATCCCCGCATCAAATCTCAGTACAAATAAGGAGGCGCAGCGCAATGAACGAACAAAAATCTGCCCCGGTGCGCCGCAAAAAGCGCAGCCAGCTGGCTGAGATCTGGCGGCGTATGCGCCGCAACCGTCTGGCCATGCTCGGCCTTGCCGTGGTGGTCATTCTGATTCTGGTGGCCGTGTTTGCCGACCAGATCGCCGATTACGACACCGTCGTCATCAAGCAGGACGTGGTACATCGCTTCCAGGGCCCCAGCGCCGAACACTGGTTCGGCACCGACGAGCTGGGCCGTGACATCTTTGCCCGCCTGGTTCACGGCGCGCGCATCAGCCTGTTGGTTGGTGTGGTGGCCGTGGCCATTGCCCTGGCCACCGGCGGTACTCTGGGTGCCATTGCCGGTTACTTCGGCGGCGTGGTGGACAACGTGATCATGCGCGTGATGGACGTGTTCCTGTCCATTCCCATCCTGCTGCTGGCCATTATGATCGTGGCCGCCCTGGGCAGCAGTATGACCAACCTGATGATCGCCATCGGCCTGGCCAGTATGCCCACCTTTGCCCGAGTGGTTCGTGCCTCCGTGCTCAGCGTGAAGGATCAGGAGTTTGTGGAGGCGGCTCGGGCCATCGGTGCCACCAACGGCCACATCATTCTGCGGCACATCCTGCCCAACTGCCTGTCCCCCATCATTGTGCAGGCAACCCTGCGCGTGGCCACCGCCATTCTTTCCACCGCCAGCCTGAGCTTCATCGGCCTGGGCATCAAGCCCCCCGCACCGGAATGGGGCGCCATGCTGGCCAGCGGCCGCAGCGCCATTCGGGACGCGCCCCATGTGGTGGTCATTCCCGGTCTGGTCATCATGATCACCATTCTGGCCCTGAACCTGCTGGGCGACGGCCTGCGGGATGCGCTGGACCCGAAGCTGAAACGTTAATGAGGTAAACGCCATGAACAATACGGAATATTTGCTGGAGATCCAGGATTTAAGTGTGGAGTTCCGCACCGACGACGGCGTTGTGAAGGCGGTCAACCACATGGACCTTCAGCTGCAGCGCGGCAAAACCCTGGGCCTTGTGGGTGAAACCGGTGCCGGCAAAACTACCACCGCCCTCTCGATCCTGCGGCTGATTCCCGATCCCCCGGGGGTGATCACCGGCGGCAGCATCCGCCTGGGCGACACCAACATCCTCACCGCCGGAAAGCAGGAGATGGAAAAGCTGCGCGGCTCGCAGGTGAGCATGATCTTCCAGGACCCCATGACCAGCCTGAACCCAGTGCTGCCGGTGGGCGAGCAGATCGCCGAGGTCTACCTGCTGCACGATAAGATCAGCCTGCAGGAGGCCGAAAAGAAGGCGGGCGAAATGCTGGAGCTGGTGGGCATTCCCGCCTCCCGCGGAAAAGATTACCCCCATCAGTTCTCCGGCGGCATGAAGCAGCGCGTGGTCATTGCCATGGCCCTGGCCTGCAACCCCATGCTGCTGATTGCCGACGAGCCCACCACCGCCCTGGATGTGACCATTCAGGCCCAGGTGCTGAAGCTGATGAAGGAACTGAAGGCCAAGTACAACACCGCCATGCTGATGATCACCCACGACCTGGGCATTGTGGCCGAGGTGTGCGATGAAGTCTCAGTGATGTACGCCGGGCGCGTGGTGGAACACGGCACCTTGGAGGATGTATTTGAGCACACTGCCCATCCTTACACGGAGGGCCTGTTCAACTCCATTCCCAACATCGACGCCCGCACCCACCGTCTGGTGCCCATTCACGGCCTGATGCCCGACCCCACCAACCTGCCCGCGGGCTGCCCCTTTGCCCCCCGGTGCAGCAAGGCGACCCCCGCCTGCCAGGCGGCCCTGCCCCGCCGCACCCAGCTGAGTGACACCCATTACGTCTGCTGCACCCTGTTTGAGAAGGGAGAGTGAAGCGCATGACCCAACAGGAACCCATTCTTCAGGTCAGCCACCTGAAAAAATACTTCAAGACCCCCAAGGGAATGCTCCACGCAGTGGACGATGTTTCCTTTACCATTGATAAGGGCAAGACCCTGGGCGTGGTGGGCGAGAGCGGCTGCGGCAAGTCCACCACCGGCCGGGCCATTCTTCGGCTCATCGAGCCCACCAGCGGCCAGGTGACCTTTGAAGGGCAGGACGTGCTGGCCCTGGACAAAAAGCAGCTGCGCCAGATGCGCCGCCGGATGCAGATCATCTTCCAGGACCCCTACTCCTCCCTGAACGCCCGCATGACCATCAGCGACATCATTGCCGAGCCGCTGAAGCTGCACAAGCTGTGCGCCAACGCCGCCGAGCGGGAGCAACGGGTCAACGAGCTGATGGAGACCGTGGGCCTCTCCCAGCGGCTGGTAAACAGCTACCCCCATGAGCTGGACGGCGGCCGCCGCCAGCGTGTGGGCATCGCCCGCGCCCTGGCGCTGAATCCCTCCTTCATCGTCTGCGATGAGCCGGTCAGTGCACTGGACGTGTCCATTCAGGCCCAGATCCTGAACCTGATGCAGGACCTGCAGGAGCAGATGGACCTGACCTACATCTTTATCACCCACAACCTCTCGGTGGTCAACCATCTGGCCGATGAGATCGCGGTGATGTACCTGGGCCAGATTGTGGAAAAGGCCCCTGCTGTGGAGCTGTTTGAGCAGCCGCAGCACCCCTACACCAAGGCGCTGCTCTCGGCGATTCCCGTGCCCAGCCTGAAGAAAAAGCGGGAGATCCAGCCCCTGACCGGCGAGATCTCCTCCCCCATCGACCCGCCCAACGCCTGTCGCTTTGCCCCCCGCTGCCCCATGGCCAGCGCCCGGTGCACCCAGGGCATTCCCACGCTGAAGGACGTTGGCGGCGGCCACCAGGTGGCCTGCTTCCTGTACGAGTAAGCCCCCTGTTTCCGGCTGCACAGCCGCACCCCATACGGCCTTTGCCGTGTGGGTTCTGTGCGCTCTTATGCACAGGTTTTTCATTGTTGTTTTTGTTGTGAATCACAGCAAATCATGCGTAAATCAAGAGATGCGGCCCCTTTGTTCCGGTCGCGTTTCGCCTGCCTTTAACCAGAAAGGAAGTCAGCAACTATGAGCAACTGGACCAAAAAGCAGCGTGTCGAGGCCGTTCTGCACGGCGAACTGGCCGACCGGCCGCCCATCACCTGCTACCATCATTTCCCGGAATTCGAACACAGCGGCGCCAAGGTGATGGCCGATACGTTCCTGAAATTCCAGCAGGAATATGACTGGGATTTCGTGAAGATGAACCCCCGCGCCGTCTACTATTACGAGGCCTGGGGCAACACCTACGACTACGAGCATTACAACGACGTGGTGCCCACCCGCACCTCCAACCTGATCCACGATTACCGTGATCTGGAAAAGGTGGGCGAGATGACCGGCGACGAACCCATCTGGGCCGAACAGTATGAAACTGCACGCCTGGTGGTGGAGGGCGTCGGCCCGGATGTGCCGGTGTTTGCCGGTGCCTTCACCCCCATCGGCATTCTGCTGAACCTGTGCGGCTACCGCAGTATCGGCCGCTATCGGGAATCCCCCCGCGAGGAGAGCAGCCTGATCCGCCTGTGTCTGGAGCATCCCACCGAGGTGCACAAGGCCCTGAAGAACATCGCCAACACCATGGCCAAGTACAACCAGCGCATGAAGGAAGCCGGCGTGACCGGCGTGTTCTACGCGGCTCTGGGCATGGCCCGCACCGGCTACTTTACGCTGGATGAGTGGAACGAGTTCTGCAAGCCCTACGACCTGATCGCCATGGAGCCCATCCGCGACCTGCCCAACCTGGTGCACACCTGCGGCATTTACGGCAACCCTGAGCGCTTTGTGGATTACCCCTGCCAGGTCATCCACTGGGCCGCCAGCGCCCCAGGCAACCCGCCCATGCTGGGCAGCAGCGAATGGCTGGCTGGCAAAACCCCCATGGGCGGCTGTGACGAGCGCCCCTTCGGTCAGGGCAAGAGCATCATCATCGACCATATGTGTCGCAAAACCATCACGGAGATGAAGAACACCCCCTTCATCATGGCACCTGAGTGCAGCGTTTCGCCCAAGGTTCAGCCCGGTGAGCTGCGCGCCTTCCGAGAGTCCGTTGAAAAATACTGAGGCAGCACCACACGCTGAATTTCCCTGTCAGAGAGGAGCAAAACATTATGAAACAGACCTGGCTTCATGCCCAGCGCGCCATCGTGGGCGATGGCCATACCGTCATCTCGCCTGCCTGGGTGGGCTTTGAGGGAAAATACATCACCTGCGTGACCGACAAGCAGCCCGCCGAAGCCACGCCGGACTGCACCGTGGAGCTGGGCAGCGCCACGCTGACCCCCGGCCTGATGAACATTCATGACCACATCAGCCGCAAGAGCCTGCGCTTCCCGGCCCCGGGCAAAACCTTCGGCCAGTGCGCCACCGAGCTGATGGCCCATGACCAGACCTACCTCATTCTGCACAGCTACAACAACATGATGCACTACCTCACCGATGAGGGCATCACCTATGTGCGGGATCAGGGCCTGACCGGCTACACCTGCATTGAGCTGCGCCGCGCCATTGACGACGGCGTGGTGCAGGGCCCCTACATCAGCAGCTGCGGCATGTCCCTGAGCATCACCGGCGGCCACTGCTACCGCCAGAGCATGGAATGCGACGGTGCCGACGCCGTGCGCCGGGCCGTGCGCATTCAGGTGAACAAGGGCGCCGATGTGATCAAGTTCATGGGCAGCGGCGGCCTGGAGCACTTCCCCCATGAGGACCCCAGCATTCCCCAGTTCACCCTGGAGGAGCTGACCGCCGGTGCTGAGGCCGCCCACGACCTGGGCCGGGCCTGCGCCATTCACGCCTACTCCAACGAGGGCATCCGCCGGGCCGTGTTCGCCGGCATTGACAACATTGAGCATGGCTGCATGATGACCGAGGACCTGATTGAGGAGATGGCCCGCCGGGGCACCCACCTGAACCCCACCATGACCGGCATCCGCGGCGCCGCCAAGGCCGGCCCCAACGCCAAATACTGGGATATGCTTCAGGAGCGCGTGTTCAGCAAGCAGGAACAGGGCATGCGCTGGGCCAAGCAGGCCGGCATTCTCATCGGCGCGGGCACCGACACTGCCGGCACCCTGCGGGACGAGATCGCCATGATCGGCGAGACTCTGGGCGAAGGCCCCGTGGAGGCCTTGGGCCACGCGCTGGGCGTGAACGCCCAGATCGCGGGCCGCAGCGACATGGGCCTGCTGGAAGTGGGCCGCCTGGCCAACTTCGCCGCCTTTGACGGCGACCTGACTCAGTCTCTGGAGGGCCTGGCCCATGTGATCCAGACCTGGAAGGACGGCAAACCCTGCAAGCCCGGCCCCGGCGCCCAATAATTCATTTTTGGCCGCGTTTTGCGGCACAGCATTTTCCTTCGTTCGCTGCTGGGCCGCTTTTCCCCCGCCGCTCTGCCTTTCCCTCGGCAGAGCGGCGGATTTTTTTGCCCACTTTTCCGGATATTTCCCATTTTTCTCCCCGGCTCATGCACTTTTCTTGACCCTGTATGCACTTTTGTTTTATAATGATAAAAAGGCGTGTCGGCTGCATCCGGCCGCGCATTTTCAAAATCTGCAGGCGCTTTTTTCCGTTCGGTGTGCCCAAATCCGTCCGCGCTCAGATTCTGCGTGTGCCTTCGCCTCCACGCCGCCTGTTTGCACGGGCCTTTGCCCGAACTGCCTGCCGTTTTGCGGCAGAACCAAAGGGGGAATTTTTTTGAGCCGACTTTCCATTGAACATCCCGGCCAGGCCCAGATCGTTCTGAACGGCCTCTACCGGGAGATGGGCAGACGCATCAACGCCTCTTCGCCGGGGCTGTGCCCGGTGGATATGGCGCTGAACTTCGTGCGCCTTTCCCACGCGCAGACCTGCGGCAAATGCGTACCCTGCCGGGTGGGTCTGGGCCAGCTGGCCGTTCTGATCGAGAGCGTGCTGGACCGCACCGCCACCCTGGAAACCATTGACCTGATCGAGCGCACCGCCCAGGTCATCGCCGACTCGGCGGACTGCGCCATCGGCTACGAGGCCGCTCACATGGTACTGAAGGGGGTGCGCGGCTTCCGGGAGGACTACGAAGAGCACGTGCTGTACGGCCGCTGCATCTGCAGCCTGGGCCACCCGGTGCCCTGCGTCTCGGTGTGCCCGGCCCATGTGGACATTCCCGGCTACATCTCACTGGTGCGGGCCGGCCGCTACGACGACGCCGTGCGCCTCATCCGCAAGGACAACCCCTTCCCCTTCACCTGCGCCTATGTGTGCGAGCACCCCTGTGAGAACCACTGCCGCCGCCGCATGGTGGACGATGCCGTGAACATCTGCGGCCTGAAGCGGTATGCGGTGGATCACGCCTCCCCCATGGAGCCGCCCCAGCGGGCCGAGGCCACCGGCAAGCAGATCGCCGTCATCGGCGGCGGCCCCGGCGGCCTGACCGCGGCCTATTATCTCTCTCTGATGGGCCATTCGGTCACCGTATACGACAAACTGCCCAAGCTGGGCGGTATGCTTCGGTACGGCATTCCGGACTATCGCCTGCCCCAGAACGTGCTGGACCGGGACATCAACTTCATTCTCTCCGCCGGGGTGCAGGTGCGCACCGGCGTGGCCGTCGGGCAGGACGTATCCATGGCCGACATCCAGAAGCAGTACGACGCGGTGTATCTGTCCATCGGCGCTTCCGGCGATAAAAAGCTCGGCATTGAGGGCGAAGGCTCCGTGGGCGTGCTCAGCGCCGTGGAGATGCTGCGCAGCATCGGCGAGGGCCGCGCGCCGGACTTTGCGGGCAAGCGGGTCTGCGTCATCGGCGGCGGCAACGTCTCCATGGACGCCACCCGCACCGCCCAGCGCCTGGGCGCGGCCAGCGTGACCTGTGTGTACCGCCGCCGCATTGAGGACATGACCGCCCTGGCGGAGGAGATCGAGGAGGCCATCGGCGAGGGCTGCCAGATTCTGCCCCTGCAGGCCCCCAGCCGCATTGAGGCGGACGAGGAGGGCAAGGTGGCCGCTCTGTGGACCCAGCCCCAGCACATCGGCCCCTACGGGCGGGACGGCCGCCCCTCCCCGGTAAAGGCCAACTGCCCGCCCCAGCGCATCCCCTGTGATTACATCATCGTGGCCATCGGCCAGTCCATTGAGGCCCAGCCCTTCGAGGCCATCGGCGTGGCCACCCACCGGGGCACCATTCTGGCAGACCTGACCAGCGCCGTGCCCGGCGTGAAGAACGTGTTTGCGGGCGGCGACGCGGTGTCCGGTCCCGCCACCGTTATCCGGGCGGTGGCCGCAGGCAAGGTGGCCGCCGACAACATCGATGCCTTCCTGGGCTACACCCACAAGATTCGCTGTGACGTGGAGATTCCGCCCGCCCACCTGACCAACACGCCCCCCTGCGGCCGCGTGAACCTGACCAACCGGAGCCTGACCGACTGCAAGTACGACTTTGAGCTGGTCAAGCTGGGCATGAGCGACGAAGAGGCTCAGCAGGAGGCCAGCCGCTGCCTGCGGTGTGACCACTTCGGCTACGGCATCTTTAAGGGAGGGAGGAAAACGGAATGGTAAACCTCACGATCAACGGCCAGGCCGTCGCCGTGCCTCAGGGCACCACCATCCTGGAGGCCGCCGCCACAGCCGGCATCAGCATCCCCCATCTGTGCTACTTAAAAGGCATCAACGAAATCGCCGCCTGCCGGGTGTGCTGTGTGGAGGTGGAGGGCGAACACGCCATGGTCACCGCCTGCAACAACCCGGTGCGGGAGGGCATGGTGGTGCACACCAATTCGCCCCGCGCCCGCAGCACCCGCCGGGTGAACGTGGAGCTGATTCTCTCCCAGCACGACTGCAAGTGCGCCACCTGCGTGCGCAGCGGCAACTGCCGCCTGCAGACCATCGCCAACGACTTGGGCATTCTCTCGGTGCCCTACGAAACCCAGCTGCCCACCGGCCAGCGGGCCGCCTGGACCACCACCTTCCCCCTGTATCGGGACGCCCAGAAGTGCATTAAATGTATGCGCTGCATCCAGATCTGCGACAAGGTGCAGAGCCTGAACATCTGGGACCTGGCCGGCACCGGCGGACGCACCACCATCGATGTCTCCCACAACCGGGTCATCAAGGACTCCGAGTGTGCCCTCTGCGGCCAGTGCATCACCCACTGCCCCGTGGGCGCCCTGCGGGAGCGGGACGACACCCAGAAGGCCTTCGACGCGCTGGCCGACCCGGAGAAGATCACCGTGGTGCAGATCGCCCCCGCCGTGCGGGCGGCCTGGGGCGAGGCGCTGGGCCTGCCCCGGGAGCTGGCCACCGTCAACCGGATGGCCGCCGCCCTGCGGGCATTGGGCTTCGACTATGTGTTTGACACCAACTTCTCCGCCGACCTGACCATTATGGAGGAATCGGCCGAACTGATTGCCCGCCTGAAGAAGGGTGAGCTGGACCATGCCCCCATGTTCACCAGCTGCTGCCCTGGCTGGGTGCGCTTTTTGAAGAGCCAGTACCCCCAGCTTCAGGGGCGGCTCTCCACCGCCAAAAGCCCCCAGCAGATGTTTGGCAGCGTGACCAAGAGCTGGTTTGCCCAGCGCATCGGGGTGGACCCGAAGAAGATCTTCTGCGTGTCCATCATGCCCTGTGTGGCCAAAAAGGCCGAATGCGAGCTGCCCACCATGGCCACAGCCGCCGGGCCGGACGTGGATCTGGCCCTCACCACCCGGGAGTTCGTGCGCATGGTGCGGGCGGATAAGATCACCCCCGAGACCCTACAGGAGGAAGGGCTGGACAGCCCCATGGGCGTGTTCACCGGCGCGGGCGTCATCTTTGGTGCCACCGGCGGCGTGATGGAGGCCGCCCTGCGCACCGCGGCCTACACCCTTACCGGTGAAGAGCCGGACCCGGACGCCTTCCGTGCCATGCGCCCCGGCAAGGGCCGGCGGGAAGCCACCTACACCATCGCCGGTGTGCCCCTGAACTGCGCCGCCGTCAGCGGCCTGGGCGAGGCCCGTGCCCTGATCGAGGACCTGCTGGCCGGCCGGGCCCACTACCACTTTGTGGAGGTCATGGCCTGCCCCGGCGGCTGTGTGGGCGGCGGCGGCCAGCCCATCTCCATGGAGGACCGGGAGCTGGCGGACCAGCGCGGCCAGGTGCTCTACGGCATTGACCGGGTGCAGCCCCTGCGCTTCTCCCACGAGAACCCCCAGGTGAAGGCCCTATATGAGGACTATCTGGGCGAGCCCAACAGCGAGCTGGCCGAACAGCTGCTGCACACCGATCACCGGGGCTGGAAAATGCCCGGCGAAGAGGGCTGAGCCTGCCGCTCTGCCTGGCACTTAAAAACTTCAAAACGCCATGAACGCACGCAACCCGCGTTCATGGCGTTTTTGTTTTATGGGCTGCGCATTCTGTCAACCTTTCCCGTCAACTTTTCCGTAAACTTTTCATTGACCGTCCACCCTTTGGCCACTATACTGGACACTGTTGACCGAACACGTTCGCAGGAAGGAGGCGGGCCCATGGGCAAGCATGGCAGCACCCAGCAGGCGCTGCTTCAGGCACTGGCCTCGTGCGGCGGCCGCCCCCTCAGCGGGCAGGCGCTGGCACAGCAGCTGGGCGTAAGTCGCTCCGCCGTCTGGAAGGCCGCCCGGGAGCTGCAGAACCGCGGCTACCCCATTCAGGGGGCAAGTGGCCAGGGTTACTGGCTGGCCGAGGGCAATGACCCCCTCACCGAGCAGGCGGTGCGCGCCGCCCTGCCCCCCGGCTGCCCCATCGGCCTGGTGGAGGTTCACGAGGAGATCGACTCCACCAACATGGCCGCCAAGCGGCTTGGGCTGGCCGGTGCCCCCACCGGTACGCTGGTGGTGGCCGGGCGGCAGAAACAGGGCCGCGGCCGCCTGGGCCGCACCTTCGTCAGCCCGCCGGGCGGCGTGTACCTCTCACTGCTTCTCCGGCCGGACGTGGCCGCCCCGGACGCATTGACCGCCACCGGAGCCGCCGCCGTGGCCGTGTGCCAAGCTGTGGAGGAGCTGACCCGCTGTTCGCTGGCGATCAAATGGGTAAACGACCTGTTTTACGGCGGCAAAAAGGTCTGCGGCATCCTCACTGAGGCTGTCACCGACTTCGAGAGCGGCCGCATTGACTTTCTGGTGGTGGGCATCGGCATCAACCTGACCACTACCCCCGAGCAGTTCGGGCCGGAGCTGGCTTCCATTGCGGGCAGCCTGTTCCCGAACGGGCCGTCCCCCTGCGGGCGGGCGGCGCTGGCAGCGTCCATTGCGGCACACCTGCTGGCCCTGGGTTTTGGGCACGACTACCTGCCCGAGTACCGGCAGCGCAGTCTGGTGGTGGGCCACTGGCTCACCGTCACCGGCGATGGCGACCCCTACATTGCCAAGGCCCTGGCCATTGACGACGAGGGCCGCCTGGTGATTCAGCTGCCCACCGGCGGGCAAAAGGCCCTGCGCTTCGGCGAGGTGAGCACCCGCCCCAGCCCGGGCAGCCTGTAACTTGGCTTCAACTTGATTCCAATTTGTAGAAACGCATCATTTTATCAGTTTTTGTATTTTTTCGCAGAGGAGAACCGAACATGAAAAAGACCAACACCCATGATTTAGTCTTGGCGGCCCTGTGCGCCGCCCTCACCGCCGTGGTTGCGCCCTTCAGCATCGCCATTGGCCCCATCAGCCTGACCCTGTCCGTGTTTGCAGTGCTGTTCACCGGCGCCATGCTGCGCCCCGGCTGGGCCTTCGCCGCGCAGGTGGTATACATTGCCATTGGCGCCATCGGCCTGCCGGTTTTCTCCGGCTTCAAGTCCGGCCCGCAGGTTCTGCTGGGCGCCACCGGCGGCTATCTGGTGGCCTATCCCCTGATGGCGCTGGTGCTGTCTCTGGTGTGCCAGCACTTTAAGGGCTTTGTGCCCCGCCTTGTGGGCGTGATTCTGGCCGTGGCCGTGTGCTACACCTTCGGCACCGCCTGGTTCATGTTCATGTCCGGCAACGACCTGGCCACCAGCCTGGCCTGGTGCGTAACTCCCTTCGTCATCCCCGACCTGATCAAGGGCGTGTGCGCCCTGCTGCTGGCCAAGGCGCTGGAAAGCCGCCTGAACAAGGCCGCTGCCTGAGCCTTCCCCTTCCTTTCATTGCCAGTTTCCACCCGCTCCACCGGCCTTTCTCGTTCGCCTTGGCCGTGGGGCGGGCTTTTTTGCGTAAAAACGCGGCCGTGCTTTCAGGGCAGGCGGGCGGCGGCGCTGCAGCTTTTTCCGCGAAGGGGTTGCTTTTCGCCGCGCCGCGAGGGGGAGGCTTTTGCCTGCAAAGGTGCTGCTCTCGGCCGAGCCATCGGCTTCCCCTCGAGGGGAAGCTGTCGGCGCAAGCCGACTGATGAGGTGGAATCTTGTCTCCGGCATAATATCACGGCAGTGTCGCGCACTTTATTTTACTGCTTTGCCACAACGTTGCAGCAGTGCTCCACGCCCCACCTCATCCGTCATTGATGTCGCAATGCACCTTCCCCTCAAGGGGAAGTCTTTTGCCGCCGCCATCCGCTTTTCCCGCCGCATCCCGCCCGCACATCCCTATTTTCCTATCTTTTTTCTTGTTTTTTAAAAAAACTTCAAGTTAGCCATTGACAACCGCCCCATGATCTGGTATTATAATGCCAGATTAGCAAAGGCTAACCTCGCAGGTTCCCGGATGGACGGCGCATCGCCTCCGGTGCTTTGCTGATCCGCCATAACCGGCAGTCGGGCGTTTCTCCTTTCACCCCGCTGCCTCGCAGCCCCCCTTTGGGCGGGGTCGGGCTGCCTTCCTCCATCGGGGCTTGTTCCCGAATTTCCGGCCATCCGCAAACAGTGGCCGGGCGAATACGAAAAAGCCAACCGCGGGCGGGTTTGATCCCCCTCCCCCACAGGTTGGCTTTTTTGTTGTGCTATTTTTTCGCAGTGCCGTGCACTTCATCTTGCTTCTTTGCCACAACGCCACGGCTGCACCGCGTGCTCCGCCTCACTGCATTGCCCCCGCACTTTTCATCTTCTCAGCCTCCGCCAGAAGCGCCTCACGCCGGTTTTCCAGGCTGCCGTCCACAACCCGGGCCAGCAGGCCGTTCAGGGCCGCACCCAGTGCCGGGCCGGGGGCGTAACCCAGCTTTATCAGGTCCGCCCCGTTCACGGCCAGATCCTTCAGCGAAACACAGGCCCCCCGCCGGGTCTCCTCCTCCAGCAGGGCGGCAAATTCCCGGGTCTCGGCCAAAAAGCCCCGCAGCCGCTCACCGTTGCGCCCGGTCAGGTCGTGGGCCTGCAGGTCGGCCAGATGCACCGCCGCCAGCTGGCCGGCCGCCTGTGGTCCAAGCTCCGCCAGAGCGCGCCGCACCACTTTTGGGGTGGGCGGCAGGGGGACGTCGTGCCGCTCCACCAGAAGCACCACCCGTTGGCGGGTCTGGATGGGCAGCCGCAGCCGCCGGGTGAGCATCTCCTGTGCCAGTGCTGCCCCTGCCTTGCCGTGGCCATAAAAATGGCCCTGCCCGTCCGGCCCCAGCTGAAAGGTCTCCGGCTTACCAATGTCGTGGATCAGCGCCGCCAGCCGCAGCAGCGGCAGCTCTTCCGGGGTGTTGACCTGCACCGCCTCCAGAGCGTGCAGCTGGTGCTCCCACACATCGTACTGGTGCCAGGCGCTGTGCTGGTCAAAGCCCATGCAGGGGGCCAGCTCCGGCAGAATTTCCCGCACCACTTCCGGGAATTGCCGCAGCACCCGGGCCGCGGCGACCCCATCCGGCGCGGCCAGCAGCTTCCAAAGCTCCTGGGTCACCCGTTCCCGGCTCACCAGCGCCAGCCGTGGGGCCAGCGTCCGGGCGGCCCGGGCAGTGTGCTCTTCCACTGTAAGGCCGTACACGGCGGCGAAGCGAAGCGCCCGCAGAATGCGCAGGGCATCCTCCGAAAAGCGCTGCTCCGGGTCTCCCACCGCCCGCAGAACGCCCGCCTGCAGGTCGGCCTGCCCGCCGAACGGGTCCGCCAGCCCCAGTGTGGGATGGCAGGCCATGGCGTTCACCGTAAAATCCCGCCGGGCCAGGTCCTCCGTCAGGCTGGGGGTAAAGGCCACCGCGTCCGGGTGGCGGCCGTCGCTGTACCCAAGCTCCACCCGGTAGGTGGTGATCTCGTAGGGGCTGCCCTCCTCCATCAGGGTCTGGGTGCCGTGGGCGAGGCCGGTGGGCAGCAGCCGCTCGCCCCGGAACACCTGGGCCACCTGCTCAGGCAGGG
Organism: uncultured Oscillospiraceae bacterium; assembly: GCA_934513685.1. Classification (GTDB taxonomy): domain Bacteria; phylum Bacillota; class Clostridia; order Oscillospirales; family Ruminococcaceae; genus SFJ001. The sequence goes on along the minus strand of CAKSWY010000015.1, from coordinate 20,626 downwards.
CGCTGGTGCACAGATCCCAATCGTGGGGCGTCCGGCCAAGCAGACTGTCCCGCACGCAGCCGCCCACCGCCCAGGCCTCATAACCGGCGCGGTTCAGCCGCCCGATGATGCCGCACACCGGGGCCGGAATGGGGATTGGAGCCTTCTGTTTCTGCACAGTTTGTCCTCCTTTCCGCTGATTTCTTTTTCTGCATTGTACCACCGATCCCGGTTTTTTCATAGCCCGTGTTTGCTTTAAATGGGGGCAAGCCATCCTTTCTCCCGTGAGCGCGAGTTGACGGTGTTTTTTGGGGGAAGGCTTTGCCCCGCGAGTTTCAGGCTTCCCCTCGAGGGGAAGGCTCTACCGCCGCGAACCACAAGCTCTCCCCGCAAGCTTCAGCCTTTCCCACACGCAAAAAGTCCCCCGCAGAGCAAGCTCTGCGGGGGACTTCACTTCTGATTCAGCTCTAATTCAGCTTAAAGCGCTCAAAGCCGTTTTTACTTGGCCTTGGGGCCGGCAGCCACGATGTCGGCGGGCATATTGGGGTACTTCTTGGCGAAGTTCTCCTGGAACATGGCGGCCAGCTTGTTGGCCTGCTCGTCGTAAGCAGCCTTATCCGCCCACATGCCGCGGGCATCCAGCTTCTCGTCGGGCACGCCGGGGCAGCTGGTGGGATAATCCACGTTGAACACATCGTGATGCTTGAACTCGACGTTGTCGAAGCTGCCGTTCAAAGCGGCGGTAACCATGGCGCGGGTGTAGCTCAGCTTCATGCGCTTTGCGCCGGCCGCTGCGCTGCCGCCGGCCCAGCCGGTGTTCACCAGATAGACCTTGGTGCCGTACTTCTCCAGCTTCTCACCCAGCATCTGCGCATAGACGTTGGGGTCCATGGGCATGAAGGGCTCGCCGAACAGGGTGGAGAAGGTGGGCTGAGGCTCGGTGACGCCGCGCTCGGTGCCCGCCAGCTTGCTGGTGAAGCCGGTGACGAAGTGGTACATGGCCGCTTCCTTGCTCAGGCGGCTGATGGGAGGCAGCACGCCGAAGGCATCGGCGGTCAGGAAGATGACCACCTTGGGAATGCCGCCCACGCCGGGGATGGCGCTGTTCTTGATGTACTCCACGGGGTAGCCCACACGGGTGTTCTCGGTCAGGCTGCCGTCGTTGAAGTCAAACTCGCGGGTCTCGGGGTCCATGATCACGTTCTCGACCAGGGCGCCGAACTTGATGGCGTTGTAGATGTCCGGCTCGTTCTCAGCGGACAGGTTGATGCACTTGGCATAGCAGCCGCCCTCAAAGTTGAACACGCCGTCGGGGCTCCAGCCATGCTCGTCATCGCCGATCAGCTTGCGGGCGGGGTCGGCAGACAGGGTGGTCTTGCCGGTGCCGGACAGGCCGAAGAACACGGCGGTCTCATGGGTCTCGGGGTCCATGTTGGCCGAGCAGTGCATGGGCAGCACGTTCTGCTTGGTCATCACGTAGTTCATGGTGGAGAACACGCTCTTCTTAATCTCACCGGCGTACTGGCTGCCGCAGATGACGATCATGTGGGCCTCGTAGTCGATCATGATGGCGGCTTCGCTGTTCACGCCGTCCACCTCAGGGTCGCACTTGAAGCCGGGGGCCACCAGCATGGTGTAGTCAGGCTCGCCGTAAGCCGCCAGCTCCTCGGCGGTGGGGCGGATGAGCAGCTGATGGATGAACATATTCTGGCTGGCCAGCTCGTTCACAATGCGGAACTTCTTGGTGTACTTCTTGTCTGCACCGGCGAAGCCATCAAAAATGAACACCTCGCGGCCCTGCAGGTACGCAGCAACCTTGCTCTTGATGGCGTTGAACTTCTCGCGGCTGATGGGGCGGTTCACCTTGCCCCAGGCGATTTCGTTGTGCACGCCCTCGGTGTCCACAATAAATTTGTCGTTAGGAGAGCGGCCGGTGTACTTGCCGGTGGTCACCACCAGCGCGCCGGTGTTGCTCAGGGTGCCCTCGCCGCGGCGCAGGGCGTGCTCGGTGAGCTGTGCGGGGGTCAGGTTGCGGTAAACAGCCTTGGGGCCGATGATGCCCAGCTTTTCGATGCCATAGGTTTCCATACTCTTACTACCTCCTAAAAATTCCCTGGTATCAGGTGATTTGGCGTGGCTTCGCACACGCTGCACACCGGGCAATGCCCGGAAGGTTCTGCGCCCATCGTGCGGTTCCCGCCTTTGGTAACAAGGGGTTTTGGCCTTTTGAATCGGCGGATGTGTGGCAGCCGCTTTTTCGGCCGCCGTTCTCCGATTTGGTTTTATTATCTCATATTGTTAAATGTAAGTCAATGTATTTCTGGTTATTTTTCACAACAAATCCGAATGTGTGTAAATTTAGACATCCCACGTCTTTTGGGCAATTTTCGGGGGCGGCGGCCGGTTTTCCCGCCGGGCTGTCTATTTGTAGGATGTTTCAAATATCCAGCTCCAGCCCCACCGGGCAATGGTCGCTGCCCATCACCTGCGGCAGGATAAAGCTGTCCTTCACATGGGGCATAAGCCGCTCGCTCACCAGAAAATAATCAATGCGCCATCCCGCATTGTTCTGCCGCGCCTTGAAGCGGTAGCTCCACCAACTGTACGCCCCGGTGCGGTCCGGGTACAGGCGGCGGAAGCTGTCGGCAAAGCCGGCGGCCAGCAGACGGCGGAAGCAGTCCCGCTCCTGGTCCGAAAATCCGGCGTTGCCCCGGTTGCTCTTGGGATTTTTCAGGTCGATTTCTTCAGCCGCCACGTTGAAATCGCCGCAGATCACCACCGGCTTTTCCGCGTCCAGCGCCTGAACGTAGGCGCGCAGGTCATCCTCCCACTGCATCCGGTAGTCAATGCGGGCCAGGCCCTCCTGCGCATTGGGCACATACAGGTTCACCAGATACAGCTGCGGAAATTCCAGCGTGATGGCACGGCCCTCATGGCTGTGCTCCTCTTTGCCGATGCCCAGGCGCACGGCCAGCGGCGGCTGCCGGGTAAAGCAGGCCGTGCCGGAATATCCCTTCTTCTCCGCATAGTTCCAGTACTGCTGATACCCCTCCAGATTCAGGTCGATCTGCCCCTGCTGCAGTTTTGTCTCCTGCAGGCAGACCGCGTCCGCACCAAATTCGGCAAAGGCGTCCAGAAAGCCCTTGCCCACACAGGCCCGCAGGCCGTTTACGTTCCAGCTGATCAGCTTCATGTTTCGCGTCCTCTCATTTCCGGCGGCGGTGCCGCCCTGCTCTGCCCCCATCATATCATTCCGCCGCGGCGCGGGCAACCGGGCAACGAAAAAAGCCCTCCGAAGAGGGCTTTTCTTTGCCGAAACCGGCTTACGCCTGATAGTTCTGGTATTTTCTCGTCCAGGCGCCGGAGAAGTACCGGGCCACAAAGCAGATCACACGGCACACCCAGTCGATGTCCATGGCGATCCACACGCCGATGGCGCCCAGGCCCATCCAGATGCCCAGCACCACGCTGAAGCCAATGCGGAACACCGCCATGGACACAATGGATACCACCATGGTAAACCGGGCATCGCCTGCGGCCCGCAGGGTGTTGGGCAGCGTGAAGGACAGGCACCACAGCGCAATGGCCGGAATGTTGTGCAGCCGCACCAGCTGGGCCGAGAGCACCCGGGCTTCGTCCGAGATGTTGTACAGGTTCAGCAGCAGCGGCAGGCTGGTCAGAATGGCCGCCACCGAGGCCGCAATGAGCAGCCAGGAGATGAGCATCAGCTTGCGGTTGTAGCGGCGGGCCTGGGCGTAATCGCCCGCGCCCACGCACTGGCCCACCACCGTGATGGTGGCCAAGCCCAGCGCCTGCCCGCCCAGAATGGCCATGCCGTCCAGGTTGTTGGCCACCGCGTTGGCGGCGATCTGCGCCGTGCCGAAGGTGGCGATGATGCTCACCACCAGCAGGCGGCCCAGCTGGAACAGGCCGTTCTCCACGGCGCTGGGCACGCCGATCTCCAGAATGCGCCGCACCATGTGCCCCTGCAGCCGCAGGCCGCGCAGGTGCAGCTGCACCGGGCCGGCCCCGTGCTCGGCCGCCCGCAGGATGAGAAACGCCGCCACGGCCCGGCTGATGAGGGTGGGCAGGGCCACGCCCGCCACGCCCAGGTGCAGCACCAGCACACCGATGGCGTTGCCCACGATGTTGATGATGTTCATCACAATGCTCACCCGCATGCTGATGCCGCTGTTGCCCACGCTTCGGAACAGTGCCGCGCCCGCGTTGTACAGCGCCAGGAACGGGTAGGACACCGCCGTAATGCGCAGATACAGCAGGCCTGCCTCCATCACGTCCTCGGTGATGGAACCGAAGAACAGCCGCATCACCGGGCGGCCGCACAGCAGGCAGAAGGCCAGAATGCCCAAACCGCTGAGCAGACTCAGCAGCACCAGCTGGCCCGCCGAATCACCGGCTTCCCGAGTGCGCCGGGCCCCGATGAACTGGCTTGTAACCACCGCGCCGCCGGTGGCCAGCGCCGAAAACAGGTAAATGATCAGGTTGTTGATCATATCCACCAGCGACACGCCGGACACCGCCGCCTCGCCCGCCTGGGAGACCATCATGGTATCGGCCATGCCCACGGCCACCGCCAGCAGCTGCTCGATGAGCAGAGGCACGATCAGCGCCCAAAGCTGTTGGTTTGTAAACAGCGGGCGGCTTTCTTTTGTTGCAGCTTCCATAAATTCACCAATCTATTCTTGTGTAAAACGCCGATAAAATCCTTGCAAAGTATAGCACGCCTTTTTCGGCTTTGCAAGGCGCAAAAAAGCAGCCGGGGCACTGGCCCCAGCCGCTTTTCAAGCAGGGTTTGCCGCGCAGCCGTTTACCGGTCCTCGCGGAAGTAGTTCACACCCAGCGAAGCCGGAATGTGGCTGCCCTTGCTGCCCCGCATGCTGGTCACGATCAGCACCAGGGCCGTCATCAGGAAGGGCAGCATATCAAAGAAGGCGATGGGCACCGCGCCGGTGGGCACATAGTACTTCAGCACCCGAAGGCCGCCGAACACAAAGCTGCCCAGAATGGCCAGCTGCGGCTTCCACGCGGCGAAGATAACCAGCGCCACCGCGATCCAGCCCAGGCCGCCCACGCTGTCGCTCAGCCACACGCCGCCGTTGATGATCATGCTGCAATACGCGCCGCCGATGCCGCAGATGCCGCCGCCCAGCAGCAGATTGATGTACTTGAATTTGTTCACGGGGATGCTGGCCGCGTCCGCCGCGCCGGGGTTTTCACCGATGGCCTGCACGTTCAGGCCGGTTTTGGTGCCGTACAGGTACCAGCCCGCCGCCAGGGCCACCGCCACGCCCAGGTACACAAACACGTTGTAGCTGAACAGCAGCTCGCCCACCACCGGCGCATCGCTCAGGCCGGGGATGTGCACGGCCGCCAGCGCCGCCGTCACCTTGGCGGGCAGCTTCAGTGTGCCCTCCGCCGAGCGGGAGATCATGTACACGCCGATGAAGTTGGAAAGGCCGGTGCCGAAGATGGTCAGGGTCAGGCCCGCCACGTTCTGGTTGGCCAGGAAGGTCACGGTCAGCACCGCGTAGATCAGCGAGGCCAGCACGCCGGCCGCAAAGCTGGCCAGCAGGGCCAGGGCCAGGCTGTCGGTCAGATAGGCGGTCATAAAGCCCGCGCAGGCGCCCAGGGCCATCATGCCCTCCACACCCAGGTTCAGGTGGCCCACCTTTTCGTTGAGGATCTCACCCACGGTTCCGAACAGCAGCGGGGTGCCGGCGGCCACGGCCGCCACCAGAAATTTCAAGAACAGGCTCATGCTTTTTTGCCCCCCTTCGCGCTGCTGCGGCCCGCAAAGGCGTACCGCACAAAGAACTCACTTGCCAGAATGAAGAACAGGATGATGCCCTGCAGAACGGCCGCACAGTCGGTGGAAAGGCCGTAGCTGGACTGCACCACGCCGCTGCCCTTTTCCAGCACGCCGAACAGGAAGCTCACCACCAGGATCATGCCTGGGTTCAGCTGGCACAGCCAGGCCACGATGATGGCCGTAAAGCCCACGCCGCCCGCAATGCCGGTGGAAAGGGTGGCGTCCGTGCCGCAGGCCTGCAGCATGCCGCACACGCCGCCGATGGCGCCGGAGAGGAACATGGTGCGCAGGATGACCTTTTTCACATGAATGCCCGCATACCGGGCGGTGTCCTGGCTTTCACCCACAACGGCCACCTCGTAGCCCTGCTTGGTGAACTTCAGGTACACCCACACCAGCACCGTGAGCACCAGCATCACGATCCAGCCCGCCTGCACACCCAGCACCTTGCCCAGCACGGCGTTTTTGGCAAAGGCCGCGATCTTCGGGAAGCCGTTGGCCGTCGGGTCACGCCAGGGGCCGTTCTGCAGCCAGCTGATGATGTACAGCGCAATGTAGTTCAGCATCAGGGTCAGCAGGGTCTCGTTGGTGTTCCACTTCACCTTGAACAGCGCAGGGATCAGCCCCCACAGGCCGCCGCCGATGAGGCCCGCCAGAAAGCAGACGATCATCAGGGGAAGATGGGGCCAGTCGGCATGAAACAGCGCAAAATAGGTGGCGAACACGCCGCCCATGATGATCTGCCCCTCGCCGCCGATGTTCCAGAACTTCATCTTGAAGGCCAGAGTGGCCCCCAGGGCGCTGATGCACAGTGGAATGGTGATTTTGATGGTGCTCTGCACCGCGATCTTGCTTCGGAACGCGCCGTTCAGGATGGTTCCGTAAATTTCAATGGGGTTGTAGCCGATGGCCAGAATGAACAGGCCGCCGGCCAGAATGCTCAGGGCCACTGCGCCCAGGCGGAACAGCAGCATCTGCCGGCCGCTGCGCTCCGGCCGCTTCACCACATGAAACAGCGGCTCGCGGCTGGTGGTTTTGTTCTGGTTCATGCGCTCACCTCCCCGGTCATCATCAGGCCGATCTGCTCCTTGGTCACCGTCTTGGCATCCACCACGCCGGTCACCTTGCCGTGGCACAGCACCATGATGCGGTCACACAGCTGCAGCAGCACGTCCAGGTCCTCGCCGATGAACATCACGGCCACGCCCTTCTCCTTCTGCTGGTTCAGCAGGTCGTAAATGGTGTAGCTGGAGTTGATGTCCAGGCCGCGCACCGGGTAGGCGGTAATCAGCAGGTTCGGGTTGGACTCGATCTCCCGGCCCAGCAGCACCTTCTGCACGTTGCCGCCGCTCATCAGGCGCACGGGGGTTTCAATGCCGGGGGTCACAATGCCCAGCTTTTCCACCAGCTTGTTGGCCAGGCGGCGTGCCGGGGGCCGGTCCACAAAGGGGCCTTTGCCGTTGCGGTAGCTCTTCAGCAGCATGTTGTCGGTCATGCCCATGCCGGCCACCAGGCCCATGCCCAGCCGATCCTCAGGCACAAAGCTCATGCTGATGCCCAGGTTGATGATCTCCTGCGGGGCCTTGCCCAGAATGTTCTCCTTGTGGTACAGCGCCGCGCCCTTCTGGGCGGGGGTCAGGCCCGCAATGCACTCGCACAGCTCCTTCTGGCCGCTGCCGGCCACACCGGCCACGCCCAGAATCTCGCCGCTGCGAATTTCAAAGCTCACATCGTCCAGGCCCAGGCTGCCGTCGGGGCGGGCCACGGTCAGGTCCACCACCTTCAGAATGGTGGAGACGTTCTGCGGCTCCGGCCGGCGGATGGACAGGGTCACCGCGTGGCCCACCATCAGCTCGGTCAGCCGGGCGGCGTTCACGTCCCGGGTGGCCACCGTGTCAATGCTCTTGCCCTTGCGCAGAATGGTCACCCGATCGCTGATGGCCATCACCTCGTTCAGCTTGTGGGTGATGATGATCACCGCACAGCCCCGCGCCCGCATCTGGTTCAGGATGTTGAACAGCTTGTTGGTCTCCTGGGGGGTCAGCACCGCGGTGGGCTCGTCCAGAATGAGGATGCGCGCGCCCCGGTACAGCACCTTCAGAATTTCCACGGTCTGCTTCTCCGAGACGCTCATCTCGTACACCGGCTTCTCCGGGTCGATCTCCAGGCCGTAGTTCTCGCACAGTTCGCGCACCTTGGCGGCCAGCGCCTTGCGGCCCAGCTTTTTGCCCGAGGTGCCCAGCACGATGTTGTCCATGGCGCTGAACACCTCCACCAGCTTGAAGTGCTGGTGGATCATGCCGATTCCCAGTGCCTGCGCATCGGCCGGGGAATTGATGGACACCGGCTTTTCTTCCACATAGATCTGGCCTGCGTCCGGATGATAAATGCCCGACAGCATGTTCATCAGGGTGGTTTTGCCGCTGCCGTTTTCGCCCAGCAGGGCCAGCACCTCGCCGAACCGCACCGACAGCTCGATCTGGTCGTTGGCCACCACCTCGCCGAAGGTTTTGGTAATGCCGCTGCACCGGATGGCCATGCGTTCTGTTTGCTCCATGGGCTTCTCCTTTCGTTCATCGGGCCGTGCCGCCCTTGCTTTTGGGCCGCGGCCGCCGGGGCGCCTGCCCCAGCCCGCCGGGCCGCCGAAGCCTTCGGCACTGCCTTAGAAAAAGGGCGGTCATTGCTGGCCGCCCTTTGGGTGTTCTGATTTGTTTTAAGCGGCCGAAGCCAAACCGACCGCCCAAACCGCGGCAGCCTTAGCCAGCCTGAACCACGTTGCGGTAGTACCAGTTGATGGAGCCGTAGTCCGCGCCCTCAACGGTGTGCATCTCGCCGGCGTTGTCCTCCAGCTCGGTCTTGCCGTCAAACACGTCCCACTCGCCGGAGACGATCTTGTCCTGAGCAGCCTTCACCGCATCGGCAGTGCCGTCGGCGCACAGGTCAGACAGATCGGACAGGACGACCAGACCATCGGCCATATCGCCGAAGTAGTTGTCCACATGCTCGCCGATCACCCAGGTGCCGTCGATCACGTTCTGCACGGCCTGGGTGTAGAAAGCGCCCCAGTTCCACTCCACGCTGCACAGCACGGCGCCGGGGGCATCCTTGGTCATGTCGGAGTTGTAGCCAACGCCCCACACGCCGGCCTTCTCGGCCTCCAGCTGGGGGTTGGGGGTATCGCAGTGCTGGCCGATCACATCGCAGCCCATGTCGATCAGGGCCTTGGCAGCCTGGCTCTCACCCTCGGGATCGTACCAGCTGTTGGTGATCTTCACGTAGACCTTGGCGTCGGGGTTCACGCTCTCAACGCCCATGGCGAAGGCGTCGATGCCGCTGGTGACCTCACCGTTCTCCTGGCCCATGGCGCCCACGTAGCCGATCATGTTGCTCTCGGTCTTCAGGCCGGCAGCCACACCGGACAGGTAGCGGCTCTGGTAAATGCGGCCGAAGTAGTTGTTGAAGTTGGTGCCGTTGGACTTGTAGCCGGTGCCATGGCAGAACAGCACGTCGGGGTACTCCGCAGCCAGCTTCTCGCAGGTGTCCATATAGCCCCAGGAGGTGGCGAAGATGATGTTGCAGCCCTCTTCGATGCACTCCATCATGGCGTTCTCAATGGCCGTGGTGTCCGAGTCGCTGATGTTGTTCTTGCGGATGATCTGGCTGTCGCTCAGGCCCAGGGTCTGCTGCATGGCAACAATGCCCTGGTCATGGGTGTAGCTGTAGCCGGAACCGGCAGCGGGGTCGCCAATGTGGATCACGCCCACCTTGATGTCCTCCGCGGGAACACCGGCGCCCTCGGCGGAAGCCGCCTGAGAGCCGGCCTCGGAAGAGGCGGGAGCGGAAGAGGCACTGGAGCCGCAGCCAACGAAGCACATCGCAGCCATGGCCAGCGCCAATGCAGCACTGATCAGCTTTTTCATGAAATGAGTTCCTCCTGTTTGCCCCGGCGCGTGCGGGCCAGGGCATTTCCTGTTTTCTTTTCTCCACCGGGCCACCCGCCCGCCGGGACGAACAGGGCACGGCGGAGCTTTCTCATATGCAACACCGTGCCTACGTCCCCATTCTAAACCAACGCCGCGGCCAAATTCAAGCATTTGCGCATGGGTGCGCAAAACTTCGTCAATCTGCCCCTTTCTGCCGGGGCGGACACGGTACTTTTTCCCTATTTTCACAAACACTTTACAATTTGCACATCCGGCTCTGTTTGCACAATTGCCGTTGCCCTTTCTTGATAAAAAGAGTATACTTTGATTGTATGCGGCGCCTTGGGCCGCTCTGCGTTTTTCCGCTGTTTCCGGCGCTTTAGGACCATTTTTTCAAACCGGAAGCAAACCATACCATCACGAGAGGAGGCTGTGCCCATGCACACGCCCGACCAGAAACCAAAAAACAGGCTGTGGACCCTGTTCACCAGTATGCTGACCATCAGCAGCTTTACCTTCGGCGGCGGCTTTGTGATCGTCACCCTGATGAAGCGCCGCTTTGTGGATGAGCTTGGCTGGATGGACGAGGACGAAATGCTGGACATTGCCGCCATGGCCCAGTCCACCCCGGGTGCCATTGCCGTAAACGCGGCGGTGCTCACCGGCACCCGCATCGGCGGCACCATCGGTATGTTCGTGGCGGTGCTGGGCACCGTGATTCCCCCGGTCGTGCTGCTGTCGGTGCTGTCCCTGTGCTATGAGGCGTTCCGCCAGCTGTATCCGGTGCGCCTGGCGCTGGCCGGTATGCAGGCCGGCGTGGCGGCGGTGATCCTGGATGTGGCCTGGGGCCTGGGCAAAAACGTGGCCCGCAAAAAGGACTGGATCGACCTGGCGCTCATGGCGCTGGTATTCGCGGCCCAGTGGTTCACCGACATGAACACCGCGGTCATCATTCTCAGCGCGGCCGCCGTGGGCCTTGCCCGCGGTCTGATCCGCCTGTATGGAAAGGGGGAAAACCGCCAATGATCTACTGGCAGCTTTTCATCAGCTTCTTCCAGGTGGGCCTGCTGAGCGTGGGCGGCGGCTATGCGGCCATGCCCCTGATCCAGAGTCAGGTGGTGGTGCAGCATCCCTGGCTGACCCTCTCGGAATTCACCGACCTGATCACCATTGCCGAGATGACCCCCGGCCCCATCGGCATCAACTCAGCCACGTTTGTGGGCATCCGCATCGGCGGCATTCTGGGCGCGCTGCTGGCCAGCCTCGGTTTCATTCTGCCGGGCTGCCTCATCGGCTCGCTGCTGGCCAACCTCTACCGCCGCTGGAAGGACGGCCCCGTGCTTCAGGGCATTCTGGGCGCGCTGCGCCCCGCGGTGGTGGCCCTCATCACCGCGGCGGGCTTGTCCATCCTGCAGCTGGTGGCCGTCAACCAGACCACCGGCAGCCTGGACGTGTTCCGGCTGGCCATCGCCGCCGGGGCCTTCTGCCTGCTACGCTGGAAAAAGCCCAGCCCCATCTTCACCATGGTGGGCTGCGGCGCGCTGTACCTGGTGGCGGGCCTGATTGCCCAAGCCATGGGCTGCCCCCTGATGTGACCCGGATTTTTTTCCTCTCCGTATTTTTTAAGTCGAAATTTCTGTTTTGCGAACCAGTTTTCAAGCATTTTCACGCAAAGGAGGGTCTGTATGACTCCGTTTTCCCAATTGAACTACCAGCGGCCGGACGTTCCCGCCGTGCTGGAAACCTACAGGCAGCTCATCGCCCGGGCCAAAGCCGCCCAGACCGGTGAGGAGCTGGTGGCCGTGTACAAGGCCCACGATGCGGCCGACCAGGCCTACGGCTTTGCCGCCAACCTGTGCAGCATCCGTCACACACTGGACACCACCGACCCCTTCTACGACGAGGAGACCGCCTTTTTTGACGAGCACACCCCCGCCGTGGGCAACATTCAGCTGGAGCTGTACCGGGCGTTCCTGGCCAGCCCCCACCGGCAGGCCCTGGCGGACGCCTACGGCGACATCCTGCTGAAAAAGATGGAGATTGCCGTGAAGAGCGCCGACGACCGGGTGCTGGCCCTGATGCAGGAGGACAACCGCCTGGTGAGCGCCTACATCAAGCTGTACGCCAGCGTGAAGGTGGAGTTCGACGGCAAGACCCTCACCCTGGCCCAGCTCGGCCCCTACAAGCAGAGCACCGACCGGGCCGTGCGCAAGGCCGCCTACGAGGCCGAGGGCACCTTCTTTGACGCCCACCGGGAAGAGCTGGACAGCCTGTACGGCCAGATGGTGGAGTGCCGCAACGCCCAGGCCAGAGCGCTGGGCTATAAGGATTACAGCGAGCTTTCCTACCTGCGCATGGGCCGCATTGACTACGGCCCCGAGGAAGTGGAGCGCTACCGCCGCCAGGTGGTGCGGGACGTGGTGCCCGCCATCGCCCAGCTGCAGGCCCGCCGCATGAAGCGCGTGGAGGTGGCCGACCCCAAGTTCTACGACCTGGGCCTGTATTTTAAGGACGGCAACCCCACCCCCCACGGCACCCCGGAGCAGCTGCTGGCCTGGGCCAAACAGATGTACCACGAGTTAAGCCCCGAGACCGCCCGCTTCATCGATGATATGTTCCAGCGGGAGACCTTCGACGTGCTGTCCCGCCCGGGCAAGGCCCAGGGCGGCTACTGCGAAACCATTCCCGGCTACGGCCCCTTTGTGTTCTCCAACTTCAACGGCACCTCCGGCGATGTGGACGTGCTCACCCACGAGGCGGGCCACGCCTTCCAGGCCTATGTGGCCATGGAGAACCACCTGCCCGGCGAGCTGGCCAGCCCCGGCATGGAGAGCTGTGAGATCCACAGCATGAGCATGGAGTTCCTCACCAGCCCCTGGCACCACCTGTTCTTCGGGCCGGACACCGCCAAGTATCAGCTGTACCACGCGGAAGACAGCCTGTCCTTCCTGCCCTACGGCTGCCTGGTGGATGAATTCCAGCAGATCATGTACCAGCAGCCCCACCTGACTCCCGACGAGCGGAACCGGGTCTGGCTGGAGCTGGAGCACAAGTACCGCCCCTGGATCGACTTCGCCGATCTGCCCTTTTACGGCCGGGGCGCCGGCTGGCAGCGGCAGCTGCACATTTACGAGTGCCCCTTCTACTACATCGACTACTGCCTGGCCCAGACCGTGGCGCTGCAGTTCTTCGCCGCCCATCTGGCCGACCCGAAGGACGCCTGGCAGCGGTACCTGGCTCTGGTACGTCAGGCCGGCACCGCCAGCTATCCCCAGCTGGTCAAGGCCGCCGGGCTGGCGGTTCCCTTTGAGGACGGCAGCCTCGCCCCTGTGGCCCACACCGTGGCCCAGTGGATCGCCGAGCATCAGGTGTAATTGAGAATATCGTCGCTGTAATCGCTTGCTATACCCCTGAAAACAGACACAGGGCGCGGTTCCCCCAGACCGGGAACCGCGCCCTGTTTGTTTTGTTTTATACAAAGGAGCTCATACCATGAAGCCTTCGCCCATCAAGCGGCTTCCGTCTCCGGCACCTTGTCGTTTTTCCAGGCGCCGGTGCGGTAGAACCCGATGGACAGCACCGCAGCCGTGCACCAGCCCACCGGCCAGGCGCACCAGATGCCGGTGGCACCCAGAGCCGTTTTTGCCAGGGTGATCGCCAGGATCACACGCAGGATCAGATCGGCAAAGGTGGCGATCATGAACTTGTTCATCATGCCCGCGCCGCGCAGAATGCCGTCGGCCACCAGCTTGGCCGAAATGATGAAGTAGAAGGGCGACAGAATACGCAGGAAGGTCACGCCCGTCTGAATGGCGGTGGTGGTGGGCTGGCTGATGAAGAACAGCAGGATGAGCCGGCCCGCGAAGAAGTACAGCACAAACAGCGGCAGGCTCAGCATCCACACCATCTTCACGCCTGCGCGGAAGCCCTGCTTCACCCGGTACAGCTTCTCAGCGCCCACGTTCTGGGCGGTGTAGTTGGAGATGCCGTTGCCCAGGGTGGTGAAGGAGGTGATGACGAGGTTGTTCATCTTCACAGCGGCCGAATAGCCCGCCATGACGCCGGGGCCGAAGCCGTTGATGACCGACTGAATGATGATGTTGCCCACCGAGATGGAGCCCTGCTGCAGAATGCTGGGCACCGCGATCACCACGATCCGGCCCAGAATCGGCAGCGAGAACAGCTCGGCCTTCTCATCGCCCTCAACGGCCTTCAGCCGCTTGAACACCACCGCGACCGCCAGCACACAGCTGACGCCCTGGCACAGGAAGGTGGCCCAGGCAACGCCCGCCACGCCCATGTTCAGCGCCGTAACAAACAGGATGTCCATGCCGATGTTAGCCGTGGAGGAAATGGCCAGGAAGATAAAGGGAGTCTTGGAGTCGCCCAAAGCCGAGAAAATACCTGTGGCAATGTTGTAGAAGAACACAAAGGGCAGGCTCCAAATATAGATGTCCAGATACAGTTTGGAGTCGGCAAAGACCTCCTGCGGCGTGTTGATGCCCCGCAGCAGCGCATCGCAGCCCAGAATGCCGCCCGCCATCAGCGCCGCGCACAGCACCGCGCTGGCAATGCAGGCGGTGGACACCGCCGTTTTCATCTTGCTGAACTTTTTGGCCCCGAAGAACTGGGACACGATCACGCTGCAGCCCATGTTGCAGCCAAAAGCGAAGGCGATGAAGATCAGGGTGATCTCATAGCTGTTGCCCACGGCCGCCAGGGCATTTTCGCCGATGAACTTGCCCGCAACCAGGCTGTCGGCAATGTTGTACAGCTGCTGGAACACAATGCTGCCGAACAGCGGCAGGCAGAATTTCCAGAGAACTTTTTCCGGTTCTCCTACGGTAAGGTCCTTATTCAACGGAAGCCTCTCCTTTCATTTGCGCCAGGCTGCCGAGGATCAGCTCCACACAGCCGTCAATTCCAAATTTGCTGCTGGACAGCATCAGGTCGTAGCTCTCCGGCTGGCCCCACTCGCTGTCTGCATAGCAGGCAAAGTACTTTTGGCGCATATGGTCCACATGCTTGATGCGCTTGGCCGCCTCGTGCTCACTCAGCTGGTTGCGCTTCATCACGCGGGCCACGCAGTCCTGCTCGTCGGCATAGATGAACACCGACAGCACGTTGCTGCCCTTCAAAAGCTCCGAAGCGCAGCGCCCCACGATCACGCAGGGGCCTTTCTCCGCCAGCTGCCGGATGACCTTCTGCTCGGCGTCGTAGATCAGCTGGCTGCCGGAGTAAAACGCCTCCGAAATGGCGGCGGCATCCGCAAAGGCGTTGCCGCTCAAAAACCAGCGGCTCTGCGCCGGGGTCTCTTCCTCCTGCCGGATGAAGTCCTCGCTCAGGCCGGATTCCGCGGCCGTCTTTTTGATGAGAAGCTTGTCGTAGCACGGCACGCCCAGCCTTTCTGCCAGCCGCTCGCCGATCTCACGTCCGCCGCTGCCGTACTGCCGCCCGACACAAACGATTTGAGGCATTTTGTCTGCCATAATGTTTCTCCTCCCGTCCCATTGACTTTCCATCTGCCACTCTATTATAATCACGACAGCAGCATATTTGAAATATCAATTTTACCAGTTTAATATATCAATCTGATATGGAGAAACTCTGTATGAACATCAGCTACGACAGCTACCGCGTTTTTTATTATGTGGCAAAATACCACAGCTTTACCCAGGCCGCCGTTGTTTTGATGAACAACCAGCCCAACGTGACCCGCACCATCAAAAATCTCGAGCAGGCTTTGGGCTGCAAGCTGTTCATCCGCTCCAGCCGGGGGGCACAGCTCACCCCCGAGGGCGAGCAGCTGTATGCCCACATCTCCCTGGCCTTTGCGCACATTCAGTCCGGCGAGGAGGAGCTGGCCATCAGCCGGGGGCTGCACGGCGGCGTGGTGACCATCTCCGCCAGCGAGATCTCGCTGCGCTGCTGCCTGCTGCCGATTCTGAAGGCCTACCGCTTCCGGTACCCGGGCGTGCGGGTGCGCCTGTCCAACCACTCCACGCCGCAGGCCATCGACGTGCTGAAAAACGGTCTGGCCGACTTTGCCATGGTGACCACCCCCGCCAGCGTACCGGACTCTCTGCAAAGCCGCACGATCATGGAAATTCAGGAGGTGCCCATCTGCAGCTCCGCCTTTTCGGGCCTGTGGGACAAGGAGCTTTCGCTGCAGGAGCTGGCCCGCCATCCCCTGATCTGCCTTGGCCCCAACACCTCCACCTTTGAGTTTTACTCCGACCTGTTCGCCCAGCAGGGCCTGCTGCTCAAGCCGGACATTGAGGCCGCCACCGCCGACCAGGTGCTTCCCATGGTCAAAAGTGAACTGGGCGTGGGGTTTGTGCCGGAGTCCTTCCTGCAGGAAGAAGCCGCCAACCGGGAGCTGCGCCGCCTGCGCCTGAAGTCGCCGATTCCCACACGAAAGGTCTGCTTTTTGAAGCAGCGCCGCCAATACCTGAGCACCGCCGCCAAGGAGCTGGAGCGCATGGTGCTGGCCGCCGCCGACTGCAGCGAATGACGCGGCAAAAAAAACCTTCCCCTTGAGGGGAAGGTGCCGAACGGAGTGAGGCAGATGAGGTGGGGCGTGAATCGCCGCTGTAACTTAGCGTGCGAAGGCAATATGGCCACCTGAGCTACATTTGTCACTGCCACAGCCTAACCGTAAAGGCCAGACGCCACCTCATCAGTCGCTGTCGCGACAGCTTCCCCTCGAGGGGAAGCCTGAATTCTCGGCCGAAAGCACCACCGCCGCAAAAAACTTCGCTGCAGAATCAAAAACCATTACCCCTGCGGGGCGCTGTACAAATACACAAACCAGTAATCCTGCCCGGCTTCCCGCTTACCGGCCTCCGACAGGGCCTCCAGGCTGGCTTCGCCCAGCGGGCGGGCCGCCAGCGTGACGGTCTGATCCTTTTTAAAGGGCGGATACTCCGTGTCGCCGTAGTAATCCAGCAGCTGCTGTTCGGTCCAGTTGGTGCCCAGCAGCAGTGCCGCCGTCACGCCGCCTGCATCGTCCTTGGCGGTGGATTGCTGCACCAGCGTGGCCGTGGCGGGCACCTCGTGGGTAAACAAGGGCTTGGCAAACTTGTCCTGGGCCTTCTTGTCCAGATATTTGGGCAGAATGAACGCCCACACAATGGCAATGCTGAGGAATACAAAAATCATCCCGCGGGGAATTTGATATTTTTCGTTTTTCATGTCCCGTTTTCTCCTTCTGTGCAGCGCCTGCCCCTCGGTCCGATGGGGCCTTTTGCGGGCGTTGGCCTGCTGAACAGTATGATACCATAGCCGCCCGGTTTTGTAAAACGCCGGGCCGCTGATTTCAGCGTCTTTTCGTTCAACGCCCTGTCGTGCGGCCGTTTTGGCTGGCGGCCGAAGTTTTTTCACCGTTTCGCTTGCAAAATGCCGGCGCATGGCGTATGATAGCCTTGTTCGCAGAGTAAGGCTGTGTGCGTAAAGTGCCGCCCCAACGGGGAGTTGTGGGGCGGACGAAAAGGGAACCCTCCCTTGCGGTACACAGCCTGCATCCCGCTGCTGCATGGGAAGCGTGCAGAAGCCAGAGGCCCTGCCGCCCCGTGCGCCCAGTTGGATTTTCCGGGCCATGGCTGTGGCGGCCGTGCCCTTCTTCGCCTTCTTTTATGCAGCGACGCCGCCGCATAAAAGGAGGTATTTTTTATGCAGTCTTCTTCCGCCCTGTTCGGCACCTTTTCGCCCCTGACCCCCGCTTATTGGGCCGACGCCCGCGCCCAGCTGAAAAACGTGCGGATGCTCACCCTGGCAGGCATCATCACCGCCGCATCCATCGTGCTGGAGAGCTTCCCCATCTACCTTTTGGGCACCTCGCTGAAAATCTACTTCAGCTTTCTGGTCATTTCGCTGGGCTGCTATGTGTACGGCCCGGCCGTGGGCATTCTGGTGGGCTTCGCCAATGACACACTGGGCTTTCTCATCTCCAGCTTTGGCGAGCCGTATTTTCCCGGCTATCTCATCACGGCCATGCTCTCGGGGCTGATCTACGGCACCCTGCTGTACCGCCAGCGCATCACCGTGCTGCGGCTGGTGGTGGTGCGGCTGATCATCAACTACGGCAGCAACGTGCTGCTGGGCAGCGTGTGGAAGGCCATGCTCTACGGCAAGGGCTACTACTATTACTTCACCACCGGCCTTATCAAAAACACCACCATGCTGCCCATTGAGGTGCTGCTCATGGTGCTGATGTTCCAGCTGGCGCTGCCCGCCCTGGCCCGAAGCGGTCTGCTGCCCAAAGAAGTGGCCGTACAAAAGCGCCTGGCCTGGTTTTAAACCGCCAGACACCTGAATGGTTGAAAGCCATCCTAAACTCCGCCGTCCGCCGTTCCGTTTTGGAGCACGCGGACGGCTTTTTTGTTTTTGGGGGCGAATCGGCCGAGTTTTGCCTTTCACCGGCGAGAGAGTTACCATTTGGTAAATACCATGCATTCTTTCCTATTTCTCTTTGACCGCATTATCGTCCTTACCTTATACTTTGGATAACCCCTCAAACGGATGAAAATGAGCATTTTTATGAACAACACGTTTCCCCGTCGTTCCCTCTCCCGGCTGGCCGGTGTCTGCGCCGCCCTGTTGCTGCTGACCGCCTGCGGTGCCCCGTCCTCTTCCGCCTCTTCTTCCGCGGCCGCGCCTTCCGCCACAGCTAAGCCTACTCCGGCCCCCACCGCCGCGCCGAAGCCCTATCAGGCCAGCGAGATCATCACCGTGCCGGACGGCTCCTACCCCAGACCATCACCAGCCGTTACAGCGAGACCGGCGCCCTGCTGGCGGAAACCATCGACAACCAGCCCTCCGGCGTCACCGAGACCGTCACCCGGGACTTTGACACCCTGGCCGGCGACGGCCTGTACATCGAGACCACCGTGATGGACACGAACCCCGTCGGCACCGAGATGGTCTCCCACAACCGGATCAGCGACGACCAGATGGTTTACTACCACAGCCACTTTGCGAACCGGGGCGACGTGGACCTGAACTACGAGTACGACGACCACGGCAATCTGACCCGTACCTGGGGCAGCGATTCCTCCGGCGAATGCGACCAGCGGATGGAAAACCACTACGACGAGGCCGGAAATCTGGTGGAAGCCATCACCTATTACGACGGCGAGGAGAATATGTGCAGCACCTACACCTACCTGCCGCTGTAGGAGGTCCTGTACACCGAGGCAGGCTGACGCTTGAATGGGTCCGGGCGCTGTGCTACAATAAAGCCAGCGACCGGCGGCTGACGGCGCGGATGTAGGGCTTTTCATTGCAGTATTTTGCCTGCGCTGCCCTCGGCTTCCCCTTGAGGGGAAGCTGCCGCGCAAGCGACTGATGAGGTGGCACCTTGCCTTTGCAGCTGGGCCGCGGTAGCGACGCACGCCCCGTCTCCCCTGCGTTCGCCCCCCTCTCACGGTCGGCCTTTTTTGTTCTGAAAGGAGTTTTTCTCATGCCTACCCTCACTCTGTCCCGCGCCAAGGAGCTGTTGGCCACCACCACCACCGAAGCCCATCTGTTCGAGCACGCCATCGGCGTTTCGGCCGCCATGGGGGCCATGGCACGCCATTTTGGGCAGGACCCCGCCTATTGGGAGGCCGTAGGCTACCTGCATGACTACGACTACGAGCAGTACCCGGAAGAGCACCTGGACCACACGGCCGAGCCTCTGCGCCAGGCCGGTGTGGATGAGGTGAGCATCCGGGCCATTCTGGCCCACGGCTGGACCCTTCGCAACGATGTGGAGCCGCTCACCGAGATGGAGAAGAGCCTGTTCACGGTGGACGAGCTGACCGGCCTGGTGGCTGCCACCGCCCGGATGCGTCCCGGCGGGCTGAGCGATCTGGAGTCTTCCAGCGTCAAGAAGAAGTTCAAGGATAAAAAGTTCGCCGCCAAAATCAACCGGCCGCTCATCCAGAAGGGCTGCGATATGCTGGGCATGGAGCTGACCGACGTAATGGCACTGTGCATCGAGGGAATGCGCGAGCACATGGACGAACTGGGCCTCGGCCCCAAGGCGTGAGGGCTGCCCCATGAATCGCCGCCGTTATCAGGCCGTGTACCGCTGGTTCACCGCCCGGCCCCGGGCGCTGGCCGCCCTGCGCGCTGCCGACAAGCTGCTGGCCCTGCTGGTTTATGCCGCCTATCCCCTGCTGCTGCTGTGGCTGGCCGTGCATCGGGACACCCGCATTTTTCGGGCGGTTCTGGTGCCCGCCGCCGTGTTTGTGGCCGGTACCGCTCTGCGCGCCGCCCTGAACCGCCCCCGGCCCACCGTGGTGCTGGGCCTGCCCCCGCTGCTGAACAAGGAAAAGAAGGGTGAGTCCTTCCCCAGCCGCCATGTGCTCAGCGCCGCCGTCATCACCGCGGTGTTCTTCTACGCGGTGCCCCCGCTTGGGCCGGTGCTGGCCGCCATCACGCTGCTGATCGCCCTGGTTCGGGTGATCGGCGGGGTGCATTTTGTCAAGGACGTGGCCGCCGGTGCCCTGCTGGGCGGGGCGCTGGGCTGGCTTGGCTGCTTTGTGCTGTAAGCCTTCGTTAAATCTTCTCAAAAGCACAAAAAAGGTGCCGTACCCTTGCGGGTACGGCACCTTTTTATTCAGCTTTATCAGCTTGCTTCGTCAGCACTGGCGGAAAGGATTCCGCAGCAGCTTACTGCACGCTCAGCACGTCGGCAAAAGCCTCGATGGCGGTGGCAGCCTGACCGAAGTCGCGCATCTGCTGGTCGACGCCCAGCTTGATGTGAGGAATGTTGGCGGCATCCAGAGCCTTCTTCAGGTAGGGATACTCCATCTCCTCGGGGTCGCAGAACTGCTGCATGAACAGCACCAGACCCTGCGCGCCGCTCTCCTTGACCTTGGCCACAACGTCCTCAGCACGACGGTTCTGG
>CAKSWY010000014.1 GCA_934513685.1 uncultured Oscillospiraceae bacterium | reverse complement strand
CGCAGCAAGAAATGGACAAGCTCTGCACAGTAGACGAATACCCAAGTGACAGCTTCCTATTCACAGCCTATGGCTATAAGGAGCAAACTGTTTTTGAATGTATATCAAAAAAATATACCGGCCATCTCGTTTTATCAGAGAGAAGGATTTGAGATTCAGTATAGTGGCATGGATGAAGCTACAGGAGAAAAAGATTATGGAATGGTATGGCAGCAGAAATAGAAATTCTAATTTGCGCTGGTTATATATAGTGTTAAAAAATTGCGCGTCGAGGAAATATTTTCTGTACATTCCGACCAAAATGATGTATAATTAAGTCATGTAAATTGTTGACGCAAGCGTACAATCCCGCCCTTCAGAATTTGCGAAGCAAATTCCGCTCCCTTTGCGCAAGAACGCCAGAGCGGCAGATGTTTCAGGTTATGATTTTCAAATCAGCAGGAGGCGATTGGCACAGCCAAAAGCAGCTAGGGGACACAGGCGGCGGTGACGTACAGCCGCGATCCACGACAAAACAATTGGGAGGAAGGTTATGAAAAAACAAGTATGCAGTAGTTTACTTGCGCTGACCATGGCGCTGGGCACGGTGACACCGGCGCTGGCGGCAGAGATAGAGACCAACGTGCAGCCTGCCGCGTGTACCTGCACCGCGGCGTGTACGGAGGAAACCCGCAACATGGATTGTGCCGTGTGCGGCGCAGAGGGAGCACCGCTGACGGACTGCGCACAGGTCAACGCACAGGACGACACGAACAACGAACAGCAGACAGCCAACGCGGAAAACGGCTTTGAATACACCGTAACGGGCGACGAAGCGACGATTACCGGCTACACCGGTTCGGCAAGAAGCCTTGCCATCCCGTCGGAGCTGGGCGGCAAGCCGGTCACGGCAATTGCGGATAAGGCGTTTTACGGATATAAAACGCCGAATATCTATATCCCGAAAACCATCAAGAAAATTGGAGAGGATGCTTTCTGGGGAACAGTTATTTCGGATGAGTTTCGATTTATATGTTATGAAGGCACAAAGAACGAATGGGCGAATATCGCTATCCAAAAAGGTAATGAGCAGTTAGACCCAAAGTATTTGGAGGGTGATCCTCCTTCGGCTAGGCCATACGAATGCAATCTGTCCGGCGATATGGTTTATCAGGCTTCGGATAACGCGGCGACTCTTGTTCGTTACTTCGGCGCGGACAGCAAGGTGGACATTCCCGCCGAGCTGGGCGGTAAACCGGTAACGGAGATTGGAGTTGGTGCTTTTGGTTTTTGCAGCAGCCTGACGGAAGTAACCATTCCAAAGAGTGTGACGAGCATTGGAGAGATGGCTTTTTATGATTGTGGAGCTTTGGTAACCGTATATTACGGCGGCACACAGGAGGATTGGGATGCGCTGGAGAAGAACATTGGCGAGGAAAATACCCCGCTGCTGAACGCAAATATCATCTGCGCCATTCAGGAGTCCAACGGCTTTGCATACACCGTAACGGGTGACGAAGCGACGATTACCGGCTACACTGGTTCGGCGAAGAACATTGTCATCCCGTCGGAGCTGGGCGGCAAGCCGGTCACGACGATTGCGGATAAGGCGTTTTACGGATATAAAACGCCGAATATCTATATCCCGAAAACCATCAAGGCAATTGGAGAGGATGCTTTCGCGGGAACAGTTATTTCGAATGAGCTTCGATTGATATGTTATGAAGGCACAGAGAACGAATGGGCGAATATCGCTATCCAAAAAGGTAATGAGGAGTTAGACCCAGAGCATTTTGATGGTGATCCTCCTACGGGTAGGCTATACGAATGCAATCTGTCCGGCGATATGGTTTATCAGGCTTCGGATGACGCGGCGACCCTTGTTCGTTACTTGGGCTCGGACAGCAAGGTGGACATTCCCGCCGAGCTGGGCGGTAAGCCGGTGACGAGCATTGGAGATTGTGCTTTTGAGTGTTGCGGCAGCCTGACGGAAGTAACGATTCCAAAGAGTGTGACGAGCATTAGAGTGTTTGCTTTTCGGAGTTGCAGCAGCCTGACAAAAGTAATCATTCCGGAAGGTGTGACGAGCATTGGAGAGTGGGCTTTTTGGGGTTGCAGCAGCCTGACGGAAGTGACGATTCCAAAGAGTGTGACGAGCATTGAAGCCTATGCTTTTTCCGAGTGTAAAGCTCTGACAACCGTACACTACGGCGGCACACAGGAGGATTGGGAAGCGCTGAAGAAGAACATTGGCGAGGAAAATGCCCCGCTGCTGAACGCAAATGTCATCTGCAAGGAAAAGCCGAAGATCTGCAAGGGCGGCAAGGAAGTGAAGATTTCCGACGGCGTGCACGAAATGCGCATCCACGGCAAGAGCTACGGCACGTTTACCTTCGTGTGGGTAAATGACAAGGCGGGCTGGTCGATTCAGAATGCCGACGGCAAGTACCTGGCCTTTGACAACGGCAAGCTGGTTCTGCGTGACACGGCGTATGTTTGGAAGTATGACGCGAAGTTCTACACGACGACGAAAGAAAAGACAAGCTTCGGCTGGGGCTGGTGGGGCCGTCCGAGCACCAAGGTGACCAACTGGTATCTCGTCGGTGATGGAACAGACCTGTCGATTTCCAAGTCGGACACAAACGCGGATGTGAAGCTGTATGACGCAATGGAATCCACGGAGCACAGCTTCGGCAAGTGGACGCCTGCGGAAGATGGCAAGCACACAAGAACCTGCACGATCTGCGGCGCGACCGAGACCGGCGACTGCACCTATGAAAACGGTGCGTGCACGGTTTGCGGCGCACTGGATCCGGACAATGCCAGCGTTTCGGTCAGCGCGACCGTAACCAAGCGCACCTCCGGCGGTGGCGGCTGGTGGTGGTGGAACCGCCCGATGACCACAACGTGGGAGGCACGCATCACCGCAACCGGTACCGGCGTGGATATTGATAAGGTGGAGTATTCCAACGATGGGAAACATTATCTCACCGGCACGAGCTTTACCAGCGACACGGAAATTACCAAGTTCTATATCCGCGTGACGGATTCCAAGGGCAATGTCACCAATTGGCTGTATGAGAATGGCAAGGTGACGCAGAAGTAACGACGGACAGCTGCCTGACCCGCGTGGAGACGGCCTGTCTGCTGTCAAAAAAATAAGTGCAGCCCACCAATCCACAGTGATTGGTGGGCTGCACCTGTTTTTATATGCCGCCGGTTTATTTGCGGTTGGCCACCCGGTTCAGATACACCAGGTTGCCGTCCGACTTAAAGCTCTGGAAGTTGTACAGAAGCAGAACCTGGTCGTACCCCTCCTGCTCCATGAGTGCATCCGGGTCGATGCTTTTGAAGTTCCGCAGGTCCACCACGCCGATCTTGGCGTAGTTGGCGGTCAAAAAGGGGATAAAGCAGTTCGCGTAACTGTCCTTGATGACCAGAATGCTGCCGGTGCCGTTGCCTTCAATGGTGGAATACCCATTGTTGCCGTGCAGGAACATGGCGTATTTATCCCGGGTGTCCAGCTTTTCCAGGTCGTACAGGCCGGTGGTCTCCTGCGGGGTGACGCTGCCGTCGGCGCCGGTCTGATAGATGGTCAGGGGATTGCTCAGGTCGTAGTAGGTGATGGTGTCCGGCGCGCTGGCCCAGTACCGGGCTGCGGAGTAGCTGGTGCCGTAGAAACCCTTGGCGTTCAGCTCGGTGTGCGCGTCCCGGTCAAAGGGGGTGAGGCCCTGCTGCTGGCAGAAGGCGGTGTAGGCCAAGTAGGCACCCTGGGTGGTCCAGTGATGGTCGGTGTAATAGTAGAGCTTTTCGTCCTTGTTCTGGGTGAACAGCTCCCGCACATCCAGTACCTGGGCGCTCTGCCCCACCTGGGCAAGGATGTCATCGGTGCAGGCATTTTCGTCCAGCATGGGGGCGAAGGCGGGCAGGCGATCCGCCTGAATCAGGCTGGCGGAGGGGGCCAGCAGGAAGGTGACCTTGCCGGGGTGCCGCTGTGCAAACTCGCTGACCGCCTGCACGTTCTTGGGCAGCTGGGCCTGCTCGGCCTCGGTCAGGCTAAACATCTGGGTGAACAGCTGGGCGTCCTTGCCGATGAGCATACCGCCCACCTGGGTCTTGCGCAGCAGAGCCGTTTCCATGCGGCTGTGCAGGTCGATCCAGGCATCGCGGCCCACCACCTGCTCTTTCACGTATTCGTTGTATTTGCTGGTCCACTGGTTGCTGACCAGGCTGCTCATATTAAAGGCCGGGCGTTGGGCCAGATGCTTGTTTTCCAGCTCGGAGCTTTCCCGGTCCGGGTAGATGAGGTCCGCCACGGTGAGCAGGATCAGAAGGGCGAAGAACACCAGCGTGATGGGGTAGTCCTTCATTTTTTTCAGAAACTCGCGCATGATGGCACCTCCTTAGAAGTTGAAGTAGAGGAAGGGGTGGCTGTCCGAGCCGATCACATAGGCGATGCTCAGCACAAACAGCGTGGCAATGGTCAGCACCCGCGTCCAGGTGACCTGCTGCATCTCATCCCACAGCTTTTTGGGAATCTCGGTGCAGCACAGCACCGAGAGAATGAGAACCACCAGGTAGTTGCGCAGGAAATACAGGGGAGACACGCCGCCGGACCAAACGAACAGTTTCTGGAACAGCAGGCTGAACTCCACGCCATACTCGTTGCCCACGAACATGGCCCAGCCGACCACCACCAGGAACAGGGTGTACACATGGGGCCAGATCTTCCCTTTTTCCAGATAGGGCAGCAGGAACAGTTTTTCGATCATCAGCAGCACAAAGTAGTACAGGCCCCAGCAGATGAAGTTCCAGTTGGCACCGTGCCAGATACCGGTGAGCAGCCAGACGATGAACAGGTTGAAGATCTGCCGGGCTTTGCCCTTCCGGTTGCCGCCCAGGGGAATGTAGACGTACTCCCGGAACCAGCCCGAGAGGGTCATGTGCCAGCGGCGCCAGAATTCGGTGATGCTGCGGGAAATGTAGGGCAGATTGAAGTTGTCCGGGAAATCGAAGCCCAGCATTTTGCCCATGCCGATGCCCATCATGGAGTAACCGGAAAAGTCAAAGTACAGCTGCAGGGAATAGGCGATGACACCCAGCCACACCAGCGGGGTGGAGGCGTTGGACAGGCCGATGGCGGCCGTGGCGGAGCCTTTTACGCCGATGATGTCGGTCCACAGCTGGCCGATGGCGTCCGCCAGCAGCACCTTTTTGGCCAGGCCGAACACGAACAGGCTGACGCCCTGCTCAATGCGGTCCAGCGTGATGCGGCCCTCGTAGACGTGCAGCTGGTTGGACACATCCCGGTACTTCACGATGGGGCCGGCGATCAGCTGAGGGAACATGACCACGTAGGCGCCGAAGTCAATGATGTTGTGCTCGGTTTTTACGTCCTGACGATACACGTCAATGGAGTAGCTCATGGTCTGGAAGGTGTAGAAGCTGATGCCCAGCGGCAGAACCTCCAGCCCGGCCACGGGGGCGATGTTCAGCCCGGCCAGTGCGTTTAGGCTGTTGATGAGGAAGTTGGTGTACTTAAAAAACACCAGCATGGACAGGCTGCCGACGATGGAGAAAATGAGAACCGCACGGCGCAGGCCGGTGTGGCCCGCGAACCGCTCCATCAGCAGGCCGGACACATAGTTGATGAGAATGAGCACCACCATGATGGGGAAGAACTTGACCTCACCCCAGGAATAAAACACCAGGCTGCACAAAAACAGAACCGTGTTTTTGAACTTGTAGGGCACTGCGTAATAAAGCAGCAGTGTGATGGGCAAAAAGCGGAACAGAAACAGGACCGTGCTGAAAACCACTGGATACACTCCTTTGTTTCAGGGCGTGCCGCCCCTGCTGCGGGCAGGGCGGCCTGACGAAAAGACGGACAAGAAAAGGGGCCGGCGCCCTGGCGGGGCCGGCCCGAAGTGATGCGCGGTTAGTTCAGGGCAGCGTCGATGGCCTTGTCGATCTCGGCATAGTCTGCGCCGGAGGTGTTGGCAAACACCAGAACCACATAGTCGCCCTTGGTCACCACACGGCCGTCCTTGATCTGGGCCAGACCAGCGGCAAACTCGGCGTAGTTGCTGTAATAGGTCTCCTGATTGGACTTGTAGGTCTCCAGAGCCTTCTGCACATCGGCAGCCTTGCCGCTGTTGGCTTTCACCACCAGAATGGTGGCGCTGTCACCCTGGTTGTTGCTCTGCTCGCCCTTGTACTCGGCCACGTCGTCCATGTTCAGGCCCACGTCGTTTTCAATGGCGAAATCGTCCATGGCCAGAGGATTGGCCACCTCGTTCACCTTTTCAACGGCAGCAACCACATCGTCCAGGTTGTAGGTCTTCTGGCTGGAAGAGCCGCCGCAGCCCACCAGAGCTGCAGCCAGCATGACACCGCACAGGGCGGCAGAAATCAGTTTTTTCATGATTAGGGTCTCCTCTTTTTTGTATTTCATTCAAATGAACAAACGGAATGAAGCCGGGGCGTTTTGAGCCTAGCATGGCCCGTGCACGGCACAGCCATACGCACCAAAGGCAAAAAGAAATGCCCCCGCGCTGCCCGCACGCCCTTTATAACGCGCGCGAACATATATAAATGGTACACGATTGTCCGAATGATTGCAAGGCCTTTGCGGGAAAAGCCGGGGAATGTTTACACATTTTTCATGAAGCGGGGTGGTGCGGACGCAACTTGACAAGAGGATGGGGGAGACACTAAGATGAAAGAAACAAACACCGAGAGGGGCCGTGACGATGAGAAACAAAAAAGCACACGAGGTGGCGCTTTCCGGCCTGCTGTTTGCGCTGGCCATTGTGCTGTCCATGGCGGAGTCGGCCATTACGCCGCTGCTGGGGCTGGCCCCGGGCGTGAAAATCGGCCTGGCCAACATTGTGGTGATGTATGCGGTGTTCTTTATGGGGGCGCGGCAGGCGCTGCTGCTGGTGGTGCTGAAAGCGCTGTTTACCCTGCTCACCCGGGGGCCGGTGGCGGGGCTGCTGTCGCTGTGCGGGGGGCTGCTGTCGCTGGGGGTGATGTGGGCGCTGTACCACCTGCCCCACCGGCCCACCTGGTTCATTCTGTCGGTGTGCGGGGCGGTGGCGCACAATCTGGGCCAGCTGGCAGGGGCCGGCGTGGTGCTTTCCAGCCGGCTTGCCCTGGGGTATGCGCCGGTGCTGCTGGTTTCAGGGCTGGCCATGGGCGGCGTAACGGCGGCCAGCCTGAGCGCCCTGCTGCCGGCACTGGAGAAAATGGGCTACCGGGGAAGATAAGCGGCGAAGCAGCGAAAAAGTGAGAAGCCTGCGCGCGAAGGCAGCCGAACTCCATAGCCGAAAAATGTTTTGTAAAAGTTTGTGAAAACGCTTGACGAAGGCACAAACCAGTGGTACAATAATCTCAACAAATAGAAATGATTCCTATTTGCAGAATGATTCCGGGCCCAACCGGAACCGAATCCCAAAGCAATTTTATAAAATAGATGGAGGATGTACCTATGAAAAAGTTTGTTTGCACCGTCTGTGGTTACGTGGCCGAGGGCGAAGCCCCGGAGTTCTGCCCCCAGTGCAAGGCCCCCAAGAGCAAGTTTAAGGAGCTGAGCACCACCGAGCGCAACTACGTTACCGAGCATGTGGTGGGCATTGCCAAGGATGCGCCCGAGGAGATCATCCAGGGCCTGCGCGAGAACTTCAACGGCGAGTGCAGCGAAGTTGGTATGTACCTGGCCATGAGCCGTGTGGCTGACCGCGAGGGCTACCCCGAGGTTGCCGAGGCCTGGAAGCGCTACGCCTTTGAGGAGGCCGAGCACGCTGCCAAGTTCGCCGAGCTGCTGGGCGAAGTGCTGACCGACAGCACCAAGAAGAACCTGGCTGCCCGTGTGGATGCCGAGTGCGGTGCCTGCGAGGGCAAGATGGAGCTGGCCAAGAAGGCCAAGGAGCTGGGCCTGGATGCCATTCATGACACCGTGCATGAGATGGCCAAGGACGAAGCCCGTCACGGCCGCGCTCTGGAGGGCCTGCTGAACCGGTACTTCGGCTGAGAGCAAATTTAAGAACACATGGGGCGGCGCTGCCTGGGCAGCGCCGCCCTTTTTGCTGCAATGCAGAGTATAGACGGGAAAAGCCAATTGCAAGTGGACTTCGTGCTAGCAATTGCTGCTTGTAACTGATAAAACAAGGGATACAGGAACGAGATTATAAAGAACAGGCCACAGAGAACGGAGAGGGTTTGTGCTGGTTCAGCCTTTCTGATTTAAAAACTTTGAGCAAACGAACAATTTTGCGAAATCCTGGCGCGGAACGTGACAAAAAGATGAACGAGACTTTATTTATTTGTGAAAATTAGCACTCAGCTATTGACATTGCTAATCCTTGCGACTATTATATAAGCGTACCAAGAAGAAGGGCCCGAAAGAGACCTCCTCCCAAAGTGGGGCGCAAGAACAAAACCGGGATGCCGGGCGACCGGCTGAAACGTTTTGGAGCGGCACCCCGCCGATGGCACGAAAGTGGCATATGATTTGGAGGAATGTTTTATGTTGCCGACTGTTTTTGGTGAAAGCTTGTTCGATGATTTCTTTACCGATCCTTTTGAAAATGGGTTTGACCGCAGCCTGTTCGGCGGGCAGAATGCCCTGTACGGCAAGCATGCCAAGAACCTGATGAAGACCGATGTGCGGGACGTGGATGGCAATTACGAGCTGTCCATTGATCTGCCCGGCTTCACGAAAGACGAGGTTCAGGTGGAACTGAAGGATGGTACGCTGACCGTCAGCGCGGAGAAGGGCCTGGATAAGGATGAATCCGAGAAGGACGGCAGCTACATCCGCAAGGAGCGGTACGCCGGTGCCGTAAGCCGCAGCTTTTACGTGGGCGATGTACAGCCCGGTGAAGTGAAGGGCAAGTACGAGTCTGGTGTGCTGACCCTGACCATCCCCAAGAAGGATCAGCCTCAGGTGTCCACCTCGAACCGGATCGCCATTGAATAAACTTGGCCCGGCAGCGCGCTCTGATCGGCTTCTCGCAGGTCGGACGAACGCTTCCTGAGCTGTCAGATGCAAAAGGCGGAGGCCCGCTTCTCGTAAGGGAAGCGGGCCTCCGCCCTTTTGTTTGTTCTTATGAATTTTGAATCCTGTACGGTGTGGGAACGAGACGGTGTGGGAACGAGCGGGGTAAGATTAGCCGTTATTCTAAGAGGAGCTTGTGAGAAGTTGCTCTGAGGAGTTCGTCTGAGAAGCGCGATGTTTCGTAAAAGTTTCGGGCCGCAAACGCCGCCGTGTGTTTGCAGGCGCAGGCGCGGCAGCAACACGCAAAAACATAAAAAGCATGGCCGCGGTACCTTCTCGGCAACCGCGGCCATGCTGTGTTCATTCGATTCTGAAACCATTCCGGAATCCTACAAAGAATCCCCGCAAACTTACTTTTTGCTCTGCACCGGGAACAGCACCGTGATGGTGGTACCCTCGTTTTCACGGCTTTCCAGCTTCAGCTGGGCACCGTGCAGCAGGGCGATGTGCTTCACAATGGCAAGCCCAAGGCCGGTGCCGCCGGTGGCCTTGCTGCGGCTTTTATCCACCCGATAAAAGCGCTCAAACACACGGGCCTGATGCTCCGGCGAAATGCCGATGCCGTTGTCCTCCACCCGAAGAGTGGGGTGGCCGTCCCGCGTTTCCACGTGCAGGATGACCCGCCCGCCGGGGCGGTTGTAGCGAATGGCATTGTCGCACAGGTTGAAGCACAGCTCCTCCAGCAGGCGCTGGTCGCCCTGTACGGTCAGGTCCTCGCCCTCGGCCAGCAGGGTGACGTAGGCCTTCTGGGCGTTCAGGGCCAGGCTCTCGGTGCAGCGGCGGGCCAGCACCAGCAGGGACACCGGGGCGAACTTGGCCTGCTCCGGTGCCTGCCCCTCGACGGCTTCGCTGCTCATGTCGTCCAGCTGGCTCAGCTGGATGATGTCGGCCACCAGCGACTGCAGGCGGGCGGCCTCGGTGCGGATGCGCCCGGCGAATACGGTCACATCCTGCGGCTTGGCCATGCCGGCTTCAATCAGCTCGGCGTAACCGGAAATGCTGGTGAGCGGGGTTTTCAGCTCGTGGCTCACGTTGGCGGTGAATTCCCGCCGCATGCGCTCGTTGTTCTGGCGCAGCAGCCGGTCGCTCTGGATCGTCTGGGCGAAGGGCACCAGCTCGGCGTAGGGAACATGGTCCTCGATGTGCTCCAGATCCTCGCCCATCTGCACGATGGGCCGCACCAGGCTGCGGGTGAGCAGCCAGCTGGCCAGCACGCTCAGCCCCAGAATGACCATGCAGCTGACCACGATGGCCGGCAGGGCCTCGTCGAAAAAGCCGTAGGTGCTGGCGGCGTCCAACCCGAGGCGAAGTACACTGCCGTTTTCCAGCCGCAGGGCGCAGTAATAGGTGCGGTAGCCGACGGTGCTGCTTTCCCGCTGGGCGATGCCCACGCCGTTGTCGCTGTGCAGGGCCTGCTGCACCTCCGGGCGTTCCAGATGGTTTTCCAGCACGGTGCCGGCGGCACTGTCGTACAGAACGCTGCCGTCCTGCGCAATGAGGGTAATGCGCAGCGAATCCTGAGCGGAAACTTCCAGAACCCGCTCGTCGCCGCTGAGGGCATAGCTGCTTGCGACCGAGCGGGTGGTCAGCTCCAGATCATGCTCCACCTGATGGGAAAAACTCTGGTGAAACACAAAAATGGTCAGAGCCGCGGTGAGCACCAGGCTCACCATGCCCATAAACAGCAGCCGGTAGTTGATGGTCTCCTCAATGCTCCGTTTCATTCGGCAGTTCCCTCATCCTCAGGCAGAGCCAGACGGTAGCCCACCTTGCGCACGGTCTGGATGCAGCGGCCTGCATTCCCCAGCTTCTGGCGCAGGGTGCGCACGTGCATATCCACGGTGCGGCTCTCGCCGCAGAAATCGGTGCCCCACACCTGCTGCATGATGGCGTCCCGGGTGAGCACCTGCCCCGCGTTCAGCAAAAACAGATGCAGTAGCTCGAATTCCTTGTAGGTCAGCTCCACCGGGGCTCCGTCTGCCTGCACCCGGCGGGCAGACGGGTCCATGCGGATGCCGCCGAAGCTCAGGTGCCCGGGGGCCTTGTCGGCCCGGCGCAGCACGGCCTTGACCCGGCTGACAAACTCCAGCACGCCGAAGGGCTTGGAGATGTAGTCGTCGGCGCCCTGATCCAGCCCCTTCACCACATCCAGCTCGGCGGTGCGGGCCGTCACCATGACGGCGGGCAGGGTCTCCGCGCCGGGGGTGCGGCGCAGCTTTTTTAGGATGGCAAAGCCGTCCTCGCCGGGCAGCATCACGTCCAGAATCACCAGATCCGGCAGGCGCTGGCTGCACGCGGCAAAAAAGCTCTCGCCCGCCCCGAAGCCTTGGGTTTCAAACCCCTGGGTCTGCAGGGCGTATTCTTCCAGTTCCAGAATGGACTGGTCGTCCTCAACCAAATAGATCAGCATAAAAAACGCTCCTTTTTAGAGCAGGCAAAGTCATGCCTGTGCAAGGCCGTGCCGCTTGCGGTACTGGTCCATCATCCGGTCAAAGCCCTCCCGGTCGGCCTTGACGCCCTGCAGGTATTCATGGGTGTCGAAGCTGTCGTGGGCCACCTCGATCATGGCCACCGCCACGTTGGAGCAATGGTCGGCCACACGCTCATAGCAGGTGAGCAGGTCCGCCAGAATAAAGCCGTTGGTGATGCTGCACTGGCCGTTCTGCAGCCGCTCTACATGGCGGCTGCGCACCTGATGCACGATCTCGTCGATCACCTGCTCCAGAGGCTCCACCTGCCGCGCGGCGGCGTTGTCCTGATTGGCGAAGGCCTGTACGGTCAGGTTCACAATGTCCTGCACGGCCCATTCCACCAGATTCAGGTCCTCCAGCGCCTGGTGGCTGAAGACCACCTGCTTGTCCCGCACTTCCAGCGCGCTCTTGCGCAGGTTCAGCGAGTGGTCGCTGATGCGCTCCAGATCGCTCAGAGAATACAGCAGGGTGTTCACGGTGCGGTTGTCATCCACGGTCAGCGGCAGGCCGGAAAGCTGCACCAGATAGGTGCCCAGTGCGTCCTCGTAATGGTCCACCTGATCTTCCCGCTCCACCACTTCGTCGGACACCTGATCGTTCCAGACGTGCACCAGGCTCATGGCCTTCAGCAGGCCGCTCTGGGCCAGCTGGGCCATATCCACGGTGCACTGATGGGCGCGGCTGGTGGCCACCGCGGGGGTGCCTAGCAGACGCTTGTCCAGCAGGGGGGCAGCGGCATCCTTGGACGTGCCGTCGGGCACGGTGAGGATGGCCAGCTTTTCCAGCACCCGGTTGAAGGGCAGCAGCACCAGCGTGGTGATCACATTAAAGGTAGAGTGAATGACGGCAATGCCCATCACACTCACGGTATCATGGATAATTTCAAAATGCAAGAGGGCGTTCAGCGCGTAGAACGCAGTCAGGAACAGGGTCACGCCGATCACGTTGAAATACAGGTGAACAAAGGCGGCCCGCTTGGCGTTTTTGCTGGCGCCCACGCTGGAGATCATGGCCGTAACGCAGGTGCCGATGTTCTGGCCCATAATGATGGGAATGGCACTGCCGTAGGTGACCGAACCGGTCAGCGCCAGAGCCTGCAGAATGCCCACGCTGGCCGAAGAACTCTGAATGATGGCCGTCAGGCCGGCACCGGCCAGCACGCCCAGAATTGGGTTGGAGAAATGCAGGAACAGGCTGCTGAACCAGGGCATATCGGCCAGCGGCTTCATGGAAGAGGACATGAACTCCATGCCGGTCATCAGAATGAAGAAGCCCAGCAGGATGTTGCCCACGCCTTTTTTCTTGCTGCTTTTGCAGAACATGGACAGGACGATGCCCACAAAGGCCAGAATGGGGCCGAAGGAGCTGGGCTTCAGCATCTTGACCCAGAAGCTGTCGCCCTGAATGCCGGTCAGGCTGAGCAGCCAGCTGGTGACGGTGGTGCCCACGTTGCTGCCCATGATGATGCCCACGGCCTGGTGCAGCTGCATGATACCGCTGTTGACGAAGCCCACCACCATAACCGTGGTGGCGGAGGAGCTTTGAATCACGGCGGTCACGCCCAGACCCAGCAGAAAGCCCTTGAGGGGGTTGTCGCTGAGCTTGGAGAGGATGACCTGCAGTTTGCCGCCGGCCTGCTGCTCCAGCGACTCTCCCATCAGGTTCATACCATATAAAAAGAGAGCCAGACCACCCATCAGGGTGAACAGATTGAAAATGCTCATGGTGTTTGATTCCTCATTTCTTTACGGTGCGTGTGCGGGCCTTGCGGAGTGCAGAGCGCCCGGCGGGGCACAGGAAGGGGCAAAAACGCGCAGAAAAGCCCGAATGCACCTGCCTTTACCGTTACTTTACAGTTTTTTGCGTAAAGCACGCTAGCAGCTTTTTGTAAAATCTATGTAAAGTGAACGGGAGAGCGAAAAAAGTACGCCGGATTTTACCGCCGGAATAAAAAATTGCACCAAACGTGCACAATCCACAAAGCAAGCGCAAAATACCATTCCATATTATGGGAGGCAGGGGCGGGAAAAGACATAGGATGTACTTTCAAAATAAGCCAGGATATGCTATACTCATTTCAAATGCCCCTGTTACGCCGCTTTTTCAGCAGAGCGGCGGGGGCTGTTTCGCGGCTTGTGAGAAAGGAGCCTTGAACAGGGAATGAAGATCATTGTGGCAGGGGACGGCAAGGTGGGCCTTGCGGTCACCCGAGAACTTTCCCGCGAGGGATACGACCTGACGGTCATCGACTCCAAACAGGAGGTGCTGGATGACAGCGTGGGCCGGTACGATGTGATGGTGGTGAAGGGAAACGCGGCCACCATGGGCACGCTGCGCACCGCCAACGTGCAGGAGGCGGATCTGGTCATTGCGGCCACCAGTGCGGACGAGACCAATCTGCTGTGCTGCCTGACCGCCCGGAAGATGAACCCGAAGATCCATACCATTGCCCGGGTGCGCAACCCGGAGTACATTGAACAGCAGTTTGCCATGCGGGAAGAGCTTGGACTTTCCATGACGGTGAACCCGGAACTGGCGGTGGCGGGCGAAGTACACCGCATTTTGCAGATTCCCGCCTTCATCAAGCGGGATACCTTTGCGAAGGGGCGCGCCGAACTGGTGGAGCTGAAAGTTCAGCCCGGCTCCCGGCTGGTGGGCATTCCCCTCAGCGAGATGAACCAGATCGCCGGGGTCAAGGTGCTGGTGTGCGCTGTGACCCGGGGCAGCGAGACGCTGATCCCCAACGGCAGCTACGTGCTGCGGGAGGGCGACCACATCCATGTGACCGCCCAGGCGGACGATCTGGCACGCTTCATGAAGAACCTGCAGATCAGCACCCACCCCGTGCGCCAGACCATGATCGTGGGCGGCGGCCGCGTGAGCCTGCACCTGGCCCGGCTGCTGCTGCGCGCCGGCATCTCGGTAAAGATCATTGAGCAGGACGCCGCCCGCTGCATCGAGCTGGCCGGCCTTCTGCCCAAGGCCTCGATCATCCACGGCGACGGCACCTCCCAGGAAATTCTGGACAGCGAGGGCCTGGAACACACCGACGCGCTGGTGACCCTCACCGGCCGGGACGAGGAAAATCTGGTGGTGTCCATGTACGCCAACCAGCTGGGCGTGCCGAAGATCGTCACCAAGGTCAGCCGCATTGAGAACACCAGCATGTTCGAGCAGATGGGCGTGGGCACCATCGTCAGCCCGAAGGACCTGTGCAGCGCCAACATCGTGCGCTATGTGCGCGCCATGCACAACCAGACCGGCACCATGCTCACCCTGCACCGCATTGCGGGCGACCGGGTGGAGGCCATGGAGTTTCTGGTGGACGATCAGGTGCGCCACTGCGGCACCCCGCTGAAGGACATTCCGCTGCGGCCCAACATTCTGCTGGCCTGTGTCAGCCGCCAGGGCAAGGTGACCATCCCGGACGGCAACACCTGCTTTGAGCCGGGCGACACCACCATTGTGGTGTGCGCGGACATTCAGCCCCCGGTGCGCCAGATGAACGACATCTTTGCCCGCTGACCGGGAGGAGACCGACCATGAATTATAAAGCAATTTTCCGCGTGGTCAGCTACGCCCTGCTGCTGGAAGCCATCTGCATGGTTCCGGGTATGCTGCTGTGCCTGCTGGACGGCGAGCCCCGGGTGGCGCTGGCCTATCTGGCGGCCATCGCCGTCATTCTGGCGGTGAGCATTCCTTTGTGCCGGCAGGGCAAAAAGGCCCCGGCGGCCTTTTATGCACAGGAGGGCTTTGTGGCCACCTCGCTGGCCTGGATCGCCCTTTCCATGCTGGGCTGCCTGCCCTTTGTGTTCAGCGGGCAGATCCCCTCGTATGTGGACGCCGTGTTTGAGATGGTGTCCGGCTTTACCACCACCGGCGCGTCCATCCTGACGGACGTAGAGGCCATGAGCCGCGGCCTGCTGCTGTGGCGCAGCTTCAGCCACTGGCTGGGCGGCATGGGTATTCTGGTGTTCCTGCTGGCGCTCACGCCCACGCAGTCCGGCGGGGGATACACCATGCACCTTCTGCGGGCGGAAAGCCCCGGCCCCAGCGTGGGCAAGCTGACCCCCCGCCTGCATCAGACGGCGAAAATTCTGTACATCCTTTATTTTGCCCTCACCGTGCTGGATCTGGTGTTCCTGCTTTTGGGCGGAATGCCCCTGTTTGATGCGCTGTGCACCGCCTTTGGTACGGCCGGCACCGGCGGCTTCGGCGTAAAAGCCGACAGCATTGCCGGATACAGCCCGTATTTGCAGAACGTGACCACGGTGTTCATGCTGCTGTTCGGCGTGAATTTTACGGTGTACTATCTGGTGCTGATCCGCCATACCTTCTCGGCCCTGCTGGACGAGGAGCTGCGGCTCTACCTGGCGTTCTTCGCGGGCAGCACCCTGCTGATCACCTGGAACGTGCGGGGTATGTACCAGACCCTGGGCGAGACGGTGCGCCATGCGGCGTTCCAGGTGAGCAGCATCATGACCACCACCGGCTTTGCCACCACCGACTTTTACCTGTGGCCAAGCTTTTCCAAGGGAATCATCCTGATGCTGATGCTGCTGGGCGCCTGCGCGGGCAGCACCGGCGGCGGCCTGAAAATGGCCCGGGTGCTGCTGCTGCTGAAGGACCTGCACCGCAGTGTGCGCAAATCCCTGCACCCGAACAGTGTGCAGGTGGTGCAGGTGAACGGCGAGGCCGTGCAGGAGCAGGTGCTGCGCAACACCGCGGCCTACCTGACCGCCTACTGTGTTTTGATGCTGGGCAGCTTCCTGCTGGTCTCGCTGGACGGATTTTCGGTGGAAGCAAACATCTCGGCGGTGTTTGCCTGCTTCAACAACATCGGGCCTGGCCTGGCTGAAGTTGGCCCCACCAGTTCCTTTGCGGCATACAGCGCCTTCTCCAAGGTGATTCTGACGCTGGATATGCTGTTTGGCCGGCTGGAGATCTTCCCCATGCTGGCACTGTTCAGCCGCCACACCTGGCGGCGCAGCCTGTAAGTTTGTGAATCACTGTGAAAAGCCCGCCGGGGTGCAGAGTATTCTCTGCGTACCCGGGGGCTTTTTGTTGCTGTGTGTGACAAAAGCGGACAAATCGCGGAAACTGCGTATGGATGATTGTGCACACCTTGTCCGCTTTTGAATAACGAAGCGAACTAATAGGAAAAATACACGCAAAATAAGTGCGTGGGCGTGATGAAAAGTTCAAAATAAGACGAA
The DNA here is from genome assembly GCA_934513685.1 of uncultured Oscillospiraceae bacterium. Taxonomy (GTDB): domain Bacteria; phylum Bacillota; class Clostridia; order Oscillospirales; family Ruminococcaceae; genus SFJ001. The sequence goes on along the minus strand of CAKSWY010000014.1, from coordinate 50,100 downwards.
AAAAGCAGGCGAAAAATGCAATTGTGAAAGATCCATTGCAAACCTCTTAACATAAGAAAAGATTTGCAAGAAAATATTGACAGAACGATAAATATACGATACAATAATGACGCTTTGATAGCCCGCAGTGCGGCAGGCTTCGTTTGCATAGGCCGCCTTTGCGGTGAGAGACAACACACAGTAATTGAGATTGTGTGATGGAAGGGGTATATAAAATGACAAGATCACAGATGATTACCGCAGTTGCGGCAAGAACCGAGTTGAGCGAGGCGACTGTGGAGCAGGTGATGGATGGTGTGTTCGGCACCATTACCGATTGCCTGAAGCGTAATGAGAAGGTTACCATCGCCGGTTTTGGCCGCTTTGAAATGCGTACCCGCAAGGCGAAGGAATTCACCAACCCGAAAACAAAAACCAGCACGCATCTGGAGTCTACCAGTGCGCCCGGCTTCAAGGCCAGCAGCCGCATGAAGCAGAAGCTGAACGAGAAGTAAGAACCACGTAAGCCCGCAGGCCCCGTTGCGAGAACGCACGGTGTGTGCGGGCTTTTGTAAAAAGTGCGCTGAAAAGCGAGTTTTCAAAAACTTGAAAAAATAAGTAAAAAATATCAAAAAAGATGTTGACAAAACCCCTTCTCGTCAGTATAATCATAAATGCAGCGTGTCCCGGACATCAAGAACTTGTATGCGCCCGTAGCTCAGCCGGATAGAGCAACTGCCTTCTAAGCAGTGGGCCGGGGGTTCGAGTCCCTTCGGGCGCACCATATGTGGTGGCTATGGCGCAGTTGGTTAGCGCGCCAGATTGTGGCTCTGGAGGCCGAGGGTTCGAATCCCTCTAGCCACCCCACAAAGAGAGAGCGGACTTTATGCAAAATAAAGTTCGCTTTTTCTTATATTGGGCTGTCGCCAAGCGGTAAGGCATGGGACTTTGACTCCCACATCGTAGGTTCGACCCCTGCCAGCCCAACCAAAAGCACCCCTCCCCGAAAAGGGAGGGGTGCTTTTCGTACAAAGGCAGGGGTCGAAGCCAGACGTGGGGGATGGGCGGAAAAGCAAGGCTCCGGGGGAGCACCAGGCGCCCAAATAGTTCGGGCATTTCGGCAAGATGTTCTGCACAAAGCTATGCAGGATGGGAACGTTCTTACTTCTTCTTATCATTAAAATAAATGATGAATGCACCCATCACGGCAACCGCAAGAACAACGCCCCACTCCGGTGCGTTGACCCAGCTTGCAAAGACGGCACAGCTCACAAACCCAACCAGGACGGTTGCAATCATTGCAAAAATCGCTTTACCCATACAATCACGCTCCTTTATAAAATTCCATGTTACTCAATCGTTTCCATCCATCTCATATCCTATTGCTCGATTCATTTCATCGAATCGGACAAATCAGAAAATTCCGATTTGTTTAGTAAATTCTTTCCCCAAACGCATACGCTTCCTGCAAACGCTCCGTCCTATCAAAGCGGCATCGGCGTTTGGGCGATCAGAATGACCGCCAGAATCGCGCCCACAAATGCCGCAGCCCCTATGACAGCCAACAGCTTTTTGCTGAGTTTCTTCTTCGTTGCCTTGCAGATCAGCGCGGCGCAAGCCATGCAGACAGCCGCAGCCACAAGTGCAATGCCCAGCGTTTCCCATAGCCAAGATAATTCATATAGGATTTTCATACGATCATCATCTCCCGTTCGTTAAACTGGAATTGTACAGCATCATTTTTTCTGAGCAAATTGATAAGCCTGCTCGATCCAATCAAACAACTCCTCGTCCAAATCGGACGGGATGCTGATGACAAAATGCGTTGTCCACCGTCCCGGATACGGCTCAGTTTTTGCCGCCACCCGGTCGGATTCCAACGGGGCGGACAGCCCCAGCGTCAGCACAAAATAGTCATCCGGCAGCTCCGCTTTCTTTTTCACCTTCAAGAAAGATACACAGGCATAAAGGTGCCGATTGTAGTATGAGATTTGGGATTTTTGCACCTTGATTCGGCTTTCGGGGAATCTGGCAAGCAGCTTTTCCTGAAAGCCCTCATACAGCGGATAGACATCCTGATGCCGGTCAAAGAAAAACAGGGTATCCTGTATCGTTGTGTCCATTCTGTTCCCCTCCGTAAATTTCGATTTTTCTTTCTGCTTTTCTCTTTTGATTTTACCATAGTTTACATCAGCGTGGCAGAGACAAAACTGGAATTTTTCAATTTGTATGTTCTTTAATTTGCGGTGAATAGAGTCCAAACGATAATTGTTTTATCGTAAGTTTGTATTCTTTAATTGGAAACTGCGTTGTTGTGGCAAGGATTTGATAGTGCGTATCTACAAATCCGTTCTTCAAATAAAATTCAAATCGCTTTATTCGTTGAGCATAATTGTCGGATTTCGGGTCTAAGGGTTCAATGTTCAATGCAATTGCTTTGTTTGAAAATCTTTGCTTTATACATTGAAGAATTGCAGACCCATAACCCTTTGAACGGATTTTATCATTTACTGCTAAATATAAAATAAATACGAGTTCTTCATTGCTCACAGTATATGAAATACCACAAAATAAATCTTCATCATAATAAGCAGAAAATTCTACCGATTTTCTAATTGCTAATATATGAAGCAACCACATAGGAATTTGCTCGTTTTGGGGAAATGCTCGGCACATTAAACTCTTTATTCCTTTATATTCTTTGAGTTTCTTACTAACCGCTACTGCTTTAAGCTTAATTCCAAACACATCTATCAATTACGATTTGTCACGTACATTTGTTTAATATTATTACACCAGAAACGTGTGAAGAAATCTACCATCAAAAACGCCCCTCTCCCGGCAAAGGGAGAGGGGCGTTTGCTTGATCGTCGAGAAAGACGGCGTTACAGTACCATCAGCAGGGTGCCGGCCCCGATCAGCAGGCAGCCGATGGCCGATTTGGGTGTGACCTGCTCGTGCAGGAACACCGCGGCCAGAACCAGCGTGATTACAACGCTCAGCTTGTCAATGGGCACCACCTTGCTGGCAGCGCCGGTTTGCAGTGCGCGGTAGTAGCACAGCCAGGAAGCGCCGGTGGCCAGGCCGGACAGCACCAGGAACACCCAGCTTTTGCGGCTGATCTCGCTCAAACCGCTCTGCGAGCCGGTGAGGAACACCATGCCCCAGGCCATGACCACCACCACCATGGTGCGAATGGCCGTTGCCAGGTTGGAGTTGACCCCTTCAATGCCGATTTTGGCCAGAATGGAGGTAAGCGCTGCGAATACAGAAGAACCGATCGCTAAGGGAAGCCACATAAAAAATACCTGATTTCTTACATGTTAAATAACGAAGAACGCCTGTCCTGCCAAAAAACCTCAGAGATTCCGCGGCACGGGCAGGCAGGGGCTGGCGATTCGGAAGAACAGTCCCACGCCGTGCTTGAAGAACTGCTTGCGGAATTGTTTTGGGGTGCACAGCAGCCGGTCTTTGCCGTATACGGCGTTGAGAAACCGATAGCGCCGCGGCCGCCCGGCGGAGACATAGGCCACAAAGTGGAAGCCCTTGCCGGTGTAATAGAAGGCGAGGCCGCCCGGTCCTTCCGCCGCCTTGCCGGCGCGGAGCGTGGGAATGAGCGTGACGCCCCGCCGGTGCAGATACCGCCACAGGGCGGTGGCGCGGGTGCCCATGCGCCCGCCCATCCACAGGGTGGGCGCCAACCCGGCCCGCACCCGGGCCGGCGGGTAGGGCTTCCCGGCAAGGTGCAGCAGGTTGTAGGCGGCGATCCACCCGCAGCCGTTCTGGGCCGAGCTGCACTTCCCGTACCGGATGGCCTGAGAAGCGCCCTGGTCAATGCAGTAGCCGTCAGCGGAATACATACGCGGGTCGTCCTGAGGAGGCTTTTTGCGCAGTTTTATGGCGGATCCCTCCTTCCTTTGAAGCATTCCGAAACACCTATACAAAAAATACTCCCGCAAAGGGCAAAACAGGCCGCCGTGCGCTCATTTGGGAACACACAGCGGCCTGCGGTTTGTCAGGTCAGCATCATATTGGCGGCTTTGTACACATCGCCGCAGCCCAGCGTGATGACCAGGTCGCCCTTCTGAGCGTGGGCCTTGATGTAGTCCGCAGCCTCCTGCAGGCCGCCGACCACCACGCTGCCGGGAATGCGCGCGGCCAGATCTTCACTCTTCACGCTGCCGTCGTCCACCTCACGGCTGCCCATGATGGGGGTGATGACCACGTGGTCCGCAATTTCCAGCGCGGAGACAAAGTCGTCCATCAAAGCCTTGGTGCGGCTGTAAGTAAAGGGCTGATGCACGGCCCACACCTGGTTGTAGCCCAGGCTCTTGGCGGTTTCCAGCGTGGCGCGCACTTCGGTGGGGTGATGGGCATAATCGTCCACCACAGTGGCACCGTTCACCTCGCCCAGAATCTGGAAGCGGCGGGCAGCGCCGGTGAAGTGCTCGGCGGCCACGGCGGCGTCCTCGGGCGTCAGGTTCAGAATGCGCACGCAGCAGCACATGGCCAGCGCGTTGTAGATGTGATGGCGGCCGGGAATGCCCAGGCGTAGATGGGCGAAGAAGTCGCCCCATTCCAGCACGTCAAACTCGTAGAAGCCGGGCTTGTACATTTTGATGTTGACGGCGGTGTAATCGGCCTCCGGGTTGTTGATGGCGAAGGTGCGCACCGGCCGGTCCACGCCGCCCACCACGTCGCGGGTGTTGGCATCGTCCAGATTGGCGATGACGGTATGCTGGGTGAGCAGGGCGAAGCGCCGGAAGGCGAACTTCAGCTTGCCCAGGGTGCCGTAGTAGTCCAGATGGTCGTTGTCGATGTTCAGAATGATGGAGATGGCGGGGGTCAGCTGCAGGAACGTCTCCGAGAACTCGCAGGCTTCCACCACGATCTCCCTGCCGGTGCCGGCCTTTCCGTAGCCGTGGATGAGGGGCAGTTTGCCGCCGATCACCGCCGCCGGGTCGCGGCCGGCCAGCTCCAGCATGGTGGTGATCATGCTGGTGGTGGTGGTTTTGCCGTGGGTGCCGGAAACGCAGATGCTGTTCTGATACAGCCGGCTCACATAGCCCAGCATCACACTGCGCTCCACACAGCGGATGCCGTGGGCCTGGGCGGCCTGCATCTCCGGGTTGTCGTCATGGATGGCGGCGGAGTACACCACCAGATCCGCGCCCAGCACGTTTTCGGCCTTGTGTCCCATGAACACCTGGATGCCCATGTTCCGCTCGCTTTCAATGATGGAACCCTCGTTCACATCGCTGCCGGTAATGGTGTAGCCCTTGGTTGCCAGAATCTGCACCAGGGGGAACATACCGCTGCCGCCGATGCCGATGAAGTGGAGCCGGTGGACTCCCTCCAGCAAACCTTTCTGATAGCTGCCGGAATGATATGCCATAGTCAGTCACCTCAATGCCATAAAGTTTAGGCGCGCTGCCCAAAAAGCAGAAACGCCAAAGGCGCAGCCCGGCCTATTTGGGCCTGGCCGCGCACGGTCATACTTTTTCCTATTATATAATTTTTGCGCGGTAAAAGAAACAGGCAGGGTAAAATTTTTCTGTTTTAGCAAAAAGCTGGAATGCAGGCTGTGCAAAATGCCAGCGCTTTGGTGCAAACCAGCCGGGCAAATGCAATTTATCGAAAAGGAACGACGCTGTCCGGCCCGGCAGGCGCATTGTGCAAACAGGAACCCCGCCCGGCGGCCCGGCATAGAATGGCCCAGCAAGCAGGACCGGATGGGGGTGGTGCGATGAAAACCGTTGCGGTGGTGGGGCAGGATGCCCGGGTGCAGGCGGCCGGGCGGCAGCTGGCGGCCATGGGGTTTGAACTTTTGGAGGTGCCGCAGCTGTACCGGGCGGACTATCTGCTGCTGCCCATGCCGCTGGAGGGGGACAAAGAAGGGCTGACCAACCTGCTTCGGGCCGCAAAACCCGGGGCGGCGGCGTTTGCGGGGCGAGTCAGCCCTGCAGCAAAGGCGGCGGCCCGGGCGGCCGGGGTGGAACTGCTGGATTGCTTTGAGCGGGAGGACCTGGCCCTGCTGAACGCCGTGCCCACGGCGGAAGGGTGCCTGGCCCTTTTGATGGAATACCGGCCGCGCACGATCTGGCACAGCCCCATTCTGGTGCTGGGCTATGGCCGGGTGGGGCAGGCGGTGGCACGGCGGCTGACAGCCCTGGGCGCTTACACAACGGTGGCAGCCCGCTCAGCGGCCCAGCGGGCGCTGGCATTGGCAGACGGCGCTGCCAGCCTGCCGCTGGCCCAGCTGGAGGAGGCCCTGCCCCAGTTTGACGCGGTGGTGAACACCATTCCGGCCCCGGTGCTGACGGCCGGGCGGCTGCTGCATCTGCGGGCGGGTGCGCTGATTCTTGACCTGGCAAGCCGGCCCGGCGGTACGGATTTTGCTGCCGCCCGGCGGCAGGGGCTTACGGCGCTGCACGCGTTGAGCCTGCCCGCCCGCTGTGCCCCGGAAACGGCGGGGGAGCTGATCGCCCGGGCGGTCAGCGCCATGATCGAGGAGCGGGAGGCGGCCGGGGCGAAACCGCCCGCCGCGGGGGAAAGGGGAGATGCGATGTGAGCGGGGAGAAAACCGTGGTGTTTGCCCTGTGCGGCAGCTTCTGCACGTTTGAAAAGGTTTTGCCGCAGGTGGAATGCCTGAACCGGCAGGGCTGGCAGGTTCTGCCGCTGATGAGCTTTACCGCCGCCGGGCTGGACACCCGCTTCGGCACGGCAGAACACTGGAAGCAGCGGCTTGAGGAGCTGACCGGCCGCCGCCCCATTGAAACGCTGCAGGGGGCCGAACCGCTGGGCCCGAAGGGGCTGGCCCAGGCCATGGTGATCGCCCCCTGCACCGGAAGCACGCTGGCTCGGCTGAATCTGGGCCTGAGCGACACGCCGGTGACGCTGGGGGCCAAAAGTATATTGCGGGCCGGGCGGCCGGTGCTGCTGGCCCCCTCCACCAACGACGGCCTAGGCAGCAGTGCGGCCAACCTGGCGGCGCTGCTGGTGCGCAAGCAGATGTATCTGGTGCCCTTCGCGCAGGATGACTTTTTGCAGAAGCCCAACAGCCTGCAAAGCGATTTTGCCCTCATTCCAAAGGCGCTGGCCTGCGCCATGGAGGGGCGGCAGCTTCAGCCGGTGCTGCTGCAGGGCAGGGAGACCATCGGGCGCTGAGGCGCTGCCTTCAGACAGAGAACGCCGCCGGGGCGAACCGTACCCCGGCGGCGTTTTATGATGCTTCAGCTTGTGGTCAGCCCGATGCTCACTTCCAGCGCCTCGTCCACCCGTTGCTGGTCCTCGGGGGTGATCTGCCCGGCCCGCTCCCGCAGGCGGCGCTTGTCCAGCGTGCGGATCTGCTCCAGCAGCACCACACTGTCCCGCGCGAGGCCGCAGTCGGCCGCGCGGATGCCGATGTGGGTGGGCAGGCGGTTCTTGTCCTGCCGGGAGGTGATGGCGGCGGCAATAACGGTGGGGCTGTGGCGGTTGCCCACATCGTTCTGCACGATGAGAACCGGGCGGATGCCGCCCTGCTCGGACCCGACCACCGGGCTGAGATCGGCGTAAAAAACTTCGCCTCGATGTACTTCCATGGAACTCTGTCCTCCGTTTCGCAGGGGCAGCCGCGGGGCCGCCCGTATTTGAAGAATGGCTGACCATAGTATGGCCGCATCTGCAAAGGAGTATACAAAAACGCCGCCCCGGCAGCAGGGCGGCGTTTGAACGCTGAAAATTTGCACATACGACTGAAACCGGCCCCGGAGTCAGCGGTCGGCCTTTTCAAACAGGGCAAAGGCAAGGGCGTATTCGCCCTCATGGCTCAGGGTCAGGTGCAGGGTGAGCGGCTGTGCAAAGGCGGCGGCGGTGCCGCTTAGCCGGTAAAAGGGCGCCCCGCTCTCCTGCCGGAGCACCTGAATGTCCCCCAGCGAAAAGCCGCCCAGCCCCACCCCGGCCGCCTTGAGAAAGGCCTCCTTGGCGGCAAAGTTTGCGGCGGCGGTGGCAAGCCGCCCGGCCCCGGTACGGCTTTCCAGCAGGGCCTGCTCTTCCAGCCCGAAGACCCGGTGGAAAAAGGCCGGGCTGGCCAGGGCTTTTTCCATGCGGGAAATGCGGCACAGGTCGGTGCCGATGCCTACGATCATACCAGATTCCTCCTGATTTGCTGGATCGGCGCGGCCGCTGCCGCTGCCTTTGTGCCATTGTAACACGCCCGGGCGGCAATTGCCAATGCCGTGTGGACGGCAAAATCCGGCGTGAGGAAACGATGAAAGCGAAAGATTTGTGAAACAAGACGAAAAACCCACAGTTTTGCACTTTCGACACACAAATGCGGTTGCAGGCGGGCGGAATTTTGTGTATAATAAAAACAAATTCCAAAGGGCCTTGCAGGGGGCACCAAACGGCGCTGCCCCGGCGGGGCAGCAGGCGCACGGCGGGCCGTGCCGGGCGCAAAAGGAGGCGCTGCACAATGGCGGACAAAACTGCGATTTTTTCCATTTACGACGATAAGGACGAACAGATCCGCGCTGCTGTGCAGGAAGTGTACGACGCGCTGAAAGAAAAGGGCTACAACCCCATCAATCAGCTGGTGGGCTACATCCTGTCGGAGGATCCGACCTACATTACAACCTATAAAAATGCCCGCAGCATCATCCGCAAGGTGGATCGGGACGATCTGCTTCAGGCGCTGGTGCGCAACTATGTGGAACTGTGACAGTGGTGCGGGTGGTTTGTAAATTTTTTCTGAATCATGCGGCAGAAGGGGTGCTTTCCGTGGGAAAAGCACCCCTTTTTGTTGCATTAAAGCGGCAAGATGCGTATAATGTTACTGATTGTATCAAGAAGCCGAAAGGGGAGGAACGCATGGAGCCCATCCGCATTTTACAGGTGGTGCCCGCCATGAACACCGGCGGCATGGAGACCTTCATCATGAACCTCTACCGCGCCATGGACCGGGAAAAGGTCCAGTTCGATTTCCTGTACCATTACGATATGCCCTGCTTCTACGATGAAGAGATTCTGCGCCTGGGCGGGCGGATCACCAAGCTCACCGTCCGGCAGGACAACAACCTTCCCCAATATCTGCACCAGCTGAACGAGTTTTTTGCCCGGCACACGGAATACCGGGTAATTCACGGGCATTACAGCGGGTTCGGTATGTTCTACAACGCCGCCGCAAAGAAAAACGGCATCACCGTGCGGGCAGGCCACAGCCACAACACCAATTACGAGCACAATCTGGTGGGCTGGCTGGACCGGGCCATGAGCTTTTTCTTCACCTATGGCCTGACCGACCGGTTCGCCTGCGGGCAGGAGGCCGGCAAGGCACTGTTCCGGGGCAAACCTTTCCGCTTTCTGCCCAACGGGGTGGATGCGGCGGCCTTTGGCCCCGACGAAGCCCAGCGGGCGGCCCTGCGCAGGCAGCTGGGTGTGCCGGAAGGCGCCCCGCTCTATGGGCACATCGGGCGCTTCTGCCAGCAGAAGAACCACGGCTACCTGCTGGACATCTTCGAGCAGATCCTGAAGCGCCAGCCCCAGGCCCGTCTGGTGCTGCTGGGAGAGGGCGAAACGCTGGAAGCGGTCAAGGCGAAGGCGGCCCCGCTGGGCGACCGGGTGATTTTTGCCGGGGTGCAGGGCAACACCGGCGCCTATTACCGGGCCATGGACGCCTTTTTGCTGCCCAGCCTGTTTGAGGGCCTGCCGGTGGTGCTGGTGGAGGCCCAGGCGGCCGGGCTGCCCTGCTTTGTGTCGGACACGGTGGACCGGACGTCGGACTTTGGCGGGCACATGACTTTTCTGCCGCTGGGCCGGCCGGAGGCCTGGGCCGAGGCCGTGTGTGCAAGCTCCCTGACCCGGGCCGGGGATGCGCTGGAGCGCACCCGGGCTGCCGGGTATGACATCCGCACCACGGCGGCCTGGCTTCAGGAGTTTTATCAAACGGCCTATGCCAATGCCCCGGCGCGGGAATGACCGTGCGGGCACGGGGGGAGAGGAGGTCTGCTCAATGAATCTAGAATCTGCGGCCGCGGGGCAGGCCCCGCTGATCAGCCTGGTGGTGCCGGTGTACAACGCCGGGGCCTGGCTGGATGAGGCGCTGGCCTGCATTCGACGGCAGAGCTTTGAGGCGTTTGAGGTGCTGCTGGTGGACGATGGCTCCACCGACAATTCGGCGCAGCTGTGCAGCCGGGTCTGTGAAGAGGACGGGCGATTCCGGCTTCTGCGCCAGAAAAACGCCGGCCCTGCCGCTGCCCGGCTGACCGGCATTCGGGCGGCAGGCGGGCAGTATTTCGCGTTTATGGACGCGGACGACCGGCTGGCCCCGGAGCACCTGGCCCGGCTGGCCGCGGGGGCGAAGGCCGGGCACGAACTGTGCTGTACCGGCTGGCAGAGCTTTACCGATCGGCCGCCGGAGGATGTGCCGGAGGCCGAAGCGCCGGGTTGGCTGGCCGGGCCGGACCATCTGGACCGGCTGCTGCACGACCAGGCCATCGGCTGGGGGCTGTGGAACAAGCTGTATTCCCGCCGGCTGGTCGAGGCGGTGGAATGGCCGGTGGGGGTGCGCCACAACGAGGACCTCTGGGCCAACTGGCGGCTGTTTGCGGCGGCGGACGGGCTGTATTTCGACCCTGCGCCCACCTATCAGTATCGGCTGACCGAAGGCTCGGCCAGCCGCCGCACCCCAACGCCGGAGGACCTGCAGGACCATTGGACGGTGGCCCAGGCCATTTTGAACGAGGCGGAGGGCACCCCCAGCGAGGAGACGGCCCGGGCCTTCCATTACGAAAAAATGCTGTATCTGTACAGCATGGCACTGCGCCAGAACGACATGGCCCCGTACCGCCCCCTGATGAAGGAGCTGGCCGGGCACATCCGGGCGGAGTTCGGGCCGGCCATAGGCAGCCCGTATCTGCCAAAGCCCATGAAAGCGGCGGCGGTGTTCACCCGGTTCGGCGGGCCGGTGTACCGGGCCTTATGCCGGGTGCTTTTGCCTAAAGGAAGCGGCTGATTCCTGCCATGCGCGGGCAGCCGATTTGAAACATGATTTTTTGCCGGGTGCGATGGGCCTGCCCCGAGGCAGGCCTTTGCGGCCGTACACGGCACAGCAGCCAGAGCGGAAACGCCTGGGAATAGGGAGCCTTTTGCATGAAGCTGTTGTTTTTGATCGATCAGGTGGATTACCCCTTTGCACCCAACCCGGTTCTGGCCCGGCGGGCAGCCGGGCAGATGGCGGCCATGGGGAATATGGTGCACCTGCTGGAATTGTACGACGGCCAGACCCTGCCGCCGGACCCGCCGGAGGGCTGCCGCGCCTTCCTGCTTCCGTTTGCCGATGAGCGCAAGATGAACCAGGCGCTGGAACATGGCGACAAAAACGGTTCACCGGTGCCGCTGAGGCTGGCCCGGCTGGCCATGCACCCCACGGCGGTGGCAGCCGCGGTGCGGCAGATCGTGCTGCACCATCCCCGCCGCATTGACGCCTGCCGGGCCATGGTGGAACAGCTGGACGAGCGGTATCACTACGACGCGGTGTTCAGCGTGAACGCCCCCTTCCCCAGCGCACAGGCACTGCGGGATGCAGCCATTGGCGGCAAAAAGCTGGCCTGGATGATGGACCCCCTCACCGGCGGGCCTGCCAGCCAGGGGCCGGACGCCGAGGCGGTGGAGCTGAGCCTGTGCCAGAAGCTGGACAAGCTGCTGATCACCCCCCAGATGGCCGCCCATCTGAACGAGCCGGGCTGCGGCATGGCGGCCTATCGCAGAAAGCTGCAGGTTGTGGAGTTCCCCTGCATGGTTCCGCCGCCGGTGCCGCCGGTGCCTAAAGAGGAGGGGAACCGCCGGGTGCGCTGTGCCTTTGTGGGCACGCTGTATCCGGTGCTGCGCACGCCCCACTATGCACTGGAGCTGTTCCGCTGCATGAACGACCCGGATCTGGAACTGGTGTTCGCGGGGGACGGCTGGCAGCATTATGCCTCGTCCCTGCCGGATTCCTGCCGGCGGGTGATGGGCGACCGGCTGCAGATCCTGGGCCAGATCCCCTTCGCGCAGGCCCAGGAGGAGATTGCCAAGGCGGACGTGCTCATCAATCTGGGCAACCGGGAGAACAGCCAGCTGCCCAGCAAAATCTTTGAGATCTTCTCCAGCGGCAAGCCAGTGCTGAACCTGGCCAAACGGCCGGACGATGTTTCGCTGCCGTATTTTGAGCGGTACCCGCTGGCCTGCACCGTGCTGGAACGGGAGGGAACGGACCTTCGGGTGTGCGCCCGGGTACGGGCGTTCCTGCACAAAAATGCCGGGCGGCAGCTGCCCTTTGCCCAGGCCGAGGCGCTGTTCCGCGAGAACACCCCCGAGGCCGTGGCCCAGGCGCTGTTGGATGCCGCCGACGGCTGCTGAGCGGACGATAAAACGAAAGAAAGGGGGCGTTTGCCCATGAAGGTTCTATGGCTGATAAGCAAGGTGCTGCCCCAGGTGGGCAAAGCCCTGGGTTTGCCCGCGGAGAACGAGGGCGGATGGATCGTGGGCCAGCTGGGGCAGCTGAAGCACCGCGCAGAAATTACCGTGTGCACGGTGTGCGCCCGGGCGGGGGAGAATGCCCGCTGCACGCTGGACGGGGCGGATTATGTGGTGCTGCCCCGGGGCGAGGCGGCGGACTTTGCCCGCCTGCTGGACAAAGTAAAGCCGGAACTTGTCCACCTGTGGGGCAGCGAATATCCGCCTGCCATGGCCCTGCAAACCGAGGCGGAGGCGGCCGGCGTGCCGGTTCTGCTCAGCGTACAGGGGCTGATGGGCCCCTGTGCCGAGCACCTGCTGGACGGGGTGCCGGAACAGTACTGCGGCAGCTGCTTTGTGCAGCGCTGCATTGACCGGGTGGTGCCCGGAGAACTGCTGGACAAAAAGCTGGCCTATTTTAAGCGGCAGGCCCAGGTGGAAAAAGCCATGCTGGCCCGCCAGCGCCATGTGACCGGCCGCACTCAGTGGGACCGGGAGCAGCTGGCGGTTCTGGCCCCGAAGGCGGCCTATTACCCCTGCGGCGAGACGCTGCGCCCCACGTTCTACGGCCCGGAATGGAACCCGGAAGCCCAGGACCCGGAGGCTCCGGTGCTGTTTTTAAGCCAGGGCAACTACCCGCTGAAGGGGCTGCACCGGCTGCTGAAGGCCCTGCCGAAGGTGTTGGCGCGCTACCCGAAGGCCAAGCTGGTGATTGCCGGGTGGCCCCCGCTGGAGCGCGGGGCATTGCTGCGGCCGGTCATCGACTGGATGTTCCCTTATCAGAACTACACCAAAACGCTCATTTGCCAGCTGGGGCTGCAGGGGGCGGTGCACTACACCGGCCCGCTGAACGAACAGGCCATTTGCGAGCAATACCTGCACAGCAGCCTGTATGTTCTGTGCAGCAGCATGGAAAACAGCCCCAACTCGTTGGGGGAGGCCATGCTGCTGGGAATGCCCTGTGTGGCCAGCGATGTGGGCGGCGTTTCCAGCCTGCTCACCCACGAGCGGGAAGGGCTGCTCTACCCGGCGGAGGACGAGAACGCTCTGGCGGAGGCCATTCTGGCATTGCTGGACGACCCGGCCCGGGCCAGACGGCTGGGCAAAGCGGCCCAGGCCCGCGCCCGGGTGACCCATGACCCGGAGAAAAACGCGGCGGATATGCTGACCATTTACCGGCAGGCCGCAGGCGGGAAGGTCTGATCCCCCAAAAACAAACGGAAAAACAGGAAAGGAGGCGGCCGGTGTGGAGCATACCCCGCTGGTAACCGTGCTGGTTACCACCTACAACCAGGAGAAGTACATTGCCCAGGCGCTGGACAGTGTGCTGGCCCAAAAGACCGACTTCCCCTTTGAAATTTATGTGAGTGAGGACTGCGGCACCGACGGCACCCGGGACATTCTCAGGGAGTACGCCCGCCGCTATCCGCAGATCATCCGGCTGAACCTGCGGGAGAAAAACGTGGGCATCAGCCGCAACTGGTACGAGGGTCTGTGCGCCGCCCGGGGCGACTATGTGTGCACCCTGGAAGGGGACGACTGGTGGCTGGACGACCACAAGTTACAGAAGCAGGTGGATTTTCTGCGTGCCCACCCAGATTATGCGGCGGTGAGCCACACCATCCGCCAGACGGACGACGCAGGCAACACCTATGGCTGCGAGCCCCATGACCCGCGGATTCTGGGCAAAGACGCCACGGCAGAGCTGTTTCTGGAGGGCGTGACCTATTCCTGCACGGCCTGCCTGGCCCGGAACCTGTTCCGTACGCCGGACCCGGCCCGGGAAACGTGCGTGACCGCCAACCGGAGCATTGCCGATTTTGCCCTGTGTATGCTGTATCTGGACGCGGGCCGGGTGTTCGTGATGGACGAGCCGCTCAGCGCGTACCGGGTGGCCGGGGCCGATGCCGCCCACCAGAACTACAACGCCACCCGCAGTGCGGTGCAGAAATACTGCGATTTTCTCAGTGCCGTGGCGGCCTGCGAAGAATACTTCGGCGATAAGTACGATTTTGACGCCTGCCGCCTGGCGGGAACCTTCTTCCCGTATTGGGACCGCATCCACGACGGAGGCCTGAACGAGTTCCGCGCCGCCATGCGGCAGCACCTTCCGGCCAGTGCCCGGCGGCGCTGGCCCGGCTATTTTGCGGCCCGCAGTGCCAAACTGGCGGCGGCCAGCCTGAAACGGAGGTTGCACCATGGGTGAATGCAGCACACAGCCGCTGCTTACCGTGATCATTCCGGTGTACAAGGCGGTGGAGACCCTTGGCCCGTGCCTGGAGAGCATCCTCAGCCAGGGGGTGCAGGCGCTTCAGGTGGTGCTGATCGTGGACGGCAGCCCGGATGAATCGGGGCTGCTGTGCGATGAATGGGCGCAGAAGGACGGGCGCATTCAGGTGATCCACCAGCCCAACCGGGGGGCTTCAGCCGCCCGGAATGCAGGCCTTGCTGCCGCAAAGGGCCGGTACATCACCTTTGTGGACGCAGACGACCGGCTGCTGCCCGGGCTGTACGCCCGCGCCCTGCCGGAACTGGAAGAGAACAGCCTGTACCTGTTCGGGGTGGAATTCTCGGACGGAACCGTGCCCTGGCCGCTGGAGAGCGCCCGGTATGCGTCGCTTTCGCAGCTGGCCCCCCAGCTGGAGAAGCTGGTGGTGGACACCGGGACGCTGGCGGTGCTCTACAACAAAATTTACCCGGCCCGCCTTTTGCAGGGGCGGCGCTTTGATGAGCACCTGGCCGTCAACGAGGATCTGGAGCTGAACCTCCGAGTGCTGGCAGACCCGGCACTGGGGGCCATTCAGGTGGACGGCACCCCCGGCTACTGGTATCAGGCCGAGGCGCCGGGCAGCCTCTCCCGCCGGATGCGCACCGACCTGCTGGAAGCCGAAGAGGCGACCCGCCCGGCCTACCGGGCCTTTCTGCAGGCCGCCGGGCTGGACGAAGCCGGGCAGCAGCACCTGCTGGCGGCCCGGCGCACCAACGTGTGCACGGCGCAGTATGGGCTGCTGACCGGCCCGGGCAAGGTGGCCTTTGGCCGCCGGCTGGCCCTGCTGCGGCAGATCTGGGCCGACAAACCAGCCCGGGCGCTTTTGCGCCGGCGGGCACAGACGGACCCGAACCGGCTGCTGGCCCTGCCCTACCGGGCCTGCTTTGCGTTGAACAGCCCGGCGCTGCTGGCGGTGTTCTGCCAGCTGAAGGGTCTGCGGGAGAAATCCACTTAAAACAAGCATAAGGAGCGTTTTATGCCCGTTATCAGCATCATTACCAGCGTCTATGACGCAAAAGAGTGCCTGCCGGCCTGCATTCAAAGCGTGCTGAACCAGACCTTCACCGACTTTGAGCTGATTCTGGTGGAGGACGGAAGCCCCAACGGCTGCGGCGAAGTCTGCGACGAGTGGGCAAAAAAGGACAGCCGCATTCGGGTCATCCACAAGCCCAATGGCGGCCCGGCCAGCGCCAGCAACGCGGGCCTTGCCGCGGCCACCGGCGATTACATCGGCTTTGTGGACTCGGACGATCTGATCGAGCCGACCCTGTATGAGACGCTGTACAGCGCCATTAAGGCCCACGAGGCCGAGGGCTGCCGCATTGCGGCCTGCGGGGCCGAGGGCATGAGTGAGAGCGGCCAGCCGCTGCCGAACATCACCGTGCAGAGCAGCATCACCGGCCTGCAGGATGCGCTGGATCTGTTCTACGATGTGTTCCAGACCGGCAGCATGTACGGAATGCTCAGCTGGAACAAGCTGTTTGACGCTCGCCTGTACCGGGAGCGGGGCGTAAAGTACGATGAGCGGATGTTCTTCGGCGACGACGCCAGCATTCTGCACCTGCTGTACGACGGGGTAAAGGTGTTCTGCCTGAACGAAAAGCTCTATCATTACCGCACCCGGGAGGGCAGCATTACCTCAACGCTGTTCCCGCCCCGCAAGCTGGACGACCTGACCATGTATTGGGACTGGTATACCTGGTTTGCCGCCCGGGGCGACGATCCAGACCTGACCCAGTGGGCGGTGGCCTGCTACTGGCGGGTGTTCTATGTGTTCTACGTGCAGGCGGCCGAGAGCGGCACCCTGGCGCAGCCCGGCGTGAAGGAGGGCTTCGCCTACCACAAAAAGCATCTGGACAGCTTGGCGGGGGCCATTGCGGCCTGCCCGCACATCTCAAACTTTGAAAAACTGCGGGCGCGGCTTTTCCGCATCAGCCCCATGGGCTGTTACCGCCTGGCCCGGGCCTGGGGCAAGCTGGCCGGGCAGAACTAAGACGAAACAACAAAGCAAAGGAGGCGTGCCATCATGCCGGAAATCAGTGTGATCGTACCCGTTTATAAAGTGGAGCAGTGGCTTGGCCCCTGCGTAGACAGCATTCTGAACCAGACCTTCCGGGATTTTGAACTGATCCTGGTGGACGACGGAAGCCCGGACAACAGCGGCGCCCTGTGCGAGGAATACGCCAAAAAGGACCCCCGGGTGCGGGTGCTGCACAAGGCCAACGGCGGCCTTTCCAGCGCACGGAATGCAGGCATTGAGGCGGCAAAAGCGCCCTATCTTGCCTTTGTGGACTCGGACGATTTTGTGCGGCCCCAGTATCTGGCCACCCTGCGGGCGGCCATCCGCCAGTATGGGGCGGACATGGCCATCTGCGGGGCCGAGGACGTGACCGAGTGGGGCGAGAGCCTGCCCCGGCCCGCCTACACCCAGGAGCTGGAAGAGGGCGTGCACACCGGCGACGAGCTGCTGCCCGGCTTTTACGGCGAGGCCAGCGCCTACTACACCGTGGCCTGGAACAAGCTGTACAAGGCGGAGCTGTGGAAGACCCTGCGCTACCCGGATGGGCTGATCCACGAGGACGACGCCGTGGCCCATGAGCTGTTCCATACGGCAAAGCGGGTGGCCTGCGTGCCGGAGCCGCTGTATTGCTACCGCCTGCGGGAGGGCAGCATCTGCCGCACCGACCTGACCCCCGCCCGCTTTGACGGCGTGACCGCGCTGGTGATGCGCTGCGAATATTTTGCCAAGGAAAATCTGCCACAGGAACTGCAGGATCAGGCTGTGGCGGCCTGCTGGCATCGGTATCTCTCCCTGTGCGCCCAGGCCAAAACCATGAAGGACCCCGCCATTCTGAACCGCTGGAACGAGGAACAGGCCCGCATGAAGGCGCTGCTGCCCGCGGCGCGCCACTGCCCCTTCCTGACGGCGGTGGAAAAGTTCAGCTGCGCCCGCTGGGGCGGTATGCCGCTGCCCAAGGTGAAGGAGGGCAGGCGGAAATGAAAATTTTCCTGATCCCGCCGCCGGCGCTGCCGATCCCGGCCGTGCGGGGCGGCGCGGTGGAAACGCTCATCAGCCACCTGATCGAGGAGAATGAGCGGCAGGCCAAGGCAGAGCTGGTGTGCGTCAGCCTGCCGGATCCGGAGGCCCAGAAGCTGGCGGAGGGATATCAGCACACAAAAATTCATTTCCTGCCTGCCACGCGGCCCATGGCCCAGCATCTGTGGGGGCCGGTGTGCGGCCAGCTGCGGCGTATGGGCCGCCCGGCCCCACTGGACCCCTGGTATGAACACGTGCGCAAGCTGATTGCGCTGGAAAAGCCGGACTGCGTGGTGGCGGAGGGCGGCGACCTGACCGAGCCGGCCGCCATTGCCCACCAGATCGGCCGGGAAAAGATGTGGGCGCACCTGCATATGCAGCTGCGGGCCACCCAGCAGCTGGAGGATATGTACGGCGGCATTCTGGCCATCAGCCGCTTTGTGGCGGACCAGTGGCAGCCCACCGGCCACTGCAAAGTGCGGCTGGTGCCCAACTGCGTGGATGTGGCGCGGTTTTCTCCGGTGCCCGAAACGCCCGAGGAGCAGAGCCATCTGCGCCGGATGCTGGGCTACACCGAGGAGGACTTTGTGGTGCTGTACTGCGGCCGGGTGTGCGAAGAAAAGGGCGTACACCGGCTGATCGAGGCCATGGTGCAGCTGGACGACCCCCATATGAAGCTGCTGGTGGTGGGCAGCCCCTTCTTTGCAGCCGAGGACGAAAGCCCCTTCTTTGAGCGGCTGCGCCGGGAGGCCGAGCCTCTGCGGCAGGCCGGGCGCATTCAGTTCACCGGCTACCTGCCCAACGAAAGCCTGCCGCCCTATTACCGCTTGGCGGATGCGGCCTGCTTCCCGGCCATCTGGGACGAGCCGGCCGGCATTGTGGTGATCGAAGCCATGGCCTGCGGCTGCCCCATCGTGGCCACAGCCTCCGGCGGAATGTCGGAATATCTGAACGGCTCCGGCGCGCTGCTGGTGAGCCGGGACGAAACCTGGGAGGCAGGCGTCTGCAAGCCGGTGCCCGGCATGGAGCCGCTGGCCGACCAGCTGGCCGAAGCCTTCTGTCAGCTGAAAAATGACCCCGAGCGCCGGGAAAAAATGGCGCAGTCCGGCCCGGAGCGGGCCAAAGTGTTCAGCCGCCAGGCCTATTACGAGAATTTTCTGGCTGCCCTGCAGCCCCAGCCGCCCAAGGCGGAGTAAAGGAGACGAACCATGCCCCAGCAGATCAACGTTACCCGTTCCTCCATGCCGCCCTTTGAAGAGTATGTGGAGGAGATCCGCCCCCTGTGGGAGAGCCGCTGGCTGACCAACATGGGCGAAAAGCACTGCCAGCTGGAACAGCAGCTGGCGGAAAAGCTGGGCACCGGACGGGTATCCCTGTTTACCAACGGGCACATGGCGCTGGAGCTGCTGCTTCAGGCCATGGGGCTGGAAGGGGAGGTGCTGACCACCCCCTTTACCTTTGTGTCCACCACCCACGCCATCTGCCGTGCCGGGTTGACCCCCGTGTTCTGCGATGTGAAGGAGAGCGACGGCACGCTGGACCCCGCAAAGCTGGAGGAGCACATCACCCCCCGCACCTGCGCCATTCTGCCGGTGCACGTATACGGCAACCTGTGTGACACCGAGGCCATTGATGCCATTGCCAAAAAGCATGGCCTGAAGGTGATCTACGACGCGGCCCATGCTTTCGGCGTGGAGAAAAATGGCCGTAAGGCGGGCAGCTTCGGCGATGCCTCCATGTTCAGCTTCCACGCCACCAAGGTATTCCACACCATTGAGGGCGGCGGCGTATGCTGCGATGACCCGGAGGTGCACGAAACTCTGGACCATCTGCGGGACTTCGGCATTCAGGACGCCGAGCACGTGGGCTATGTGGCCCCCAACGCCAAGATGAACGAGTTCTGCGCCGCCATGGGTCTGTGCAACCTGCGCCATCTGGACCAGGCCATTGCCGCCCGGCGGGCGGCGGTGGAGCAGTACCGCAAGCGGCTGGGCGGCGTGCCTGGCCTGCGGCTGCTTCTGGCCGAGGGCGAGGGCCTGACCTCCAACTACGCCTATATGCCCGTCACCTTTGACGAGGCAGTGTTCGGCGAAAGCCGGGATGAAGTGATGTCCCGGCTGGCGGCCGAGGGCATCGGTGCGCGCAAATACTTCTACCCGCTGGTGAGCGATTATGCCTGTTACCGGGAAACCTACCATTCCAGCGAGACCCCCGTGGCCCGGCATCTGGCCAGCCAGGTGCTCACCCTGCCCCTGTTTGAGGAACTGGGGGCCGCCGGCGCGGACGAAATCTGTGATGTGATCCTGAAAGGACCGGGCAGCAACCCGAGAAAGTGAGTAAGACCATGCCTTTGGTGAGCATTGTAATCCCCGTATACAAAGCCGAGGACCTACTGCCCCGCTGCCTGGACAGCATTCTGGCCCAGACCATGCCGGATTGGGAGTGCGTGATGGTGGACGACGGCAGCCCGGACGGCTCCGGCGCCGTGTGCGATCGGTACGCAGAGCAGGACAGCCGGTTTAAGGTCATCCACAAGGTCAACGAGGGCGGCTCCATCGCCCGGAACGTGGGCGTGGAGAATGCCTGCGGCAAGTGGCTGTATTTTGTAGACAACGACGATGTGCTGGCTCCCGGCCTGCTGGAAGCGGCCCTGAAGATGCAGGAGCAAAGCCTGGCCAGCATGGTGCTGTGGAACTGGTGCGACAGCGCCGGCCAGCTGCCGCAGACCCTGCCCGAGGCCCTGCCCGTGCAGCACTGCACCGCCAAGGACGTGGGAAAGCTGTACATGGATGCCCGGCTTTACTACGTGTGGAACAAGCTGTTCCGCATGGATCTGGTCAAACAGAACGGCATTGCCCACAAGAAGGACATGGATTACGGCGACGATATGATCTTCTGCCTGGATTACATCAAGGCGTGGTTTAGGGAAAAGCCGAACGCCGACTTTGCGGTGATCCAGCTGCCGCTGTACTGTTACAGCGTGGACAATGTGAACAGCATGACCCGGCGCTATCTGCCCAGCTACTGCGGGGACGAACTGCGCCTGTGCGATTATCTGCTGGACTTTTTCGGCCGGGATTTCCCTATTGAGGACCGGACCGACCGCCGCCGGGTGCTGACCCACTGCCTGCACACCATGGGCTGGGCCATTGGGCTGGAGGCCAACCGCCCCGCAAACGGCGAGGTAAGCCATGCCGAGGAGTATCTGGCTGACCCGCGGATGACCCGCCTGCTGAATGTGTGCCGGAACGAAAAGGTGTACATTCCCTATGCAGCCCCCCTGCGCAAGCGCAGCGCCGCGGGCTGCCGCAAGCTGTATCTGCTGGAGCAGCAGGACCCCCGGCAGTACCAGCGGCGGTACTGGCTTGGCTACTGGATGCACACCCTGACCACCGGGCAGAAGGCACCGGTGCAGCTGTGACCCGCTGATTTTGGCAGAAACCGGCAGAACGAACGGCGGTGCGATAGGCCGCCTGCCGGCAGGAGGAGAGAAAACATGAAGCTTGGAATCATGCAGCCGTACTTTTTCCCCTACATCGGGTATTGGCAGCTGATGAACGCGGTGGACCGCTATGTGATCTACGACGATGTGAATTTCATCAAGGGCGGCTGGATCAACCGCAACCGCATTCTGATGGGCAGCGAGGTGAAGTATTTCAACCTGCCCATGCAGGGGGCCAGCCCCTTTAAAAAGATCAACGAGGTGGGGGTGCAACCCCCGGAGCAGTGGGTGAAGGGCAGCCTGGACAAGCTGCGCCTGGCCTACCGCAAGGCCCCCTGCTACGGGCAGGCCATGCCCTTGGCCGAGGACATTCTCACCTGCGGCAGCACGAACCTGGCGGAGTTTCTGGCCTATTCCATCCGGGCGGTGGCGGCGTATCTGGAGATGAACACGGAGTTCGTCATTTCCTCCACTTTGAAAAAGGACAATGCGCTGCACGGGCAGGACAAGGTGCTGGCCATCTGCAAAGAGCTGGGGGCCACCGAGTATTACAATGCCATCGGCGGCCAGCAGCTCTATTCCAAAGAGGACTTTGCCCGGCAGGGCATTCAGCTGAGCTTTTTGGACACCCGCCCCATCCGCTATGCGCAGGGAAGCGGGGAGTTCCAGCCGAACCTCTCCATTCTGGACGTATTGATGTACAACCCGAAAGAACAGGTACAGGAGATGCTGCGAGAATATGATCTGCGGTGAACAGGCCGAGTACGGCGGCTATCTGGAACTGGGCTTCGGCCCGGCAAAGCCCCACTACCCCGGCGCGCTGGCGCTGAATACGGCCCGCAACTGCCTGGCCTATGTGCTGCGGGCGCGGAACATCCGCACGCTGCACCTGCCGTCGTATCTGTGCGGCGCGGTGAAAAACACCTGCGCGGCGCTGGGCGTTCAGGCGGTGGAGTACCCCATCGGGCGGAATTTTCTGCCCTTGCCCGGGCTGGAGCCAGGGCCGGACGAATGGGTGTATCTGGTGAACTACTACGGCCAGCTGGGGCCAGAGCAGGCACAGACTCTGAGCAAGCGGTACGGCCGCCGGGTCATATGGGACAATGTGCAGGCGTTCTTTCAGCCGCCCTGCCCCGGAATGGACACCATTTATACCTGCCGGAAGTTTTTCGGCGTGCCGGATGGGGCCTATCTCTTCACCGACTGCCGCCTGGAAGAGCCGCTGGAACGGGATGAATCCCGGGAGCGGATGGCCCACCTGCTGGGCCGGGCGGACACCGGCAGCGCCAACCGCTTTTATGGCCGCTATGCGGAAAACGAGGAGCGGCTGGAGACCCTGCCTCTGCGGCGGATGTCCCGCCTGACCGAGACTCTGCTGGGGGCCATTGATTGCGACTGGGCGGCCCGGCAGCGGAACGAAAACTATGCCCGGTTGGCCCGGGAACTGGACGGGGTGAACGGCCTTGCGCTGCACCCGCCGGTGGGGCCGTATGCCTATCCGCTGCTGCTGCCGAAGGGCGAGCAGGTGCGCAGAGCTTTGCAGGCACAAAAGGTCTATGTGCCGCTGCTGTGGCCCGAGGCCGCAGCTGCCGAACATGACCCGGTGGGCCGGGAGTACGCCCGGAACATTCTGCCCCTGCCGGTGGACCAGCGCTATGGCCCAGAGGATATGGAACGGATGCTGGCCATTCTCACCCCGCTGCTGGGCTGAACCACACCGGGCAGCATAAAATCAGGGCGGCTCCGCCCGGAAAACGAGGAACCCCATGGCACAAGTGAGCGTAGTAATTCCGGTTTACAACATGGCAAAGTACCTGCCCCGGTGCTTTGCAAGCCTGCAGGCGCAGACCATGCCGGATTGGGAGGCGCTGCTGGTGGACGACGGCAGCCCGGACAATTCCGGCGAGATCTGCGACGAGTGGGCGGCGAAGGACGACCGCTTTCGGGTCATCCACAAGGCAAACGGCGGTGTGTGCAGCGCCCGCAATGCGGGCCTTGCCGCGGCCCAAAGCGCCTATGCGGTGCTGATGGATCAGGACGATCTGCTGGCCCCCTGCGCACTGGAAGCACTTCTGGCCGTGCAGAAGCGGTTCCCCGGCGACTTTGTGCTGGGGCTGCACACGGAAATTCGGAAGGAACTGCCCGAAGGCGCGTTCGCGCCGGGCACCCCGGTGCAGCGCTATGCGGCTCGGCAGGCCTCGTACCTGTACAACGACGCACCCTTTCCGCCGCCCTGGGGCAAACTTCTGGACCTGGACCTGATGCGCCGGTATGGGGTGCGCTTTGACGAGACCATCCGGGACGGCTACGAGGACCGCCCCTTCATGCGGGATTATCTGGCGGCCCACTGGCAGCGGAATGCAGCGGCCCGGTGTACGGTGGTGCAGCTTCCCCTCTATTTCTGGGAGAGGGACAACGCCGAAAGCGTGAGCAGCAGCGGCCGCCAGCCCCTGAAGCCCTGGCACCTGGCCATGTTTGACGGCTTTTTGACCGACTGCCTGAACGTGTACCATGTGCCGCCGAAGAGCCTGCAGTTCTATGCGCTGGAATATGTGCAGACCCTGGCCTTCAGCCTGAGCTGCCTGCCGGAGGACACGCTGGAACAGGACGCGGCCTGGATCTATGAGGACCCGGCCCTGGGGCGGCTGCTGGATTATTTCAAGCGGAATAAGCTCTATACGGTGTTTTACACCCCCCTGCGCCGGAAGGACACCAGACTGGTGGCAAAGCTCTCCCGCGGGCGGCTGGAAAACAACGCCTTTTACTGGCACCGCTACAAGCTGGGGCGGTGCCTGCACCCCACCTGGGCCGACTGGAAGGGTCTGGACGCCATTGTGCGGGAATGAAACAGAACAAGCAGCCTGGCGGGTGCCGGGCTGTTTTCTTTTGTCATAAAGTGTGCTATAATCCTTTATATCTGCTCATTTGCTGATGGGCGGAGCAAACCGGTCGGGAACAGCATTCAGCAGGCCGGGAACTGCGGCGTAACTGTAAGAACTTATGAGAAATAAAAAGGAAACGAAAACAATGGCCAACAACCAAAACGAATCGTGGACAACGATCATCCGGCCGCGCACCGGCTGGTTTGACATTGACCTTCATGAGCTGTGGCAGTACCGGGACCTGATCTGGATGTTTGTGAAGCGCAACTTCACCGTGCTGTATAAGCAGACCATCCTGGGCCCGGCCTGGGTGCTGCTGAACCCGCTGATCACCACCATCATCTTCAACGTGATCTTTACCGGCATCGCCAACATTCCCACCGATGGTGTGCCCAGCTTCCTCTTTTACATGGCGGGCAACACGGTGTGGACCCTGTTTGCAAACTGCATCAACAACACTGCCAACACCTTTGTGGCCAACGCCGGCGTGATGGGCAAGGTGTATTTCCCCCGGCTGACGGTGCCCATCAGCCAGGTGCTCACCGCGCTGCTGAATTTTGCCATTCAGCTGGTGATGTTCCTGTGCTTCTGGGTGTTCTTTGCGGTGACCGACCCGGGCAGCGTGCATTTTACCATCTGGCTGCTGTACCTGCCAGTGCTGCTGCTGGAGGTGCTGATGCTGGGCTTGGGCGTGGGCATCATTGTGTCCAGCCTGACCACCAAGTACCGCGACCTGGCCATTGCCGTCGGCTTCGGCGTGCAGCTGTGGATGTACGCCACCCCCGTGGTGTACCCCATGAGCCAGTTGGCCGAAAGCCCCCGCATGGCCGTCCTGGTCAGCCTGAACCCCATGACCCATCTGGTGGAGGCGGCCCGCATGGCCCTGCTGGGCTCGGGCACCATTTCCGTCTGGGGGCTTGTGTACAGCGCCGTGTGCACCCTGGTGCTGTTGGCCGTGGGCGTGATTCTGTTCAGCCGCATTGAAAAGACCTTTATGGATACCGTGTAATGGAGGACAGGAACATGGCAAGACAGAGCGAAGAGCGCGTTCCGGTCATTCAGGTGACGGGACTGAAAAAGAAATACAAGCTGGGCCAGATCGGCGGCGGAACCCTGACTGCCGACCTGCAGAGCTGGTGGGCCAGAGTGCGCGGCAAGGAAGATCCGAACCTGGTCATCGGAACTGACACCCGGCTGTTCGGCACCACGTTTATGGCCCTGAACGGCATTGACCTGACCGTGTACCAGGGCGAGGCGCTGGGCATCATCGGCCGGAACGGCGCCGGCAAGAGCACCTTCCTGAAGGTGCTCAGCCGCATTACGGCCCCCACGGAGGGCGAGATTCGCCTGAAGGGCCGGGTGGCCAGTATGCTGGAGGTGGGCACCGGCTTCAACAACGAGATGACCGGCCGGGAAAACATCTACATGAACGGCGCGATTCTGGGCATGACCAAGGCCGAGGTGGACGCGAAGATCGACCAGATCATCGAGTTCTCCGAGTGCGGCGAGTTCATTGATACTCCGGTCAAGCGCTATTCCAGCGGTATGTTTGTGAAGCTGGCCTTTGCTGTGGCGGCCCATCTGGACTCGGAAATCATGGTGATGGACGAGGTTCTGGCGGTGGGCGACATGAAGTTCCAGCAGAAATGCCTGGGCAAGATGAGCGATGTGGCCGGGCAGGAGGGCCGCACCGTTCTGTACGTGAGCCACAACATGAGCACCATCCGCCAGCTGTGCACCCGCTGCATTGTACTGGACAAGGGCAAGCTCATCTACGACGGCGACGTGGAGACGGCCATTGCCATCTACATGGACACCACCGACGTGAACGTGACCCACTATGACCTGCGAAACGTGGGCCGCCAGGTGCCCAGCGCAGGCCACCGCCTGTTTGTGGAAGAACTGCGCTTTGTGGGCAAGGAGAGCAGCGTGTTTGCGGACAATGAGCCCATCGTCATCCAGATCACCTGGAAGGCGAACGAGCGGTTCGACGGCGTGAACATGAAGATGAACCTGCATTACCGGGACGGCAGCGCCGTGGGCATCACCCACCCGGTGAACCTGGGCGCCGCCGAGCCGGGCAAGACCTATCGTACCCAGTTCAGCTTTGACCCGGGCCTGTTGGGCGAAGGCCAGTATTTCTTCTATCTGGACGTGTTTGAAAAGTCGCTCACCAGCCCCATCTGCCTGGATAAGCCCAATGTGGAGTTCCACTTTGAGGTGACGGGCACCGACCTGACCATGCCGGAATGGCCCACCGGCTGGGGCCGCATCCATTTCCCGCCGGTCAAGCTGCTGGAGAGCGAGGCGGAGTGAGCGAATGAACAAACTGTTTCTGTGCGGTACCCAGTACCATGTGCTGGAGGCCGTGGCCGCCTGCCTGCAGGAGAGCTGCCGGGCAGAGATCGGCCTGTCCGACAGCATTCCCGGGCGGCTGGCCCTGGCGGACCGGCTGCGGGCCAGCGGGCTGTTTGAGCAGGTGTACTGCCCGGCGGATTCCGCCTGGCCTGCCCCGGCGAACGACCGGGCCTTTCTGTACCGGCTGCGCCAGCGGCTGGGGGTGCGCCGCACCGGCTGGAAGGTGAACCCCGCCCACTACGATGAGATCGTGGTGTACAACGACTGGACGCCCTTCGGCCGCTGGCTGCAGGACTGCGGCGCCAGCTATGTGCTGGGGGAGGACACCCGGAACCATCTGGACCACCCCAACCAGTACATTGACGGCCAGGCCGCCGCGCCGGATTTTGCCCGGCGGCAGCGGGAAGGGAAGGGCTACCTTTACTGGGGTGCTTACCGGGGCGTGCAGGCCGTGGAGATGACCGACCCCGCCCGGGTGGCCTATTACCCCGAAAAGGCCCGCACCTTTGACCTGTTTGCCATTCTGGGGGGGCTTTCTTCCGAGAAGAAGGCGGTTCTGCGCCGGGTGTTCGTCCGGCAGGAGCTGCCGAAAACCGACAAACAGGTCTGCCTTTTGCTGCCCCGCAGCTTTTATGTGGACCACGACCTGCCCAGCCAGGCCGCCCAGAACCGGCTGATCACCGACACGGTGGAGCGCTACTGCAAGGGCTACCAGCTGTACGTCAAGACCCACCCGCGAGACACCACCGATTACGAGCAGCTTCTGCCCGGCGCTGTGGTGCTGGACCGGTTTATGCCCTCGGAACTGCTGGATTACTGCTTCGAGGTGCGCTTTGCCCGGGCCGTGGGCCTGTGCACGGCTTCGGTGCGCAATTTACAGTGCGCCGACGAAAAAATTTCGCTGGATTACGATTATATTGCGCCCTATCAAGAGGGCTGATTGGCTGTCTTGCGGGGTGCTGCCGCAGCCTGAAACCGATTTCAGGGCAGGAAACGGCGGCTGTACGGCCGCGTTTCGTTCCCGATTTGGTGGACGGCCCTGCGCCGCACCCATTGCCGCTTCGGCAGGCAGCGTTTCACAGTGTATCGAACAAGAGGAGTTCACGATTATGAAAATCATTGGTGTCATTCCTGCACGCTATCGTTCTTCCCGCTTCCCCGGCAAGCCCCTGGCGGACATCTGCGGCCGCCCCATGATCTGGTGGGTGTACCGCCAGGCCAAAAAGGTGGAGCAGCTGGACGCGGTGTATGTGGCCACCGACGACGAGCGAATTCAGGCCGCCTGCGAGGGCTACGGCATTCCCGTGGTAATGACCAGCCCCGACCACCCCACCGGTTCGGACCGGGTGGCCGAGGTGGCCACCAAGGTGGAGGGTGACCTGTTCATCAACATTCAGGGTGATGAGCCGCTGATGGAGCCGGAGATGGTGCGCCAGGTCATCCGCCTGTTCGACGACCCGGAGGTTTACTTCGGCAGCCTGAAGAAGAAGATCACGGACCCGGACCTGATTGCCGCCGACAGCACGGTGAAGGTGGTCACGGACGATCTGAACAACGCCATGTACTTCTCCCGCAACCCCATTCCCAGCGGCCTGAAGGACGTGGACAAGGTGGACGTGTACAAGCATGTGGGCATTTACGCCTACAAGCGGGATTTTCTGCTGAAGTTTGGCGCAATGCCCCAGTCCAGCCTGGAGCTGGCCGAGTGTGTGGAGCCGCTGCGCGCCATGCAGGCCGGCTACAAGATGCGCTTTGCCGAAACCGAGTATGAGAACATCAGCGTGGATTACCCCCGCCATCTGGACGAGGTGATCGCGGAGATCCGCCGCCTTGGGCTGGATAAGACGATCGAGGACTGAAACAGCACCAAAGCAAACACGGCGGCGTGGGGCACGGCGCGGGCCCCGCTGCCTGCAATCACTACGATTCTGCCCGGCGGCAGGGCCTCTGCCTGCCGGGCCGACTGCGCCGAAGGGAGGAAACCTTCAATGAAAACGAGCATTCAACTGCTGGACTGCACCCTGCGGGACGGCGGCTATCTGGTGGACACCATGTTCGGGGAGACCTTTGTGAAGGGCTTTACCCGCAGCATGACCGACGCGGGCCTGAACGTGGTGGAGGTGGGCTTTTTGAAGGATGAGCCCCACCGCATCGGCAGCACCATTTACAACAACGCGGCCCAGATCCGCCCCTACTTGCCCCGGCAGCGCCGGGAAGGCGTGAGCTATGTCTGCCTATCGGACTACAGCCGCTACCACATCTCCAATCTGGAGCCTTACGACGGCACCAGCATTGACGGCGTGCGGGCCTGCTTCTTTAAAAAAGAGCGCAAAGACGTGCTGGACTTCTGCCGTGAGATCAAGCGCAAGGGCTACAAGCTCTATGTGCAGCCGGTGGACATTCTGGGCTATTCGGACGAAGAGCTGCTGGACCTGATCGCGGATGTGAACGAGATCGGGCCTTACGCCTTCTCCACCGTGGATACCTTCGGCAGTATGTACCCCGAGGACCTGCCCCGGGTGTTCCGGCTCATCAACGAGCATCTGGCCCCCGGTGTGCGCATGGGCTTCCACAGCCACAACAACCTGCAGATGAGTTTTGCCCTCAGCCAGGAGTTTGCACGCCTGGCCAACGGTGTGCGGGACATTACCATTGACGCCACCCTGTGCGGCATGGGCCGCGGCGCGGGCAATACCAATACCGAGCTGGTGGCCAGCTATCTGAATAGCCATTGGGGCGCCCATTACGACCTGGATGTGCTGCTGGACGCAGTGGACAACTACATGGGCAGTATGCGCAGCCGCTGTACCTGGGGCTATTCTGTGCCCTACTTCCTGGCGGGCATTTACAGCGCCCACGTGCACAACATCACCTACTTGTCGGACAAGCCCAGCGTGCGGGCCAAGGATATGCGCTTTGTGCTGGAGCAGCTGCCTGCCGATGTGCGCAAGCGGTACGATTACGATCTGGTGGATAAGCTGTACGCCAGCCGCCTGGCCAGCACCGGCGATGACAGCACCAGCCGGAATGTGTTTGCCAAAAAGGTGGAGGGCCGCAGTGTGCTGCTGGTGATGCCCGGCCCCACCAGCCGCACCTATGCGGACAAGGTGGCGGCCTGGAAGCAGGCGCACAACGCCCTGACCATTACCGTGAACCAGCTGCCCGCCGAGGGCGAGCCGCTGCCGGATCTGTGCTTCTTCTCCAACCCCAAGCGGTACGATTACTGGAAGCACGACCCCCGCTTTGCCCAGGTGGACAAGGTGCTCACCTCCAATCTGTGCGAGAGCGAAGGGGAGGGCCAGTGGGTGGTGAACATCGCCCCGCTGCTGCGCCCCGGCTTTAAGTACGCCGACAACGCCGCCCTTCTGCTGCTGACCCTGCTGGACGGCTGCCGCCCGGCGGCTGTGGGGCTGGCCGGCCTGGACGGCTACGACGTGGACAAAAAGAACTTTACCACCCAGGACATGGAACGCCGCTTTGAGGCCCAGCAGGCCGCCGAGATCAACCAGGGCATTGCCGGGGCACTGGCCGACCTGGCGGCCCACCGCAAGGGTGTGCTGCCGGTGTTCGTGACCCCCAGCCGATTTGAGGATGCATTGAAATGACGCAAACAACCAAGGAACTGCCGAACATCCGCCTGCTGGTGCTGGATGTGGACGGAACCCTTACCGATGGCAGCATCTGCATGGGGCCGGCCGGTGAGGTGTGCAAGCTGTTCTCGGTGAAGGATGGCCTGGGCATTCAGATGCTGGCGGCCGCGGGCGTTCAGATGGCGGTCATCACCGGCCGAACCAGTGAGATCGTGGCCCGCCGAATGGCCGAACTGCCGGTGGCCAGAGTGGTGCAGGGCTGTGCCGATAAGCCCGCGGCGCTGAGGGCCCTCTGCGAAGAGCTGGGCATTTCGCCGGCGGAGGCCGCCTTTTTCGGGGATGACCTGAACGACCTGGCGGCGATGGAAGCCTGCGGCTTGGCGGCCTGCCCGGCGGATGCCGCCCGGGACGTGCTGGAGCGGGCACAGTATGTGGCCCCCGCTTCCGGCGGCAAGGGCGCCGTGCGCGCGTTTGCGGAGGACTACCTGCGGCAGAAGGGCCTGTGGGCCGAAACCGCCCGCAAACGCTTTGGTGCCGTGGTGAACAACGGCTGAACCAGCAAGGTAAAAGCCTGCAATAAGCCCGGACGGCTGACATACGCAGAAGAAAGCAAAAGAAAAAGTCAGACACGGCTGTGTCTGACTTTTTTGCTGTGCAGGAGAGGAAGAAGAGCGGAACGCTCAGTCCACCCGAATTGCGTTGGGATAAATGCGGGCAATCACGTCATCGCCGTAGTGGGTATCCATGTACACTTCCCAGCCGGAAGTGGCGGGCATACCGAGGGTGCGGGTGTTGTACCGCAGCAGCGCGCCGCCGCTCATGACCATGTTGCAGACCATAAACACCAGAACGACCCAGGTGACGGGCTTACCGATGCGGCTGGGAATGCACTCGATCCAGGCAGAAAAATGGGGGTAGCACACTTTGAACCAGGCCACCGCGGCAAAACCCCAGAAAAAGCAGTACAGCAGGTTGATGCGGCCGCCCAAGTTGAAGGGGAGGTGGCTGTAATCCCAGAACACCGTGCCGAATATCTTTTCGCTGGCCACGCTGCACAGGTATTCATAGGCGCCGCCCAAAAAGGTGCCCACCGCGAACAGAAAGCTGGCGGGTCGGTCCTTGTAGCGGTACAGCATCCAGGTGGCCAGCGCCAGAGCGCCGCCCCACACAATGCTGAAGGGGCCCCACACCAGGCTGGAACGGCTCATCCACACACCAGCCGTGACGCGGCAGAACAACGTTTCGGTCAGATCGCCCAGCAGCGAGCCGATGAAAAACAGCAGCACCAGCTTGTAAAAGCTGCACCCGGCGGCGAAGGTCTCACTCTTCGGGGCCTTGACGTGGGAGAACGTGGCCTGGGGGTGGGCCTTGACGATGCGCCGCTCGGTGCGCAGCAGAATCCACTCGCCCAGGCGCACGGCCACGGCAGCCAGCCGGCTGTCCAGCGCCTCAATGCGGGGCAGCTTGTGCACCATGCCGGTCAGTGTGAGAATGGTGCCCAGCGCGTCCACCGCCAGCACGCCCAGCAGCACCCACAGCGTGATGTGCATCACCAGAGAAGGCACCAGCCGGTATACAAACATCAGCAGCGGGGTGCCCCATTGCACAACGGCAAGGCCCATCAGGCCCCAGAGCAGCGAGGTGGACAGGCTCACATAGCCATCCAGATTCCACCGATGATTGGAATAATCCCACCAACGGGTGTGGGTGATGGCTTCCAGCAGGTGGCCGGCGACCCATTCCACCACCGTGGCGTAAATGGCACAGCCCAAAAACAGAAACAGCCAGTTGCCGCGCAGTTCCCCCAACAGGTGGACCATCATCAGGCCGCCGACGCCGTACACGATGCACAGCGGGCCAAACAGCACCGAACGGTCAACATAGCGATGGGTGCGCACCGCGGCCGCGGCGGTCTCCAACAGCCAGCCGCTGAAGGAAAAGCAGAAGAACAGGAACACGCTTGAATAGAATAAGAGCATATTGCCTCCTGAGCCAGTAAAAATGTCATAATATTTCTATTATATCGAAAGAAAATGGCGGCCGCAAGGCAAAACGATGAACGTTGTATTACCATTTGACGCACAATGGAAAAGCCCGTATACTGAGACTAGAACCGGAAAGAAAGCCAATCGGGAAGGAAGATGACCATGAGAATGATCTTTTTTGCGCTTTGGGGTCTGTCGCTGCTGCTGCTGCTGGCCGCTGCGGCACAGCTTTGGCGCGCATTCGTCCGAAAAAAAGAGGAGGTCACCCGGGCCTTGGCGAAAAGCCTGGGCCTGCTGTTTGTCAGCATCTTCTGCGTGCGGCTGGCGGTGGGGCTGTATCTGGCCGACGGTGCGCTTGTGGAGGAGCCGAACGGGCTGAACCTGTTTGAAACGGCGCTGGACAGCGCCGTGCACAGCCTGCAGACCTTCAGCATGGACGAGGGCTACACCGACTATCTGTTTGCCGGGCGGGACCTGTGGCAGTGGATGAGCGGCTCGGCCGCGGCGGTGACGCTGGCCGGCATGTACATTTCGCTGCAGAACCTGCTGGCCCCCATTGCGGGCGGCGCCATTTTGCTGGACCTGCTGAGCAACCTGTTCCCCTGGATTCGGTACTATTTGCAGGGCGGCCGGCGCAAGTACGTCTTTTCCGAACTGAACGAACCGGCGGTGCTGCTGGCGGAAGATCTGGCCCGCGCGGAGCAGGGCGTGGGCCTGGTGGGCGAAGCGGCGGCGAAGGGCCGCATGGCGGTGATTTTCACCGACGCCTATGTGGATAAGGAGAACGAGCAGCGGGCCGAGCTGCTGGCACGTGCCCGGAAGCTGGGGGGCATTTGCCTGGAGGACGACCTGCAGCAGCTGCGCCTGCCCGGCCGCGGGCGGGTGACCTACCTGCTGATGGACCAGGACCCGGTGGCCAATCTGGACGCGGCCATTGCCCTGCAGACGGATTGCCGCACCCTGTGCCCGAAAGCGGACGAAATCGACATTCTGGTTTTCTCGCAGGACGAAAACGCCGGGGAGATCCTGAAACAGGCCCGGGCGCGGCTGGGCGAGGGCGCACCGGTTACCAAAGTGGTGCAGGAGGACGTGACCCTTGCCTACCGGCTGCTTACCCAGCAGCCGCTGTATCTGCCCCTGCTGAACCATCCGGCCCAGACGCTGAAGCTGCTGGTGCTGGGCGACACCCCCTTTTGCCGGGAGTTCATCCGCGCAGCGTACTGGTGCGGCCAGATGAGCGGGCCGGAGGAAGAACTCGTGCGGCTGGAGCTGCATCTGGCCTCGCCGGACCCGGAGACCCTGAAAAACGAGCTGGCCATGGCCATGCCGGGAGTGCATCTGAATGCAGAGGACGCCTATGCGGCCTTTGCCTTTTATTCCATCCGGGCGGACGGCCGGGACCTTGAGCAGCTGCTGCAGGAGAACCCGACGCTGAACGGCTGTGCCTACGCGGTGGTGGACCTGGGGGCAGACGGCTGCAGCCTGGACGCAGCCCGCTGGCTCCAGCGCCGGTTTGATCTGAATGCACTGACGAACCCGACCCGGACGTTTGTGAATTATCTCATCCGGGACCCGCACCTGTGCCGGGTGCTGAACGAAGAGCCGCGCACGGAATGGTGCAGCTGCCGCGCGTTCGGCAGCGAGGAAGAGCAGTTCAGTGTGGAGAACGTCTTTGCGCCCGTGCTGGAGCAGCGCGCCTTTGACGTAAACGCCCATCACAATCCGGACGACTGGAAGAAGTTCCAGCAGGATGAGTACAAGCGCCGTTCGTCCATGGCCGTGGTGGTGCATGCGGGCTATAAGCTGTTCTCGGCCGCGCCGCAGCTGCTGAACCCGGAGGACGGGCAGCCCTGCTGCGAAAGCGTCCAGGCCCGTGCGGCAGTGCAGGAGAAAAAGGCCCTGCTGGCCTGGCAGGAGCACCGGCGCTGGAACGCCTACACGCTGTCCATCGGGTACCGGTGCCCCACCGCGCAGGAGCTGGCCCACTACATGCTGGCGGACCCGGCCAAGCGGGACGCAAAGCAGGAGCACCTGCGCCTGCACCCCTGCCTGGTGGACAGCCGCCCCGGCGAAGGGGCCATCCGCCCGGCGGACTGGGCGGCCGTTGAGCGGGAGGACTTTGACGACCTGGACAACTTCTCGCTGAAATTCCATCACCTGCTGCGGTGCAAGCTGCCGGACGCTTGGGCGGAACTGGAGGTCCGGCGGGCTGAGGCGGACGCCGTGATTGGCCGCTGGCTGTACGGCCCGGAGGCCGGGGCCTGGGCGGACTGTGTGAGAGATATGTATGGCTGCCGGGCAGAGCTGGAGCATCTGGGCCTGAGCCAGGATGCGGCCATGCTGGCGGTTCCCACCGACTTTAAGCAGTGGGACTACGAGATGCTTTCTGTAATCCCCGAATATCTTGGTATGAAACCGCAAAAGGAGAGCTGACCATGGAGCGATACATTCCCCACCCGAAAGACACTCGGAACGTGACCCTGCCGGACGAGGTGCTGGCCCTGGCCGAGCAGTTGGCCCGGAACACCCATGAGGTGTGGGCCGCCCAGCGGCTGAAGAACGGCTGGGTGTGGGGCCCGGCGCGGGACGACGCCCAAAAGCAGCATCCCTGCCTGGTGCCCTACGAAGAGCTGCCGGAGGAAGAGAAGGACTATGACCGGCACACCGCGCTGGAAACGCTGCGCCTGATCCAGAGCATGGGGTTTGAGATCCGGCGTGCAGAATAACCCGGCCTGCCCCGGGTATGAAATGCCTTAATACGGTAAAAGAAAAAGCGGAACCCACTGCGCACGGCGCAGGCGGGTTCCGCCTTTTTCGTTATGGAGAGAATGTGGTTACAGGATCTGCACCAGCTCGCTCAGCTCCTTGCGCTGGGCGTGCAGGCGGGCGGGGTGTGCCCCCTCAGCAGGATAGCCCAGGGGCAGCAGAGCAATGGGAACCAGCCCCTGCATTTCAGGAAAGGCAGCCAGCAGCTTCTCCGGCTCAAACATACCCACGTAGGTGGTGCCCAGCCCCAGGTCGGCCGCCTGCAGCATCATCTGCATCGTGGCCAGGCTGGCGTCGATCTCGCCATGGTTTTTGCCGTCGCCTTCCCGGTTCCAGGCAGCGGCGGGGTCGTAGGCCACCACCAGCATCACCGGCGGATGAAAATGGCAGGCGGTTCAGACGTCCACCTTTTCCAGCGCCTGCTCGCTGCGAAGCACGAACACCCGCTGGGGCTGAAAATTGTGGGCGGTGGGGGCGCTCCGCGCGGCCTCAAGAACCAGCTGCAGCTTTTCGTCCTCCACCGGTTTATCGCTGAACTTGCGCAGCGAATACCGCTGCTGGGTCAATTCCTGAAAAGTCATAGTTGTACGCTCCGTTTCTAGCCAGGTGCGCCTCCGGATCGGAAGCGTGAAAATCCGGCCCCATTATAGCACAGCGGCCAGGGAAGAACAAGAGCGGGGCGAGGAGCGGAGACATCAAACCAGGCCGAGGTAGGGAGAGATCATGAGAACCGCGGTGCCGGCCAGAAGCATGGGAACAAGAATGCGGGTGACGTGGCGCAGATAGGTGGGATACGGAATGTTGGTCAGCTCCAGCACGCCCATCTTGGTTGCTTCAGGATACAGACCGCTGGCCGTAAAGTTCAGGCCCAGGGTAAAGCAGGAAACCAGCAGCATCTGGCCGCCGGCAGAGCCAATGCTGGTGCCGGCAAACAGGGTGAAGGCCACAGCACCCAGAATGGGCATGGTGATGCCGGCAGTGCTGGACGTACCCTGAATGAACAGCGCACTGATGCAGTAGGTGGCAACGGCGGCAATGGCGAACAGCCAGACCGGAACGCCGGACAGCATGTTGCGAATCCAGTAGACGAAGGTAACGCTCATACCGCTGGTGCCGCTGCCCATCAGCAGGGTAATGCCGCGGGAGACTGACACCACCAGCGTGATGCTGACCAGGCTGCGGGCACCGCCGATGAACTCACGGGAGAACTCCTGCAGGGAAAGACGGTTGATGGCGGCCACAACCACGCTGCCGATGAGCATAACGATGGTGAATTCATCAAAGTACCAGTCGCCCCACCAGGTGAAGGTGTTCAGGCCCAGGAAGTTGGCCAGAACGGGAACATGCTCGCCCAGCCAGACCTGAGGATGGTTGACGATCTCGTACATGGTCTGGTCGCCGCAGGGAATGGAAGCCCAGGGAATGTAGCCCATGACGATGATCAGAATCATGATGGCGAACACAGCCAGTGTCCATTTGCGCTTGCCGGTGAGGGTGGGCATCTCCTTGGCAGAGGACTCGTCCATCAGGGTGTTGACCGGCAGACCATATACCGCGGAGCGGGTGGGATCCTTGCGGACAGACTCGGCATAGCGCAGAACCAGTGCCGTACCTACAACGTACAGCACCACAAACAGCAGCACACGCATGACGATGCCGGTGCCAAGAGACAGCTCCGGGTTATTGATGGCTGAAACAGCCACGCCGGTGGAGTAAGGGTTGGTTACGCTGGCCATATTGCCGATGACTGCACCGATGAACAGCACATAGAAGCCGGTTAAAACGTCATATCCGGCCTTTACACAGAGCGGAATCAGCACCAGAGCGTAGGCAGGAAATTCCTCCCACGCACCGTATACGGTGCCCATCAGCGCGAACAGCAGCATGAGAATGGCCAGCAGCTTTTTTCCGTTGTAGCGCTTCAGCAGCGCACCCACGCCGGCATCCATAGCGCCCACATAATTAACCAGTGCCAAAAATGCGCCGGACACCAGAATGGAAGCACTCACATCGGCACCTTTGGCAAATCCGTGGATGGGAGCCATGAAAATGTCCCACAAACCGGCGGGATTGGTGCCGGTGCCTTCCACAACATTACCGTCTGCATCAAATGAAGCATCATAATGGACGATACGCTCGCCGGTATCCGGGTCCTTGGTCACAACGGAGACCGGGACGATCCAGGTGAGAACTGCAACAAAAATCAGAACGAAAAACAAAAGGACCATGGAACCGGGCATTTGAAACTTCCGCTTTTTACTCATGGTAAGAGATCCCCTTTCTGAATGTGTTTGGGCTCATTGGCGGCTTTATGGGCAAATGCCGCCGTTACATCTGGGCAGTGCCCTGAATGTAGACCTGACGGGTTCGTGTGTTGTAGTCCAGCGGGTTGCCGTCCCAAAGGACAATGTCTGCATCCAGGCCGACCTTCAGGTCGCCCTTGCGGTCCTGAATGCCCAACACTTCGGCCGGATTGCGGGTGACGGCTTTCAGGGCTTCCAGCTCATCCATGCCGTGTTGAACGGCCAGCCCCACATAGGTGGTGAGGAAGTACATGGGGGTTACATCGTGATCCGAACAGATGCAGACCTTTACCCCAGCCTTGGCCAACACGCCGGCTGTGGCAAAGGTTTTGCCCAACAGCTCCGGTTTGGAACGGGAACTCATGCTGGGGCCGACCACCACCGGGTAGTTGAAGCGGGCCAGATAATCTGCAACGGGGATGGCATCGGTGCCGTGGAGGATGACCATGTCAAAGCCATATTCCTGCGCGATGCGCACGGCAGTGCAGATGTCGTCTGAGCGGTGGGCGTGCATGTGCACAGGCATTTTTTTATCCAACACCAGCAGCATGTGCTCCATGCCCCGGTCCTTGCAGAAATACGTACCGTTTTTTTCGGCTTCTTCCTTGCGGTGCTTGTAATCCAATGCAGCGTCGAAGGCTTTGCGCAGCTGAAATGCCACGCCCATGCGGGAGCAAAAGCTGTAATTGGCTTTCTTGGGATTTTCGCCAACGCTGCACTTCATGGCGGCCATGCGGCGCACCAGCATTTCATCGGCCACATGGCCGGTAAGCTGGATGACCGAGGCCACGCCCCCCACAACGCCGTCGCTGCCGGGGGCCACGCAGGTGGTGGTAACACCGGCGCGCACGCAGTCCTTCACCGCACGGTCGAAGGGATACAGGCCATCCAGAACCTCCAACTCCGGGGTGGCGGTGCCGGAATAATCGCAGCAGTCGTCCCCTTCGCTGCCGCCGCCTTCCTCACTGATGCAGATGTGGCTGTGCGCATCAATCAGGCCAGGCGTGATAAAGCAGCCGCTGGCATCCACAACTTCTTCGCCTGCTTCCGGGGACAGGGTCTGTGCCATTTCGGAAATTTTGCCGTTCTTTACCCGGATGTCCTGTGAAACAAAACCGCCTTGCTCAAAAAGAAGTGCTGTACCATTTTTTAACAGCATCTCTTTTTCCTCCTTTTTTGCTTTGATTTGGGCGAAAACTTTGTGCACAATTTTCGTGGTTTCAGAATAAACCTTGTACTTAGTTGAATGTCAAGGGCTTTTTTGATAAAATAGCAAAAAAGAGAAAAAGGAGAGCAAATCATGGGCCGAAAGACCTTTACCATTGGCGAAATTGCACAAATTCTGGATATCCCGGCCTCCACTCTGCGCTTTTGGGAACGAAAAAATCTGTTTCACATCGAAAAAGGCGAGAACAGCTACCGCCGCTATACCACAACGGATCTGATTCACATTGCAGACATCATGTTTTACCGCAATTTGGGTATCCCGGTTAAGCAGGTAAACAATTTTGCGGAAACCTCTCTTCAGGAGTACGGAAGCGCCTTGGAACTGTCACAGAAGCAATTGGATGAACAGATTCAGGCATTTGCTCAAATGCAGCGGCGCATCCAGCTGCAAAAGGAGCGGTATGATGCCCTGCAGCACCTGATGGCTGAGCCTTATCGGGTAGAGCGTTTGCCGTTTCGCTATGTGGTGGGTTGGGAGTTTTGGGAGAGAGAAAAGCTGCTGCGGTATATTGAGGACCCTGCCCGCTATGTGTGGTTCCGGGATACATCCAGCGGAGATATGGGATGCAAAGGGCTGATCTGGGAGAAAGCTCCTTCTGATAAAGAAAAGTCGCTTCTGTGGCAAAAACAGGGGGAGCCGCGCTTTTTGACCTTTCCGATCCGGGCGATGGAAGCGGACAACTACCAGGGTGTGGAAGCGGAAGAGGTGATTTCAATGGTGCAGAAAAAGTACAGAACGGGGGTGTTTCTGGCCTGTCATTTGTTGACCTGCACAGAGGAAGGGGAGAGTGTGGAATACCTGAAGGGGTATCTGGAGTTGTGCGAGGCAAAATAAAAACGGGCGTATTCTGCCGACAAATTGAACTTGGTCGGCAAACACGTCCGTTTTACACGGTATGTTTTACACAGTATAAGAGCCTTTTCTAAAATGGCAGAAACAAGAAGCAGTATGGGAAAAATGCAGCATTTCGCTTATGCGTGAACGGCCCCGGTTTCCATCAGATGATCCAGCAGCGCCTGGCAGCCCTCGGTTACATCCTGCCAGGTCTCTTCAAAATTACCGGTGTACCAGGGGTCGGCCACTTCGCCGGGGCGGCAGGTGTAGTCCAGCAGGCGGTGCACCTTGCCGGCCGGGTCGCCGCCGAACATACGCACAATGTTGCGCACGTTGGCATTGTCCATGCCGATGAGCAGGTCATACGCGGAATAATCGCTTCGCTGCAGCTGCCGGGCGGCATGCCCCTCACAGCGGATGTCATGGCAGGCCAGAATTCGCCGTGCCGGGGGATAGACCGGGTTGCCGATCTCCTCGGTGCTGGTGGCGGCCGAGCTGACGGCGACCTGCCGCGCAAGCCCGGCCTTTTGCACCAGGTCGCGCATGACGTATTCCGCCATGGGGCTGCGGCAGATGTTGCCGTGGCAGATAAATAGAATGTTTGTCATTGCGGATTGATCCCTTCTACGGCTATGATAAAAATGCCGCAAATCTATAAAACAAACAGATCTGCGGCATTGGTGGTGTCCCTGGCGCGAGTCGAACGCGCGGCCTTTCGCTTAGGAGGCGAACGCTCTATCCATCTGAGCTACAGAGACCGATGTAAAATTATGAAGCTGTATACAAAATTTAGGCTTGAACAAACTGCCGCTTAAAAGACGATGAATCTTCTGCCCGGCCGAAAGAAGCACGCCAACTACAATTCTATCTAAGCTTACAGCCATTTAAGTTTAGTACATTTTGAGCGCAAACGCAAGAAAATTCTTTTGAATCGGGATTGGAAACTTGCAGGGCTGTAATACATCTTGGCCAGGAAAATAAAAAGATATAAAAAACACCGTATATGTTGAGCTGCCATATTGTCCACAATCGCTGCACCAACAACTTACTTATAAGTCCAATCCCCTGATTTCCTCGCTTATGCGACCTCGCCCCAATCAGTCTAGCAAATTTGCAGAGCGTTCTATATCCCAGCGCGAAACGCTCTTGTCGTATAAATGAGTAAAGCTGTATAATAAAGTCAATATTTGTAAGCGAAGATTGAATGTCGTTAACTAGCCCGTCACCGAGAATCTGTTCCATTGGCAGAGCCAGTGCAACCACGGCAGAGAACTCCCCTGCCGGCCAGCGCTGTGCCAACCATGTGGGCAGCCGGCCAACGAACATTACCTGGCGGCTGGATCGACCAATCCCGGCGAAATTTTTGAAAAAGACGAACAAGTTGGTGGTTGGGTAATTTCATTCACATCTGCCCTGCCGCCCGCCTGCATTCCAAATCAATCGTCCCATCATCGTTATCTCCTGTAGGAGGAAGTTTCATGAAATTCTTTGACGTGATCCCGAGTGAACTTTTTTCACCTCTGGCCTCACCGAACCGTGCGCTCTACGCAGATGCGCTGGACGTGCTGTACAGTGCGTACCACGACAATCTGAAAATCCGCGAGGACGTGCTGTATTCCATGCTGCGCAGCAAATTGGAGGAGCAGCTGGCGGACGCGACCTTCGAGGGCGAGGACATTGACGAAGAGGAACTGCGGGACATCTCCGGCCGAGCCCGCTTTTTGATCCGCAAGCTCTGCGCCAAGGGCTGGTTTGAGAAAGAACGGGGCGACGATTTCGAGGAGTACATCACCGTTCCCGGTTACAGCAGCCGCCTGCTGGAGCTGTTTCACCAGCTTCGGGATGACAGCCCTGTGCGCGGGTATTCATATGTATTCAACACCTATTCCTCCCTGAAGGTGGCGAATGAGAGCGGAACTGTCTATGAAAAAATGGCCGCCGTTTACAGCGCTTATGAGAACACCAGCGAGCTGATCAAGCTGCTGCAGATGGTCTATCACAACGTGAAGCGCTATTTCCGTATGCAGAGCGACATGCAGGACGTCAATCAGGTGCTGGCCTCCCATTTTGACAATTTGGGGCAGAAGGTGATCGAAGCCTACATCCGCCCTTTGAAAATCAAGGACTCCGTCCCCAAATACCGCGTGCCGATTCAGTCGATTTTGAAAAACTGGTCCGAGGACGATGCTCTGCTGCTGGCCATGGCCAACGCAGCATTGCAGGATAAGCGCGGGGACACCCTGGAGAATTGCCGTTCGGATCTGCTGCAGAAAATCTTCTGGGTGGATGAGCGATACGACAATCTGGAACACGACTATCTGGACGAGATCGACACGCAGGTTCGCCGCTGCACGAGGGCTGCGACCCAGAAAGTGGAAAACCTGATGAACCGGGATCAGAACGTCCGCGGGAACCTGAACGTTCTGCTTACCGCCTTGTCGTGGAATCGCCGCGCCGGCGATCTGGTGGACCAGATCCAGCCCGCGTTTCATCTCTACGAACAGTCGTTCCTCTCGGAAAAGAGCCTGTGGTTCCGCAAGCGCCCCGGAAAGCGCACCAAAGCCGCTCCGGTTCTGATTCAGGAGCCCGGGCCGGACGCCGAGGTAATCGCCCAGGCTGGGAAGCTGCTGCGCTCGGAATATGGCCGCGCGGCCATCGCGGCGTATGTGCGCGGATGGCTGGGTGACGCGGAGGTTCGCGAGTTCAAGGATTTGGACATTCAGGATGACAAGGCCTACATCATGAGCCTGCTGGCTGTGCTGACCGGCAGCGACCCGGCTGCCGGGTACCAGATCAGGGAGTTGGAAGGCACCTTCAGCGAACATGGCTACTCCATCCCCCAGATGCAGATTCGCCGAAAGGAGAAGAAGAGATGAATTTTGATTTTATTCAGCAGGCAACCTCGAAGGAGCTGGAGCAGTTCAAGCTGGTGTGCAACCAGCTGCTCAGCCGAACCTACGTGCCGCGAACCCTGTATCGCCCCGGGAAAGGGCGGGTGAACAACCCGGACTACACCTTCCTGTCGCTGCATCAGGAGGCCGTGCAGGACTATCTTGGCCTTTTGGACTGGGAACTGCACAACGATCCGCTGAATGGTTACTTTTATGTCATCAACACCGATGAGGCAAACCGCTGCAACCTGAGCAAGAAAGAAACCGCCATTCTGCTTGCCCTGCGCCTGATCTATGAAGACAGTCAGGACCAGCTCGGCCTGGAGCAGGATGCCTTCTGCACGGTGCGCGATGTGTTGGAAAAGGTCGCAACGGACTATGCAATTCTGCCGGCGAAGCCCAACATGGAGGAAGTGAAGCGGGCGCTGACCCTGCTGGAAAACCACGCCATCATTCAGCGCGTGGAGGGAAAGTTCAACCAGGGCAGCTGCAAATTTGTGATCCTGCCCACGATTCTGACCGCCGTATCCGGCGAGAAGCTGAATGCCGTTGTATCCGTATTCGGAAAGGAGGACGCTGATGAAGAAGCTGAAGAAGATTCTGCTGATTAACTGGCTGTATTTCAGCAAAGAGCTTATCGAAGTGGGCGACGTGAACTTTCTGACCGGAAAGAACGGTGCAGGAAAATCAACGGTGATCGACGCGCTGCAAATCGTGCTGTTGGGCGAAACGAACTCCCGCAACTTCAATCAGGCGGCCAACGAGAAATCTCAGCGCACGCTGGACGGATACCTTCGGGCCGATATGGACGAAAACAGCCCGTATTCCCGCCGGGGCAAGGATTTTTCCAGCTATATCGCCTGTGAATTTCAGGATGATGTGGAAGGCACCAGCTTTGTCACTGGCGTTGTGTTTGATTGCCGCAGCGACGGCAGCCGGCAGGAGCGCTTCTTTATTTATATGGGTACGCTGCCGGAAAACTGCTTCATCGAAAATGGGGAGGCCATGGAAATTCCTGCACTGCGCCTCTTTTTAAAGCAGAACTATGCCCGGGCCGAAATCTACGACACGCAGAGGGATTATCGCCGGAATATGCTCTCCCGCTGGAACGTGCACAACGAACAGGTTCTCCGGATGCTGAAAAAGGCGGTGTCGTTCCGGCCAATTGTGGACATTCAGAAGTTCATCACCGAGAACATCTGCGACACGCCGGACAAGCCGGACATTGAAGCCATGCAGCAAAACATCCGGGATTATAAAAGCCA
Organism: uncultured Oscillospiraceae bacterium; assembly: GCA_934513685.1. Classification (GTDB taxonomy): domain Bacteria; phylum Bacillota; class Clostridia; order Oscillospirales; family Ruminococcaceae; genus SFJ001. The sequence continues at coordinate 6,797 of CAKSWY010000014.1, read as the reverse complement.
GGAGGTATTCGCCCGGCGCCTGGAGGAGAAACTGGCTGCTTTGAAAAAGATCAGCGGTCTGTATCGCGAGATGAATCAGGCCATCGAGCGCTGGCGGGTGCAGGCTTTTTTGGTGCAGTGGTCCCAAAAAGAGATGCAGCAGTCGAAGCTTCACCAGCTCGAACTGGAAAAGCAGGACTGCACGGACAAATTAACGGCGACCGAGGAACGGATTCGGGACATCTCGGACAAAATCGCGCAGAACGAGGACCGCAGACGCAAGCTGGAGGCAATTTGCGACCAGAGCCGCCTGTCGCAGGAGAAGGAAAAGCTGGACAGCCGCAGGCAGGCGCTGCAGGAAGAACAGAACCGCCTGCAGCGGGAGCTGCAAACTCTGGCACAGCAGATTCAGGCGGAAGCCCTTCGCCTGAAGAAGCTGTGTGGCGAGATCCTCGAACAGGAAGTAGACGAGACGCTGCCGCCCGTGCAGAAAGCGGCCCAAAATGTTCTGGATGCCTATGCATTCCTTGCGCCTGAAAACGGCGAAGTGTTTGAGCATCCGCTGGAATCGTTTGAGGATGCACAGCAGGCAGTCGCCGCATTTTCAGGGGCGCTCCGAAGTGCACAGCACAAACTGGACGACCGCCTGGCGGAATGGAACGGTCAGAAGGACCAGAAGAATGCAGCCCTCGCCAACTTGCGAAAGAACATCAAGGACTACCCGCGCGGCCTGCTGCAATTGAAAAAACGACTGACCGAGGAGCTGGAGCACCAGACCGGAAGCCCGGTTTCCATCGACATTCTGGCGGATGTGCTGGAGGTTGCCGACGAACGTTGGCGCGGCGCGGTGGAGGGATACCTTCACACACAGAAATTTTATCTTCTGGTGGACCCGGCGTATTACAAGCAGGCCCTGTCCATTTTCGATCGGCTCAAAAAAGAGTTTGGGGCCATGTCGTTCGGCCTCGTAGACGTGGGGAAGCTTCGCGAACGGGAAACGATCCACCCGCGTGACGATAGCCTTGCGAAAAAAGTGGAGACGGAAAACCCGCTGGCCCGCAGCTACATCGACTACCTGCTGGGCCGCGTCGTCTGCTGCGAAACGGCCCAGCAGCTGCGCGAGTTCAAGACGGCTATTACGGCGGACGGTATGCTGTATCAGGGCTATGTGGCCCGTTCCATGCAGCGCGACCGGATGGAGAACGCGTTTATCGGCCACCGCGCCGTGAGCCTGCGGATTTCCCGGTTGGAAGAAGAGCTGGCACAGATCAAAGCGGAACTGGGCCGTTGGCAGCCCATCCGGCAGCTTTTTGCGCAGGCAAAGGAGCCGCTGTTTACCCAGTTCTTCGTGCAAAACACGATCGCGGAAAAGCAGGAGGCCCATCGGCGCTGTGCCGAGCTCACAGGCGAGATCGCGGAGGTGGATGCACAGCTCTCCAAAACGGATTTCCAGTGGCTGGAGGAACAGCAGGATACCATCAAGGCCCTTCAGGATGAGACTCTGGACCTGAACCGCGAAAAAGACAGCCAAAACACGCAGGTCGGCCAGCTCAAGGAACGGCTTCGGCAGCTTGACGATGAACTGCTGCCGGAGCATGCGCAGCAGCTGAAGGCGATGCAGGACCGCCTGGCGGAAACGTTCTCTCGGGAATACCAGGAACGCGTCGGCATTCCCCGCTATCAGGAGGAATTTGCCCGCCTGAAGCGTGCGGAGGTTGTTTGCAAACAATTCAGCGGCCTTGTGGCGCAAAGCGAGCAGGAGCAGGACGCCGCGAAGGAAAAACTCTTTGCCGCCCGCCGAGAGTACGCCGACCGGTTTAAGTACTACGCGTTCCGCATTGAATCGATGGACAACGAGGAGTACGCGGCCGAACAGCGCCGCCTGGAAGAGAGCGAGCTGCCGCAGTACCACGAAAAGATCAAAACGGCGCAGGAGAGCGCCCTGGAGCAGTTCCAGAATGATTTCCTGGCCAAGCTGAAATCGAGCATTGATCAGGTGCAGACCCAGGTGAAGAATCTGAACCGCGCCCTGCGCCATGCACAATTCGGAACGGATCGCTACCAGTTTCGTGTGGAGCGCAACCCGGATTACGCGGAATATTACGACATGATCATGGCTCCGGAACTGATGGAGGGCGACGTGGGCCTGTTCGCGCTGCCCTTCCAGAACAAATACGGGCAGCTGATCGAAAAGCTGTTCAGCCAGATCACCATGGCCGACGACACACAGCTGAATGCCCGCCAGCAGAGCGAATTGCAGGAGAACATTCAGCGCTACACCGACTTCCGGACCTACCTGAAGTTTGACCTGGAAACCACCGACCAGAATGAGACGAAACAGCTGCTCTCCCAGACGCTGAACACCAAATCCGGCGGCGAAACCCAGACGCCGTTCTACATTGCGGTTCTGGCGTCCTTTGCGCAGCTTTATCGCGTAAACGACCCGTCCGTTTTCGGCAATACGGTGCGGCTGGTCGTGTTTGACGAGGCGTTTAATAAGATGGACAGCGAGCGCATCATCGAAAGCGTCCGTCTTCTGCGCAAGATGAGGCTGCAGGCCATCATCTGCACGCCGCCCGATAAGGTTGCGGACATTATGCCGATCGCCGATCGCACGCTGCTGGTGAACAAAGACAAGTACCAGATGCACATTCTGACCTTCGGCAAGGAGATCGCCCAATGACCGAGCAGCGCACGATTCTGAACCGGCTTTTGGACAAATACGAAAACAGCAGGCACCTCCATGAACCGGGGGCATCCCCCCGGCGGGTCATGCTGCGGGTGAAAAAGAACGACCTGCCCGAGTATGTCTATCAGGACGCGGACATCCGGGATGCCTACAACGAGGCCGCCAAAGCGCTGGAAGCGCAGCAGCTGGTGCGCTTGGAGTGGATAAACGGGCGACCCGTCCTTTCGGCCGTCATTCTGCGCGTGGAGCAGGTCATGGCGTGCTATGCGGCGGCCGAACGGGTGCACCCCAGCGTGAGAGCACGGCAGGCTGCGGACGCGGTGCATAACGAACTGGAGGGCGTTGCCGTGCCCTGGATCGCGGCCTGGAAGGACGACGTCTGCAAGGCCGCCTCCGGGCAGTGGAAGATTCCGGCCTTTTGCAGGAAAGATGCGGCACTTTTGCAAGAGCTGCTCTGCGCATTTCGCGAGTACTCCATGCTGTCCGATGGCATAACCATGCGTGCATTCAGCAGCCGGTGCTTTTCTGATACGAAACGGTTCGAGCGCAATGTGTGCGATTTGTTTTTGAAAATCGCACGGGAATACGACACCGAGCTGGCGCTTGCCTGCAGCGAAAACAACTTGGGCGCAAAGGAGCAATTGGCGTTCCTGGGCATTTACGCGCGGACGGAACTCTACGAACTTGCCGGTAACTGCACGGTTTTCACAAGCCGCGGGAGCATCTGCGTTGGCGCTGCGCCCTATGGTTTGGCGCTGCCCAGTACGCTGGTGGATTTTATTACTGCAATCGACCTGACCGGCATCGAGTGCATCACTTTTATTGAGAACAAAACCAATTATGACGCGTATGTGCTGGCGGAAAAGCAGCCGGACGAGCTGGTGGTTTATCACGGCGGCTTTCTCAGCCCGCAAAAGCGGAGGCTAGTCACGCTGCTTGCTCATGCGGCGCCCCAAACCGTGACGGTGCGCTTCTGGGCGGACATCGATCTCGGCGGATTCCGGATGTTCCGCCGTTTGCAGGAGTTGATTCCCGCTTTGGTGCCCATGCGCATGTCCGGCGAATGTGTGGATTCCTTCCGCGAACACGGGCTGAAACGCTCGAATGAGTATCTGGCCGCCCTGAAAAAAGAGGCGGCGGAGGGGAACGATCCGCTGTTCCAGGATGCGATTGAGAAAATTTTGAAGCACGGTGTCACGATCGAGCAGGAAGCCTTTTTGAATGAATAAGCAGGAGAAAGAGCCGTTCTGCAACGATGCAATTCCAGCGAAGGCAAAGGAACCATCTTCATGAGGCAAAAAGCAGGTTACGGTGGCTTGGCCTGAAATCGCTTCCGCCCAAAAAAGCAAAGGAGTTCCAGAAAAATCAATGATCGATAAAATGCTGATTCGCGGGGCAAAGGTCCACAACCTGAAAAACATCGACGTGGACATTCCCCTTGGAAAAATCGTGGGGATCGCGGGGGTGTCCGGCTCCGGCAAATCCTCGCTGGCGCTGGGGGTGCTGTACGCAGAAGGCTCACGCCGCTATCTGGAGGCGCTCTCTACCTACACCCGCCGCCGGATGACCCAGGCCGCGAAGGCCAGTGTGGACGAGGTGCTGTATGTGCCTGCGGCGCTGGCGCTGCATCAGCGCCCCGGGGTTCCGGGCATCCGGAGCACCTTCGGCACCGGAACCGAGCTGCTGAACAGCCTGCGGCTGATGTACTCGCGCCTTGCCAGCCACCGCTGCCCGAACGGGCATTATCTGCCGCCGACTCTGGCGGTGGCCGCGGGAAAAGAGCTGATTTGCCCGGAGTGCGGGGCGCATTTTTATGCGCCGTCGGCCGAGGAACTGGCATTCAACTCCCAGGGGGCCTGCCGGACGTGCGGCGGCACGGGCAGTGTGCGCACCGTGAATATGGACAGTCTGGTGCCAGACGACTCCCTCACCATCGACGAAGGGGCCGTTGCGCCGTGGAACAGCCTGATGTGGGCCTTGATGACCGATGTGTGCCGCGCCATGGGGGTGCGCACCGACGTGCCCTTCCGTGACCTGACCGACGCGGAGAAAGAGATCGTCTACCACGGCCCGGCGGTGAAAAAGCACATTCTTTACAAAGCCAAGAGCTCCAACCAGGCCGGCGAGCTGGACTTTACCTATTTCAACGCGGTTTACACGGTGGAGAATGCGCTGGCGAAGGTCAAGGACGAAAAGGGCATGAAGCGGGTGGAGAAGTTCCTGAAGGAAGACCTTTGCCCGGACTGCCACGGCACGCGCCTTTCAGCGGCGGCCCGTGCCCCGAAACTGCGGGGAATCTCTCTGGACGAGGCCTGCGCCATGACCCTTTCGGAACTGGTGGAGTGGGTGCAGGGGGTGCCTGACAGCCTGCCGGAGGAGATGCGCCCGATGGCCCGGAGCATCTGCGGCGCGTTTGAGGGCCCCGCAAAGCGGCTGATGGATCTGGGGCTGGGCTACCTGACGCTGGACCGCGCGGCCGCCACGCTTTCCACCGGAGAGCGGCAGCGGATGCAGCTGGCCCGCGCCGTCCGCAACCGCACCACGGGGGTGCTCTATGTGCTGGACGAGCCGTCCATCGGCCTGCACCCCTCCAACATCGAGGGGCTTACCGGGGTGATGCACGATCTGGTCGCCGACGGCAACTCGGTGATTCTGGTGGACCACGACACGCAGATTCTGAAGGAAGCGGACTGGATCGTGGAGATGGGGCCGGAAGCCGGTGCGAAAGGCGGCCATGTGATTGCGCAGGGGACGGTTCCCGCCGTTGAGGCGGATCCGGCCTCCCAGATCGGGCCGTTCCTCTCCGGCAAGGCCGAAACCATGCTGCGACCCTGCATTGCCAGAGCGGAACTCTTCGCAAAGGGAAGCATTCGCCTCTCCACAGGGGCGATTCACACGGTGAAGCCGCTGGAGATCGACCTGCCCAAGGGGCGGCTTACGGTGGTCACCGGCGTATCCGGCTCCGGCAAAACAACCATGGTGCTGGAGAGTCTGATCCCGGCGCTGGAAGCAGGCATTGGCGGCGGGGTGCTGCCGGCGCACATCCGCGCAATTACGGCGGAGGGCATTGCGCACGTCAAGCTCATTGACGCAACTCCCATCGGGATCAATGTGCGCTCCACGGTCGCGACCTATGCAGGCGTCCACGATGAGCTGCGGAAGCTCTATGCAAAGGCCCCGGCGGCGAAGGAACACGGCTACAAGGCCAGCAATTTTTCGTACAACACCGGCACGCTGCGCTGCCCCGGCTGCGACGGAACCGGCGTGGTGAATCTGGACGTGCAGTTCCTGCCGGACGTCACCATTCCGTGCCCGGACTGCCGCGGCTCCCGCTACGCAAGGGCGGCCTATGAGGTGAAGCTCACCAACAAGGCAGGGGAGAGCGCGTCACTGCCCGAATTGATGGACATGGACGTGAACTCCGCCCTGGAGTTCTGCCGGGACATGAAAACCGTCCGCCAGAGGCTGGGCATTTTGAAGCAGCTGGGCCTTGGCTACCTCACTCTGGGAGAGGAAACGCCGAGCCTATCCGGCGGCGAAGCCCAACGCCTGAAGCTGGCCAGCGAGATCGGGAAAACCCAGGAGGATTCAGTGTTCGTGTTTGACGAGCCCTCCATCGGCCTGCACCCGCTGGATGTGCAGGTTCTGCTGGGGGTATTTCAGGCACTTTTGGACCACGGCGCCACCGTGGTGGTCATTGAGCACGATCTGGATGTGATCCGCAATGCCGACTATGTGATCGACATGGGGCCGGGCGGCGGTGAGGCGGGCGGCCGGGTCGTCGCCAGCGGAACACCGCAGGAGATTCGGGAAAACCCGTGCAGCATCACGGGCCGGTATCTGTGAAGATTCCGGGCGGAGAAAATTCTGTTTCTATCTATTATATAGATAAGTCGCGATTGCTTCGCGGCCGCGATTGGGCCGCGCGACTGGGCTGAAAAAGCAAAACGGAGGGCACTTTGGGAACGCTTGTTCTGGAAGGTGCCCTCTGTTCGTGTTTGATGAAAAATGTCCAGAGCAAAAGAAAAAAGCCATTCTCTTGCGAGAATGGCTTTTGGTTGGGGATGATGGAATCGAACCACCACAAGTAGAGTCAGAGTCTACCGCACTGCCACTATGCAAATCCCCA
>CAKSWY010000013.1 GCA_934513685.1 uncultured Oscillospiraceae bacterium | reverse complement strand
TAGTTGTATTCCGCCATCAGGTTGTCGTAAATGGCCAGCGACAGCTCCTGCTCATCCTGCACCTGATAATCCCGGATCAGCTGCACCAGCCCCTGAGACTCGCCCTGTTCCACCAGGCACTGGCTCAGCCTGTGCAGCACATCCTCCGCGCTCTTTTCCGCCGGCAGCGCTTTGCCGCCGATCCATTTGCTGATGTAGGAAACGTCATACTGCAGGGCCTGCGCCACCACATAGTGCTTCAATGCCGCCACCGACATCAAATGCTCCAACAGGGTACTAAATCGATTTTTGGGTTCCATTTTCTCACATCCGAGCCGTGTTTCGTTTGTCCGTATCGCGGTCTAACGTCCGTACCAGCAGGGACATTTTCCGGCTGTTGTTCATTTGTTTTTCACAATGCTTATACACAATATAGTAAACTTTTCCTGCTGTGTCAACCATCTATCAGACATGATTATATATCATAAAAATGCATTCATTTTCTTATTTCCCACTTTTCCACGCCTCGCCCGTTTGCCCGGGCGAGGTAATGTTTGGCCCTCCATCGGCAAGATTGTACGATACAGCCGCTGTAGAAGCTTGGGCAAGCGCTTCCACCAACGCTGCCGTGTACGTTTTTCCGTCCTCGTTCAAGCATAAAAAATTTTTTGTCAGCTTTTTGATCTTTTCTGTTTCCGTCATCCTGCACACCCCTTTGTGTTTTCTTAGTAAACATACGATCATAACAATATAAGTAAGTCATGTACGTTTCCGCGTTTGTTTGCTTGCATTGTAAGGGTTGTTATGCTATTCTCTTATTGTTGAAACGAGTCGTTGCTATGTCCATTCACGAACGGATTCGTGAAATTCGCCAAGCGCTTGGGCTGTCGCAGGCCAAATTTGCCAAAGACATTTCCATTTCCAGCGGCTATGTGGCCGGGCTGGAACTTGGGAACCGGAAGGTGAACGATCGGATGATCAAGCTGATCTGCACACAATACAATGTCAACGAGGCCTGGCTGCGGGATGGCACCGGCGAAATGTTCCGCAGTGCGTCTGACCACCGGCTAGAATGCATCATTGCGCTTTTCCAGCAGCTGGAGCTGGACTTTCAGGATTACGTTCTGGAGCAGACCGACCGCCTGCTTGCCCTGCAAAACCGCTCCGCGCGGGAACCCCACACCTAAAACAACGAAAGCCATGGGCTGCCTTCCCAAACGGAAAGCAGCCCATGGCTTCTTTTTGAATATTTTTTGTTTTTCCGCGGCAGCTGTAAATGCGTTGGCCGCACAATGCCGCCGGGGTTAACGGGCGGCCGGCTCCAGCCCGCGCAGCGACCGTCGCATATACGCCAGGCCCACGGCATCCGCCAGCGCCCAGCCGATGGGAATGGCCATCCAGATGCCGATCTCCCCGAGGTGCGGGGCCAGGCCGTAGGCCAGCAGCACCCGGGTGCCCAGCGAGATCACGGTGAGCACCACCGACATACCCGGCCGCTTCACCGCCCGATAATGCCCGTACAGCAAAAACAGCCAGCCGATGCCCACGTAAAAGGCACCTTCGACCCGCAGGTACTGCACGCCGCTGGCGATGACCGCCGTCTCCCCCGCGTTGATGAAAATGCCCATGAGCGGCGCGGCAAACAGCCACACCAGCGCCGAGATCACCACGCAGAAGCCTCCGCTCAGGGCAAAGCACTGCTTCATGCCCTTGCGGATGCGCCCCGCGTCCCCGGCGCCGTAGTTCTGGGCCACAAAGGTGGAATAGGCGTTGCCGAAGTCCTGCACCGGCAGATAGGCAAAGCTGTCGATCTTCACCGCCGCCGCAAAGGCCGCCATCACCGTGGGGCCAAAGCTGTTCACCAGCCCTTGCACCATGAGAATGCCAAAGTTCATCACCGACTGCTGCGCACAGGTGAGGGCGGACAGGTTGCCGATCTCCCCCAGCATGGCCCGGTCAAAGTGCAGCTGCTCTTTCCCGGGCAGCAACGACCGGCAGCACCGGCAGACGTACAGCCCAATGCCGATTGCCGAGACGTACTGCGCCAGAATGGTGGCGGCCGCCGCCCCGCCGATGCCCCAGCCCAGAACCGCCACAAACAGCAGATCCAGCCCGATGTTCAGCAGGGCCGACACCGCCAGAAACACCAGCGGCACGGTGGAGTTGCCCAACGCCCGCAGCAGGCAGGCGCAGAAATTGTACACCGACGTGGCCACCAGCCCCAGAAAGATGATGGAGAGATAGGTGCGAATGCCGTCCCACACCGGGCCAGGCACCCGCAAAAAGCGCAGGATCCAGTCAATTCCAAAGCAGACCGCCACGTTCAGCACCACGGTCACCACCATGATCAGCACAAAGGCGTGCAGCACGGCGCTTTTCAGTTTTTCCGTGTCACCCTTGCCCTGATAGATGGAGAACAAGGCCCCGGAGCCCATGCTCAGCCCAAGAAAAATCGAGGTGAGAAAGGTCATCAGCGTGTACGCCGAGCCAACCGCCGCCAGCGCATTGCTGCCCAGCACGTGCCCGACGATCAGCGTATCGGCAATGTTGTACAGCTGTTGAAGCAGGTTGCCCGCCATCATTGGCAGCGCAAACAGCAGCAGCGACCGGGTGATGCTTCCCCGGGTCAGATCATGGTACAAAAGAGACACCTCCGGATTATTTCGGTTCCTTATGCAGTATACTCCAAACGCCCCTGGGGCGCAAACCGGGCGGCCGGTTGTACTGCCCGGGCAAACCCGCTATAATAGAACGAGCAAAGCCCGGCCGTTCCCCCGTTCTGTTATCTTATGATAATGTTTCTATTATAATAAGGTATACAGCCCCTCATTTTGCCCGCCGGGCAAACCGGAAGGAGATTCTTACCATGGAAGAAAAGCGCACCGAATACAGTCTGACCTGGACCGTGACCGATGACATGACCGCCAAGCGCATCGGCAGTGCCGGGTCGAAGATTCTCTCCACCCCCAACATGGTGGCCCTGATGGAGGACGCCGCCCTGGAGCTGGCCAAGGATTACCTGGAAGAGGGCCAGACCACCGTGGGTGCGGAGATCCACTGCCGCCACCTGGCCCCCACCCCCGTGGGAATGAAGGTGACCGCCACCGCCCGCCTGCGCAGCATCGAGCGGCGCAAGCTGTGGTTTGACATTGAGGTCAACGACGAGAAGGGCAAGTGCGGTGAAGGCTCTCACCTACGCATCATCGTCAACTCCAAGGCCATGAGCGAAAAGGCCGCCAACAAGGCCGAGAACGGCTGAGCCGCAAAGCGCCAAAGTTTGCGAAAAAGCCCCAGAAACCGCAAACAGCCGCCCTTCGGGTCGGTGCGCGGGTTCAGGTACGACTGGCCGATAAAATAGCGGGCATACGCGGTGTTGGGCGTTCAGCCTTCCGCGGCCGTTCGCGCCTTTTGGGTGCGAACCTCATTGGATGAATCCGCCTGCCCGAGAGGTTTTTGAACGGTTTGCGCTGGTGTTTTTCAGCAATCTTTGCCATTGCAATTTATCCCCGCAAGGGGCACACAAAAAACGCCTCAATCACTGGAACATTCCAGTGGTTGAGGCGCTTTTTCGTCTTGTTTGTTTTATACTGGCATACGAGTCAGGTACTCGTGTATCTCCCCCTGCATTGGTAGTGCCGACCAGCAGATTGCCGTTGGCGTTCTCTGCTTCCGGTCATGCGGAGGTCTGCCTTATACGGGCCCTGCTCTTCGGCAAATCCTGAATCGTCCTTTTTGCTAAAGCGCCAAACCAACCGCCCCCGGCACAGAGAGTCCTTCTCTGCACAGGGGACGGTTTTGTCTATCAGTCCTCTTTTTTCATTTTGAACAGGACCCTCAGCAGCCCTGCCAGACATTTTGGGCTTCTCACCACGATCACCTGCATTCCGCGCTCCTCCCTTCGCTGCTCGCCCGGCACACCGGGGCGGACGGTTTTGCTGCATCTGCCCCAGTATATCCACGCGAAGGCCAGTTTGTGACGGCGGCCGCGGCTTTTTTGTGCCAATGGTGCAAAGCAGGAATGCGCGCCCGGCCCGTTTACAGCTCCGCGCCGTCGCCCAGGGTGGAAATCACCACAACTGGCCCCTTCGCTACCGTCATCTCCACCTCGTTCGCGGCGAAGGCGTTGCTCACCGCAAGGGGGAAATCCGCCGTGAGGGTCCCGTTCTCCAGCGGGTACTTTGCCCCCCGGATGCACACGCCCTCCGCCTTGCCCTCCAGCGGGAACAGCGAGAAGTAGGTCCAATTTTCCCGGGCAAGGCGCAGCGGCCGCCCGGGCATCAGGTACTGCACTCGGCTGCGCTCATCCTCCAGAATGGCCCGCACCCCCTGCTTTTCCAGCCACAGGCCGGTTGCGAGGTTGGCCAGCGTATGCTCCATGCGCAGGCCGCCCAGCGCGCCCAGCAGCGTTACCTGCGAAAAGCCCTTTTGGGCGGCCAGGCGGGCCGCGTAGTGGGTGTCGGTGTCGTCCTTCTCCCGGGGCAGCACCAGCAGCTCGCCCTCGCCCAGGCCCTCCGGCCGGCGGGAGCTGTCAAAGTCCCCCAGCACCAGATCCGGCACAAGCCCCAGCCGCCGGGCGTTGTGCCAGCCCGCGTCGCAGGCGATCACATAATCGCCCGGCTGCCAGCAGCGGTGCAGCTCCTCGCTCACCGGGCAGGCGGACAAAATCAGGCAGTGGTTGGTTCGTTCCATATGGGTTCTCTCCTCTTTCGCTCCGGCCGCCCCAATACAGAGGGCGCGCGGCCGGATTTTAAAAAGCCGCCGCTCGGGCAGGGCCTTGGTTCTGCCCCGCGCCCAAACGGCGGTTTTCTGGTTTTTGTTTCAGGGGCGGCTCAGCGCAGCTCCCACTCCTTCACCTGCTTGGCCTCGTCGTACATGGCGGCGTAGCTGTCGTAGCGGGTGGGTATAATTTCGCCCGCCTCCAGCGCCTGCTTGACGGCACAGCCCTTTTCGCCCCGGTGGGCACAGCCGGTGAACTGGCACTGCCCGAAATACGGCTCGAACTCCGGGAAGGCGTGCTGCAGGTTCTCCTTGGGGATGTAGCAGGCCCGCAGGGTGTCCAGGCTTGCGAAGCCGGGGGTATCGGCCACCCGGCCGCCCAGCACCTCAAAAATCTCCACTTCCCGGGTGGTATGGCGGCCGCGGCCCAGCTTCTGGCTGATGCTGCCGGTCTGCTGGGCCAGCTCCGGGGCAAGCGCATTCATCAGGGTGGATTTGCCCACGCCGGAGTTGCCGCAGAAGGCACACAGCCGCCCGGCGATCCAGCCCCGCAGTTCGTCCAGCCCCGCGCCGGTTTTGTAATCCACTTTGATGAACGGAATGGGCGTTTTTTCGTAGATCTCCGCCAGGCTGTCGGCGCTGGCCAAATCGCCCTTTGTGCACACGATCACCGGCTGAACGCCCTTATCCACCGCAATGGCGGTGAGCTTATCCAGCACCAGGGTGCTGGGTACCGGCTGCACGGTGCTGGCCACAATGAACAGCACATCCAGGTTGGCGACAGGCGGCCGGATGAACACGTTCCTGCGGGGCAGGATCTCGGCGATGACCCACTGGCCCGCCTCCTGCTCCAGCTGCACCTCATCCCCGGCCACAGGCGTGATGTGCCGCTTGCGGAAAATGCCCTTGGCCTTGCACTCCACGATCTCCGTACCCGTCTGCACATAATAGAAGCCGCCGATGCCCTTGGTGATATAACTCATGCCCTGCCTCATTCTCCGCTGCTGGCGGAATCGCCTTCGTCGGAGCTGTTCTCGTTGTTTTCGTCTTCGCTGTCGTCTTCTTCGTCACTGTGGTCCGGCTCATGGTAGTTGCCGTCCTCATCCCACCAGCCCTGATCTTCGCTGGCGGCCGGTTCCGGCCCGATGGAGATGGCCACGTTGACGCCGCTGTTCATGCGCACCTTGCTGCCTGCGGCGGGGCTCTGGTCCACAATGGTACCGGCCGGAAGGTCGCTGTAGGTCTCCGTCACGCTGCCGATGCGCAGGTTTGCACTGCGCAGGCTGGTCACGGCGTCCTCCTGGCTGCTCAGGCCGATCAGGTTGGGCACCGTGCGGTTGATGTCCACCTGCTGCTTGCTCACGTACACGATCACCTGGGCGCCGCTGGCCAGCGAGGTGCCGGCCTCCGGCTCGGTGCGGATCACGGTGCCCACGGGCACACTGTCGTCCACGGTCAGGCGCTGCACCACCGAAAGCCCCTGCTCCCGCAGGGTCTCCACGGCCTGGTCCTGGCTCATGTTGGTCACGTCCTTCACCTGTACCCACAGGGTGCCCAGGCTCACCTTCAGGGTGACCTTCTGGCCCGCCTTCACGGTGCGGGGGGGCTTGGGCGTCTGGCTGTAAATGTAGCCCTCCTCATAGTTGGAGTTGTACTCCTCCACATAGGTGATGGAGAACTTTTTGCTGTAATCGGAATTGCCCTCCACATCGGACTTGCTCATGCCCACAAAATTCACCAGGTCCACATCCTCCCGGTTGCTGAACAGGGCGTTGGTGGAGTTGGTGAAGATCAGGTAGCACAGCACGATGGAGCCGATCAAAAACGCCATGGCCATGCCTGCCATGGCCGGGATGAAGTAACTGCCGTTTTTGCGCTTCCGGCCCTTGCGGGGGGCCGCTTTCGGGGCGGATTTCGGGGCCGCCTTGCCCTTGTGGGCACCGGTTTCTGCCATGGTCGATTCACTTCCTGCTTTTTTGTTCTGTCTCGCGGGCCGGGCAGCGGGGCGGCTCACCGGGGTGGGGGCCGCATCGCCCAGATATTTGTACTCAAACTGAATGCTGGGGTCCTGCTTGAACTGGCGGATGGCCTCCAGCATGGCCGGGGCGCTCTGGTAGCGGTCCCGATGATCCTTGGCCATGGCCTTGCAGCAAATTTTCGAAAGGCCCGTCGGCAGGTCCGGCATCAGCTTGCTCAGGGGCACCGCCTCGTCCGAGATCTGCTTGATGGCCACCGAAACCGCACTGTTCGACTCAAACGGGAGCTTGCCCGAAAGCATCTCATACATCATCACGCCCACCGAGTAAATGTCGGTGGTGGCGTCAGTGGGCATTCCCTTGGCCTGCTCCGGGCTGATGTAATGCACCGAGCCGATTGCCTTATCCCCCAGGGCATAGTTTTCCGCCTGGGAGAAGCGGGCAATGCCGAAATCCATCAGCTTGACCTGACCGTTGGACTGCAGCATGATGTTCTGCGGCTTTACGTCCCGATGCACCACGCCCTTGCTGTGGGCGTGGCTCAGCGCCTCCAGCACCTGGGTGATGAAATGCAGGGTCTCCTTCCAGGTCAGGGGGCCGCCCCGCAGCGACAGGTACTCTTTCAGCGTAATGCCGTCCACATACTCCATCACCATGTACTGAATCTTATCCGTCACCGATACATCATACACTTTTACAATGCCGGGATGGTTCAGGATGGAAATGGCCTTGGATTCATTTTTGAAGCGGCGCACCATCTCTTCACTCTCGGTGCACTCTTCCTTCAGAATTTTCACCGCGACCGTGCGCTGTTCCTTCAGGTCCATGGCCCGGTAGACGTTGGCCATGCCGCCCTCGCCCACCAGCTCTTCCAGCAGGTAACGGCCGTCCAGCTTTTTACCGATCAAATTGTCCATTTTACCCCTCCGTAGGTTCCATGCCCAGCAGCAGCACCGTCACATTGTCGGTGCCGCCGCCTTCCAGGGCCATCTGCACAAGGCGCTCCGCCGCCGCAAAAAAGCCGGTGTTTGAAAGCGCAGCTGCAATGGCCTCATCCGGCACCATATTGGTCAGACCATCGGTGCACAAAAGCAGCTTGTCGCCCGCCTTCAGCTCCAGCTGCTGGTACTCCGGCCGCACATCCTCCCGCACGCCCAGCGCCCGGGTGATGAGGTTTTTGCCGGGGTGGCTGGCGGCCTGCTCCGGCGTAATGCTGCCGGCCTCCACCAGCTGCTGCACCATGGAATGATCCCGTGTGAGCTGGGTGAGCTGCCCTTCCCGGAAGAGATACGCCCGGGAATCGCCCACGTGCACAATGTGTGCCTGGCTGCCGTGAGCATAGGCGCACACGCCCGTGGTGCCCATGCCCTCGTCCTCTTCGTTCTGGGCGGCGTGGTGCCAGATGCACTGGTTCATCACCTGAAAGCCCTCCATCAGGAAGGCCTCTTCCTTGCCGGGGGCCGGTTCGCCCGGATGAGCCTGCCAATAGGCCTCCATGGCATCCGCCGCCAGGTGGGCAGCCAGGCGGCCGCTGTTCGCCCCACCCATGCCGTCGCACACCAGTGCCCAGGCGGAACCGTCTGCAAAGCGGACGGCCCGATAGCAATCCTGATTTTCTGCGCGCACCCGGCCAATGTCGGTTTTTGCTGTGATCTTCATCCAATTTCCTCCCTTGGGTGGAACCCTGTGCGCTTTAAAACGCACCCTCTGGGATGGGCCTTTTCCGCAGCACACCGGCCGCGGAAGCATTTATTACTGCCGGTTCATTCCCCGGCGCGGGCATCCTCCCGGCGCAGCTGGCCGCAGGCGGCGCTGATGTCGCTGCCCAGGCGGCGGCGCACGGTGGCGTTTACGCCAAGCTCCTCCAGCTTCTGCTGGAAGCGGCGCACATTCTCCGCATCGCTGGCGGAATAGGGGCTGCCGTCCACCGGATTGATGGGAATCAGGTTGACGTGCGCCCCCATGCCCCGAATCAGCCCGGCCAGCTGGCGGGCGATGGTCTCCGAGTCGTTCACGCCCCGCACCATGGAATATTCAAAGCTGATGCGCCGGCCAGTGGTGGTCTGATAGCGGCGACAGGCGGCGATGAGCTGCTCCACCGGATAGGCGTCGTTCACCGGCATCATGCTGCTGCGCAAGGCGTTGTTCGGCGCGTGCAGCGAGATGGACAGGGTGAGCTGCAGCTTCTCCTGCGCCAACCGGTCGATCATGGGCACAAGGCCGCAGGTGGACAGGCTGATGTTCCGCATACCGATGTTGGCCCCTTCCGGGTGGCTGATGAGGTGCAGAAAGCGCAGAACCTCCTCGTAGTTGTCCAGCGGCTCGCCGATGCCCATGAGCACAATGTGGGAGATCCGCTCCCCAATGTCCCTCTGGGCAGCGTACACCTCGGCCGCGATTTCGCCCGCCATCAGGTTGCGCACCCGGCCCGCCTGGGTGGAGGCGCAGAACCGGCAGCCCATGCGGCAGCCCACCTGGGTGGACACGCACACCGTGTTGCCATAGTGGTAGCGCATCACCACCGTTTCGATGCAGTTGCCGTCCGCCAGCTGGAACAGATACTTCACCGTACCGTCCTTGGACTGCTGACGGCGGCGGATCTGAGGCGCCGCGATAAACCAGTTCTCCTCCAGCTTGGCCAACAGGGCCTTGGGCTGGTCGGTCATCTGGGAAAAGGCCGTCACCTGCTTCTGGTGCAGCCAATGAAAAATCTGCTTGGCCCGAAAGGCCGGCTGGCCCATTTCGCGAACCACGCCGCCCAGTTCTTCCAGGCTCAGGGATGAAATGCACTGCTTTTCCATGGTCAATCCTTCTCCAGTACGGCAATGAAAAAGCCGTCCATTCCCTCGCCGTCCGGCAGCAGGGTCATTCCGCCATTGCTCACCCGGGCGGTGGGGGGCGTCATCCAGGGGGCGGCTAGGCGCCAGCCCGGCTGTTCCTTCAAAAAGGCCCGGATGATCTCTTCGTTCTCCATGGGGTTGATGGTGCAGGTGGAGTACACCAGCCGCCCGCCGGGCTTGACATAGCCCGCAGCGGTGCGCAGGATCTTCGCCTGCAGAGCGCACAGCTCCTCCAGTCCCTCCAGCGTTTTATAGCGGATGTCCGGCTTTTTGGCCAGAATGCCCAGGCCCGAGCAGGGCACGTCGCACAGCACCCGGTCGGCCTCGCAAAGCTCCGGGTTGTACTGGGCGGCATCCTGCCGGGTAACGATAGTATTGGTGATGTGGCACCGCTCTAAGCTGCGGAAGATGAGCTGCAGCCGGTTGATGGCCACATCGCAGCTGTACAGCCGGCCCTCATTGTTCATGCACTGAGCCAGCGTCACCGTTTTGCCGCCGGGGGCCGCACACAGGTCCAGCACCTTCTGCCCCGGCTGGGCGTCCAGGCTCAGGGCTGCCAGCTGTGAGGCCAGGCCCTGCACATGGTACAGCCCCCGTGCAAAGGCCTTGGTGGCCGCCGGGCTGCCCTCAAACTTCGCCAGCAGACTGCCGGGCACCGGGCCTTCCACCGCCTCCGTGCCCTCCTGCTTCAGCTGGGCAATGAGGGCGGCCGGGGTGGTTTTCAGGGTATTCACCCGAAGGGCCGTGGGGGCCTGCCGTGCAAACGCCGCCATGATCTGCTCAGCCTGGCTGGGGTAATGCTTTTTCAGCAGCGCCGCCACCGGCCGGCTGACCGAGCAGGTCACGCTCAGCCGCTCCACCTCATCGGCAAAGGGGCCGAGCTGAACATTGCCAGCGCGGCGCAGAACCGCGTTCACCAGGCCCGAGGCACTGGTTTTGCCCAGGTTCTTGGTCAGATTCACCGACTCATTCACCGCCGCCGAAGTGGGCACATCCGTGTACTTGATCTGATACAAGCCGCACCGCAGCACCGCCCGCACCTGGGGGTCCAGCTTGGCCAGCGGCTTTTGCAGGCAGGCGCTCAGGCAGGCATCCAGCGTGAGCAGATGCTCCAGCGTGCCGTAAAACAGCATACTTGCAAAGGCCCGGTCCCGCGGGGGCAGCTGGCTTTTTTCCAGCATTCCGTCCAGAACCAAGTTGGAATATCCGTTTTTCTCCTGGCGCATCAGCGCACAAACAGCCGTATAGCGTGCCTTGTCCATGCTTTCCTTTCCCCGCCGAAACGCAAGTCTGTCTCCGGCCGGCCTTTGTCGTTCCTTCACGGCCGGGGCAAAACTGCCCGGCCTGTTTCATCGTTGATCGGGTATCGCAAACCTGCAAAAAGCCCTTTTGGGCGATTTAATTGCAGCGCGTTCTGCGCAAAGAAGCGGCGCTGTGCCGTTTAGCCCTGCCCATGCGGCCCGCTTACAGCACCGGCATTCCGGCCTTTAAGCGGCGGCCGGCGGCCCAGGCGGTGCCCTCCATGGGCTTTTTGCCCTCCGGCACCACCTGGCACAGCTCCAGCGCGCCCTCGCCGCACTGCACCACCAGAGGCTTCGTGCTCAGCACCGTTCCGGGGGCCGCCTCTTCGCCGGGGTGCACCCGGCTGCCCAGCACCTTCACCTTTTTGCCCTCACACTCAAAATAAGCGGCGGGCCAGGGGTTCATACCCCGCACCTGGTCGTGAATCACCTGGGCGGGCTGGTCAAAGGCAAAGCGGGCCATCTCCTTGGTGAGGGGCGGGGCCAGCGTGGCCTTTTCGTGGTTCTGAGGGGTGGGCACGGCCCGGCCCGCGGCGATCTCTTCAATGCAGCGGCAGAGGGTCTCGGCCCCCACCGCGGCCACCCGGTCAAACAGCTGGCCGCTGGTCTCCTCCGGGCCAATGTCCACCGGCTGCACCATCAGGATGTCGCCGGTGTCCAGCCCTTCGTCCAGCTGCATAATGGTCACGCCGGTGGTTTTGTCGCCGTGGATGACCGCCCACTGGATGGGCGCACTGCCCCGGTATTTGGGCAGCAGCGAAACGTGCAGGTTGATGCAGCCCTTTGGGGGAATCGCCAACACTTCCGACGGCAGAATGCGCCCATAGGCCACCACCACGATCAGCTCCGGCGCAAGGGCGCGGATGTCCTCGGCAGCCTTGCCATCCCGCAGAGTACGGGGCTGATACACCGGGGTGCCGTGGGCCAGCGCCAGCTGCTTGACCGGCGGCGCGGTGAGCACCTGCTTGCGGCCCACGGGTTTGTCCTCCCGGGTAAACACGCCGCAGATCTCATGCCCGGCGGCGTACAGCGCCTCCAGACTCTGGGCGGCAATGTCCGGGGTTCCCATGAACAAAATGCGCATCAGTTCTCTTCCTCTTCGTTGTCCTCATAGAAATGGGTGGCCAGATCCATGATGGTGATGCCGTCCAGATGGTTGGACTCATGGCAGATGCACCGGGCCAGCATACCCTCGGCTTCGATCTCGAAGGGGTTGCCGTACCGGTCAAAGGCGCGGGCCTTCACCCACTTGGGCCGGGCGATCTCGCCGTTGCGGCCGGGGAAGGACAGGCAGCCTTCGTACATGGTCACCATCTCGTCGGACTCCTCCAGAATTTCCGGGTTCACGAACTCGATGAACTTCAGGGGCGCGGTATCCTCCTGCCCCTCGGGGATGTCCCGCTCGTCAATGCTGATGAACACCCGGCGCATCACGCCCACCTGAGGGCCGGCCAGGCCGTAGCCGTTGGCATCGGCCAAGGTTTCCTTCATATCATCCAGCAAGGTAGCCAGACGGTCGTCAAACTTGGTCACCGGGCGGCAGACCTTTTTCAGAATGGGATCGCCGTCCTGTACAATATAACGCAGAGCCATAATTAAAATCCTCCTGTGGGCGCGGCCTTCGCGGCCCGCCGTTTATTTTTGGCAGCGGCGCACAAGCGGCATTTCTGCGGCCTGCGGCGCTGCCTTAAAATCTTTTTTCGTGTTTTTGCGGCCAATGCCGCCTTTTATTAAAACGAGCCAGCGGGAAAGAAAATTTCTTTTGCCCCGGGTTTCTCGTTTTTTCGTGGTTCTTTTTGCCCGTTTACAAGTCTCCGTCCGAGTTCATGTCCACGGTCACCGCAGCGCGGGCGGGCAGACCCTCATCGCTGTAAAGGCCCAGCACCCGCCCCAGCATGGCCCGGAAGGCCCGGTCGTTGCGGCATTTGATGGTGAGCTTATACCGGTAACGGTCGTTCACCATCAGAATGTTCATGGGGGCCGGCCCCAGCACCCGCAGGGGCATATCCGGCTGGCGGCTGGCTTCCTGCCGAAGCAGGGCGGCAAACCGGGCGGCGGCGGCCAGCGTCTGCCCATCCTGCCCGCCGTTGAAGCCCACCACGCAGATGCTGCAGAAGGGCGGGTACAGCCCCAGCCGCCGGAAGGCCGCCTCCTGCTCAAAGAAGGCGTCGTAATCCTGCCGGGCGGCCAGCTGAAGCACCGGGTGCTCCGGGTTCGAGGTCTGAATGATGGCGTGGCCCGGCATATCCGCCCGGCCGCCGCGGCCTACCACCTGGGTCACCAGGCTGAACACCGTTTCAAACGCGCGGAAGCTCTGGGAAAAGAGCAGTGAGTCAATGCCCACCACCCCCACCAGGGTGACCTTTTCAAAATCCAGCCCCTTGGCCACCATCTGGGTACCCAGCATGATGTCGTACTCCTGCCGGGCAAAGGCGGCCAGCTTGCGCTCGTGGGCGTTTTTCTGGCTGGTGGTGTCCTGATCCATGCGCAGCAGCCGGGCGGCGGGGAACAGCCCGGCCAGCTCCTCTTCCAGCTTCTGGGTGCCGAAGCCGGTGTAGCGCAACGGGCCGCCGCACTCCGGACAGGCGGTGGGCGGCGGGGTGATGGTGCGCCCGCAGTAGTGGCACAGCAGCCGGTTCTGGGCCTTGTGGTACACCATCGGCACGCTGCAGCTGGTGCATTTCAGCACCTTGCCGCAGTCGGCACACTGGGCCACCGTGCGGTAGCCCCGGCGGTTCAGCAGCAGAATGGTCTGCCGCCCGGCCTCCAGATTTTCGCCGATGGCCCGGGCCAGCGGCAGGCTGATCTCGCCCGGGTTGCCCTTGGCCAGCTCCTGCCGCATATCCACCAGCTCCACCGTGGGCAGCGGCCTGCCCTCGTACCGGTGGGCCAGGCGCACCAGCTGGTAGCGCCCCGTTCGGGCCGCCTGAAAGGTCTCGATGCTGGGCGTGGCGGAGGCAAACAGCAGCAGCGCCCGGTGCTGGGCCGCCCGCGCCTTGGCCACATCGTGGGCCGCATAGCGGGGGGCGGATTCCGACCGGTAGGTGTGCTCCTGCTCCTCATCCAGAATGATCAGGCCAAGGTTCTGCAGCGGAGCAAAAATCGCACTGCGGGTGCCCACCACAATGTCGGCCCCGCCCTGCTGGATCATCTGCCACTGCACCAGCCGCTCCGTGTTGCTGAGGGCCGAATGCTGCACCGCCACCCGCGCGCCGAAGGTGTCCTTCAGGCGGCGGATCATCTGTGGCGTCAGGCTGATCTCCGGCACCAGAATCAGCGCCTGCCGCCCAAGCTCCAGCGTGCGGCGGATCAGCTGAAGGAATACCAGCGTTTTGCCGCTGCCCGTCACCCCGTACAGCAGGGCCGCGTGGGGGGCGTGGTCCTCTAGATTCGGGGCCAGCTGGTCGTAAGCTCGCTGCTGCTCTTCGGTGAGGGCAGGCGGCGGTTCCGGGGCCGCAGTTTCGGCCGTTGTCATCGGCCGGGCGTCCTGATCCTCCCGCTGCTTTTCCGCCAGCCCCTTTTTCAAAAGGGCCTCCAGCACCGCCCGGGTCACGCCCTGAGCTTCCAGCTGGGCCGCCGTCTGGGGGCCGCCCGCCGCCAGAAGGTTCAGGGCCGTGCGCTGTTTGTCCGTAATGCGGCCGCTGGCCTGCACGGGCCGGGCCGTGCGGTGGTAGCGCACCTCCTGCCGAAGCAGCTGCCGCCGCAGGGTGGGCTTGCCGTCCACCAGCTCGGGCCGGTACTGGGCCCCGTAGGGAATGATGGCCCGCACGGCCTCATAGTAGGTACAGAAGGTGCGTTCCTTCAAAAAATGCACCAGCTTCAGCAGATCCGGGGTCAGCCGGGCCTGCTCCGGGGCTGCTGCAAACAGCTCCTTCAGCCGCGCCGGCTTTTCCGCCGCCGGTTCTTCCCCCACGGCCAGCACCACCGCCATGCGGGGGCGGTTGCCCCGGCCGAATGGCACCAGAACCATGCTGCCCTCAAACACCTGTCCTTCCAGCTGCGGGGGCAGCCGATAGGTGTACAGCTTATCGAAATGGAAGGTGGCATTGTCCACGGCCACCTGTACCGTGCTCATGGAATGCCCTCCCCTCCACGGTGCTGTTTTCCTCAGCCCTTCTGGTATTCCTGAATCATCTGGTACAGCTTCTCGGCACAGGTTTCCAGATCATCGTTCACCAGCGTGGCCGTGTACAGGGGGGCCTGCTCCACCTCGCGGCGGGCCGTGGCCATACGGCCCTGAATGGCCTCCTCGGTCTCGGTGCCGCGGCTGCGCAGGCGGTTTTCCAGCTCCTCCATGCTGGGGGGCAGCAGGAAGATGGTCAGCGCCTCCGGGTACAGCTTGCGGATGTTGCCCGCGCCCTCCACCTCGATGACCAGAATCACCGTGCGGCCCTGGGCAATGCGGGTGTCCACCTCATGCTTGGGGGTGCCGTACAGGTTGCCGTTGTACTGGGTGTACTCCAGAATTTCCCCGGCCTGCACCTTCTGCTGGAATTCCTCCCGGGTCATGTAATAATAGTTGACCCCCTCGGCCTCTCCCTCCCGCATGGCGCGGCTGGTGGCCGAGACGGAAACCTCGATTTCCGGGTGTTTCTCCCGCATGGTTTTTACCACCGTGTCTTTTCCGCAGCCGGAAGGCCCGGATACAACGACCAGATAGCGATCTTTATTCATCTTCCAGTTCCTCCTCCAGATCCTCATTGCTGCTGTCCAGACGGTTGGCCACCGTCTCGGGCTGCACCGCCGAGAGAATGATGTGATCCGAATCCATAATGATCACGGCGCGGGTCCGCCGCCCATAGGTTGCATCGATCAGGGAGCCCTTGTCCCGGGCTTCCTGCACGATGCGCTTGATGGGGGCCGATTCCGGGCTGACAATGGCAATCAGCCGGTTGGCGCTGACCATGTTGCCAAAACCAATGTTGATGAGTTTCATCGCAACCTCCTGCTTTTCTCGCCGGGCCCGGCAGCCTGCAAGCGCCTGCCGCCGGATGCCGCACCGATCACTCCAAATTCTGGATCTGCTCCCGGATCTTCTCGATCTCCGCCTTCATATCCAGCACCACCCGGGTGATCGCCAGGTCCTGGCACTTGGAGCCGATGGTGTTGGTTTCCCGGTTCAGCTCTTGGGTGAGGAAGTCCAGCTTGCGGCCCACGGGGCCTTCGCCGTTCAAAATCTGCCGATACTGGGCAATGTGGCTGTGCAGGCGCACCGTCTCTTCGTCCACGGCCGTTTTATCCGCAAAAATGGCCGCCTCGGTCAGCACCCGTGCTTCATCCACGTTCCGGTCGGCCAGCAGCACCTCCAGCTTGGCGTACAGCCGCTGGGTGTACGCTTCCACCCGGGCGGCGCTGTTCTGCTCCACCTGAGCCACGTCCTCCTCCAGGTGATCCAGCTTGCCCAGCAGGTCCTGCCGGAGCTTTTCGCCCTCCACAGCCCGCATATTCAAAAAGTTCTGAAGAGCTTCGGCGCACACCGCGCTCACGTCACGGCTCAGCTGTTCCTCGTCCACCTGTGCCGTGCGCACGGTCAGCACATCCGGCAGGCGGGCCAGGGTTTCCACGGTTGTGGCGTCCTTCACGTCCAATGCGTCGCTCAGCTGGCGCAGCGCACTGCGGTAGCTGCGGGCCAGCTCCAGGTTCACATCCACCACCTGCTCCTGGGCGCCGCTGCTCTGCATCTGCAGGCTCAGCTCTACCTTGCCGCGGCTGATGGAGGCCCCCAGCATCTTTTTCAGGCTGTCGTCCAGAAAGGCACAGCTTCTGGGCAGGCGGGACGAATACTCAAAATAGCGGGAGTTTACGCTCTTGATCTCCACCGTAATGTCCCGGCCGTTCAACACGGCCTTGGCCCGTCCGTAGCCGGTCATACTCAACGCCATAAATGCTTCCCCTCTCCTCGTTCACCAAAGGCCCGCCCTTCCGGCAGGCTTCGGCCTTGGCTTTTTCGTCTCTTGGTTCCGCCGCCGCGCATGGCGGCAGAAATCGACTTTACATACGTATCTAATAATACTATTATTCTCCTTTTGTTGCAAGCCAAAGACGCTGATTTTCGCAGATTTACTCGCATTTTCTCATGTTTGCTCAAATTCTTCCCACGGGATGCAGTATCAACCCACCGTTTGGAAAAAGCGCAGGAGAAAACCGGCCCGCCGTTCCTAGAACGGGCGGCTGAATGGGGTGCCTTGCGCAGTGCCGCCCGGCAAGCCACAACCCAAATGGCTGCTTCATCCCGCCGGTTTCCCTCCGGGCGCACAAACAGCCGGGCATTTCTGCCGAGGCATTTCCCGCCCCCGAATGCCCATTCGCTGCCGAGAGCCTTTGCCTCTGGATATTTGAAAAAACGAATGGAGAACCTCAGATTTTTTCAAACTGCGGGCAGAATAATTTTAGCTTATTTTCGTGCTTTTTCATGTATGTTTTCGTATTTCAGAAAGAAAATTTGATTTTCCGCAAAAAATCCGTTGACATTTTCGGGTTCAACTGCTATAATAAACAAGTCGTCAGGAACGACACAAAACCCGTGGGGGTGTAGCTCACTTGGGAGAGCGCTTGAATGGCATTCAAGAGGTAAGGGGTTCGATCCCCCTCATCTCCACCACAAACCAGATTGCTTCGGCAATCTGGTTTTTTCGTTTTTTCCGAGCCTTTTCTGTTTCCGCGGCTTTTCATGACTCTTATTTTAGTGAATGCATGATTCGATGCATAAAATGCCCACAGCAATCTTTTGATGTTATTTGAAGCCATCTGTCTGAGGTCCTGAGGCCATCTTTGATTTTATAATATTATATAATTTTATAGTCTCGTAATTTACCAGCCTCGCGCCCTCGCCTCTTCCCCAGCGCCCCAAATGCGATGCACAATCGCACAAACCAATCAAAATGCAGCACAAAAACGCCCGGCCCTCTGCCAACGCAGAGAACCGGGCGTTTTTTGATCAAATTTCACGCAATTCCGCGCACAATCAGCCGGAAAACCGTGTCAAGAACTGGCGGGTGCGCTCTTCCCGCGGGTGGTCGATGACCTGTTTGGCCGGGCCTTCTTCCACCACAATGCCGCCGTCCATAAACATAATGCGGTCGGCCACATCGCGGGCGAAGTGCATCTCGTGGGTAACGATGATCATGGTGGTTTTGCGGTCGGCCAGATCCCGCAGCACCCGCAGAATCTCCCCGGTCAGCTCCGGGTCCAGGGCGCTGGTGGGCTCGTCAAAGCACAGAATGTCCGGATGCAGCGCCAGGGCGCGGGCAATGGCCACGCGCTGCTGCTGGCCGCCGGAGAGCTGGTGGGGGTAATGTCCCGCCCGCTGGGAAAGCCCCATCTCCGCCAGCAGGTCCATGGCCTGCTCTTCCAGCTGAGCATGAATCTGCTTTTTGTTGGCCTTATAATCCGGCCGCTCCTTTGCCAGCAGCTCGCCCGCCAGCATCACGTTCTGCAGGGCGGTGTACTGGGGGAACAGGTTGAAGTTCTGGAACACCAGCCCGAAGTGCAGCCGCTTTTTGCGGATCTCACTCTCCTTCTGGGTGGCGGGGTCCGCCGCGTCCCACATCACTTCATTGCCCACCCGGATGATGCCGGTGTCGGGCCGCTCCAGAAAGTTCAGGCAGCGCAGCAGCGTGGTTTTACCGGAACCGGACGACCCGATGATGGCCAGGGCCTCGCCCTGCTCCAACGTGAGGGAAATGTCCTTGAGAACCTTGGTCTCACCAAAATTTTTGCCGATGCCGGAGGCTTCAAGCAATGCCATATTCGTTCCTCCTTCTCAGCAGCGGAAATAATCCATTTTTTTCTCGGCCCAGTTGAACAGAATCGTAAGCACGCCAACGAACAGCAGGAAGAAGATCGCGGTGGAAAACAGCGGCCAGATCAGGCCCTTGGCGCTGTACTCCTTGGCCATCATGATGATCTCCTTGTTCGCAATGGTGTTGGCCAGTGAGGTGTCCTTCACCAGCGTGATGATCTCGTTGCCCATGGGGGGCAGAATGCGCTTGATCACCTGCAGCAGGGTCACCTTGAAAAAGATCTGGGGCTTGGTCATGCCCAGAACCTGGCCGGCCTCGGTCTGGCCCTTGGGAATGGCCTCAATGCCGCCCCGGTAGATCTCGGAGAAGTAGCAGGCGTAGTTGATGGCAAAGGCCACCACTGCCGCCACCATGCGGCCGCCCGCGCCGGTGGGCCAGGGGTTGTTCATGCCCATCAGGCCGGGGCCCAGGTAGATCACAATGATCTGAAGCATCAGGGGCGTACCGCGGATGATCCAGACGAATACCTTCACAATGCCGCTCAACGGCTTGAACCGGCTCATGGAGCCGAATGCAACCACCAGTCCCAGCGGCAGCGCAAACAGCAGGGTCAGAAAGAACAGCTCACAGTTGAGCAGAAACGCGCTCATCAAGCGCCCAAAGATCACACTCACAAAAACACACCCATCATTCGTTCATTCTAAAGGCAAGCGGCTGAACACGGCAATACCGCACAGTTCCTGCGAACCGTGCGGTGCTGCCCCGTTTTTATGTTTCGTTTTCGAGATTAGTCGGCCAGAGCCAGGTCGTACTTGGCAGCCAGGGCTTCCAGCGTGCCGTCGGCCTTCAGCTCGTCAAAGGCGGCGTTCACAGCCTCGGCGGCATCGCTGCCCTTGCGGAAGGCCACGCCGTACTCCTCAGCGTTCAGCTCGTCCACGATCTTCAGGTTGGCGTAGTCGGTGCCCTCACCGATCATGGCGTTGGCCAGGGTCAGATCCAGAACCGCAGCGTCCGCGGTGCCGGCAGCAACCTCCATCAGGCAGTCGGTCTGCACGCTCTTGGAGACGTAATCAGCCTGAGACAGGTTCTCGTCGTCCTGAATGGCGCTCTCACCGGCGGAACCGGCCTCGGCCAGAACGGTCTTGCCCACCAGGTCAGCGG
Organism: uncultured Oscillospiraceae bacterium; assembly: GCA_934513685.1. GTDB lineage: Bacteria > Bacillota > Clostridia > Oscillospirales > Ruminococcaceae > SFJ001. Next base: position 50,862 of record CAKSWY010000013.1, on the reverse strand, counting down.
TGGAAGAATACTCGGTGCCGTCCTTCACCACGACCACCTGCGCGTTCTTGGCGTAGGCCTTGGTGCAGGCAGCGTTCTGCATGATCTCATCGGTCAGGGTCATGCCGTTCCAGATGCAGTCGATGCTCTTGGCATCCAGCTCCACGATCTTGGTATCCCAGTTGATCTCCACGAACTCCGGCTCCACGCCCAGCTTCTCGCACACGGCGGTGGCCAGCTCGGTGTCAAACCCGGTGAAGTTGCCCTCGTCGTCGGTGTAGTTCATGGGGGCGTACACGGTGTAGCCGATGACCATCTTGCCGTTGCCCTTGATGTAATCCAGGTCGCCGTCAGCGGCAGCGGAGGAGGAAGCGGCTTCCGAAGAGGCAGCCTCAGAAGAAGCAGCAGCGGAGGAGCTGGCGGAAGAACCGCAGCCAGCCAGCAGGCTGACGGACAGGCTCAGCGCGGCGAGCAGTGCAATCGTCTTTTTCATGGAACTTCATCCTTTCTTTTCTGTGCGGCCGCGCGGGTCTCTCTGCCACGCCCCCTCTGGCCGGGCAAACGCCCGATGCCTTCCGCACATCATCGCTTTACTATAATAGCATGGTGATGTGATGTTGCCAAGGGGTTTTGAAAAATTTTTACCGTTTTGATACTCTCGGCCGCCGTTTGTTCCGCCGCCCTGTACGAAATTACGGCTTTGCGGCGGCGCGGCCCGCCTTTTTCTGTAAGATGGCACGCCGATGCTCCGTGGGGGTGCAGTGGTACACCTCTCGGAACGCGCGGGCGAAATAGCCCATTTCCTTAAAGCCGCACTGCCGCCCCACTTTGGCCACCGGCCAGTCGGTGCCCTCCAGAAGCTGGGCCGCCTGCTGCACCCGAAACGTTTTCACATACTGCATGGGGGTGGTGCCGATCACCGCATGGAAGCACCGCAGGCACTCGCTGGCGCTCAGCCCGGCGCTGTGGGCGATCTGCGAGGCCGTCAGCTCCTCGGCAAAATGCTCCTGCACAAACTTCAGCATGGCTTTCATGCGCTGGCCGTCCCGGCCGGTGCGGTCCGGCGGGCGCTCAGGCTGGGCGATGCGCTTTTCCGCCAGAAGAAACACGGCTCGGCTCAGCTCCTGCCGCACCGTGAATTCAAAGCCGTTTTCCGCCTGTTTCAGCGCTTCCAGCGTATGCTCCAGCGCTTCCAGCACCTGCTTCTGCCAGGGCACCGTGGGCCGAAGCAGCAGCGAGCCGCAGTCGGCGTCCCCGGTCAGGGGCTGAATCCACTTTTCAAAGAACACACTGTCCGGCGCGCCGCCCACAAGCCGCGGATGGAACACCACCGAGCAGATCATGGGCGGCGTCTCTGTGACGCTGCGGGCCGCGTGCAGCACGCCGCTGTTCACAAACAGGCCCTCACCCGCTTGCAGTACGTAGCGCTCTTTTCCGGCCCTTACCGCGGCTTCGCCCTCGGTTACCAGAATCAGCTCCATCTCCTCGTGCCAGTGCCAGGGCACCGGCCCCATGTTCAGCACATCGCAGTACCCTTCTGCCTGAAAACCTTGCCCGCCGTGGGAGGCAAGCTCCCGCCCCTGGGCATTCACGGCCACAAAATGCGGTTCCAGCTGCACCGCTGCTCCCTCCTGTCGGTCTTCTCGCCGTGCCCGTGTTCCGCGCAGGGGCCGGCGTTCGTTTCGTTCGTGCTATCAGCATAGCATGTTCCGTCAAAAAGTCAATCGAACATCGTGTTTTTCTTTGTTTTCGCGGCATGGAGTGATGCAAAAAGCGCCGCAGGCGGCTGCCCACGGCGTTTTTGCTTGTTTTCGTTTGCTGTCACTTGGCGCTCTGGTCCTTGGGCTTTGCCTCCAAGGCCTTTTCCAGAAAATAGCTCCACTGGCGCTGCCACCAGGCCCAGTCCGGGGTCACATCGGTGCCCCACTCGTCCACCCAGACCGGCAGCTTTTTCGCTTCCAGGGCCTCGCCCATCCGGCGGGTCTCTTCCAGCGCCTGCTCGTCACCGGGGCCGCGGCCCGCGCACAGCATCATCGGCTCCTGCCTGCGAAGGCGCTCCAGCGCTTTTTCCGTCAGGTGGGGCAGATACGCCAGCGGGCTGTTCCGGTAGATCAGGTCCTCCGGCCCATGGCCGTAGACGTTCGCCGTCTCGTATCGGCCGGAAAGACCGATGACCCCGCTGCACACCTCCGGCCGTCTCAGATGCAGGTTCACGGCCTGGCAGGCGCCCTGCCCGCAGCCGGCCGTCAGCACCGGCGCTTCGCTGCCGTTCAGAGCGCGCAGCCGAGGCAGCAGCTCCTCCGTCAGGTAGCAGAACCACCGCTCCTGGGCCCGCGGGGTGACCTCTGCCCCGTTCAGGGCATCGGCGCAAAACAGCTGAAGCTGCCCTGCCTCGATCCACCGGGCGGCGGCGTCCACCATGCCGCAGTCCTCAAATTCATAAAAGCGGTGGCCCATGGCCGGCAGCACCAGGCAGGGCTGCCCGGCATGGCCATACACCTTAAATTCCATTTCCCGCTTCATATAGCGGCTGTACTCTTTAAAATACTGGGTCTGCATGGGCGTTCCCCCTTTTCTTATTCCGGCTGCGTGGCCGATGGTCAGGCAAACCGGTTCTGTTCCCGGTTGTACTCATAGCCGATGGCGGCCAGCGTTTCTTTCAGCGCCGCCTCGCTCAGGTCCAGGTCCTCACACAGGGCGGCCAGACTTTCGTAATGGTCCCGCAATTGGGTATTGATGTAGCTGAGCAGCATCACCGGGTCGCTGGGGCAGGTCATAAAACTCCCTCCGTGTACAACAAAAGCCGGCCACAAGGAGTGACCGGCCGTTTTTGCACTGTTGATCAGATAGCGCGGGTAACCTTACCCGAACGCAGGCAACGGGTGCAGGCGTAGATATACTTCGGAGAACCCTCCACGACTGCCTTCACGCGCTTCACATTGGGCTTCCAGGTACGGTTGCTCCGACGATGGGAGTGGGAAACCTTGATACCAAAGGTAACGCCCTTACCACAACAATCACACTTTGCCATTCTGCTGCACCTCCTCCATAATTAAATCGCTAGATTAGTTTAACAAATCTCGGGAGAAAATGCAAGCCTTTTTTTCATTTTTTCTGTAAAATGCGTTTTTGCTTGTGCTTTATTGCCCGGGTCGGTATAATAAATTCAACATTCTCTTATAATGGGTGGGTGTACCCGCCGGGGGCAGTCTGCCCGCCGCTTTTATTTATTTTACCTTATATAAGCTATAAAAGTCAAATTGGCAAGGCATGGGTTTTCCTGCCCTGCCCGAAAGGAACTGCCTTCATGAGCAATTTACGGGTGCGGATGTTCGTTTACGTCGTCCGCTTTGTGTGTATGATGATCAGTGTGCCCCTGCACGAGTCCGCCCACGCGCTGGCCGCCTCCTGCCTGGGGGACGACACCGCCCGCCGTCAGGGCCGCCTGAGCCTGAACCCGCTGGCACACTTCAGCCCTCTGGGCGCGGTGTGCTTTCTTCTTCTGGGGGTCGGCTGGGCCGCCCCTGTGCCGGTGGACGCCCGCAACTTCCGCAAGGTATCGCCCCGGACCGGTATGGCCCTGACGGCCGCCGCCGGGCCGATCACCAATCTGCTGCTGGCCTTTTTGGCCGTGGTAGGATACAAACTTCTATATTACGTCGGCCCGGTGAACACCCTGACCAACCTGCTGCTCTACGTTCTGAACGCTCTGGCCGTGATGAATCTGGCCCTGGCGGCGCTGAACCTACTGCCGGTTCCCCCGCTGGATGGCAGCCGCCTGCTGGGCCTTGCCCTGCCCCGCCGGGTGCAGTATTTCATCGCCCGGCATGAGCAGCAGATTTTCTTCGTGGCCATCGCGCTGCTGTTCCTCGGCCTGCTGGACGGCCCCATGGCCTGGATCCAGAGCCAGCTGTGGCGCTTTCTGGGCTGGTCCACCAGCTTTGTTGAGATTCTCCTCGGGCTGGGCCGTGCGGCCGGTACCGCAGTGTAACGGAGGGTGCGCCGCATATGGAGACCTTAACCTTTCATCTGGAAGAGTTTGACGGCCCGCTGGACCTGCTGCTCTATCTGGTAAGCAAAAACAAGATGGACCTGCACAACATTCCCATTCTGGAGCTGATTGAGCAATACACCGCCATCATTGACCGGCTGGGCGCCCAGCGCATGGAGGTTGCCAGCGAATTCATTGAAATGGCCGCCCGTCTGGTGCAGATGAAAAGCTACCTGCTGCTGCCCCGAAGCGAAGAGGCCGAGCGCATGAAAGAGGAGCTGACCGGCGAGCTGATCGAATACAGCACCTGCCGCAAGGTGGCCGCCCAGCTGGGCGAAATGGCCGCCGCCTCGTTTATGGCGGTGCGCCGCCCGGCTGAGATCGAGCTGGACAGCACCTACCTGCGCAGGCACGAGCCGGAGCTGCTGCCTCAGGCCTGGTTTTCCTTGATGGGGCGCAGCGTGCGCAAGAAAAAGCCGGAGCCGAAGCAGTTTGAGCCGCTGGTGGCCGCGCCCTTTGTGTCGGTGGCATCCCGGGTGGTGCACCTTTTGAAGGGACTGGTGGGCGGAAAGATCCGCGCCCTGCGCCAGATGTTCCGCCCCGAGGCCGGCCGCAGTGAGACGGTGGCCACCTTTCTGGCCGTGCTGGAGCTGGTGAAGGCCGGGCGCATTTCCATTGACGAAAACGAACAGATCACCCTGGCCCACGGCCGGGTGCGAAAGACCGACGAGGTGCAGGAATGGAACTGAAGCAATATCAGGGGGCGCTGGAAGCGATTCTGTTCGCCCACGGCGAACCCATCGGCACCGACCGCCTGGCCCAGGCTCTGGAGCTTGAGCCGGAAGTGGTTGAGCGCCTGCTGCTGAATCTGGAAAAACAGCTGGAAAAGGCCGACCGGGGTCTGGTGCTTCTTCGGCTGGAGGACCGCTGGCAGCTGGCCACCAAAAACGAATACTCCACCTATGTAAAGCGCGTGCTGGACAATCGCCGCAATGCGCCCCTCTCCCAGGCGGCGCTGGAGGTGCTGTCGGTCATCGCCTACAACCAGCCGGTGTCCCGCTCGTTCATCGACCAGGTGCGCGGGGTTGACTCTTCCTCGGTGGTGGCCGGCCTGCTGGAAAAGGGCTTGGTGCAGGAGGCCGGGCGGCTGGATCTGCCCGGGCACCCGGTGAGCTTTGCCACCACCGACGTGTTTCTGCGGTGCTTTGGCCTGAACAGCCTGAACGACCTGCCCAGTCTGCACGGGGAGGACGGCCCCGGCGCGGCTTCCGATACGGAGGGCTGAGCCATGGGTGCGCTACTGCTTGCCATTGGGCGGGTGCTTTTGTGGGTACTGGCCCTTCTTCTGGCACTGGTGATCCTGCTTCTGGTGCTGCCCTTCACGGTGAAGTTTTGCACGCAGGAGAGCGAAACCCGTGCCTGGCTGACGTTCGGGCCGTTCCGCCTGAGCCTCTGGCCCCTGTCCCCCTGGCTGCTTCGGCTGGCGGCCCTGCTGCCGCAGGGGGAAGCGCCCAAACGCCCCGCGGCTGCCCCCACGGAGCCAGCCGCCCCGAAGCCGAAGCAGCCTGCTGCCCAGCGGCTTTCTCAAAAGCTCCGTCAGGCCGCGGATACGGCCGCAGCTGCCGGGCAGTTTGTGCGCCGGGCGCTCTGGTCGCTCCGCATCCGCCATGTGCGGCTGGTGCTGCCGGTGTACGCCCCCGATGCAGCCGCCTGCGCCCTGGCCTGCGGAAAAGCCCAGGCCGAGCTGGGGGCTGCCTTCGGCCTGCTCCAGAACTTTTTCCGCATTGAGGTGGAGGAGTTCCGGATCGAGCCGGATTTTCTCGACCAGCGCGCCGAGGAATTTGCCCTGAGCGGGCAGGTCACTGCCCGGCTGCTGCCCCTGGTCATCGCCGGGCTGCACATGGTGTTCCGCCTGGCGGACAGCCGGGCAGAATAACCGCGGTGCCGCTTGCCAAACATCATGGCTTCTGCTTATAATAGAAGAGGAAACGCGCAAAACCGCGCACAACACCGGTTTTGCCCAAACAGGGAGGATTAACGTATGGCTGAACATCCGATCAACGGCCTGATGGGGGTCACCATGGATAAGATCCGGGAGCTGGTGAATTCCGACACCATCATCGGCGAGCCGGTCTCTCTGCCGGATGGCACCACCATTCTGCCCGTCTCGAAAGTAACCTTCGGCGTGGCCACCGGCGGCTCGGATTTTGCCGCCAAGCAGAGCAAGGAGCTGTTCGGAGGCGGCAGCGGCGCGGGCGTCACCGTGGCCCCCGTGGCCTTTCTGGTGGTGAAGGACGGCAACGTCCGCACCATCCAGCTGGCCGACCCCAACAACAGCCTGGAGCGGGCCATCACCATGCTGCCTGAGCTGGTGGACAAGCTGGCCGCCCTGCTGAAGAAGGAAAAGACCGAGGCAGAGTCCCCGGCCGAAGGCGGGCCGGATGCCCCCTGAGCAGCATTTCGGCGATCCGCCGGGCAAAGCCCGGCGTTTGCAATACGACCGGCTGGAAGCCGGACGACCCGGGGCCACCGTTTTGTGCGGCCGCCCCTGAACAACAAGGAGAACTATGGCACAGGAACGCATTCAGAAGGTGCTGGCGGAACAGGGACTTTGCTCCCGCCGGGCAGCCGAACAGATCATTCGGGAGGGCCGCGTCAAGGTCAACGGTCATCCCGTCACTTTGGGTGACAAAATGGACCCCCACCAGGACATTCTCTCGGTGGACGGCCAGCGCATCTACATCCAGCGCAAGCGGGAATTCTATTACTATATGCTCAACAAGCCCCGCGGCTTTGTCACCACCACCAGCGATGAGCTGGGCCGCAAAACCGTTATGGACCTGATGGAGGGCGTGCCCGCCCGGGTGTTCCCCGTGGGCCGCCTGGACCGGGACAGCGAGGGCCTGCTGCTGCTGACCAACGACGGCGACTTCGCCAACCTGATGATGCACCCCTCCCACGGGGTGAGCAAGCTGTACCGGGTTACGGTGCGGCCCCGCGCCACCGAAGAACAGGTGGTGGCCCTGAGCCAGGGCGTGGAGCTGGACGACGGCACCCGCACCCAGCCCGCTGTGATCAACGTGGTGACCGATGAGCCGGAGCGCACCGTGCTGGAGATGACCATCCGGGAGGGCAAGAACCGGGAGATCCGCCGGATGTGCGAGGCCGTGGGCCTGGATGTGATCCGCCTGCGCCGCAACGCCATGGGCGCGGTGAAACTGGGTATGCTGCAGCCCGGCGAATACCGGGAGCTGACCAAGTCGGAGCTGAACGCCCTACGGGCCGCCGGCATCCGGGGCGTTTCCCGCCCGAAGCCGGAAGAGGCCGCCAAAAAGCCGGTCCGCCGCCCCGCTGAGGGTGCCAAACGCGGCCCCCGTGCGGCAGGCAGCCGCCCCGGCGCACGCCCCACCGGCCGCCCCGGCAGCGGCAAAGGCCCGGCCCGCGGCCCAAAGAAGCCCGGCGGCCCCCGCGGCTGAACCACGCTTCTTTGGTAAATTGCGGAGGGGAAGCTCCATGGGCTTTTTCTCCCGGAACAATTGAATAGCGAGGCTTCTCTTGTGAAAAACCACAAAAATATTAGGTCATTCCTTTATTTTTGTGGTTTTTTCAAAAAAGGTCTTGTGACAAATTGCACGAAACAGTATAATAAAGCTAATTCTGAAATTGTTTTTATAGGAGGGCTGTTCATGGCTTCAAAAAAGCTCGGCAAGGACGAGATCCTTGCTGCATTCTTCGATGAAGGCACCTACACCGGCCTGTTTGCGGACGGTGCAGTAAAGGCTGCCTACGGCTGCGCAGGCGGCCAGCCGGTGTATGCCGTGTGCCAGTGCGGCGAGGCCGTTTGTGCCAAAGAGTTGGACAAAACCGCTGCCGTTCTGGAGATGGCTGCAAAAACCGGTACCCCTGTGGTGACCTTCTACGATTGCGCCGGTGCCAAGCTGGAAGAGGGCCTGGATCTGCTGGCTGCCAACAACAAGCTGGCCGGGGCCATTGCCAACATCTCCGGTGTGGTGCCCCAGGTGGCCGTGGTTCTGGGCGTGTGCGGCGGCAGCGCTGCGCTGAATGCCGCCTGCGCCGACCTGTGCGTGATGGCCAAGGACGCTCAGCTGTTCCTGACCGCCCCCTTCACCAGCGATGCCGCCGGTGATAAGGTGGAAAATGCGGGCAGCGCCGAGCTGGCCGCCAAGGCCGGTGTGGCTTCCGTTCTGGCGGAAGACGCCGCAGATGCCGTGGCGAAGGCTGCACAGCTGATTGCCCTGCTGCCCTCCAACAACCTGGCCGGCCCCGCCCTGTTTGACGTGCAGGCCCCCAAGGCGAACTTCCCCGCCCAGTACAAGGCCGCGGATGCCGCTGCCGCTCTGGCGGACGAGGGCAGCCTGGTGGAGCTGTTCGGCGGCTTCGGCAAAAACGTTTACACCGCTCTGGCCGCTGTCAACGGCAGCGCCGTGGGCATTGCCGCCACCGAAGCTTCCGGCCTGTGCCACAACTGCGTGGTCAAGCTGTCCCGCTTCGTGCGCCTGTGCGACGCGTTCAGCATTCCCGTGGTCACCGTGGTCAACACCAACGGCTTCGTGCCCAGCGTCAGCGATGACGTGGCCGGCGGCATCCGCGAGGCGGCCCGCCTGTGCGCTACTTACGCCGACGCCACCACCGCCAAGGTGGCCGTTGTGGCCGGCAATGCTGTTGGCCCGGTCTACACCGCTCTGGCCAGCGCCGATGTGACCATTGCCCTGCCCGGTGCCGTGATCGCCCCGGTCGCCCCCGAAACCGCCGTGACCATCCTGTACAAGAACGAGATCGATGCCGCCGAGAGCATTCCCGCCGCCACCAAGGCCAAGGCCGCCGAGTACGTGAAGAACGTGTGCGGCGCTGAGGCTGCTGTGGCCGCCGGGCTGGCCACCATGGCCGTGAAGGCGGACGAAGTGCGCGGTGCCGTGGTGAGCGCGCTGGATATGACCGCCAGCAAGCGGGTGCAGCGCCTGCCCAAGAAGCACGGCAACATGGCCCTGTAAGCCAGCGGATTCTGCTGCCTTTTGAACATTCAATATAAAAACTTGTGGAGGAAAATACCATGAAATACTTCAACATTACCGTGAACGGCGTTGCTTACAACGTGACCGTGGAAGAGTCCGCTGCCGGTGCCGCCCCCGTGGCCGCTCCCGCTCCTGTTGCAGCTCCTGCGCCTGCCGCTGTGCCCTTTGCTCCTGTGGCTCCCGCTGCTCCGGCCGCTCCCATCGCCCCCGTGGCTCCTGTGGCGCCCGTGGCTGCTCCCGCTCCTGCAGCAGCGCCCGCACCCGCCGCTGCTCCTGCTGCCGGTGCCGTGCAGGTCAACTCTCCCATGCCCGGCAACATCCTGGACGTGAAGGTCAGCGCCGGTCAGGCTGTGCAGGCCGGTGACGTGCTGGTCATTTTGGAGGCCATGAAGATGGAGAACGAGATCGTTGCTCCTCAGGACGGCACCGTTGCTTCCGTGAGCGTGAAGAAGGGCGATACCGTGAACTCCGGTGATCTGCTGGTTTCCATGAACTGAAACCGCACCGAATGAGAGAGGTGAATGAGATTGGCTAAGAAACCTGTCAAGATTACCGAGGTCGTGCTGCGCGACGCGCACCAGTCCCTGCTGGCCACCCGTATGACCACCGATGAGATGCGACCCATCCTGCCCGCCATCGATGAAGTGGGCTACTACTCGGTGGAATGCTGGGGCGGCGCCACCTTCGACGCCTGCATCCGTTTCCTGGATGAGGACCCCTGGGAGCGCCTGCGCATCCTGCGCAAGGAAATGCCCAACACCAAGCTGCAGATGCTGTTCCGCGGCCAGAATATGCTGGGCTACCGGCACTACGCCGACGATGCGGTGGAGTACTTCGTGCAGAAGAGCGTTGCCAACGGCATTGACATTCTGCGCATCTTCGATGCTCTGAACGACCCCCGCAACCTGGAAACCTCCATTAAGGCCGCCATTAAGGAAAAGGCCCATGTGCAGGGCTGCATCAGTTACACGCTGAGCCCCGTGCACGACAACGCCTATTTTGCCAAATACGCCAAAACCCTGGAGGAGATGGGTGCAAACTCCATCTGCATCAAGGATATGGCGGGTCTTTTGACCCCCACCAGCACCGCAGAGCTGGTAAAGGCTCTGAAAGAGACTGTTTCCATCCCTGTGGACATTCACAGCCATTACACCTCCGGTCTGGCTTCCATGTCCATCCTGAAGGGCATTGAGAACGGCGCCGACATCGTGGATACCGCCATCAGCCCCTTGGCCCTGGGCACCAGCCATATGCCCACCGAGAGCCTGGTGGCCGCCCTTCAGGGCACCGATTACGACACCGGCCTGTCTCTGAAGAAGCTGAACGTGGTGCGTGCTTACTTCGCCAAGCTGCGTGAGAAGTACATCGCTAACGGCCAGATCAACCCCAAGATGCTGGGCGTGGACGCCAACACTCTGCTGTATCAGGTGCCCGGCGGTATGCTGTCCAACCTGCTGAAGCAGCTGACCGACGCCGGCAAGGCCGACCAGCTGGAGGCCGTGCTGGAGGAGATTCCCCGCGTCCGCAAGGATTCCGGTTATCCCCCGCTGGTTACTCCCACCAGCCAGATTGTGGGCACCCAGGCTGTGTTCAACGTGATTCTGGGCCAGCGCTACAAGATGGTCACCAAGGAGTTCAAGGGCCTGGTGCGCGGCGATTACGGCCGCACCCCCGCCCCCATCAGCCCCGAGTTCACCAAGCAGATTCTGGGTGACACCCAGCCCATCACCTGCCGCCCGGCAGACCTGCTGGAGCCCGAGGTTGCCAAGATGAAGGCCGAGGCCGCCAAGTGGGCCATTCAGGAAGAGGATGCCCTCACCTACGCCATGTTCCCCCAGGTTGCGCCCAAGTTCTTTGAGAAGCGCGCCCTGAAGCTGGCCGGTGTGGATCCCGACCATGCGGATTTCGCCGCAAAGACCACCATCGTGTAATCGCCCCTTAAAACACAGCAAAGCCCCCATCCGAACCGGCCGTTCGGATGGGGGCTTTTTGCTTGCGATTAATTTTCGGAATTATCGTTCACACTCAGCGGTGCTTTTCTTCCAGATGTTCCAGCTTATGCTCGGCTTTTTTCTCCACGGTGCAAAGTTCCCGCTCCAGTTTGCGTCCCACCGCCTGCAGCTCTTTCTCGTCCGTTTTCCAGAACATGAGCAGAAAGCTGACGCTCAGCAGCGCACTGCTGACCCAGATGACCCACATACCAAACCGCATGGTCATCAGGCTGCCCGCAGCCGCACCGGCCCCGAACAAAACGATGGTGCCGAAGTATTGCAGCGCCCGGCTGAGCACCACCGGGTCACGGTATTTCAACCAGTCATACAGATACTGGGTGCCGCTGCGCAGATTGCCAATGCACATGGTGGTGGAGCAGACATTGCCCCGCACCTTGCGGAAGGTCTGCACCTGCATGGCGCACACAAAGCTCACCAGCGCGTTGGCCAGCAGATTCATGCTTTGGGGAACAAATCCCACCGCCACCAGCAGCAGGATCTCAATGGCCAGCACCAGCTGCCGCCAGTGGAGCTTTTCCATCCGGTGAAACCGCTCGTGGATGGCCTCGGCAAACAGCACGCCTACCACAAAGGCCAGCAGGGGCACCAGATAATGCCCCACCCGCTCAAAATTGCCCTCGCACAGGTTGGTGGCCAGCAGCACGATGTTCCCGGTCTGCGCATTGGCAAACACTTTGCCCCGGCCGATGTAGGTGTAGGCATCCTGAAAACCGCCGGAGAGGGTTAAAAACACGGAATTGCGAAAGGCTTCGGACATTTGCCCATGTGGATGGTACCACTTACGCAATGCGCTCACCTTCCATATCCGCGCTGCCCACCTGCATGGATGCCAGAGACTCCAGGGCAGCCAGACGCACGCAGATCGTGAACAGCCGAACCGCCAGTTCGATCTCCTCCAGGCTGGCGTAGCTGGGGGCCAGGCGGATGTTCCGGTCCTCCGGGTCGCGGCCGCAGGGCCAGGTGGCGCCCGCGGGGGTGAACTTTACTCCGGCCTTTTTGCACAGCTCCACCGTGCGGGCCGCACAGCCCGGCAGCGTGTCGAAGGAGATGAAGTAGCCGCCCTTCGGCTCGGTCCAACTTCCGGCCCCGCTGCGGGCCAGGTCCTCCTTCAGGATGGCCTCCACCCGCTCAAACTTGGGGCGCAGCAGCTCGGCATGGCGCGCCATGTGGGCCTTCAGCCCGGCCGTGTTCCGGAAGAACCGGGCCTGACGCAGCTGGTTCAGCTTGTCCGGGCCGATGGTGGCAAACTTCCACACCCGGCGCAGTTCGATCAGGTTGGCCGCGCTGGCCGCCACCCCGCTGATGCCCGCCCCGGGGAAGGCTGCCTTGCTGGTGGAACAGAACTCATACACCAGGTCCGGGCTGCCGGCCTGCTCGCACAGGCTCAGAATGTCCGGCAGAGGCTCGGCCTCGTCCGGGTACAGGTCGTGCACGCAGTAGGCATTGTCCCAGAAAATGCGGAAATCCTTGGCCGCGGGCTTCAGGTTTGCAAACCGCTCCAGCACCTCATGGCTGAACACCACGCCGGTGGGGTTCTGGTACTTGGGCACGCACCAGATGCCCTTGATGCTCGCGTCCTCGCACACCAGCCGCTCCACCAGGTTCATATCCGGGCCGTCTGCCAGCATGGGCACAGGCACCAGCTCGAAGCCGAAGTGCTCGGTCATGGCAAAGTGCCGGTCGTAGCCGGGCACCGGGCAGAGGAATTTCCGGTCGGGCACCTGGCACCAGGGGGTGCCGCCCAGCAGCCCGTCGATCATGGCGTGGCTCAGGATGTCGAACATCAGGGTCAGGCTGCTGTTGCCGCCCACGATCACCTGTTCAGGGCGGCAGCCCACCATGCCGGCCAGCAGGGCCTTTGCCTCAGGAATGCCGTCCAGCCCGCCGTAGTTCCGGCAGTCGGTGCCGTCCACACTGTCCAGCACCGAACCGCTGTTCACCTCGTCCAGCATCTTGCGGGAAAGCTCCAGCTGTTCCGGGGACGGTTTTCCGCGGGAGAGGTCCAGGTGCAGCCCCTGCTGCTCCATCTCCCGATATGCGGCCGACAGTTTGCGGTACTCCCGCTGCAATTCTCTCTGGCTCATTTCCTGATAGCGCATGGTCGTTCTCCAATCTGTTGCGCGCCCGCCGGGCGCGGTTCGTTTCCCGGGCTCCTTCACACACGGCCGGGCTGCTTGCGGGTGCCCGGCTGGGCGCGAAGGAGAGTTGGGCGGCACGGTTTTGTGCCTGCATTCCCCTCATCGGCATGTTCCACTTCTTGTGTTTTGTGCCGTTTTGTATTATACTGTGGGCACAGGCATCTGTAAAATATATGTTTTGCATATAATTTATATCATTTACTTATAAGCAATTTTGAAGAGGAGCTTTCCGCCATGCTGAACGTCAATCAGGACTATTACCGGCTTTTTTATTACGTCTGCCGCTACCGAAGCCTGACCAAGGCCGCCAACATTCTGCAGATGAGCCAGCCCAACATGACCCGCGGCCTGAACCGTCTGGAGGCACAGCTGGGCTGCAAGCTGCTGGTGCGCAGCACCCGCGGCGTGACCCTGACCCCCGAGGGCGAGGCCCTGTACGCCCACGTGGCCATCGCCCAGGAGCAGCTTTTGGCCGGGGAGAACGAACTGGAGGGCATCACCTCGCTGCAGACCGGCAGCCTGACCATTGACGCCAGCGAGACGGCCCTGCACATCCTGCTGCTGAGCAAGATGCGGGCGTTCCACCGGGAATACCCGGGCATTCGGCTGCGCATTGCCAACCACTCCACCCCTCAGGCCATTCAGGCTCTGGAGCGGGGCCTGGCGGATTTCTGCGTGGTCACCACCCCCACCCAGCTGCGCCCCGCCATGCGCCAGACCCTGCTGGACCCCTTTCAGGACGTACTGGTGGCCGGGGAGGACTTTGCCTTTCTGAAGGGCCGCCGCTGGCGGCTGGAGCAGCTGCAGGAATACCCCCTCATCTGCCTGGGCAGCGAAACCATGACCTACGCCTTCTACCGGCAGCTGTACCTGCGCTGCGGGCTGGAGCTGGAACCGGACACCGAGGCCGCCACCACCGACCAGATTCTGCCCATGGTGCAAAGCGGGCTGGGCCTTGGCTTTGTGCCCCGCCCCCTGGCCGAAAACGCCCTGGCCAGCGGGCAGGTGTTCCAGGTGGATCTGGTGGAGACCATCCCCCTGCGTCAGATCGCCCTGATTCGGGACACCCGGCGCTCTCCCAGCCCGGCAGCCCGGCAGTTTCTGCGGCTGCTGTGCGAGGGGCAGAAAGTTTTGACCGAAACGGAGGGACAGGCATGACCCTGCATCAACTGAACCACGTGGTGGCCGCCGCCCGCACCGGGTCCTTCAGCGAGGCCGCCAAGCAGCTGTTTCTCTCCCAGCCCAGTCTGACCGCCTCCATCCGGGAGCTGGAGCGGGAACTGGGCATCACGATCTTCCGGCGCACCAACAAGGGCGCCACGCTGACGCCCGAGGGCGAGGAGTTTCTCGGCTACGCCCGCCAGGTGCTGGAACAGACCCGCCTGATTGAGGAAAAATATTGCGGGGCCGCCCCGGTCAAGCACCAGTTCTGCGTCTCTTCCCAGCATTATTCCTTCGCGGTGGAGGCCTTTGTGGCGCTTTTGAAGGAGTACGATGGCGAGGAATACGACTTCCGCATTCGGGAGACCCAGACCTACGAAATTCTGGAGGATGTGGCCCGTCTGCGCAGTGAGGTGGGGCTGTTGTACCGGAACCCCTTCAACGAGACCGTACTGAACAAGGTCATTCGGGAAAAGGAGCTGGTGTTCACCCCGCTGTTCACGGCCAAGCCCCATGTGTTTGTCAGCTCGGCCAGCCCGCTGGCCCGGAAACAGGCCCTGACGCTGGAGGACCTTGCCCCCTATCCCCGCCTTTCCTACGAGCAGGGGGAGCACAACGCCTTCTATTTCTACGAGGAGATCCTCAGCACGCTGGACAGCAAAAAGGACATTCTTGTGTGCGACCGGGCCACCCTGTTCAATCTGCTCATCGGGCTGAACGGCTACACCATCTGCAGCGGCGTCATCAACGAGGCCCTGAACGGCTCCAACATCGTGGCGGTGCCCCTTCTGGTGGAGGACTATATGGAGATCGGCTATCTCACCCGAAAAGACGCCGTTCTCAGCCGGTTTGGCAAGCGGTACATCGAATTGCTCCGCGAGGCTGTTTCCGCCGCCGAGGGGTAAGTGGCCGCCCTGTTCGGCCGATGATTTTGTCTGTTTGTACCAAGCCGCATTTTGCAGGGCAAAGGGATTGATAAAATCTCGAGTGACCTGCAAAACCGGATGCAGGGAATGAGCCTTGCGTCTGCTATCCGCACAGCCCGCACGGCCACCACAGCGGCACAGAATGCGGGCAGGATGGACAGCTACCACGCCGCCGAAGGAATGGGCATCAAGCTGAAAAAGGAGTGGCTGGCCACACTGGACGGCCGCACACGCCACGCCCACGCAATGCTGGATGGGCAAACGTCGGAAACAGACAAGCCCTTCCACGTTGATGGCTACGAGATCATGTACCCTGGGGACACAAGCGCCCCGGGGTATTTGGTGTATAACTGCCGCTGTACTCTGTGACGATGTGCCGAAAGCCCCGAACCCGCTGCGCCGCGCACGTGACCCGGAAACGGGGAAGAGCATACTCGTCTCGGATATGACCTATGCGCAGTGGGAAAGCTGGAAAAAATCGGAAAACCGATATGTGTGGGATACGTACATCAAAAAAGGCAAAAAACTCTCGTCCGACCGGGCACAATGGGCGGAATACAAAAGCGTTCTGGGGAAGAATGTTCCCGGCACTCTTGATTCCTTCCAGAATCTAAAATATAATGATCCTGAAAAGTGGGCACGGCTGAAAACGGATAAACGGAAAACGGATTTTGTAAATAATGCGCCGTGCGTTACTACACCGAAAAAATTTACGGGGTATTTCCTTAAATCGGGGGCAATGCACGCGGATCATTTTTTCAATGTCGGGTATACGGAAAATGATGTTTTGCAGCTGCGGTATAACATTGCACGGCAGTTTGACATGAGCAAAGCTGTGGATATTTCAGAAAACAATGACGGCTCGACAAAATTCAATATTTACATGAAACTCGGCGTAACAAAAGAAAGAATATTTTGCACTGGGTGGCGGATAGATAAACCGGGTGACGCACCGCGAATTATAACGGCATTCAGAAGTGAAAGGGGGCAAAAAAAATGCTGAATGAATACGATAAAGTCCGAATTAAAACGACGGGAATTCTCGGGGAGATCGTTGACATCTACACAACCGCTGACGGAATCACAAAATATACTGTTGAAAGCGATGAAAAGGGCGTTCCAGGAGGCTGGGGCGAGCCGGACAGTTGGAAACTGTTCGACTGTGTGGAATCCGATCTGGAGAAGGTTGAATATGCACGTTGAAATTACCGACCACACCGACGAGGTTTTAGCCGCTATGAGGGCGGCAGCGCTTCGTGGCCTTGAAAAATGCGGGCTTGTGGCAGAGGGGTATGCAAAAAAGCTGTGCCCTGTTGATACCGGCAACCTGCGCAACAGCATCACGCACACGGTAACGGATGTAAACGAGCAGGCGGCATATGTGGAGCTTGGCACGGGCGTGTTTTATCCCGGTGGGCGACAAACGCCCTGGGTGTACACGGATGCAAAAGGCAACACGTATATGACGCACGGCCAGAGAGCAAAGCCATACATTAAGCCTGCCGTTGCAGATCACACGCCGCAGTATCAAAAAATCATCAAAAGCGAGCTGTGAGGACAAATAAACCTTCAGCTTTTTATTTTGCAGCTGTTTAACGCAGCTGCATTTTTTTAACCAAAAATAAACGCACTGGGCGCTACCATAGTTTTTTTCTATGGCAGCGCCCAGCTTTTTCGTATTTTACAGCGCGCGGTTTCTCCTTTATACTGGTGTCATTCCAAACAAACGCAAACCATTCGCTCGAACGCAGTTTTTTCGGGCGTTGACCAAACAGGAGGAGATTCCCATGGCAGACCTTCGTTCCCCGTTCCGTTATGATTTTGTGGGCAGCTTTCTGCGCCCTCAGGCCCTGAAAAACGCCCGTGCCCAGTTCAAGGCCGGCGAGATCGACCGGGCCGCCCTGACCGAAGTTGAAAATGCGCAGATCAAGCTGCTGATCGAGAAGCAGAAGCGCGCCGGGTTCCACGCCATCACGGACGGCGAGTTCCGCCGCAGCTACTGGCATCTGGACTTCATGTGGGGCTTCCAGGGCATTGACGAGGTGGAGCTGAACCACGGCTACTACTTCCAGGGCGAGGAGACCACCCCCGGCTCCATCAAGCTCACCGGGAAGATCTCCGGCGAAAACCACCCCTTTGTGGAGCACTTCAAGTTCGTCAAGCAGTTTGAGGACGAGACCTGCATTGCCCGCCAGACCATGCCCGCCCCCGCCCAGCTTCTGGCGGAGCTGTACCGTGAGGACAACGGCAAAAATACCGATGCCGTTTACCCCGACCATGAGCAGCTGCTGCAGGACATTGCCGCCGCCTACCGCACCGTCATCGCCGACCTGTACGCCTCCGGCTGCCGCAGCGTCCAGTTTGACGACTGCACCTGGGGTATGTTCTGCGACAGCAACTACCAGGGCTTCCTGGAAACCAGCGGCCTCTCCCTCGCCCAGATGCAGGAGGAGTACCTGCGCCTGAACAACCTGGCCATTGAAGGCAAGCCGGCGGACCTGGCCCTGACCACCCATGTGTGCCGCGGCAACTACCACTCCACCTGGGCCAGCCAGGGAGGCTACGCCCCCGTTGCGCCGTTCCTGTTTGCGCAGGAGAATGCGGACGCCTTCTATCTGGAGTTTGACGACGAGCGCAGCGGCAATTTTGAGCCGCTGAAGCACGTGGCCGAGGGCAAGAAGGTCGTGCTGGGTCTGGTGACCACCAAGAACCCCCGCCTGGAGGATAAGCAGGCCGTCATCGACCGCATTCACGAGGCGGCCCGTTACATCCCGCTGGATCGCCTGTGCCTCAGCCCCCAGTGCGGCTTCGCCAGCTGCGAGATCGGCAACAAGCTGACCGAGATGCAGCAGTGGGCCAAGCTGGCGCTGGTGAAGGAGATCGCCGAAGAGGTGTGGGGAAAGTAACAGCTTCCGGAGTAGATTTCGAGCGTTAGGCGTTCCGCATTTTAAATGCAGAATTCAGAATGCAGAATTCAGAATGAGGAATGCGGAACGTAAGATTCCAGTTTGTATTATGCTTGGCACCTTATACAAGCAGCACTCGGAATCAGAATTTAAAATTGCGTTTTTACGTACTTATAGAAACAGACCGCCCTGCGGAGGAACACCTCCGCAGGGCGGTCTGTTTCTTGTTCTTTGGCTCTTTTGTTTTTGCCGCACGATTACAATACGGCGCACCGCATTCAGGCGCGGCGGCGTTGCCGCGGCCAAATTTACGCAAGCGTGCTCTGCTTTCCCAGCTGGCCGGCAAAGGCCCACAGCGCCCGGTTGGCCTCGTTCAGCGGGCCGAACTCCGGAAGCGTGCACACGGCGCTCTCGCAGGCACCGAGAGCCTGCTTGGCCGCTTCCAGCGTCTCCGGGCGGATTGGCGCATAGGGTGCTTCCTCCACCAGACTGGCGGCCAGCGCCTTCGCGGTGGGATAATCCAGGTCGTTCGGGGCCAGAATGCCCGCGGCAAAGGCAATGCCCTGCCGCTGAAGCCGCCGGTACACCGGCACGCCGCTGCCCCCGCCGCCGATGACAAACACCCGCGGCGGGCCGGGAATCGCTTCCAGCTCGACGCTGCCGAACACCGGCTCGTAGCTGCCGCCGGTCAGGCCATACAGGCGGCGAATGTAGTCCGCCGCAAAAATCTCTTCGGGGGTGCCGCAACGCTCAATGCGGCTGCCGTTCACGCACACCACCGTATCGGACACACGCTGTGCCAGATCCAGTTCGTGCAGCGACATCACCACCGCCAGCTGCTTTTGGTGCACCAGCCGCTTCAGCAGGTTCAGCAGCTCCAGCTTGTGGCGGATGTCCAAATAGGAAGTCGGCTCATCCAGCACGATCACGTCCGGCTGCTGGCACAGCGCCCGGGCCAGCAGAATCCGCTGGCGCTGGCCGTCGCTGATGCAGGCGAAGGGCCGCTCGGCCAATGCCTCGCCGCCCACCTGGGCCAGGGCCTCGGCGGCAATGCGCCGATCCTCCCGGCTGAGGATGCCCAGCCGCCCGGTGTAGGGGTAACGGCCGGTCTCCACCACATCCAGGCAGGTCATCAGCTCCGGGTCCACCCGGCCGGTGGTCACTAGCGCCAGCCGCTTGGCCAGCTCGCCCTCCTGCATTCCCCAGACGGAGTCCCCGTCCAGATACACGGTACCGCGAATGGGGGTCAACTGGCGGGCAATGGTTTTGAGAATGGTCGATTTGCCCGCCCCGTTGGGGCCGATGAGGGTCAGAATCTCCCCGCGGCGCACCGCCAGGCAGACCTCTTCCAGAAGCGGGCGGCCGTTGTAGCCCACCGCCAGCCCTTCGGTATGCAAAAACGGTTTCATCCCATTCCTCCCCGTTCCCGGTCATGCCGGTTCAGCATCATAAAGATAACCACCGGCGCACCGAACACCGCCGTCACCGAGCTGATGCTCAGCTCCGTGGGGGCAAACAGGGTGCGGGCCAGCAGGTCACAGAACAGGCAGAACGCCGCACCTCCCAAAAAGCAGGCCGGAATGAGCACCAGCGGTTTGGCGGTGCCCAGCAGCCGCTTCATCAGGTGCGGCACGGCAATGCCCACAAAGGAGATCGGCCCGGCAAAGGCCGTCACACAGGCCGACAGCACGCTGGAAAGTAGGATCAGCTGCACCCGGAACCGGCCCACATTCACCCCCATGTTGCGGGCATAGGCCTCGCCCATCTGGTACGCCCCGATGGGCTTGGAGAGCAGGAAGGTAAGGGTCAGCGTCACCGCCAGAATCAGGGCAATGTCCCGTACGTTGGCCCAGCTCATGCCGGAAAAGGACCCCATGGACCAGTTGTGCAGGTTAACGATGTTGGAGTCATCAGCGAAGGTCACCGCAAAGTCGGTGATGGCCGAGCAGATGTACCCCACCATAATACCTCCCACCACCAGCAGCGACATACTGTGCACCCGCCGGGAGATGAGCAGAATAAAGCCCATGGCCGCCAGCGAACCGGCAAAGGCCGCCGCCACCATGGCCGCGGAATTCATCACCAGCCCCCGCTGCAGCAGCAGGATCATGCAGAGCGCCACCGTGAGCTTTGCCCCCGAGGAAATGCCCAGCACAAACGGCCCGGCAATGGGGTTTGCAAAAAAGGTCTGAAGCAGAAAGCCGGACACCGACAGCGCCCCGCCCAGCATGGCAGCCGCCAGAATGCGGGGCAGGCGGATGTTCCACACGATGCGGCTGGCCACCGGGTCGGTGCTCTGCCACAGCAGAATGCGCAGGGTCTCCCTCAGGCTGAGGTTCACGCTGCCCGCATTGACGTTCCACACCAGAAGGGCGGCCAGCAGCACCGCAAGCAGCCCGAATGCCCGCAGAATTTTCGTTTGCCTCATGCGTTTCTCCCTGTCAGCTCAGCCGGTACAGATACGTCAGCCCGTCCGGGGCCTGCTGCGTGAGCACGGCGTTGATCTCCTGAATCATCCGCCCCAGGCTCATGCTGCTCTGGAACATATTTTTTCCGGTGCACCAGACGTTTCCGTTCTGCACGGCCTTAAAGTCCGCCAGCAGCTCGCTTTTTTTCAAAAGCTCATCCAGGCTGGCCAACTCTCCGTCGATGGTGCTGTTGTAGATCAGCACATCTGCGTCATGGGCGGCGGCGTAAAAGCTCTCCATATCAATGTTCATGGTGGAGAGGGCGTTTTCCTCGTCGCCGTTCTGATTATCCGGCACATACACGCCGCCCGCCATGCGGATGAGCTGGGCGATGTAATCGCCGCTCTTGCGCACGTTCACGGTTCCGGTGTTGGTGATGTAGAAAAATGCCACGGTTTTTCCAGTATTCGTCTGGTTCAGCACCGGCTGCACCGCCGCCACTTCCTCATCAAAAATGCGGGCGGCCTCTTCTTCCTTGCCCAGCAGCGCCCCATACAGCTTGATCCACTCCATGCGGCCCAGTGGGTCGGATTCGTAGCTGGAATAATCCACCAGCACGGGAATGCCCAGGCTTTCCAGCTGTTCCTTGACCTCCGGGTTGTGGTAGATCATGGTGGATTCCACCGCAAGACTGCACTGTTGGGCCAGGATCAGCTCATAATCCGGGGCGCTGTATTTGCCGGCGTAGAGAATGTCTCCTGCCTCCATGGCCTGCCGGGCCTCCGGCAGATACCAGCCGCTCTCTTTGGTGCCGGAAAGCCGGATGGCGTCCAGCCCGTCCAGTGCCCGGAACAGGTCCATGGCCGCGGTGGCGGTCAGATAAATGTTCTGGATGGGCTGCTGCAGAACCGTGACCGCTTCGGGCACCCCGGCCGGGGCCTGCGCCCCCTCCGGTACCAGAAGATACTGCCGGTCCTGCGCAATGGTGATCAGCTGAAGGCCGTTTCCATAGTCCTCAATCGTAAACTGTTTGGCATATTTCAATTCAGTTGTACTCTGAGGAGTCAGTTCCGACCAGCTTTTTTCCCCGCTGTGCCCGGTGCAGCCTGCCAAAAGGCAAAACAGCAGCACCACACACAGGGCCAGCGCCCCGCGGCGCTGCACGGCGGTTCTCACGGCTCCACCTTCTGCAGCGCGGAAGAATCAAAGGTGAGGGTATACTCGATCTCGTGGGGGGTGCTCATGGCCACCGTGTCCGCCAGAACGTTCAGGGGGGCGTCGAAGCCCTTCACGGGAATCACGAAGGTGGAGTTGCCCTCAGCATTCTCCAGCTCAAACTTTTCGCCGTCCACCTTCATGTAGTCGTAGTTGGAGCTGCTCCACACGATGGTGGCGGTCAGCTGACCGTTTTCCAGGTGCAGCTTGGCCGGGCTTTCCACCTGGGCGCGGCCGGAACCGCCCGCCAGGGTCACCGGGGCGGTGTAATCGCCGTCCTCAAGGCCCAGAGCCTCCGCCGTGGTGTAGCGGCTGGTGAGGTACGCCTCTTCGGGCAGGTCATCGGCCCGGAACACCAGCTGGCGCTCGTACCACTTTTCCTTGTTCTTGCTGAAGGCCGCGCAGTCGATCGCCTTGTTCAGGGCCTCCACGGGCACGGTAAACGAATGGGTGCCGTCGGCGTTTTCCTCATAGGGGATGCAGTCGCTCTCCGCCGCCGCGGCCGCCTGCTCGCCGGTGCCCATGTACACCCGCAGGTAGCCGGTGCCGCCCATGGTCATGCGGGCGGTCATCTGGCCATCGTCCACCGTCAGAGTGCAGGCCGTAATCTTGAACATGGAGGAGCTGGAGTCCACCTGGATCTCATACTCGCCGTCCTTCAGCTGGTCCACCGTCACGGGGGTCAGGCCGTCGGTGTTCAGCTCTTCCGGGGCGGCCATCTCGCCGGAGGACGCCACCTGTGCGCTCTCGGACGCGCTGTCGGTCACCACCGGCGCAGCACCGTCCGGCATGGGCAGGGTGGTTGCGGTGTTGGAGCCGCAGCCGGTCAGGATCAGCATGGCGGCCAGGCTTACGGCCGCCGCACGAATGGAAATTTTCTGCATGATTGGTTCTCCTTTTTGCCGCATCGCGGCGGGTTCTGCCGGCCAAAAAGCCGGCTGGTGCATGGATCAATTCATTCAAAAAAGGGCGGCCCGGATCGCTCCAGACCGCCCTCCCGAATCATTTCAGAAATCCGCGTGGATCATTACTTTGCCAGAGCGTCCACGGCGGCCTGTGCATGCTCCACATACAGCTGCTGCACAGACTCCAGAGCGCCCAGGCCCTCGACTTCGCAGACGACCTCGAAGCCTTCCTTCTCGAAGGTGGTCTTCCAGGAGCCGTCCTCATCGCCCGCCATGTCGTTGTTGGCATGATCGCCGGCAACCACCATCAGGGGACGCAGCACCACGCGCTTGTAGCCGCCCTGCTTGACAGCCTTCACCACGTCGTCCAGAGAAGGAGTGGCCTCCACGGTGCCCACATAGTAGTGGTCGTAGCCGCCGTCGGTCAGAACCTGCTGCATCTTGGCGTACACGCCGTTGGACTCGGCCTCGGTGCCGTGGCCCATGAACACAATGGCGGTCTCGCCGTCATCGTAGTCGGCAGTTGCCTCGGTGATGGCCTTTGCCACCGTCTGGAAGTCCTCATCGCTGGTCAGCAGGGGCTGGCCGATGGAAACCTGCTCGAAAGCGTCGGAATACTGGGCGATGGCCTCGCTCATCTCCTCGTACTCCAGACCGTTCATCAGATGGGTAGGCTGCACAACCAGGGTCTTTACGCCGTTGTTCACAGCGCGGTCCAGAGCTTCCTGCATATTGTCAATGATCTCGCCGTCACGCTTGGCCACATGGTCAATGATGATCTGGCTGGTAAAGCCGCGGCGCACAGAGTACTCGGGGAAGGCCTTCTCCAGGGCGCCCTCAACGGCGCCGATGGTCAGGCGGCGGCTGTCGTTGAAGCTGGTGCCGAAGCTCACCACCAGCAGCTCCTTCTCGCCGATCTCATCGCCATTGCGGGGATCGTCCAGAGAAGCGTCGCCGGTCTCGTAGTTTTCCTCATCCTCTTCCGCAGGCTCAGAGGTGCTCTCGGCAGGCGCAGACTCCGAAGCGGCAGAGGAAGAAGCGGACTGGCCGCAGGCGGTCAGCATCAGGCTGGCCAGCATCAGCATGGCCAGAAGCAGACTGAATTTTTTCATGTGTTTCTCCTTACTTGTTTGTCGGTTCCGACGGCTCGGTGCAATGGGGCCGCCCTGATGTATGAAGAAGTTTCATCAGCAAAACAAAACCGGTACAGGAGCACACAGCGCACCGCGCACCCGCGGCAGCACCCAAAAAAGCCTCGCCTTATCGAAGTGAACAATAAGGAAAGGCTTTGGCGTAAAAGCAGTGCGGCTGCAGGCGCAGCGGCATACGGCACGACCAATTCCTCGTGATCTGGAGCAGCGTGTGCCACCCCTGTACCAAGCCGAACGGCAGGTTTCCTGGCTGAGGGATCTTCAAAGCCCGCTGCCTTCCCAGGCGTTTGCCCAGTGGCGTTTTCAGGCGGCCTTCTCCCCCGTCACAGTGACGAGATCGCACGGGATTTGCACCCGTTTCCCTTTTACCCTTTGCCCTTGTGCCGGGCACAATGCAAAGGCACCGTTCGCTTTTCATTCAATTGCAACAGTATTATAGCAAAAGCCCCATCGGTACGCAAGCATTTTTTACGCTTTGTCCGATTCTTCTGCTGCAATTCAGATTTTTCGGCCCTTGGCAGCGGTCATCTTGATCACCGCCAGGGTGGCCAGCATCAGGGCAACGGCCACGATCAGGCTGATGACCACATTGCGGACAAAGCCCGCCACAATGTAGGACACGCAGGACACCGCCGCCGCGGTGATGGCGTAGGGCAGCTGAGTGGAAACATGGTTCACATGCTCACACTGGGCACCGGCCGAGGCCATGATGGTGGTATCCGAAATGGGGGAGCAATGGTCGCCGCAGACCGCACCGGCCATGCAGGCGGAAATGGCAATGATCATCAGCTGAGGGTCGGTTGCGGAGAAGGCATCCACCACGATGGGAATCAGAATGCCGAAGGTGCCCCAGCTGGTGCCGGTGGCAAAGGCCAGGAAGCAACCCACCAGGAAGATGATGGCAGGCAGCAGGCTGACGAAGGAGCCAGTGCTGGCCTTCACCAGAGCGGCCACATACTCTTTAGCGCCCAGGCTGTCGGTCATCGCCTTCAGCGACCAGGCGAAGGTCAGGATCAGGATGGCGGGCACCATGGCCTTGAAGCCCTCGGGCAGGCAGGCCATCAGATCACGGAACTTCATCACGCGGCGGATCATGTACAGCACCACGGTGATGACCAGACCGAAGAAGCCGCCCAGCGCCAGGCCCACGGAGGCGTCACTCTGGGAGAAGGCGGTGACAAAGTCGGCCCCCTCAAAGAAGCCGCCGGTGTAGATCATGCCGATGACGCAGCAGACGATCAGGCTGAAAATGGGGATGACCAGATCCGCCACATGGCCGTTGTCCCCAGCCTCGGCCACCTCTTCGTCCATGGCCTCATAGGGGTGGTTGCCGGTGGTGAACAGGTCGCCTTTGCGGGCGTTGGCTTCATGCAGGGCCATGGGGCCGTACTCCTCATGCATCAGCACCATGCCCACCATCATCACGATGGTCAGCAGGGCGTAATAGTTATAAGGGATGGCGCGGATGAACAGGCTGAAGCCGTCCTCACCTTCCACAAAGCCCGCCACGGCGGCGGCCCAGGAGGAGATGGGAGCAATGATGCAGATGGGCGCGGCGGTGGCGTCGATCAGATACGCCAGCTTTGCGCGGGAAACGTTCTGCTTATCGGTCACCGGGCGCATGACGCTGCCCACGGTGAGGCAGTTGAAGTAGTCGTCGATGAAGATCAGCACGCCCAGGGCGATGGTGGCCAGCTGTGCGCCCGCCGGGGTTTTGATCTTGCTGCTGGCCCAGCGGCCGAACGCGGCCGAACCGCCGGCCTTGTTCATCATGGCCACGATGCTGCCCAGAATGACCAGGAAGATCAGAATACCCACATTGTAGGGATTGGACAGAACCGACACAATGCCGTCGCTGAACACGTGCAGCACCGTTCCC
Source organism: uncultured Oscillospiraceae bacterium (assembly GCA_934513685.1). Lineage (GTDB taxonomy): Bacteria > Bacillota > Clostridia > Oscillospirales > Ruminococcaceae > SFJ001. The sequence goes on along the minus strand of CAKSWY010000013.1, from coordinate 25,158 downwards.
TCCGGGTTGCCGCCCGCATACAGCAGGCCGCCGATGAGAATGCCCACAAACAGCGAGCTGTACACTTCCTTGGTGATCAGGGCCAGGGCAATGGCCACAATGGGCGGAACCAGCGACCAGAACGTCGCATACACCGCCGGCTGTGCGGCATCGCCGCCCTCCGCAAAGGCGGCCATGGGCAGCATCACCGCCATCAGCAGCAGGGCTGCCAGGGCGATGAGCCGCTTGGAATTGGAATGTTTCATGATTTTTCCTCCTGCGTGTGTTGCCTGCGCACAAAAAAGAACAGCCCGGAACGACGGCCCGACGGGGCGCGCTTGTTCTCATGGCTGTGAATCAGAAACTTCCAATCCGCCCAGGATAGCGCTCCACTTCAAACGTGACAGTGCGCGCCATATTCTGGCGCGCCCCAGGGCAGGTGCATACAGGCAGACGCACAAGCCCTTCGGCGGAACAGCCTTTTGCCGGGCGGCTGCCTGCCGCACTTCCGGTTACTCATCTGCCCCGCACCTCTACCATCGGATCTTCTATTCAACTGTGTTTTCGCCGCACACCGGGCCGGTGCATTTTTGCCCGGACGACAACGTATAAAGCGGTTTTAACATATTTTCGTCGTTCTGTCAAGCAATGCCGTACAATTGTGCCGTTTTTGTCATTTTGCGGTGGCCAGAATGGCACAAAAAGCCCCCGAAGGTGCAAGGTCTGCCTTCGGGGGCCTCATTTCAGTTCGTTCCGTTCTCGTCCGAAGCGTCCGGTTCTTCGGCGCTGGGAGCGGGTTCCGCAGCTTCAGCGGGTTCCGCAGTCTCCGCGATCTCTGCAGGTTCCTGCGCGGGCTCCTGCGCGTCCGCGGGGTGCTCTGCTTCGGCCTCCAGCCGGGCGATCTTCTCATTCCACACCGCCGTGGCCTGCACAAACTCGCGGTGTGCGGCATTCGCCTCCAGGCTGTCCCACGTTTCCGGGCGGGCCTTGGCGTAGGCCTTCAGGTCCTTCACCGCCAGGCGAACCTGCAGCGGCTGGCCCTGATGCTTGCGGCGCAGAACAACCAGGGCGATGAGGGCGGCCGCCACGCTCACCAGCGCCAGCACCTGGCTGACCCGCAGGCCAATGCCGGGCAGCATCAGCGAGTCGGTGCGCAGGCCCTCCACCACAAAGCGCTCGGCCCCGTACCACACCACATACAGCAGGGCGATCTCACCGTCAAACCGGCGCTTTTTCACATAGCGCCACAGCAGCACAAAGCCCAGCAGGCACCAGATGCTCTCATACAAAAACGTGGGGTGCACCGGCAGGCTGGGGTCCACGGTCACACCCTCGGCGGCCAGGGCCGCCTGCCAGTTGGTGAGGTAATTCTTCGTGCTTTCGCTGATCATGCCCCAGGGCAGCGTCGTGTTGGTGCCGAAGGCCTCCTGGTTCATGAAGTTGCCCCAGCGGCCGATGCCCTGCCCGGCCAGAAAGCTGATGGCCACAATGTCAAAGGTGGGCAGCAGGGGGATCTTCCGCCAGAGACAGGCCAGCCCACCGAAAAGGAACGCGCCGATCACCGCGCCGTAGATGGCAATGCCGCCGTCCCGCAGGTCGATCATCTCCCACAGGCTGTTGTACTTGAACGGGGCAAAGGCCACGTAGTAAATGCGGGCGCAGGCCACGCCGCACACAGTGCCGATGACCATCACATCCACCAGACGGTCGCTGTCAATGCCGAAATCCACCGCATAGTGGAAGGCAAAGGCCATGCCCGCCAGCAGGCCCAGGGCCAAAATGATGCCGTACCAGTAAACGTCCAGCCCGCCCAACGAAAAGGCGACCCGGTTCAAGGTAAATTCCAGCCCAAGGGCCGGAAACTGCACATGGTTGATCATGGTTTATTCCGCCTCCTGCGGGAGAATGGTCACGGTGGCGCTGTGCTCCGGCAGCAGCATGGTCTGCAGGGCATCGTCCACCTCCTGCTTCGTGAGGGCCGCCAGAAGCTGCACCCCCTCCTCCAGCGTGCTGCGGCGCAGGTAATTGCTCACCAGTGCACCCGCGGCCCCGGTGGGGCTTTCCAGCGCTTCCAGCATCTCGCCGTACATCTGGTTCTTGCACAGGGTGAACAGCTCTTCGTCCACGCCTTCCTTGCGGATGCGCTCGATCTCCTCCAGCAGCAGGGTGCGCACCTTCTCCGGCTCATCGCTTTCGCCCGTGAACAGAATGCAGCAGCAGCCATCCACCGACAGATACTCGGCCCCGAAACCGGGGTTCACCAGGCCCTCGTCGTACAGGCGGCGGTACAGCGGGGTCATGCCGCCGCACACCAGCTCGCCCAGCAGGTCGCAGAGGATCTCTCCCCGAACCCGGTTTTCGCCCAGCGGGGCCTCCTTGTAGCCCACGCCGATGCAGGGCTTGGAGATGGACATCCGGAACGTATCGCTGGTTTTTGCGGGCAGCGGGCCTTCCGGCTTCTGAATGCGCTGCACCTTGTGGGGCGTGCGGGGCTTGTCCAGCCCGGCCCGCTTGCAGGCGTCCAGCACCTGCTGCGTGGTCACGCCGCCCGCCACGGCCAGCACCATATTGGCCGGATCATAGAATGCATCGGTGCAGGCATAGAGCATTTCCGGAGTGATCTCGGCAATGCTCTCCACCGTGCCCGCAATGTCACTGCGGATGGGGTGGTTTTCGTACAAACAGCTGCACAGGGCGAACAGCATCCGCCAGTCGGGGTTGTCGTCGTACATACGGATTTCCTGCCCGATGATGCCCTGCTCCTTCTGAATGGTGGCCTCGGTGAAGTAGGGCTGGCCCACCATGCTCAGAAGAACGTCCAGGCTCTCGTCCACCTGACGGGTGGCGGTAAACACATAGCAGGTCTGGTCAAAGCTGGTGAAGGCGTTGGCGTTGGCGCCGGTTTTGGCGTATTTGCTGAAGGCGTCTCCATCCTCACTCTCGAACATCTTGTGCTCCAGAAAATGCGCCACACCGGCTGGCAGATGCACCGGCTTGCCGTCCAGCACAAAGTCCCGGTCGATGGAGCCGAAGCGGGTGGCATACTCGGCATGAACACTGCCGTAGCCGGGCATGGGCCGCGCCAGCACGGTCAGGCCGCTGGGCAGCACGGTTTTTTCACAGGCCGCAGCGCGGCTGAGGGTCTCGTTGATCTCACGCATGGTCGTTCACCTCCGGGGTCAGCAGGTAGCTCACCGAAAGGGTGAACTGGCGCAGCACCTGGCGCACCTGCTCCTTCGTTACCTGCTCCAGCGCCGCGCGGGCCTGAGCCGGGGTGCTTACCGGGCCGCCCCGGGCGATCTCGGCAAAATACCAGCCCTCCAGGCCGGAGAGGCTGTCCTCCACCGATTCCAGGCTGGAAAGCAGGCCGCGGCGGCAGTCCTCCATCTCCTCATCGGTAATGGGGCCGTCGCACAGCTGGGCCAGCTCCTTCAGAATGGCCGCCTCGGCCTTCTGGGCGTTGGCGGGTTCCACGCCGCTGTCCACCATCATGCAGCCGGTCACGGAGGTATAGCTGGAAGAGCAGTAGTAGCACAGGCTCTGCTTTTCCCGCACGTTCAGGAACAGGCGGCTGGTCACCGAGCCGCCGTACAGGGCCATGGCCAGACGGCTGGCGGCGATCTCCTGCGCGCCGGTGCAGCGTCCGGCCGTAAACAGCAGACAGAGCTTTGCCTGCACCATGTCCATGGTTTCCACCTGATGGTCCGGCTGCTGGCGGGGCATGAACAGCCCGGGCAGCGGGGCCTGCCACTCCCGCTTGCGGCCCTCCAGGGCGGCAAGCAGCAGGCGGCGCACGGTCTCGTCCTTGGCGCCGATGGCCGTCACCTCAATGCTGGCTTTGCACAGCATCTCCTCGTACACCTGGGTGAGCAGCTGGGGGGTAACACCGTCCACCTCTTCCAAGTAGCCGTCCCGCTCCACGCCGGCCAGGCTGTCGCCGAAGAAGCGGCGGCGGGCCTGGCGCACGCAGTACAGGCGCTTGTCGTTTACCTCGGCCTGAAGCTGCTGGCGCAGTTTGCCCCGCTCAATGGCCACGGCCTCTTCGTCAAACAGGCCGTTCACCAGATAGGGACGGAAGGCCACGCCGAACACCAGATCGGCGTACTCGGCGGTCAGGTCCTCCCCTTCCAGCGCAAATTCGTCCTTAATGCCGGTCACGCTCACGGTGAGCACCCGGTTTGCGCCGTTGGTGGAGTTGTCCACACTCAGGTCAGCCCCGTACAGCTTGGCCAGCCGCCGGGAGAGCAGCGTCATGTCCGGATAATCGGCGCAGCAACGCTCCAGCACCAGGGGCAGCACCGCGCCGGCGGTGGCCGTCTCGCGGCAGGCCGGATACTGGAAGCGGATGGTGATGCGGCAGCGGTTGAACTTCTGGGCGTCCAGCGTATTCAAAAACACGCCGGGCGCAAGATTTTCTCGTTTCAAATCCCTTGTCCTCGTTGTTCTGTAAAATCAGTCCGATCGTTTGTGCAAAACTGCCCGTTTTCCGGGGCGGCTGCCCCGAAAAAGGGAAGAAAAAGGCGGCCTGCTCGGGGCGATCGGGTTCCCCGCGGGGGCCGCCTGTACGCAAAAGATGCCATGTCTGCCGGGGCCAAAGGCTCAGGCCGCCGCTGCCAGGTACTCCTCCAAGCATTGGCCGCCGGCCTTGATGGCCGCTGCATTCTCCGGGCCGACGTAGCGGTAGTGCCACGGCTCATAGATGATCCCGGTGATCTCCTGTTTGTCTTTGGGGTAGCGCAGGATGAAGCCATACTCCGCCGCATGGGCGTCCAGCCAGGTGAATGCGGCCGTTTTTTCAAAGGCCTCGTCCAGATTCTGGTGGTCCGGGGTGACAATGTCTGCCGCCAGGCCCAGATTGTGCTCGGAATAGCCCGGCACCGCCACCACGGTTTTGGCCTTATCATAGGCTTCCTGCTCGTTCAAGCCCTTATTCAGCCATTCCTGCTTTTCGTTGTTGAACAGGTTCGTCTGGTACTCCACCGTCCGGTAGCCGGAGCAGAGCAGCAGGTCCACGCCCTCGGCCGCGGCGGCCTGCTTCATGGCAATGTAGGCGTCGGCCGCCTCGCTGGCCAGCTCCTTCCCGGTGCTCTCCTCCGCAAGCTTGGTGGTCAGGCTGCTCTCGTAGCCCTCCGGCAGCGGAACGTTGTTGTTCACCAGGGTCAGCCGCCAGTCGGTCGTATCCACCGCCTGCGGGGCCGCCTCGCCCGTGCTTTCGCTCACGCTGGAGGAGGAAGCCCCGGCCCCGCCCTTTCCAAGATTCTGGATCAGGCGCACCCCGCTGCGGATCAGCAGACATAAAAGCCCCAGCAGGGCCAGGCAGACCAGTGCAAACAGAATGCGGTTGCGCAGGATCTGCTGTTTGCGGCGGCGCCTGGCGGCAGCACGCTGGCGGGCAGTGGGCGCTTGGCGGCGTTCAGGTTCCATGGCTTCTCCTTTTTTACCCGGGTTGTAAAAACGGCTTTTTTGTGCAGCAAAGTATAGACTCTGCCACAATAAGTATTATATCGCATCCCACCGGGGATGTAAATGCGCGCGTGCTTCCCGGTTTTGATTTTCTGGCCATCCGGGCGCACGGCTGCCTTACAGCTACCTTATTTTATAGGATATGCCGCAGCGGCCTGTCCTGATCTGCTTTTTGCCTCTGCCGCCCGGATTCTGCGCCGTTCTTTACCAGTTTTACAGATTCTTGCTTTTGGCCGCATTTTGCGCATCCAAACTTTACAAAAGCTTTGCCCGCATCTGGTTTCGGCGCGGGGGGCATTCGGGCTACAATAAACATGCGCCAAGGGAGGCGGGGCCAAGGGCCACCGCACCGGGCGTACCCAATCACCGGGCTTACGCAAAAGGGAATCATCCGCCGGGGCGCAAGACAAATCCCCGACCACTAGGAGGAACAAACATGAACATCAAACGCGTCGCTTGCGGCCTGTGCGCTGCTATGATGCTGGCTGCCGTTGCCACTGGCTGCGGTTCCAGCGCTTCTTCTTCCGCTGCTGCCTCTTCCGAGGCCGCTTCCGAGAGCGCAGCTTCTTCCGCCGCTGCCGGCCTGAACGGCACCGTCGCCACCGGCGGTTCCACCAGCATGGAGAAGGTTGTGTCCGCTCTGCAGGAGGCTTTCGCCGAGAAGGAGCCTGATGTGACCGTTACTTACGATCCCACCGGCAGCGGCGCGGGCATCACCGGCGCCACCGACAAGACCCTGGACATCGGCCTCTCCAGCCGCAAGCTGAAGGACGGCGAGACCGGCGTGACCGCCACCACCATCGCACTGGACGGCATCGCCATCATCGTGAACAACTCCAACCCCGTACAGGATCTGACCATCGACCAGATCGCCAAGATCGCCACCGGCGAGATCACCAACTGGAAGGACGTGGGCGGCGAGGATGCCCCCATCGTGCTGATCGGCCGTGAGGCCGGCAGCGGCACCCGCGACGGCTTCGAGAGCATCGTGGGCGTGGCTGACAAGTGCCAGTACGCTCAGGAGCTGACCAGCACCGGCGCCGTCATCACCGGTGTGGCTGCCAACAACGGCGCCATCGGCTACGCTTCCCTGTCCGCTCTGAAGGACACCGTGAAGGCTGTGACCGTGGAAGGCATTGCCTGCACCGAGGAGACCGTTCTGGACGGCACCTACAAGATTCAGCGTCCCTTCAACTTCGTCACCAACGACAGCGTGACCCCCAGCGACGCTGTGAAGTCCTTCATCGACTTCGCCACCAGCGCTGAGGCTGCTGACCTGATCCGTGCCGCCGGCGCGGTGCCCATGGCCTAAACGCCCGCTTCCATCTCAATCTCCGGAATCTCCGGCCCGGCTCTGTGCTCATTGCGGCAGCGCCGGGCCTTTTTCAAAGGCATGGGCCAGCGGCCCGTGTTCATGAAAGGAATCGTATTTATGAAAAAGAAAGCCAATGTGAGAGACTTGGTGGAAGTGATCATGAACGGAGTGTTCTTCCTCATGGGCATGACCGCCATCGCCTTTGTGGCTCTCATCACGGTTTACATGTTTGTGTCCGGCCTGCCGGCCATCGCCAAGATCGGCCCTGTGGACTTTTTGCTGGGCCACACCTGGGCCTCCACCGCCGCCCAGCCCTCCTACGGCATTCTGCCCTTCATCCTCACCAGCTTTTTCGGCACCCTGGGTGCGGTGCTCATCGGCATTCCGGTGGGCCTGCTCACCAGCGTGTTCCTCTCCAAGATCGCTTCCCCCCGCATGGCCGCTGTGGTCAGCAGCGCGGTGGAGCTGCTTGCCGGCATCCCCAGCGTTATCTACGGCCTGATTGGCATGGTGGTGCTGGTGCCCGCCGTGGCCAGTGTGTTCGGCCTGGCCAGCGGCGCCTGCATGCTGACCGCCATTCTGGTGCTTGCCGTGATGATTCTGCCCAGCATCATTTCGGTGAGCGTCACCGCCCTGAACGCCGTGCCCAAAGAGTACGAAGAGGCCAGCCTGGCCCTGGGCGCCACCAAGATCGAGACCTACTTTAAAGTAAGCCTGCCCGCCGCCAAAAGCGGCATTGCCGCCGGCATCGTGCTGGGCGTGGGCCGCGCCATGGGCGAGGCCATGGCCATCATGATGGTGGCCGGCAACGTGGCCAATATGCCCGGCCTGTTCAAGAGCGTGCGCTTCCTCACCACCGCCATTGCCAGTGAGATGAGCTACGCCTCCGGCCTGCAGCGCCAGGCCCTGTTCAGCATCGCGCTGGTGCTGTTCGTATTTATCATGCTGCTGAACGCCCTGCTGAACCGCATTCTGAAAGGAGGCAGCGAAGATGAGCACTAAACGCAAAGCCTACAACCTGCTGCTTCCCATTGTGGTGTACGCCGCCGCCGGCCTGACCGTGTTGCTGCTGGTCGGCGTCATCGGCTACGTGCTGGTCAAGGGCCTGCCCAACGTGAGCATTTCGCTGCTCACCAGTGTGCCCAGCGTCATCCGCAATGTGAAGGGCATCCTTCCCTACATTCTGAACACCCTGTATGTGGTGCTGCTGAGCGTCGCCATCGTGCTTCCCCTCGGCGTGGGCGCGGCCGTTTATCTGAACGAGTACGCCAAGAACCACAAGCTCATTGCCCTGATCGAATACACCACTGAAACGCTGGCCGGCATTCCCAGCATTATCTACGGCCTGGTGGGTATGCTGGTGTTCAACCAGAAGCTGGGCCTGGGCGGCTGCCTGATCTCCGGCAGTTTAACGCTGGTCATCATGGTGCTGCCCACCATCATCCGCACCACCCAGGAAAGCCTGAAAACCGTGCCCCAGAGCTACCGCGAAGGCGCCTTAGGCCTGGGCGCCACCAAGTGGCACATTGTGCGCACACTGGTGCTGCCCTGTAGCCTGGACGGCATTGTCTCCGGCTGCATTCTGGCCATCGGCCGCATTGTGGGTGAGAGCGCAGCCCTGCTGTTCACCGCCGGCACCGGCAAGGTGCTGGCCAGCAGCATTGCCAAGGCCTACACCTCCAGCGGCGCGACCCTTTCCGTTGCGCTGTACATGACCGTCAGCGAGGACGGCGATTTTGCGGTGGGCTACGCCATTGCCGCCGTGCTGATGGTGCTGGTGCTCTGCCTGAACGGCCTGGCCAAGCTGGCCCGCAAGAAGTTAAAACGTGATATGTAACCGGAGGAACGACGATTATGGAAACTCCCATTCTGCAAACCAAAGACCTGAAGCTGTACTACGGTAATTTTCAGGCCCTGAAGGGCATCAGCATGACCATTCAGGAAAAGACCATCACTGCCTTCATCGGCCCCTCCGGCTGCGGCAAATCCACCTTTTTGAAGGTGCTGAACCGAATGAACGACCCGGAGCTGGTGCCCGGGCTGCGCATTGAGGGCGAAGCGCTGTACCGCGGCATGAACCTGCTGGACAAGAGCGTGGACGTGACCGCCCTGCGCAAGAAAATCGGCATGGTGTTCCAGAAGGCCAATCCCTTCCCCATGAGCATTTACGACAACATCGCCTACGGCCCCCGGCTGCACGGTGTGCGCAGCAAGGCCCAGCTGGATGATCTGGTGGAAAAGAGCCTGCGCGGCGCGGCCATCTGGGACGAGGTAAAGGACCGGCTGAAGAAGAGCGCGCTGGGCCTTTCCGGCGGCCAGCAGCAGCGTCTGTGCATTGCCCGCGCCCTGGCTGTGGAGCCGGACGTGCTGCTGATGGACGAGCCCACCAGCGCCCTGGACCCGGGCAGCACCATGCGCATTGAAGAGCTGATGAGCGAGCTGAAGGAGAAGTACACGGTGGTCATTGTGACCCACAATATGCAGCAGGCCGCCCGCATCAGCGATGAGACCGCGTTCTTCCTGCTGGGTGAGATGATCGAGAAGGGCCCCACCGAGGAGATCTTCTCCCGCCCGAAGGACAAGCGCACCGAAGATTACATCACTGGCCGCTTCGGCTGAGAAATGGGAGGTTTTTCATGAAACTGCGTGAAAAGTACGACAACGACCTGGTACGGCTGGAAGATTCCGTGCGGGCCATGGGCCAGAGCGTGCAGAACGCCCTGCGGGATGCGGTGGCTACGCTGACCAGCCATGACGCGGCAAGCGCCCGCCACATCATCGAGAACGACCGGGCTGTGGATGAGCAGGAGCGGGACATCGAGCACCTGTGCATGACCCTGCTGCTGCGCCAGCAGCCCATCGCCAGCGACCTGCGCAAGGTGAGCAGCTCGTTGAAGATGGTCACGGACCTGGAGCGCATGGGCGACAATGCGGCCGACATTGCGGAAATCGGCCTGTATCTGCCCGCTGAGGCCCCCCTGCCCCAGGTGCTGACCGACATGGCCGACCAGGCCCTCACGATGGAGCAGGCCGCTCTGGACGCCTTTTTGAAGGGCCGCCAGGAGACTGCCAAGCAGGTCATCGCCATGGACGACAAGCAGGACGAGCTGTTCAACACCGCCAAAAAGGAGCTGGCCCAGCGCCTGGCCCAGAACCCCGAGGACGCGGACGATGTGCTGGATCTGCTCATGATCGCCAAGTATCTGGAGCGTTTGAGCGACCACTCGGTGAACGTTGCCGAATGGACCATCTTCTGCCAGACCGGCCTGTACAAAGGCCAGCAGATCGTCTGATTTACGAGTGTGTTCACGATTGCGCTTTTGCAGATTGCAGATACGCAGATCGCAGAGAAAGGGACGCCCCACACAGCACTGTGTGGGGCGTCCCTTTTGTGTAATTGAATTGGCGTTGTTGCATGAGTTGCGGCGGCCAAAATCGCGGCGGCAGAGCCTTTCCCTTGAGGGGAAGGTGCCGAGCACAGCGAGGCAGATGAGGTGGAGCGCACATCATCGCCACAGCCTCACCGCAAAGAGAAGATGCCACCTCATCAGTCGGCTAATGCCGACAGCTTCCCCTCGAGGGGAAGCCAAATCTTCGCGGCGGAAAAGCTATCCCACTGAAAGCACCCCAAAATCTCCCGCAACAACAAAGGCTTCCCTTTATAGGGAAGCCTTTTCATCAGGTTCTCAGCCCTTGCCAAAGGCACCCAGCAGCCGGGCCAGGAAGCCCTGCTTCGGGGCGGCGGGGGCGCGGCGGCGGGTGGCGGCCGTCGGGGCCGTCACCTGCCAGTTGTTTGCAAAGTAATTGTACATCATCATCTGGCTGTCAATGCGCCGCTCCCCTTCCTTGGGCTTCACGCGGGCATAGCTGCCGTCCGGCTTCATCTCGCGGGCGTTCACGTTGTCGTCCAGCTGCATCTGCAGCACGCCCATCAGGCGCTTGACCAGGGCCGGGTCGTGAATGTGCACGCCCACTTCCACGCGGCGCTCGGTGTTGCGGGTCAAGAAGTCGCCCGAGGCAATGTACATCCGCACGTCCTCCCCTTCACCGAAGGAGTAGATGCGGGAATGCTCCAGGTAGCGGCCCACGATGCTGCGCACGTGCAGGTTCTCGGTGGCGCCAGGCACTCCGGCCCGCACGCAGCAGATGCCGCGCACGATCATGTCGATGTGCACCCCGGCGCAGGAGGCCTCCGACAGCTTCTCGATGATCTCACGGTCGCTCACCGAGTTGTTCTTCAGCACAATGCGGGCGGGGCGGCCGCAGCGGGCGGCCGCAATCTCCCGCTCCATCTCCTTGAGCAGCACGCTCTTGAAGCACAGCGGGGCCACCAGCAAGTCGTTGGTGGTGGGGGTCAGGCGCTCCACCGCCAGGTTGTTGAACACGGCGGCCGCTTCCTCGCCAATGGAGGAACTGGAGGTGATGAAGGACAGGTCGGTGTACTGCTCGCTGGTTTTTTCATTGTAGTTGCCGGTGCCGATCTGGGTGATATAGCTGTATTTCGGGCCCTTTTTGCGGGTGATGAGGGTCAGCTTGGAGTGCACCTTGTAGTCGTCAAAGCCGTAGATCACGGTGCAGCCCGCCTTTTCCAGCTGTTTGGACCAGTCGATGTTGTTCTGCTCGTCAAAGCGGGCGCGCAGCTCCACCACTGTGACCACTTCCTTGCCGTTCTCGGCGGCGGCGGTAAGGGCCTCCACGATCTTGGACTCCCGGGCCATCCGGTACAGCGTCATTTTGATGCTCACCACATCCGGGTCCGTGGCGGCCTTTTCCAGCATCCCGATGAAGGGCTTCATGCTCTGGTACGGGTAGGCCAGCAGCACATCGTGGCGCTGCACCTCCTCGGTCAAGTCATACTCAGGCGGGGGCAGCATGGGCCGGGCCGCCGGGTAGCACAGCTCGCTGTGGCCGTCTGCCGCCAGCCGGGCTGCCAGCTTGAACAGGAAGCCCAGGTCCAGCGGGCTTGCCTGGGTGAAGCACTGGGCCGCGGGCAGCACCAGCTTTTCGCACAAAAACTTGCTCATCTCCGGCGTGACCGTGGGGCTGAACTGCAGGCGCACCGCCGCCAGCTTGCGGCGTTTTTTCAGCAGCTCGCTCATCACCTCACGGTAGTCGATGTCATGGTCCATCATGGCTTCTTCCATCGTCAGGTCCGCGTTGCGGGTCACCCGGAACAGGCAGGCCTTCTGGACGCTTTCACCCTCGAACACCTGAGAGGCAAAATGCAGGATCAGCTCTTCCACCAGGCCGTAGCAGAGGGTGTCGCCCTCTTTCAGGTACAGCAGGCGCTCAAACTGGCTGCTGATGGGCAGAATGCCCATGCAGCCGCTCTCTTTCAACTGGGCGCACAGGTAGATTTCCTGATTGCGCAGGAAGGGGAACGGGTGGCGGTGGTCCACCACCTGGGGCGAGAGCACCGGCTTGATCTCCTTCTGGAAGTACTTCTTCCAGAAGTGCTCCTGCTCCTTGTTCAGCTTTTCAAAATTCAGGCGCTTGTAGCCCTGTTCTTCCAGGGCCGCCGCCAGCTTGTTCATGATTTTGTCGCACTGTTCCTGCAGGGCCGCCGCCTTGGGCATGATGGCAGCCAGCTGCTGCTGGGGGGTCATGTGGGTTTTATTCTCGGTTTTATCCTGCTTCAGCAAGGTCTGATCGTACAGCGAACCGACCCGGACCATGAAAAACTCGTCCAGATTGCTGCCGTAGATCCCGGCAAATTTCAGCTGTTCGGCCAGAGGAACGTTCTTATCCTTGGCAAGGGCCAGCACCCGCTGGTCAAAATCCAGCCAGCTCAGTTCCCGGTTGATGAAAATATCCTGTTTTTCCTGCACGCTGTTTCTCCTTTTCCGCCCCGGATGAGGCGCTCAACCTGCGCCTCACAAACCGGCGCACTGCTGCTTTCATTATATCGAATCGCCGAACCCTTGTAAACGCAGCAGATTGTAAAATTCTCTATACAAAGCGAGAAAATCGGCCGGAAACTGCGCACCTTCCGCACGTGTTCCGACCGATTTTTATGTTTTTGCTGTTCCGGTTCAATTCATGAGCACCGCGCCCTCGGCGGGAACCTGCCAGACCCACTGGCCGTCCAGCGTGCGCAGGCCCATCACGTCGCCGTCAATGCACCACAGGCCGTTCTCCGCCTCGCTGTAAGTCAGCTGGTCGCCTTCCATCAGCAGGGTGCCGTCCTCTTTGGCCAGATACATGCGCCGGGTCCGGCCGGTCTCGCTGTCCCGGTCCAGGGTCAGCCACAGGCCCTGCTTTTCCAGCGCTTCGCTGTAGCTCACATCCTGCCCGTTCAGGGCCGTCCGGCTGCCGCTGCTGCGCAGCACAAAAATCTCCCCTTCGGGTTTAACGCAGACCAGATACGGGGTGCGCGTACAGCCGTAGGGCGCGCTGTACGGGTAATTGTTCACGTTCTCCGTCACCAGCACTTCGCTGCCGTCCGGGTCCAGCAGATGCACCGGGGCGTCGTAACGGTTTACGTCCACCGGTTCCTGATACCAGGCGCTGCCGTCCTCAAACACGCCCGCCATGGCGGATTCATAGACGCCGGTGGGGCATTCCAGATAAAACGCGCCCCAGGTCATGGTGTCGTCCTGATAAATCTTCACGCGGTCGCTGTAAAACTGATACCGGTGGGTGGTATCGCGTTCCTCGATCTGGCCGCTGACGGCATCCAGCACAGAATACTGCTCGCCCTCGCCGCTCAGCAGCACCCGCCCGTCGTTCAGGATGCGGTACACCGGCTGCTCGCTCACCGGTTCGCCATTCGGGCCGTACAGATAAGGCTGGGCGTCCGCGCCTTCCAACCGCACCGTATAGCCCTCGGGCCAATGGTTCTGCTGCATTTCCTTCTGGTAATCATTGACCTGCTCAATGTCGTGGTAATCCGTATCCGGCAGGGTGGCCAGCACGTTCAATTCCGCGTCCACCTGCTCGGCCCGGTCGCCGTAGAACAGGTAATGCTCCCCGTCCCGCACCATGTAGCTCCGCACGCCCAGGCAGCTGATGCTGCCGGTGTCCAGATCATAGAAGCAGTCGTAGGTCATGTCGGCGCTGGGCTGCACCCACTCGCCGCACAGCAAAAGCAGCTGCCGCCACGCCACGACGCTGGGGATGGCCCCCTTCTGCTCCAGCAGCTGGGTACCGTCGGCATCGTACACGGTGTAGTGGTTGTCTGCATTGCCCTCATAGTTCAGCGTGTCCGACACCACAAACAGGTCAGGGGCGTCCGGCTGCCAGTTTCTCAGCACATACACGTTTCCGCCCTCGGTGCGGAACACCTCCTGTCCAGCCCGCAGCACCCGCCACACCGCGGGGGGCTGCTCCCTCCCGGGGAGGCAGCTGCCGTAGGCCAGGTTCTGGCTGCTGGCAACGACCAGACGGTTGGAGTCGTCGGCCGCCTGCCCGGAAGCATCCACGGGGCTTTTGGGCTGCTCTGCCGCGCTTTCCGCAGGGGCTTTGGCCTGCCCGCAGCCGCACAGCAGCACCAGAGCCAGGGCGCACAGGGCCGCCGTCAGCCGACGCGATACAAACGAATGGTTCATGGAATTCTCCTCTCCCGGCCCGCCGCCCAGGCACCCGGGCAGGCCGCCGCTCCGTTTCAGGGGAACCGTTTTCCGCGGCAGGGCAGCTGCCCATGCGGCCTTCTGCCGTATGAAAACCGGAACCGCTTTTTTGATCTCTCCCAATTCATCATACCAGATTCTTTGTGCAATGGATACGAATTGGGGCACTTTTTCTTTTACCGAATATAGTGTAACGAAAAATTCTATCAAAGCTGCATCATTCTGCGCCCGCCGGGACCGCCCCGCAAAAAAGAAGCAGGCGGATGCCCCGGTGTACGCCGGGTGCATCCGCCTGCTCAGCAAATGACTGTTGGGGTTTAGGCTTCCAGGGCTGCCTTCAGCTCGTCCACCTTGTTGGTCTTTTCCCAGGCCACGCCCAGGTCCTCACGGCCCATGTGGCCGTAGGCAGCGGTGGCGCGGTAGATGGGCTTGCGCAGATCCAGCGCCTGGATGATGGCGGCGGGACGCAGATCGAACACCTTTTCCACGGCCTGCTCAATGCGCTCGTCCTCCACCTTGCCGGTGCCGAAGGTATCCACCAGAATGGACACAGGCTCGGCCACGCCGATGGCGTAGGCCAGCTCCACCTCGCACTTGCTGGCAATGCCGGCGGCCACGATGTTCTTGGCCACCCAGCGGGCTGCATAGGCGGCGCTGCGGTCCACCTTGCTGGGGTCCTTGCCGCTGAAGGCGCCGCCGCCGTGGCGGGCATAGCCGCCGTAGGTGTCCACAATGATCTTGCGGCCGGTCAGGCCGGAGTCGCCCTGCGGGCCGCCCACCACAAAGCGGCCGGTGGGGTTGATGAAGTACTTGGTGTTCTCGTCCAGCAGCTGGGCGGGGATGACCTGACGGATGACATTCTCCATGATGTCGGCGCGCAGCTGCTCGGTGCTGATCTCCGGGCCGTGCTGGCTGGAAATGACCACAGTGTCCACCCGAACGGGCTTGCCGTCGTCGTACTCCACGGTCACCTGGCTCTTGCCGTCGGGCCGCAGATAGGCCAGCTTGCCGTTCTTGCGCACGGCCGTCAGCTGCTTGGCCAGCTTGTGGGCCAGGCTGATGGGCAGGGGCATCAGTTCGGGGGTCTCGTCGCAGGCAAAACCGAACATCATGCCCTGGTCGCCGGCGCCGCCCACCTCATCGTTGGTGCCCAGCGCAATGTCGGGACTCTGCTCGTCAATGTTGGTGATCACGGCGCAGGTGTCGGCGTCAAAGCCGTACTTGGCGCGGGTGTAGCCGATGTCCCGGATCACATTGCGGGCCACGCCGGCAATGTCCACATAGCACTGGGTGGTGATCTCGCCCATGATGTGCACCAGACCGGTGGAGCAGGTGGTCTCGCAGGCCACGCGGGCGTCGGGGTCCTGGGCCAAAATGGCGTCCAGCACAGCGTCGCTGACCTGGTCGCAGATCTTATCGGGATGCCCCTCGGTGACGGACTCGGACGTAAACAGATACTTTGACATTTTGTTGCCTCCTTTGGCGTGCGCCGGGCCTTTGCATTGTGCCGCCCGGCTTTGAGTGAATGATTGAACCAGAAAGACAACTTGCCGGAAACAAAAGGCGCTCAGAACCCGAAAGTTCTGAGCGCCGCACGCTTATCTCTCGGTTTCCCGCAGGATTTGGCACCTTACATTCTGAAAATGCAGGTTGTCGGGCTTCACAGGGCCTGTTCCCTCTGCCGCTCTTGATAAGTTGTTATTCTGTTGTATTGCTTATATTAGCACGGAGATTTTGCCTTGTCAAGGCTGTTTTTGGCGAAATTTTGTCCCATTCCGCCAATCAGCGGCGGCCGTGCAGCACGGGAGACAGGGGCTTGTACACCAGGAAGGTCAGCGCCACATCCAGCATCCCTTTAAAGAAGGTAAAGGGCAGGTTGAAAATGACCAGCGCCTTCAGCAGGCTGTCGGTGCCGGGCAGGATGGCGTTGTACATACCCAGAATGGCCTCCATGGGCAGGCCGTACACGTTCACGTACATGGGGTAGGTGACGAAGTAGTTCAGCGGCAGGCTGAACAGCGCCATCACCGCCGCGCCGATGAGCGCCCCCAGAAAGGCCATCTTCCGGTTCTTCTTATACTGATACAGCAGGCCGGCCGGAATGACAAAGCTGGCGCCCAGCAGGAAGTTGCACAGTTCGCCCACGCCGCCGGTGGAGCCGTGAAACAGCAGGTTGAACAGGTTCTTGATCAGGCAGACGGCCACGCCGCTGACGGGGCCAAGGCTGTACGCCGCCAGCAGGGCCGGCAGCTCCGACACGTCCAGCTTGATGAAGCTGGGCACAATGGGAATGCTGAAATCCAGGAACATCAGCACGGTGGCCACGGCCGCCAGCATGGCGGTCACACTCAGTTTGCGGTTTTTGCTCTGTACCATCATAATCGATTCCTCCCGGGCGGTTCGCCCTGTTCAAAGTTTGCAGCAATTCCATGCAGCCCCGTTTTACCTTGAGACTTTTGCGCCGCCGGCGCTGCATGGCCTTGCCCTTGCGAAAGCCCGTTGCGGATTTTTCAGGATACACACAGGCAGGAGGACAAACAAAAGCGCCCTTTTTCACACCAACGGGTAGAAAAAGGGCGCACGTACAGCTCATCTTACTGTCGTTTCTTTCATCCGGACTATACCGTCGGCCCTGGAGTTTCACCAGATCAGCACCTGCCAAAAGCAGGTGGTCGCGGGCTATACCGCCGGTGGGGAATTTCACCCCGCCCTGAAACAGACTTTCTTGCTTTATTATAGCGGCCCCTCTATGGTTTTGCAAGCCCATTTTGTGAATTTTTTGGCAAGTTCTGCATTCTGTCTGGCCGCTTGCCCATTTGACTGAAATTTCGTCCGAATTTTATAGCTTTTTGTTGTTTTCGTTTGCTTTTCGCGCACACATCCTTTATAATGAAAGTCAAACACGGGCATGACCCATCTTTTGTGCGTCTCAACGTGCCCATCCGCTTTATTTCTTTAATTCATTACTGTGGAGAATTGATTTTCATGAAACACGAACACAACCATACGAATGGCAGCTTTTCCAACTCACTGGGCTTTATTCTGGCCTGCGTCGGCTCTGCGGTGGGCCTGGGCAACATCTGGATGTTTCCCTACCGGCTTGGCCAGTACGGCGGCGCGGCCTTTCTGCTGCTGTACCTGGGCTTTGTCGCGCTATTCGGCTATGTGGGCCTTTCCTCCGAGTTCGGCATCGGCCGCATGGCGCGCACCGGCACCCTGGGCGCTTACCGCCTGTGCTGGAACGCCCGCGGCAAAGAGAAGCTGGGCGGCGCGCTGGGCTGGATTCCGCTGCTTGGCTCCCTGGGCATTGCCATTGGCTATTCCATCATCATCGGCTGGGTGCTGCGCAGCCTGTGGGGCAGCATCAGCGGCAGCCTGTTTGCCGGGGACGCCGGCGAGTACTTTGCCCAGGCCACAACGGCTTTCGGCAGCCTGGGCTGGCATCTGGCGGTGGTGGCCATCACCGCGCTGGTGCTGCTTTCCGGCGCGGCCATCATGATTGAAAAGAGCAACAAGGTCATGATGCCGCTGTTCTTCGCGCTGTTTGCCCTGCTTGCCATTAAGGTGGTTTTTCTGCCCGGGGCGGGCGAGGGTTATCGGTTCCTGTTCGTTCCCCGTTGGGAATACCTGGCCGACCCCAACACCTGGGTGATGGCCATGGGGCAGGCGTTCTTCTCTTTGTCCATCACCGGCTCCGGCATGATCGTGTACGGCTCGTATCTGGCCTCGGACGTGGACATTCCCAGCGCTTCCATCCGCACCGCCTTTTTTGACACGCTGGCCGCCCTGCTGTCGGCGCTGGTCATCATGCCCGCGGTGTTCGCCTACGGCATTGCGCCGGACAAAGGCCCCTCGCTGATGTTCATCACCATTCCGGAGATCTTCCGGCAGATGCCCATGGGCCGCCTGCTGAGTGTTGTCTTTTTTGTTTCGGTGATGTTTGCGGGCATTTCCAGCCTCATCAATATGTTTGAGGCCGTCATTGAGAGCTGGCAGCAGCGGTTTGCCCTGCCCCGCCGGGCCGCGGTGCTGCTATGCGCTGCCATCTGTGCGGGCGTCGGCATCTTTCTGGAGGCCGACCCCCTCACCGGCAACTGGATGGACTTCGTCACCATCATCGTCAGCCCCTTTGGCGCGGTGCTGGGGGCCTTCTCCATCTACTTTGTGCTGGGCAGGGGCCGCATTGAGGAAGAGCTGAACCAGGGCCGCACAAAGCCCCTGCCCGGCTGGTTCGGCAAGCTGGCCCGCTATTTCTACGTTCCCCTCACCTGCGTGATCTTTGTTCTGGGACTTGTGTATCATGGCATTGGCTGAGCTTTTGAGCGTTTCGTTTTTTCGCGCAGACGGCGTTGCAGGGCCGCCTGCGCTTTTTTATGCCCCGTTTTCGCCGCCGCCGGGCCGCGGCGAGCAAAAAAGACAGGTGCCCTCTCCCATTTTGCTGTTTTTTCGCCTGCACCGGAAAAATTTTCTTTGCAAGTTCCTCAAATTATGCTAGAATAGAGCAGTATCGCATCCTGCCTGTGCGGAATGATTTTAGGAAAAGGAGGGGGCACTCATGCGGCCCAGCATCTCAACGGCACACAGCCCGGCTGCCAGCCCGCAGCCGCCCCACACAATCAGCGCCTTTCAGCGGCGGAAACTTCCCCTTGCCGGGTGATCTTCCGCCGCTTTTGCTTTATCTCTTTCCTGTGTAAAAGAAGCATCTTGCAGGCAGACAGTCAAGGCACCATCGCGCGGATCGGAACACAGCGCAGTGGGCAAAGGAGGAAATACCATTGAAACGCGAGTCCTTTAAATCCCGGCTGGGGTTCATCCTCATCAGCGCCGGATGCGCCATCGGCATCGGCAATGTGTGGCGCTTCCCCTATGTGGTGGGCAACAACGGCGGCGGCGCCTTTGTGCTGCTCTATCTGTTCTTCCTGATCATGGTGGGCGTGCCCGTGATGACCATGGAGTTCGCCGTGGGCCGTGCCTCCCGCCAGAGCGCGGTGGGCGCCTACAAAAAGCTGGAGCCTTCGGGCAGCAAATGGCACATTCACGGCTGGTTCTGCCTGGCGGGCTGCTACCTGCTGATGATGTTCTACACCTCGGTTTCCGGCTGGATGCTGGATTACTTCTTCAAGTTCCTCACCGGCACCTTTGACGGGCTGGACACGCAGGCCGTGGGCGGCGTGTTCGGCGATATGCTGGCCAACCCCTTTGAGGTGGGCCCCTGGATGGCCGTGACCGTCATCGTGGGCTTTGCCGTGTGCAGCATGGGCCTGCAGAAGGGTCTGGAGCGCATTTCCAAGTGGATGATGCTGGCGCTGCTGTGCCTGATCATGGTGCTGGCCGTGCGCAGCCTGACCCTGCCCGGCGCCATGGCCGGTGTGGAGTTCTACCTGAAGCCCAACCTG
Source organism: uncultured Oscillospiraceae bacterium (assembly GCA_934513685.1). Taxonomy (GTDB): domain Bacteria; phylum Bacillota; class Clostridia; order Oscillospirales; family Ruminococcaceae; genus SFJ001. The sequence continues at coordinate 5,437 of CAKSWY010000013.1, read as the reverse complement.
GACCATATGCAGACCACCAGCGAGGCCCTGTCGGTGATCACGGCGGCGATGAACCAGTCCTTCTTCACCCTGAGCCTGGGCATTGCCGCCATGGAGATCTTCGGCAGCTACATGGACAAGAGCCACACCCTGCTGGGCGAATCCATGCACATTGCCGCGCTGGACACCTTTGTGGCCTTCTTCTCCGGCCTGATCATCTTCCCTGCCTGCTTCTCCTTCGGCATTAACCCGGACAGCGGCCCCTCTCTGATTTTCATCACCCTGCCCAACGTGTTCATTTCCATGCCCGGCGGGCGGCTGTGGGGCAGCCTGTTCTTCCTGTTCATGACCTTTGCTTCCTTCTCCACCATTCTGGCGGTGTTCGAGAACATTCTGGCCTGCTGCATGGAGCAGTTTGGCTGGAGCCGCCAGAAGGCCAGCGCCATCAATCTGGTGCTGATGCTGGTCGCCTCCATGCCCTGTGTGCTGGGCTTCAACGTCTGGTCCGGCTTCCAGCCTCTGGGCACGGGCACCGGCGTACTGGATCTGGAGGACTTCCTGGTGAGCAACCTGCTGCTGCCCATCGGCTCCATGGTGTACCTGCTGTTCTGTGTGACCAAGTGGGGATGGGGCTTTGACAATTACCTGGCCGAGGCCAACACCGGCGACGGTGTGCGCATCCCCCGCTGGCTGAAGTATTACTTCATGATCCCCCTGCCCCTGCTGGTTCTGGCTCTGATCGCCCAGAGCCTGGGGCTGCTGCCGTTCTGATTGTTTCAAAACAAAATCCATAAAGCCGAACAGGCCGTGAACTGCATCGTTCACGGCCTGTTTTATTTTGCCATTTTTGCAGCAGGGTCTCTCTGGCTTAAAATCGGCCAATCGGGCGGCCTGCAAATTGCTTTTTGTATTCCCATGTGTAGAATCTCGCCGGATTATACTAAATTGCATTGAGTTTTCCCCCTTCCAGCCCTATTCTGGTCTCACCTGCCACGAACCACACCGAAACAGTAAGGAGGAACCATGCTACACGAAATCAGGGTGAACGGCTATGCCGCCGAGGCGGACGGCCCCCTCGACCTGGGCACCTGGGGCAGCTACGGAACGGAACAGCTGCATTTTGCCTTCGACTCTGCCTGGGACGATCTCACCAAAAGCGTCACCTTTTCCACCGACGGCTACACCGGCGAAGCCGTTACGCTGCTGCTGCCGGAAAATGGCCTGGTGGAGGTGCCGCAGCAGGCCACCGCGGCCCACACCGTCTGCGGCCGCATCACGGTGTTGGGCACCCGTGCGGGCGTGCAGCGCATCAGCGCGGACCTGCCCTACCAGACCCGGAACCATTCCGCCGTGCCCGGGCAGGCCCCTCAAAGCCTGCCCAGCGCCTTTGAGGAAATCAGCACGGCGGCCGAACGGGCCAGCAGCCGGGCGCAAAGCGCCGAGGATGCCGCCGCACTGGCCCAGACCTCGGCGCAGGTTGCCCGGGCCGCAGCACAGGACGCCGTCCGCGTAGCCGCCAGCGCCCAGCAGATTGCCCGCAGCGTGCGGGACGATGCGGACGCCGGTGCCTTTCAGGGCGAAAAGCTGACCTACGCAGATTTGACCGAGCAGGACAAGGCCGACCTGCGCCGCCCCGCTCTGGAAGCAGCCGCGGCCGCCAACAAAGCCGTGGCCGGGCTGGAGCAAACCCTGCTCCGCTATGGGGTACAGGTGGGGCAGATCGGCGAGATCGTCCTGTTTGCGGACGGTACCCTGCACCCCAACCATCTGTGGGCAGACGGTTCGGAGATCGACCCCGCCGCCTACCCGGAACTGGCCGCCTTTGCCGCCCAGGCCGGCTGGGCGAAAAACAGTGCCACCGGCCGCTACCGCCTGCCGGACCTGCGCCAGCGCTTCCCGCTGATGAACAGCACAAATGTGGGCGCCACCGGCGGCGAGGCTTCGCACACGCTGACCGTGGCCGAGCTGCCCAGCCACAGCCACACGTACACGCCCCGGGTGGACTGGTCCGACAACGCCGGCTGGGGCATTTCCTCTAGCTTCTCCAATGGGAACAACCTGTCCGTGGACAAAAGCATCACCAACCGCACGGCCGCCAGCGGCAGCGGGCAGGCCCACAACAACATGCCGCCCTATTACACCGCGGCGGCGCAGATTCGCGCCCGCCGGGATGTTCTCCTGCTGGAGCTGCTGGGCAATGAATAAGCGAGGCAAAGGAGGAATGCACATGAACGCATTTGGCATCGACGTAAGCAAGCACCAGGGCAAGATTGACTGGCCCCAGGTGGCCGCCAGCGGGGTGCGGTTCGCCATTCTGCGGGCGGGCTACGGCAACACGGCCACCCAGGCGGATCCGTATTTTGCTGCCAACTACGCGGGTGCAAAGGCCGCAGGCCTGAAGGTGGGTGCGTACTGGTACAGCTACGCCTCCGGCCCCGACGACGCGGCCAGCGAAGCCGCCGCCTGCCTGCAGGTGCTGGCCGGGCGCAAGCTGGACCTGCCCCTGTTTTTTGACCAGGAGTACGAACCGGCCATTCTGGCCCAGACCATGGCGGGCCGCACCGCCTGCGTGCAGCGCTTCTGCGCCGCCGTGCAGGCCGCCGGATACCGCCCCGGCCTGTACGCCAGCAAGAACTGGCTGGAAACCAAGCTGGACATGGCCGCGCTGGCCGGGCTGCCCGTCTGGGTGGCCCAGTACGCCGCGGCCTGCACCTACGCCGGGCCGTATGTGCTGTGGCAGACCGGCAGCAGCGGCCGCGTGCCCGGCATTTCCGGCCCGGTGGACACGAACCTCTGCCCGGATGAAGCGCTGCTTTTCGGCAGCGAGAAGGAGGAAGTTATGAGCGATATGCTGAAAGTAGGCCCGGTTTCGGGCGGCGACCGCAAGACGATGGCAGCACTGGCGGACAGCCTGGGCCTGCCCCACGAGGACGCGGGCAATTATCTTATCATCGGCCCCGCCAGCGCGGGCGACCGGAAGGCGGTGGCCGCAAAGGCTGCTGCTCTGGCGGTGGGCTGCGTGGAGTACGTGCCCGAACCCACGCCCGAGCCGGAGCCTACGCCCACGCCGGACCCCACTCCGGCCCCCGACAGCGGCAAGGACGACCCCGCCGCCTGCACTGAGCAGCTGGGCCGTATCGAGGCAAAGCTGGACAAACTGCTGGGGCTGGTGAATCCCGCTTTGCTGGAGGGCTGACATGGAGAGCATCATTGTGGCGCTGATCGGCGGCGGCGTGACCCTCATCGGGGTGCTCATCGCCAACGGCAAAACGCAGGCCGTCACCGACACCAAGCTGGAGGAGCTGACCCGCGAGGTGCGGGAGCATAACAACTTCGCCCGCCGCGTACCGGTGATGGAGGAGCAGATCAAGGTGATCAACCACCGAATTGCGGACCTGGAAACCGCAGGAAAGGACTAACCATGGACATTTCGTATCTGTCGGATTACATGATTCCGGTCATCGTGGGCCTGTGCCTGTGCGTGGGCTACGTGACCAAAAAGTGGGTGAAGGACGTGGACAACAAGTTCATTCCCACCCTGTGCGCCGCCCTGGGCGTTGCCCTGGCCTGCTGGGCCAGCTGGCCCGCCATCGACGCCAGCACCATCCTGGCCGGCATGGTCAGCGGCCTGGCCTCCACTGGCCTGCACCAGGCATTCAAGCAGCTGGTGGGCGAAGATTAAACCATGATACAGCAAAAGGCCCTCCCGTGTGGGAGGGCCTTTTCCAATTTATTGCAAGCGTTTTGCCGCAAACATCCGGTGTTCTTTCAGCCACGTTTCCGCCCGGCGGCCGCCGTACAGAACCATCGCCCCAAGGGCAAGCCCCAGAACCGCGGCACCCAGCAGGGCAAGAAACACGGCCGCCCCATACAGAAGAAGGAACCACTTCAGCCATTGGAACGCCGGTTCCAGCTTCTCCCCCGGATCGTGCAGCTCCTGCAGGGTCATGCCCAGCCGGGGCAGATAGATCGTTTCCAGCAGAGCAAGAAGCACCCCCAGTCCGATCAGCAGCAACATTCCGGCGATCAGCACGGGAACCACCAGCATGATGAAGTTGGAACGTCTGAGCCGCTCCTGAATGGTCATGGAACCCCCTCCCCTGTTTTTTCTTTTTATCATACCATAAAAGCAGGGCAGAGAATTAAACCAATCTTAAACCCTCCGCAGAACGGGCCGCCTGCGCGGCCCTGCGGCCCATCGGCCCGGCAAAACTGCAGGGGGCGAATTATTGCTCCGTTTGGTTCGTCTGTCCACATCCGCGGCCATTTGTCAAAAAGACCTTGACAAGGGGGGGAAGATAGGCTATAAACAATATAGATTCGGCGGCCCCTGATGGGAACTTCTCTTTTTCTGGCGGCTGCTGCCCTTTCACATTTCCCGTTGTGCAAGGGAGATTTTAACGGCATTGATTGCCCTGCGAGACAAAGGAGAGTTTTCGGATATGGACGAAATTTTTGAGCGGGTCCGCACCATGCTGGCGGAACAGCTGGAAATTGATGAAGACCGTATCACCATGGACAGCAACATCATGGAGGATTTTGACGCCGACAGCCTGGACGTGGTCGATATGGTCATGAGCCTGGAGGATGAGTTCGGCATCGAAGTGCCCGACGAAGAGGTGGAGAAGCTGCACACTGTGGGCGACGTGGTCCGCTTCATCGACGCCAATACCTGATTTGGTTTTTCGGACGGGAAACGTCCGGTCCGCCCCCCTGCCCAACCCGTGCAGGGGGCTTTTTTCGTGAAGGGCCGCGGTTTCGGCCCAGGATGAGGAGTGTAAACATGAGTGAAGGCAAAAAGAAGCTGGTTGAAGCCATTACCGCGCAGGAAGTGGACTTTACCCAGTGGTACACCGACATCTGCCTGAAGGCAGAGCTGGTGGATTATTCCAGCGTGAAGGGCTTTATGGTCATGCGCCCCTATGGCTACGCCATCTGGGAGAACATCCAGAAGGATCTGGACGCCCGGTTCAAGGCCACCGGCCATGAGAACGTGGCCATGCCCATGCTGATCACCGAGAGCCTGCTGAAGAAGGAGGGCGAGCTGGTGGAAGGCTTCGCCCCCGAGGTGGCCTGGGTGACCAGCGGCGGCTCGAACCCCCTGGAGGAGCGGCTGTGCGTGCGCCCCACCAGCGAGACCCTGTTCAGCGACCATTTCGCCCATGTGCTGCACTCCTGGCGCGACCTGCCCATGAAGTACAACCAGTGGTGCAGCGTGGTGCGCTGGGAAAAGACCACCCGTCCCTTCCTGCGCACCCGTGAGTTCTGGTGGCAGGAGGGCCACACCATCCACGAGACCGCGGCCGAGGCCCAGGCCGAGACGGAGCAGCAGCTGAACTGCTACGCCGATTTCTGTCAGAACGACCTGTGCATCCCCGTGCTGAAGGGCCGCAAGACCGACAAGGAAAAGTTTGCCGGTGCCGAGGCCACCTACACCATCGAGGCCATGATGAAGGAC
>CAKSWY010000012.1 GCA_934513685.1 uncultured Oscillospiraceae bacterium | reverse complement strand
GGCACAGGGCAGGAAAAATGCCCCCGGCGGCAGCCGGAGGCACAGAAAGCAGGATGAAAAGGCGGTTTACTCCCCCAGCTCTTCCAGCAGGCGGGGGCCGTTGACCCGGCTGTCCAGCGAGCGCAGGGTGTTGCGCACGGGCAGCACCTGGCTGGGCGAAACGCTCAGCTCATCAATGCCCATGGCCACGAACAGCTCGGTCATCTGCACATCACCCGCCAGCTCGCCGCAGATGCCGATCCACTTGCCGTGGCGGTGAATGGCCTTGGCGGCCCGGCGGATCATGCGCAGAACCGCCGGGTGGTGGGGGTCATAAAACTGGTCCAGCTGGCCGGACTGCCGGTCGCAGGCCAGGGTGTACTGGGTCAGGTCGTTGGTGCCCACGCTGAAAAAGTCGGCCACGCGGGCCAGCTCCTCGCTCATCATGGCGGCGGCGGGGGTCTCGATCATCACGCCCAGAGGCACGTCGCGGCAGAAGGCCATGCCCTCCTGGGTCAGCTCCCGCTGCACCTGTTCGCACAGGGCGCGGCAGGCGGTGAATTCCCACGGGCTGGAGACCATGGGGAACAGAATGGCCAGATTGCCGTAGGCCGAAGCCCGGTACAGCGCCCGAAGCTGCACCCGGAACAGGTCGGGCCGGGTCAGGCACAGGCGCACGGCCCGCATACCAAGGGCCGGGTTTTCCTCGGCGGGCAGGGGCAGATAGTCCACCTGTTTGTCCGCGCCGATGTCCAGCGTGCGGATGACGGCCCGCTGCCCGTGCAGCGGTTCGAGCACGCTGCGGTAGAAGTCCAGCTGTTCCTCTTCGCCGGGCAGCATGGTGCTTTGCAGGTACAGCAGCTCACTGCGCAGCAGGCCCACGCCGCCGCCATCGTTGGCGCGCACGGCGGGCAGGTCGCCCGGGCCGCTGATGTTGCACACCACTTCCAGCTCGCGGCCATCCAGCGTGCGGTTGGGCTGACCCTTCAGGGCGTGCAGCAGCTGGGCCAGGCGGGCCTGCACCTGCTGCTTTTCCAGCAGGGAGTCGCGGGTTTCGTCGTCGGCGTCCAGCACGATCTGGCCGGTCTCGCCGTCCACGAAGGCCTCCTGGCCCTCGTACTCCGGCCGGAGCAGCCCCTCGGCCCCGAACACGGCGGGAATGCCCATGGTGCGGGCGAGAATGGCGGAGTGGCTGTTGGCGCTGCCGCCCTCGGTGACAAAGGCCAGGATCTTGGATTTATCCAGCTGAATGGTCTCGCTGGGGGCCAGCTCGTCGCTGACCAGGATCACCGGCCACTCCAACTCCAGCCGGCCCTCGGCCCGGCCGGAGAGAATGCGCAGAATGCGCCGCCCCACGTCCAGAATGTCGTCGCTGCGGGCCTGCATATAGGCGTCGTCCATCTCCCGGAACATCCGGGCGAACTGCTCGGCGGCTTTGTTTACGGCGGCCTCGGCGGTCAGCCCATCCAGCCGGATGGACCGCTGAATGGCGTCCTCAAAATCCAGATCTTCGGCCAGCAGCTGGTGAGTCTCAAACAGGTCGGCGGCCTCCTGGCCGCCCTGCTGCATCGCCCGGCGGGCAAGGCCGGCCAGCTGTAGGGAAGCGCGGGTCTGGGCCGCTTTGAAGCGCGCCCACTCCGCGCCGGGGTCCTCGGCGGTATCCGCATACACCGGCGCAGGCGGGCGCCGGAACAGGTACAGCGGGCCGCAGGTAACACCTGCGCTGGCCCCGTGGCCCTGGATGATGGTCATAACAGCCGCCTCCCTTCTGCAAAAAGCTGAAAAAACGGAACAAGGCCGCCGCCGGGTTGCAGCCCGACAGGCGGCCTTGCAGGTACATACGAACGTTCAAGGCTGCCGGGGGCACCTGATTTACAGGATCTCCGGCAGGTACTGCGCCAGGTCGGCGGCGGCAACCTCTTCGTCGTCGCCCTCCAGAATAAAGGTGAGGGTGTCACCGGCCTTGGCGCCCATGCTCATCAGGGCCATCAGCTTGGCGGCGTTGGCTTCGCGGCCGTTGGGGGCTTTTACCAGAACGCTGCTGCGATAATTCTTGGCCCGGCGCAGCAAAAAGCCGGCGGGGCGCGCGTGCAGGCCCACAGGGTCCTGGATCACATAGGTAAACTCTTTCATCGGTTCAAACCTTTCCTTCCTTCGGTCTTGGCGCGGCAGGGATTGGGCATCCGGCTGCCGGCCTGCGCTGCGCACAGCGCCCGGGCGGCCCGACCCGCCCGTTTCATCTACTCACATTTTACAGAATTTTGATGCACAATTCAACCGGGTTCTGGACAATTTTGGCCGGATTTTGGAATCAGTCTCAAAAGCGGGGCGGAAAGCGCCACATTGGCTCCCGCCTCGGCGGCGCAGACCACCCCGTTAAAGGCCTCGCTGTTGGTCACCACCACGGGGGTGGTCAGGTCCAGCCCGCGGGCGGTGAGGGCGGCCAGGTCAAACTCCATCAGCAGCTGGCCGGGCAGCACCTGCTGGCCCTCCTCCACGTGCAGCTGGAAGGCATGGCCCGCCCGGGCGGTGTCCAGCCCCACATGGATGAGCACCTCGGCGCCGTTGTCGCAGGAAAGGCCGATGGCGTGGCCGGTGGGGGAGAGGTTCAGCACCCGGCCGGCCGCGGGGGCGGCCACCCGGCCCTCACTGGGGCGAATGGCACAGCCTGGGCCGAGCACACCGGCGCTGAACGCACCGTCGGCCACCTGCTCCAGCGGAAGAAGCTGGCCTGCCATGGGGCTGGTCAGAAGCTCCCGGTCGGCAGGCTGCTCCTTGTTGGGTTCATGGTACAGAAACAGGGTGGAAACAAAGGCAAAGGCCATGCCCAGCCCCACGCCGATGAGGGCCTGCCCCATGCCCGCCAGCGAACCGGTGGCGGGGTCGATGTAGCCGGTGAGGCCGAACACCCCTTGGCCGGAGATCTGGTAGCTGTACACCCCGGCCCAGCCCAGATAGCCGCCGGTGATGGCGGCGCCCACACAGCTGAGGGTGAAGGGCAGCCGGCGGGGCAGCGTGATGCCGTACATGGCAGGCTCGGTAATGCCGGCCAGCCCGGAAAAGACGGCGGCGGCCCCCAGGCGGCGGGTGTGCTTGTCCCGCGTTTTCAGGCAGACGGCCGCGGCCGCCGCCGTTTGGGCAAAGGTGGTGCCGTACATGGCGGGCAGCAGAAAGTCATACCCGAGGGTGGAATAGTGGGAGATGGTGAGGGGGGTGGCCGTCCAGTGCAGGCCGAACATCACCATGAGCTGCCACAGCCCGCCGATGGCCGTGCCCGCCGCGGCCGGGCTGAGGTGGTACAGCCACTCCAGCCACTGGGCCAGAAACTCGGAAAGCCCGGCCGACACCGGCCCGATGACCAGAAAGGTGGCGGGCACGGTCACCAGCAGCGTGGCCAGCGGCAGCGTAAAGCTTCGGATGGTATCCGGCAGGCGGGGGGCCAGCAGCTTTGCCAGCTTACTGGCGAACCACACGGCGAACAGCACCGGCAGCACGCTGGTGGTGTAGCTGCCGGAAGAGGGCAGCTGAATGGGCATACCGAGGAACTGGATGCCGTCCCCCAGCTGGGTCAGATCCGGGTAGCAGAGCGTCAGCCCCAGCAGCAGGCCAACGAATGGGTCCAAATCAAAATGCAGCGCCGCCGTGTAGCCCAGCAGCACCGGCAGAAAGTAGAACAGAGAGTCTGCCAAGCCGTACAGAACCCGCCAGGCACCCCCGTCGGTGTTCATCAGGCCCAGCGAGGCCAGCAGCAGCAGTACGCCCTTGAGAATGCCGGTGGCGCTCATCACGCCCAGAATGGGGCCGAACACCCCGGTGATGGTGGAGAGAAAGGCCTTGCCCGGCGGTACCTGCACGGGCAGGGCGGCGCTCAGGCCGCTTTCCATCAGGGCGGCGTACACCTGGGGCACCTGGCTGCCCACCACCACCATGTACTGCCCGCCCCGGCGCACCACGGTGAGCACGCCGTCCAGCTGCTGAAGGGCCTCGGTGTCAGCCAGGGCCTCATTGCGCAGCACAAAGCGCAGGCGGGTCTGGCAGTGGTTCACCGAGATCACGTTGGAAGGCCCGCCCACCAGTTCCAGAATCTGGCGCGCCAGGGCGTGATAATCATTGAAATGCTTCATGGCGAGGGGCCTCCTTTCTAAAAAATAGCCGAACAGCCGTTTGCTTTTGCGATGAAACGCAAAAGTGCCATTTGACAGAATTATAACAAACGAATCGGGCTTTGCATAGTGAGAAAAATCTGTCCGGATTCTGTGCTCATTGCACAAAAAACTCCCTGTGCGGTGAACCGCACAGGGAAGAGAAGCGTCAGATCACGTAATCGTTGCCGGCGCCGCCGGTGGCCATCAGGTCGGCCAGGGTCACACTGTCCAGATAATTGTTGACCAGTTCATCCAGCTTGCGCCACACCGGCAGGGTGGGGCAGTCGGCCATGCGGGCGCACTGCTGGCTGCCCTGCTCCAGGCAGGCCACCGGGGCCAGGCTGCCCTCGGTCAGGCGAAGAATGCTGCCTACGGTGTACAGCTGCGGCGCTTTGGTCAGCCGATAGCCGCCGCCCTTGCCGCGCAGGCCCGCCAGCAGGTTGTTCTGCACCAGAACCTTTAAGATGCTTTCCAGATATTTTTCGGAAATGTTCTGCCGGGCGGCCATCTCCTTCAGGGGCACGTAGCCGTCGCCGGAGTTTTCGGCCAGGTCGATCATGATCCGCAGGGCATAGCGCCCCTTGGTAGAAATCAGCATGAGGGGATCCTCCATTTTCTATTCGCTTATACTATTAAACCTATTATACAACGGGGTAAAAGGGAGTTCAACCTAAAGTTCACAGAACCCGGAAAATTCTCACGTGGGGCAGGGCACCGCAAAAAAGTTTTGAAAAAGGTTCAAAAACTTGCTCACGGTGATTGACAAGCGGCAAAAAATTGGGTATTATCCGTATAACCCACAAGGAAAGTAGTGAATAACAAATGAGAGTACTCCTCATCCAGCCCCTTCCCGGCCGGCGATGTTGATCGGAAGCATTCGCCCGCCGCTCGGCGAGAGGGCTGCGGGCTTCATCGTTTGATGGAATGAAGAAGAACACGAAAACAACAACCTGGGAATATGGGCGCAGAAGCCGCCCGGAGAGATTGGGAGGAACACATCATGAGTAAGATTTATACGTCCGCAGATCAGCTGATTGGCCATACCCCTCTGCTGGAACTCACCCATCTGGAAAAGGCTGAGGGCCTGAAGGCCAAGATCCTGGCCAAGCTGGAATACTTTAACCCCGCCGGTTCGGCGAAGGACCGTGTGGCCAAGGCCATGATCGACGACGCCGAGGCCAAGGGCCTGCTGAAGGAAGGTTCGGTCATCATTGAGCCCACCAGCGGCAACACCGGCATTGGCCTGGCGGCGGTCGCGGCCGCCCGCGGCTATCGGACCATCATTGTGATGCCCGATACCATGAGCGTGGAGCGCCGCCAGCTGCTGAAGGCCTACGGCGCCGAGCTGGTGCTCACCGAGGGCGCCAAGGGCATGAGCGGTGCCATCGCCAAAGCCGAGCAGTTGGCCAAGGAGATTCCCGGCGGCTTTGTGGCCGGCCAGTTTGTGAACCCGGCCAACCCTGAGGCCCATCGCCAGACCACCGGCCCCGAGATCTGGGAGGATACGGACGGCAAGGTGGACATCTTCGTGGCTGGCGTGGGCACCGGCGGCACCATCACTGGCGTGGGCGAGTACCTGAAGAGCAAGAACCCCAATGTGAAGATCGTGGCAGTGGAGCCTGCCGGTTCGCCCGTGCTGAGCGGCGGCAAGCCCGGCCCCCACAAGGTGCAGGGCATCGGCGCCGGTTTCGTGCCCCAGGTGCTGAACACCTCCGTGTACGATGAGATCATCCCCGTGGAGAATGAGGACGCCTTCCAGACCGGCCGCCGCATCGGCAGCACCGAGGGCGTGCTGGTGGGCATCTCCTCTGGTGCAGCCGCCTGGGCCGCCCTGCAGCTGGCCAAGCGCCCCGAGAACGAGGGCAAGACCATTGTGGCCCTGCTGCCGGATACCGGCGACCGGTATCTGTCCACCGAGCTGTTCGGCAAGTAAACCGGAGCAAACGGAACGTGTTGAACGAAAGGCCCCGCCTGTGAATGGGCGGTGTTTGTAAGGCAAAGAACAGCCACAGCAGTTTGCACTGCTGTGGCTGTTCTTGTAGTTTATCCGGCCATATGATAATATGGAGCCGAACAGACCTGCAAATCGAAAGTTATAAGGAAGGAATTATGAAATTTATGCAAACAGAGAAAAAACAGCTTTTGATCTATGTGATTATAGCATACGGAATCACATATGTAATGGGACTTCTGATGTGGTATGGCTATGGAAAAGGTCTTGATCTCAGCGCTTTTCCAAATGCGCAGATGCTGTATCCAGCAGCAGGTGTGATGATGGCTTATTTAATTACCAAAAAAGGAGATAAAAATCTTCCAACGGCTTTTTACATATTCTTTGTAGCTCTCACGGCGGTGCTGGTTGTCTGCACGGCGGCTTCTGTTCTGGCTCCCCAAAATAGAGATCTGATGAGCATGCCATATTCTCAGTGGGCACCGATCATGGAGTACGTTATAATAGGTGGCAGCGTTATTTTCTGGATTCTTCTTCTGCAATCCGGTAAAGAAAAGCGCAGATCCTATGGACTGAACAGCGAACATTGGAATATATCTATTCGTATGATCCTGTTGTTTATTGGATTATATCTTCTCAGATTTGTGATTGCCTGTGCTCTGAGCGGCCAGCTTTCTGAATTTGGCAAAATAATGGCAAATCCTACTACCTGGATCATATTTTTTACTGTTTTGGTAAACTTTTTCCTGTCAGTAGTGGCATTCTTTGGAGAAGAATACGGATGGAGATATTATCTTCAGCCTCTTCTTCAGAAAAAATTTGGACTAAAAGGCGGCGTAATCCTTTTGGGCTGTGTGTGGGCTGTATGGCATCTGCCAATAGACTTCTTCTATTACACTACGCCGGATATGGGGCTGGCGGCTCTGGCAAGCCAGTTTGTTACCTGTATTTCACTGGGGATTTTTATGGCATATACTTATATGAAAACCCAGAATATTTGGGTTACGATAATTATTCATTTTCTGAATAATAGCATGGTGGTAATTTTTTCAGGAACGTACGATGCGGATGTAATTCAGAATCAGCAATTCCACTGGAGAGATATTCCTGTGGCACTGGTAATGAATCTGCTGATCTTTGGATGGGTGATCTTTCTAAAGTCATTTAAGGAGAAGAAAGCATAATATTGAGTTCATTGTTTGTAAAGAAAAAGCATTTAAGAAGTTAAACAAATTCCAGTTTGTCAGGGAGTCGAACAGAGCGGAAAATCGGAATTCGTGGAGGTAATGAGCAATGAAAAAAGCTATTATTACGATGATTGTGGTATTTGCATTCGTTATCTGGCCATTTAGTGGTGTATGGCAGTTCTTGTCTGGTATCATTGGCGGCGGTGCCCAAGAGTCCTTTATCTATCCGATTTATGGCGGAATCGTTCTTCTTGCAGGTCTTATCGTTGTTTGTACGGAACTTATCTTGGAAGAAATCAAATCGCTTAAAGCAGAAGCAAAAGGCACACAAGAGAATCACTGATAACTTTCAGTTTGACGAGGTGCCTTATATGTAATCAAATGAAAAATCGAAAGTTGGAGGTGTTATGCAATGAAAAAATATGAATATGTTTCTGTGCATATAGGGAAATTAGTTGGAGCTAAATCGGAAGAGCACAGGCAGATTATTGATGAATATGCAAAGAAAGGGTATCGTTATGTAGGATATATTCCAACGGTTATATCTGATTATGGAAAAATCAAAGACATGGATTTGATTTTTGAAATGGACATATAAATTCCAGTTTGGCGAACTGATAAAATCCCTTCAGGAACTAAAATGAGCGCTTTTATACACCGTTCGGTGTAGTGCATTACGCGCGGAACTTGGCTCTCCCAGAAGGAGAGCCAAGGGGGCTGCCTGCAACTGTGCCATATGTCATAATAGCACAAAGAAACGGAGCGCATCCGCACCGATACGCTCCGTTAACTGTCTTACGAAAGGCCCCGCCTGTGAATGGGCGGGGCCTTTTTGCGGTGCAGCGGCCTTGCGGCGGATACGAGAGAGACGAAACCCGGCCCTTAACCCAATTGTGGGCGAAATTGCGGGGCAAAGATTATCGCAGCAAAAGCAAAAACCAGCATATCCTCGCGGACACGCTGGTTTTTGTTGGCGGAGAAAGAGGGATTTGAACCCTCGCGCCGGTTACCCGACCTACGCCCTTAGCAGGGGCGCCTCTTCGACCTCTTGAGTATTTCTCCAGAGCAAAGTCATTCGGAAATGATTCACTTTTAATGGCGGAGAGAGTGGGATTCGAACCCACGGCCCGTTGCCGGGTCACCGGTTTTCAAGACCGGCTCCTTAAACCACTCGGACATCTCTCCACAGTGGTCTCCCGCACCGCCTGCGGAATGCGAGTATTATAGTACCATGGGGGCAGGATTTTGTCAAGGGATTTTTTTCGCTTTTTCAAAAATTGCCCGGGCGCACCGCTGCCGACGGCGCACCCGGGCGGGTTGGGGGTATGAAACGCGGACGCAGCACAGAGGAAACAGACACTGGCCGCAGGAAAAAGACGTGGAACGTTCAGGCCGTGCGCATGAGATGCGGCGCGGCCGGGCTGGTGTGCAGGCGGGGGGCCGCCGCAGCCTGCCGGGCATAGGCCCGGCGGCGAAGCATCGTGCGCCGCACGCGGCTGGCGGTGCGCTCGGCCCGGCGGCTGGCCCGGTACGCCCAGCGGGCGAGGCACCCCAGCGCCAGGCAGAACGCCAGCGCCGACAGCCCCTGCTCCGGCAGGCTGCCCAGGCTGAATACGCTGCACAGGCCGCAGGCCAGGCACAACGTGCGGAGAAGCATTGCTTTTACTTTATAATAAGTGACCATGACACAGAACCCCTTTCGATGAAACGTGGAAAATGACGGGGAAGCTTTTAAATAATTAAACAACATTGAGTTGTTTACAACACCATAATAATACCCCAATAGGTTGTTGTCAAGAGCTAAAAAACAACTTTTTGGTGAAAAGCACAACAAAAAACCTTTACAATCACAACGCAAAGTTGTACTATAAAGAGGAAGAAACGATCATGCGGCCGGCAGGGGGCACCCCACACACGGCCGCTGCAATAAAGCCGGGGCCGCGTGCTCACGGCAATGCCCGCAAACGCGGGGGAAGAAACCGGTGCGGCTGGTCTGCCGACGCCGCACGGTATTTATATAAAAGGGGGATACAGTATGTTTTCGGAAATTCTGCGCACCCTGCGCAAGGCAAAGGGCCTGACCCAGAGGGAGCTGGCGGGGCACCTTGGGGTGACCCAGCAGATGGTGGCCAAGTGGGAAAAGGGGCAGAGCACTCCCGGCCCGGATCAGCTGACCCGCATGGCCGAGCTGCTTGAGGTGAGCACCGACACCCTGCTGGGCCGGGTGGTCGGGCTGGAAACCCGCCCGGCTTCGGCCTACGGCCAATGCCGCATTCCGGTGGTGGGCACGGTCAAGGCGGGCTACGGCGCCCTCGCCTTTGAGGAGGACTACGGCAGTGAGTACGCCAGCGTGAAAGACCCGGACAGCTACTTTTATCTGGTGGTTCGGGGCGACAGCATGGAACCACGCATTCAGGACGGCGACCTGGCGCTGGTGCACCGGCAGCCCGTGCTGGACAGCGGTGACCTGGGCGTGCTGATCTACGGCGATGGCGAGGGCACCCTGAAGCGCTATGTGCGCCGCGGCAATGCGGTGGTGCTGCAGCCCTTCAACCCGGACTATGAGGAGCTGGTGCTGCGCGGCGAGGAGCTGGAGCAGCTGCACGTGGTGGGCAAGGTGATCAAAACCGTCACCCAGTGGTGAACCCCTGCCCGCTGATGCTATTGTAGCAAAAGAGAAATCCCATAAGCAGGATTTTGAACTCAGCAGAGGAAAAAGTTTGTGGCGGTGCGTGCCGGCTCAGGGGGGACCGCCGCAGACGGGCGGCGCGCCATGCTGCAAACTGCCCGCAAACGCAGAAAATTACCTGTACAAGAGAAAACCCAAGGCCTTTCTGCCGAAGGCCCCAGAACAGCCGATTCGGCGGAGAGAAACCATGGAACTGCTGCAGAAACTCACGATTTTATCCGACAGCGCCAAGTACGACGTTGCCTGCACCTCCAGCGGGCTGGACCGGGCGGGCCGGCACGGCAGCATGGGCAGCTGCACGGCCCCGGGCATCTGCCACACCTTTGCCTCGGACGGCCGGTGCGTGAGCCTGTTGAAGGTGCTGCTCAGCAATGTATGTGCCTACGACTGCTGCTATTGCGTCAACCGGCGTTCCAACGATGTGCCGCGGGCCAGCTTTACCCCGCGGGAACTGGCGGACCTGACGCTTCAGTTTTACCAGCGCAATTACATTGAGGGGCTGTTCCTCTCCAGCGCGGTGCAGTTGAACCCGGACCACACCACCGAGCGCATGGTGGAAACACTGCGCATTCTGCGGCAGGAGTACCATTTTCGCGGGTACATCCACGCCAAGGCCATTCCCGGGGCTTCGCCGGAGCTGGTGGAGCAGCTGGGCCTTCTGGCGGACCGCATGAGCGTGAACATCGAGCTGCCCAGCGAGCGCAGCCTGAACCTGCTCTGCCCGGACAAGGGGCGCAAGGCCATTCTCACCCCCATGGGGCAGATCGCGGCCCGCACTGCCCAAAGCCGGGAGGAGATGCAGCTGTACCGCCGCGCCCCGGCCTTTGCCCCGGCCGGGCAGAGCACCCAGATGATCGTGGGGGCCACCCCGGAGAGTGACCGGCAGATCCTGCGGCTGAGCGAGGGCCTCTATCATAAGTACAGCCTGAAGCGGGTGTTTTACTCGGCCTACATCCCGGTGACGGAGGACCGCCGCCTGCCCGCCGCCGACACAAAGCCGCCCCTTCTGCGGGAGCACCGGCTGTATCAGGCGGACTGGCTGCTGCGCTTTTACGATTTTACGGCCTCAGAGATCCTCACCGAAGAGGAGCCGAACTTCAACCCCTATCTGGATCCCAAATGCAACTGGGCCATTCAGCATTACGGAATGTTCCCGGTGGACGTGAACACCGCCCCGAAGGAGTGGCTGCTTCGGGTGCCGGGCATCGGGCCGAAAAGCGCGCTGCGCATTCTCTCGGCCCGGCGGCAGGCCCAGCTGGACCTGGAGGGCCTGCGGCGCATTGGCGTGGTGCTCAAGCGGGCGCAGTATTTCATCTGCTGCAAGGGCTATGGGGGCAGCCGAAGCCCCAAGCGGGAGACCGTGGTGCGGGCGCTGCTGGACCCCATGGCCTTCAACGCCGGGTGCGAGCAGCTGAGCCTGTTCAGTGCGCCCCAGGTGCAGCAGCTGGCGGGCAGCGGCCTGCCGCCCCAGATCGCGGGCCGCATGGTGCAGGAGGAGGTGGTCGCACGGTACGCACAGAAGATGTGATCTATCGCTACGACGGCAGTTACCCCGGCTTTTTGTGCTGTGTGTTCGAGAGTTTTGTGCGCAAGGCCCTGCCCCTGGCCATTGAAGGGCCGGAGACCGCGCAGCTGAGCTTTTTTGACGGGCGGGACATTCCAACCGAGGCGAACAAGGCCGCCCGGGTGGAGGCCAGCTTGGCCCCGGTGTTGGGTGCACGGGCGGAAGAGCTGGTGCACTATGCCTTTTTGAGCGGCCGGCCCGAGAAGGAGCTGCTGATCCTGCGCTTTCTGCACATGGCCTTTGCCCGGGGGCGGGGGGCCGCCTGGGATTACGCCCACCCGGACGCCGCCCCGGTGCTGGACCTGGAAAAGGCCGTGCGGGGCGAGGCGCACTTGCTCACCGGGTTTGTGCGCTTTCAGGTGGCGGACGGAATGCTGGGCGCGGTGATCCGCCCCAAAAACTATGTGCTGCCCCTGCTGCGGCCCCACTTCTGTGGCCGCTACCCGGACAAGGACTTTCTCATTGCGGACCTGACCCATCGCACGGCGCTGGTGTATCAGGGGGGCACGGCGGATTATGCCGAACTGCCGCCGGATTTTGCCCTGCCGCCGCCGGACGCGGAGGAGGCGGAGTATCAGGCGCTGTGGAAGCGGTTCTACCAGACCATCGGCATCCGGGAGCGATACAACCCCACGGTGCGGCGCACCCACTGCCCCAAGCGCTACTGGGCTTGCATGACGGAATTGCAGGACGAACGGTAGACGCGCAGAATAAAATTTGAGGAGACGGACATGGCATTCGATTTCAAAAAAGAGTACCGGGCGCTTTATGCCCCGAAACCCCGGCCGGAGCTGGTGACGGTACCGGCGGCCAATTACATTGCGGTGCGGGGAAAGGGCGACCCGAACGAGGCAGACGGGGCCTATCAGCGGGCGATCGGCGTTTTGTACGCGGTTGCCTATACCCTGAAGATGAGCGGGCGGAACGGCCGCGCCATCGAGGGCTTCTTTGACTATGTGGTTCCACCGCTGGAGGGCTTCTGGCGGCAGGACGGTGTGGACGGGGTGGATTACACCGACAAGAGCGGGTTTTACTGGACCTCGGTGATCCGCCTGCCGGAGTTCGTCACCCGGGAGAATTTTGCCTGGGCGGTGGAGACCGCCGCCAAAAAGAAGAAGCTGGACTGCTCCGGTGCCGAGTTTTTGACCATTGAGGAGGGGCTGTGCGTGCAGATGCTGCACGTGGGCAGCTACGACGACGAACCGGCAACGGTGGCGGCCATGGACGCCTTTTTGCAGGAGAACGGCTATGTGAACGACTTTGGCGAAACACGGCTTCATCATGAGATCTACCTCTCGGACCCGCGGAAGACGCCGCCGGAAAAGCGCAGGACGGTGATCCGCCACCCGGTGAAAAAGGGCTGACGGCCGGACGGCTGCCCGCGCCATGCAGGAAAGGCCCGGGCAGGGGCAAAGCCGGGGCACGAAACACCGCTTTGACCGAAACGTCTCTTTACAAACGGGGGCGGCCTGCGTATAATGGGCAGCGGGAATGAAGTTCTCCCGTGAAGCGCCGCGCGCTTCAGAACCGCTTTTCATAAACCATGACAAGCTGATGACGTCTGTGATCGTTTGGGGTCGCAGAAATCATCGGCTTTTTTGCGCCCTGCTGCCGAAGGCGGCCGCCCGGCAGGCCCTGCCCCACGCCGCCGCAACAAAAAGGAGATTGTTCATGCTTACCTCCCTCGCGTACATTTTCCTCATCGGGCTCGCCATGGCGGCCCTGTGCCAGCAGCTGCACCTGCCCCGCATCATCGGTATGCTGTTCACCGGCATTCTGCTGGGGCCTTTTGCGCTGAATCTGCTGGACGATTCCATCCTGTCCATCTCGTCAGAGCTTCGGCAAATGGCCCTCATCATCATTCTCATTAAGGCGGGCCTTTCGCTGAACCTGGCCGACCTGAAAAAGGTGGGCCGCCCGGCGGTGATGATGGCCTGCGTGCCCGCCAGCTGTGAAATTCTGGCGTTCTTCCTGCTGGCCCCGGCACTGATGGGGGTCAGCCGTGTGGAGGCCGCCGTGATGGGTGCGGTGCTGGGGGCAGTGTCCCCGGCCGTGGTGGTGCCCCGCATGGTGCAGCTGATGGAGGAGGGCTACGGCACCGAAAAAAGCATCCCGCAGATGATTCTGGCCGGGGCTTCCTGCGATGACATCTTTGTGATCGTGCTGTTTTCCACCTTCAGCAGCATGGCCCAGGGCGGCAGCGCCAGCCTGGCGGACTTTGCGGGCATTCCGGTGTCCATCCTGCTGGGAGTGGCGCTGGGGGCGGCCGCCGGCTGGCTGCTGAGCGGGTTCTTCGAGACGGCCTACGCCCATAAGCATATGGTGCGCAACAGCATGAAGGTGATCGTGGTGCTGGGGGCGGCGTTCCTACTCATGGCGGCGGAAACCTGGCTGAAGGGGCGGGTGCCCCTGTCCGGCCTGCTGGCGGTGGTGGCCATGGCCTGCACCCTGAAGCTGCGCAGCACCCCGGCGGTGACCAGACGCCTTTCGGAGAAGTTCGGCAAGCTGTGGCTGGCGGCCGAGGTGCTGCTGTTTGTGCTGGTGGGCGCGGCCGTGGATGTGCGCTACACGCTGGCGGCCGGGCCGGCGGCGCTGGCCATGATCGCGCTGGCGCTGATGTTCCGTGCGGCGGGCGTGTGCCTGTGCATGGCGGGTACGGCCCTGAACCGGAAGGAGCGGCTGTTCTGTGTGATCGCCTATCTGCCCAAGGCCACGGTGCAGGCGGCCATTGGCTCGGTGCCGCTGGCCATGGGGCTGCCCTGCGGCCGGCTGGTGCTCTCAGTGGCGGTGCTGGCCATTCTCATCACCGCCCCGCTGGGGGCCATCGGTATGGACGCCTCCTACCGCCGCCTGCTGGAAAAGCAGGGGAGCCGGTGAATCAAAACGGCAAAATTCCGGTAAAATTTGCTGGTTTGTCGAATAAATCTTCCCCGTTTTAGTGACGGGAAGGGTTGGATATGCTATAATGGCCCACAGCGGCCGTGCCCAAATGGAGGCATTGCGGGCCGCCGAACCAAACCAATGACCCGATTCAGGAGAAATTTATGCTGACCAAATATCTGTATGTATTCTTTATTTCCATGGTTCCGCTGGTGGAGCTGCGCGGGGCCATCCCGATCGGCACGGTGGGTATGGGCCTGCCCATGATCCCCACCTACATCACCGCCGTTGTGGGCAACATGGTGCCGGTGCCCTTCATCTATCTGTTCGCCCGCCGTGTGCTGGAGTGGGGCCAGGATAAGCCCCTCATCGGCAAGCCCTGCACCTTTTTCATGACCAAGGGCAAGCGGGGCGGCGAAAAGCTGCAGGCCACGGCAGGCCGGGGCCTGTTTATGGCGCTGCTGCTGTTTGTGGGCATTCCGCTGCCCGGCACCGGCGCATGGACCGGTACGCTGGCGGCTTCGCTGCTGGATATGGACTTCAAGAGCAGCGTGCTGGCCTGCATGGGCGGCGTGCTGCTGGCGGGCGTGATCATGGGCCTGGCCAGCAGCGGTGTGCTGGGGGTTGCCGGCGCCGTGTTTGCCGGTTGAGCCGGGGCGCGGTGCTGCAATAAAATAACGGCCCCCGGCATTGATGACCGGAGGCCGGGCCGCCGAACATCGGAGGAAGTATGAAACTGCTGAAAGGCTATTCCAAACAGGAGACCAGCTGGATGATGTACGATTGGGCCAACAGCGCCCATTCCGTCATCGTGGTAACCATTCTGCCCATTTTTTACAATACGGTGGCCGAGTACACCGGAGACGCGGTGTCCAGCATGAGCACCTGGGGCTATGCCACCAGCGCGGCCATGGCCATTGTGGCGCTGCTGGCCCCGGTGCTGGGTGTGTTCGGCGACTTTGAGGGCTGGCGCAAAAAGCTGTTCACCGGCTTCATGCTGGTGGGCGTGGTTTCCTGCCTGGGGCTGGCGGCCGCCCCGGCCCTGCCCTTTACCCAGCCCGGCGTGGCCGAGCGGGTGGGCCTGCTTGTTCTAAGCCTGTACATTCTCAGCACCCTGGGCTTTGCCGGGGCGAACCTGTATTACGACAGCTTTCTCACCGACGTGACCACCGAGGAGCGGATGGACCAGGTGTCCACCATGGGATACGGCCTGGGTTACATCGGCGGCAGCACCATTCCGCTGCTGATCTTCCTGATTATGAACGCGGTGGGGGTGCCCATGCTCACCTGCCTGTCCTTCATCTTCGGGTTTACCGGCGTGTGGTGGCTGGTGTTCAGCTTCCCCATGCTGAAAAACGTCCATCAGGTCAGCGGCGTGCCCCGCGAAAAGGGGGCCGTGGGCAAGGCCCTGCGGGGCCTGGGCGGCACCCTGAAGGAGATCGCCGCCCACAAGGATATGCTGGTGTACCTGCTGGCCTACTTCTTCTACATTGACGGCGTGAACACCATCATTCATATGTCCACCACCTACGGCGATATGCTGGGGCTGGACTCCACCGCCATGATGCTGGCCCTGCTGATGGTGCAGATGCTGGGCCTGCCCTTCTGCCTGCTGTACATCCGGCTCAGCAGCCGGTTCGGCGCCCGGGCCATGGTGGGCTTCGGCATCTGCGTGTATATGTTCACCTGTGTGTTCGGCTTCTTCATGCACAGCGCCTGGCAGTTCTGGGTGCTGGCCTTCCTGGTGGCCACCAGCCAGGGCGGCATTCAGGCGCTTAGCCGCAGTATGTTCGGCAAGATGATCCCGGATAAAAAACGCTCGGGCGAGTTCTTCGGCTTCTACGACATCTTCGGCAAGTTCAGCGCCATCATGGGCCCGTCTCTGGTGGGCGTGGTGAGCGGCGTTATGGCCCAGCGGGAGCTGACCGCCCGCGGCCTGACCCAGGCCACCGCCACCGCCGAACAGATCGCCCAGGTGAACGCCGCCGCGGCCCCTTGGGGCATTCTGTCCATCCTGCTCATCTTCTTTGTGGGCGCGGGCCTGTACTTTCTGGTGCTGCCCCGCTGCCTGAAAAAAGAGAGCGCCGACTGAACCCTGCATCCATAACCTCAATAAAAAAGAACGCGCCGCTTTCCCAAAAACGGGGAGAGCGGCGCGTTATGCGTTTTCGGGCGGGGCGGGATTGTCCGTGCGGCCGAGCAGATAGTCAATGCTGGTGTGGTGCTGATCGGCCAGCGAGATCAGAATCTGGGTCGGAAGATCCAGCGCCCCGCTTTCATAACGGGAATAGGTGGCCTGGCTTACGTGAAGAAGCCGGGCCATTTCGGTTTGCGAGAGGTCACAGTCTTCCCGCAGGGCACGAATGCGCGGATACATAAAAATCACCATCGCATATTCTAAAATATACGATTATTGCATATTGACTTTTATGCAATAATTGCATAAAATGGGAGGCAAGAAAGGAAGTGCATCCCTTATGAGCAAAGAAAAGCCTACGGTAAAGCAATGCAAGCATTGCAAAAGCGAAATTCCCTACGATGCAAAAGTATGCCCCGTTTGCCGGAAAAAGCAGGGGGCGCCGGGCTGCCTGATTGTGGTTCTGGTGGTGGTTGTGCTGATGGTGATCGCCGCGCTTGCGGGCGGCGGCGAGAGCAACACACCCCAAAAGGTGGAGAGCACGTCCGGCACCTCACAGGCGGCCAGCCAGAGCAGCGAAGCGCAGCCGGAACAGACGGTGTTCACGGTGGGCGACACGGTGGAGCTGAACGGGGTGAAAACCACGCTGCTGAGCGCGGAGGAATACCCGGGAAAGCAGTACATGATGCCCACGGACGGAAACGTTTTTCTGGTGTGCCAGTTTGAGATCGAAAACGATTCCTCCGAGGAGATCAACGTCAGCTCTATGGTGAGTTTCAATGCCTACTGCGACGATTACAGCGTCAGCCTTTCCATCACCGGAGAGATGCTGGAGGATTCCTGGAAATCGCTGGACGGCACCGTGGCACCGGGCAAAAAGATCAACGGGGTCATCGCCTATGAGATTCCGCAGGATTGGCAGAAGATGGAGATTTCCTACACGCCTTCCTACTGGTCGGGGCACGACGTGCAGTTTGAAATCAACAAGTGATTAATCGGTCATTGAGCCGATACAAAAAAGCAGAAAGCCGGGAAGGACCGGGGCGTGAAGCATGCCCCATTGGCCCTTCCCGGCTTTTTACATGGCGCAGACGCCCGGAAGATTGCTTCCGCCCGGAAATTCTGATAGAATCAGGATATGCGCCGGCGCAAAGCAAACCGGCGCAATGAGGTGAAAAAACGCCCAGTTGAGGAAAGAAGGAACCAAACCATGCCGGAAGGATACACCCATCTGCGCTGTGCCTGGCGGGCGGCCCGCGCCCAGAAGCTGACCGCTGACCTGCACCGGGAGGCGTTTTTTGCCGGGGCCAACGGGCCGGATATGCTGTTCTGCTATCAGGTGTGGAAGCCTGCCAGAAAGCGGGCGTATCCGCTGCCGGACCTGGGCGAGCGGATGCACAACGAAAACACGGGGGCCTTTCTGCGGGCGCTGATCGAGGGGGCAAAAACGCCGGTGCAGCGCAGTTACGCCGCGGGCTTTTTGTGTCATTACGGGGCCGACACGGTGGTGCATCCCTATGTGGTGCTGGCCACCTCGCCGGGGCAGGCCTATGAAGGCCCCGGCGGCCACGGCTATTTTGAAATTGCGCTGGACAGCCAGCTGCATGAGCGCGACACGGGTGACGCCGCGGTGCCGGTGGCCCACTGCTGCCCCCGCATGGAGGATGCGGCGCTGGATGAGGTGATCCCGCTGCTGGCCGGGGCCATTGAGGCCGCCTATGGGGAGCGTTACCCGGAACAGGCCCTGCGGGACGCCTTTGTGCAGGCCACCTTCATCCGGTCCCTGTTTGTCTGCCGCGGGTCGGTGAAGCGGGGGCTGCTGCGGCTGGCGGAGCCGCTGTTCGGCACGCCGGGCACGGTGATGGGCCATGTGACCCCTGCCCACCTTCGGGACGGCCTGCCCGAGACCTGGAAGCATCCCTTCACCGGCGAGGAGTTCACCGGTGGCATTCCCACCCTGCTGGAGCGGGCCGAGCAGCGGTGCGGCCTGTATCTGGCGGCGGGCCGGGCCTACTGGGCCGGCAGCATGACCATGCAGGAGCTGAGCGCCCTTCTGGGCAGCCGGAGTTATCTCTCCGGCACGGAGGACGCAGCCTCCACCGGCAAAGCGATGGCCTGAACGCGCGCGAAAGCACATTGCAACATACAAAAATCAGCGTCTGGACGAAAAGAAAGCAAAAGCGGCCGGCAGAAAACCGCAAAAGAATATAAAATTGTGACCAATTCATGAATGAGAATTGTGCAACCCTACGATTGACGCAAAAACGTAGGATGGCTATACTAAGTAAAGAATCTTTTACTTTAGTACATTAAAATGCGTTGAACAGGACAGGAAACCGGAAAAACACCCATTCAGAGAGCCGCCGGAAGCTGCGAGGCGGCGGGTGCCCCGGTTTCGGATCCCCTGTGAGCAGCAGGCTGAAACCCGGCCGTGGCCCTCTGGCCCGGCAGGCGGTAAGCCCCGCCGGCCGCCCGCCGTTACCCGGGCGCTGTTCCCGCCATAACCCGGCGGGGACAGGGCAGAGCGGTGCGCCGGTTTGATCGGAAGCGGCACATCGGAAGAAAGAGTGGTACCACGAGGTCAGTGCGCTTCGTCTCTTTTGCGAGACGAAGCGTTTTTTTGTACCCCATCGACGGGCCACGGCTTCCAACGAAAAAGCAGAAGATTCCCACACCACCACACAGGAGGAAACGGCGGCATGGATTCCAGCGCATATTTTGAGCGCCTGCTGCGCTACTACGAAGGAAGCTTTGACATTACCCGCCCGGCGCTTTTGGGCGGCAGCGAGTTTTCGGCCCTGGCTTCGTTCCACATTCGGCAGGAAAAATATGTTCTGGTAAAAAAGGCCACCCTCTGGGGGGTGGACAGCCACGAGCATGTGCTGGTGCAGCAGTACCGCACCGCCCCGGGGCCGGAGGAAGTGGCCCGGCTGGGTGAGATTTTGACCAGCCACATGGAGCCGGAGGTGGCCCGCCATGGCGAGGCCAACATGCCGGAGGACCATATGTACACCTACCTGACCCTGGCCCTGCTCAGCGAACAGCCGGTGAGCGAGGAGCTGGTGAAGGCGGTGCAGAAGTTCAAGTTCGTCAAGTATTACAGCTTCTACCTGCGCGGGTACAGCGAGGCCCGCATGGTGCTGGTGGACCTGGCCAATGAGAAGGTTTACACCAACAAGGCGGGCAAAAAAGCCGCCGAGCTGTACCAGCGGGTGCTGGCGGACGTGAAAGCGGGCAAGGTGTAAGCACCTGCCCCACAGACATGGCAGAAAATGATGGGCCGGGGGCCGAGTTGTTGGCGGCCCCGGTTGTTTGCGGCAAATCATTTTTTGATAAAGACGGCTGCGCAGGCTTTGCAAGACCCCTGGCGGGCCGCCGGTACGAAACACCCCACGCCGTGTTGGTAAGGCGCGGGGCGAGAAACAATTCTCGAGGAGGAACATAACAATGAGCGGAATTGCAATTCTGGTCGTGTCCATTGTTGTGCTGGCCTTAGGTTACGTCTTCTACGGCGGCTGGCTGGCAAAACAGTGGGGCGTTGACCCGTCCCGTAAGACCCCGGCTTACGAAATGGAGGACGGCGTGGACTACGTGCCCGCCAAGGCCCCCGTTCTGCTGGGTCACCACTTCGCGTCCATCGCGGGCGCCGGCCCCATCAACGGCCCCATTCAGGCGGCCTTGTTCGGCTGGGTGCCCGTGCTGCTGTGGATCCTGATCGGCGGCGTCTTCATCGGCGCCGTGCAGGACTTCAGCGCCCTGTTTGTGTCTGTGCGCAACAAGGGTATGTCCATCGGCGAAGTGATGGAGGTTCATCTGAACCATAAGAGCAAGGTCATGTTCAGCGTGTTCACCTGGCTGGTTATGCTGCTGGTGGACGCCGCCTTCGCGGACATCGTTGCCAAGACCTTCTACTATGTGGAGGGCAGCACCAACAACGGTTCTGTCGCCACTGCCAGCCTGCTGTTCATCCCCCTGGCCATCGCCTTTGGCTTCCTGGTCTATCGCCGCGGTGTGCCCCTGGGCATCTCCACCGTGGTGGGCGTTGCCCTGCTGTGCGGCTGTGTGGCTGCCGGCCTGGCCTTCCCCCTGAACTACGGCAGCATCAACTTCTGGCGCGTGGTCGTGTTCGTGTACTGCGGCATTGCTTCCGTCACCCCCGTGTGGATTCTGCTGCAGCCCCGTGACTACCTGAACAGCTTCCTGCTGTACTTCATGATCGCGGCCGCCGTCATCGGCATCCTGGGCTCCAACCCCACCGTGATCCTGACCCCCTTCAACGGCTTCACCGTGGGCAACAGCATGCTGTTCCCCACCCTGTTCATCACCGTGGCCTGCGGCGCCGTTTCCGGCTTCCACAGCCTGATCGCTTCCGGCACCACCTCCAAGCAGCTGAGCAACGAGGGTGATGCCAAGATGATCGGTTACGGCGGCATGCTGATCGAGTGCGTGCTGGCTGTGATCGCCCTGCTGTGCGTGGGCAGCCTGACCACCGACGGCAACTACACCGAAGTGGCCGCTGCGCCTGCCACCGTGTTCGCCACCGCCATCGCCGGCTTCTTCACCAAGATGGGCCTGGGTGAGAAGGCTGCCAGCATCGCCTTCACCGTCATCAGCCTGGCTGTGTCTGCGTTCTGCCTGACCAGCCTGGATACCTGCTGCCGTCTGGGCCGCTTCACCTTCCAGGAGTTCTTCACCCCTGCGGAGGGCGAAAAGACCCCCATGCAGAAGACCCTGACCAACAAGTACGTGGCTACCATCATCAACCTGGGCATGGCTGCCCTGCTGTGCGGCGCGGGCTACGCCAAGATCTGGCCCCTGTTCGGCGCCTGCAACCAGCTGGTCAGCGTGCCTGCCCTGATGGCTGCCGCCGTGTTCATGAAGCGCATGAGCCGCAACCACAAGATGTTCATCGTGCCCATGTTCTTCATGGCCGCCGCTTCTCTGTTCCAGCTGGTGCTGAGCTTCCGCAACAACGTGGCCACCATCATGGCCGGCGGTGCCAGCCTGGCTGCCCCCATCATGCAGTGCATCATCATTGTGCCGGTGTTCGTGCTGGCCATTGCCCTGCTGTGGGAGGGCTGCAAGGCCCTGTTCGGCAAGGAGACTGCCAAGAACTAAGCGCGCTTCGGGCCTTTGCCTGACCGCTGTATAAAAAGCACACCCCGCCTCGGGTTAGAGGCGGGGTGTGCTTTTTTGCGTGTTGGGGGGCAGGGCGGGGCAGGATATATGGGCCTGTCACCGCCATAAGCGAGCTGCAAAGGCGAAGTGCCACCTCATCCGTCGGCTAACGCCGACAGCTTCCCCTCGAGGGGAAGCCCCTGATACGGCAGAAAGGCGCCCAGGCCCTTCCAGTCCAGCGCCGGGGCCAGGGCGATGTAATCGGTGCCCATGGCCAGCCGGAACATGTTCAGAAGGGCCTCCAGGGCCGGGGTGGGCACGCCGTGCAGCCGTCCCAGCAGCACCAGCGGGGCCAGCCCGTAGGGCAGGTCCTCGGTGATGAAGCGGTGGTGGGTGGTGGCAGGCCCCTTGGTGACCATATAGGAGGGGTTGGAGTGGAAGGCGTCGTACAGGGTGGGCTGCGGGGTGGGCCAGGCGTCGTTCAAAAGCTCCAGCGCGGTGCGCACGGGCACGCCGCAGGCGCGGGCCACGGCCACGCGCTCGATGTCCAGTTGCTCCACACAGCGGGCGGTGAGGGGGCTTAGCCCGTCGGCAAACAGGCGGTAGTCCTCGCCGTTGTCCATGCGGGCCAGGTTGAACAGTGCGATGGGCCCGTGGGTCACGGGATTGGTGCCGGAGAGGGAGGTTTCCAGAATGCTGGAGGCGGCGGCATACTGGGGCCATTCCGGGCGAAGCGCTTCCAGCACCGCCCCGGTGGCGGCGGGGTCGGTGCAGGCCAGAAGCAGCTGCTTTTTTACGGTTTTCAGGTAGACCTGCCCGGGCCCGGGGGAGTTTGCCAGAATCAGCTGGCCGCTGGTCTCGGCGATGCGGCAGCCCTTTTCAGCCGCTTCCTGCCCCAAAACCTGCGCAAGCTCGGCGGCGCCCCAGCAGCAGTTGGTCACCAGCAGGATCTGCCCGGGGCGAAGGTGCCCGGCCAGCCCTTCGGCCACGGGGCGGTGCCCCTCGGC
Organism: uncultured Oscillospiraceae bacterium; assembly: GCA_934513685.1. Classification (GTDB taxonomy): domain Bacteria; phylum Bacillota; class Clostridia; order Oscillospirales; family Ruminococcaceae; genus SFJ001. Next base: position 51,171 of record CAKSWY010000012.1, on the reverse strand, counting down.
CAGGGTCTGGATCAGCAGAATGTCGCAGCGGGCGGCCAGCTCTTCCAGGGTGTCGGCGGTCTCCACGGGCAGCTGCCCCTCCACCTTGCCGGTGGCCAGCAGGCCGCTTTGGGCCAGGTCGGCCCGCTTGCGGGGGTCGCGGTCCCAAACAAGGGCGGGGCAGCCTGCCTGATGCAGCCAGGCCGCCGCCGCTTTGCCGGTGCTGCCCGCACCGATGATGCCGTATTTCATCAAAACCACTCCTTTGTGCCGTGCGATGTATTTGTACCTATTAGAGCACATACGGCGGCGTTTGGCAAATGAAGCGGGGATGCAAACGGGGAAGAAGTGTGGCAAAAAGACGCTGAGACAGAGGAAATTCCACAAAGAAGCGTGCTGTAAAGAAGCAAAGTACGAGCTGCCTGAGGGCAGGCGGGGCCGCCCGAAGAGCCGGAACTGAGCGAAAGCTACAAATTTGAACGGGGATGTTTGGCAGAGAATTGGGTAAAAATGAGAAATACAAAATGAAAAGCCGGAGGAATGAATCATATAACAATTAAATGGTTGTTTGAAAAACGGATAATTTGTTTGAAATAATTGTAGCGAGCGGGTATGATAAAGCCAGAAAAAGCGGAAAGGGTGCAGAAAACCGGATGAAAAGGCAAAAAGCACTTTACGTACCGGTTTAGTATGTTATACTACTGTGAGAACGAAAAACGGGTCTGAATCTTTGCGGCAGATAACAATGCGCCCAAACAAACAAAAAGGAGAGAAGAATCGTGGAAGAAACAAACAAGAAGCCGAAGGGGGGGTGAACGCTTCCTTCGCAAGGTGGAGATCTTGGGCAACAAGATCCCCGCCCCCATGCTGATGTTCATCGTGCTGGCGCTGGCCGTTGTTGTGATTTCCGGCATTTGCTCCGCACTGGGCGTAAGCGCCGTCAACCCCGCCACCGGCGAGATGGTGAAAGTGGTCAACCTGTGCAGCATTGACGGCATACTGAAGATGCTGACCAAGGCGGTCACCAACTTCACCGGTGTTCTGTGCGACTCCGAGACCGGTTCCGCCATTGCTTCCGCCGCGCCCCTGATGAAGGGCCTGACGGTCCTGATCGCCCTGCTGTTCGTCATCATGTGCGGCTTCCTGAACCTGCTCATCGGTTCCGCTTCCACCAAGTGGTCGCTGCTGTCCAGCGTGTTCGTGCCCATGTTCATGCTGCTGGGCTACCATCCCGCTCTGGTTCAGATGGCCTACCGCATCGGCGATGCCATCACCAACCCCATCTGCCCCACCTTTGCTTACTTCGGTATGCTGCTGGCTCTGGCCCAGAAGTACGACAAGAAGGCCGGCTTCGGCACTCTGATGTCCAACATGCTGCCCTATGTGATCTGCTACTTCGTCTTCATGGTGGTCGAGCTGCTCTTCTGGTTCTTCCTGAAGATTCCCTTCGGCCCCGGCGGCCCCGTGCTGCTGAACGGCTGATCGGCCCGATGCCGGCTTAACTGGACATTGTACAAGGAGGTTTTCTTATGAACAGTCAGGAAATTCTGGATTCCAAGCGCTCTTCCCCCGAGCTGCGGGGTTATGTGAAGGAGCGCATTGAAAAAATGCAGGCCACCATGGCCCGCAAGGGCGTGGATGTGGTCATCATGACCCGCCCCGAGAACGTGTTCTACTTCAGCAACTTCAACCCCATCATCATCAGCCATGTGCCCTATTTTATCGTCACCCCCGAGAAGGGCTTCCTGCTGGTGCACTGCATCCGCCACGACCACGCCGTGAACGAGGGTGCTGTGGATGAGGTGCTGTGCTACGGCAAGTGGGGTGCCACCCAGGCCATCGCCATGGACGCCTACGACGCCATGCGGGAGATTTTGGGCGACAAGCCCATGACCGTGGGCATTGAGGGCGACTACGCCAGCCTGAGCGTGATGAACAAGCTGAAGGAAAAGCTGAATGTGAAGGGCTTTGTGGACATCGCCCAGGACGCGGTGGACCAGCGCCTGATCAAAGACCCCCACGAAATCGAGATGTGCCGCATTTCCGGCCGCCTGGTGGACACCGGCGTCAGCCGGGCCATCGAAGCCCTGGAGGGCGGTTACAGTGAGGCTGCGGCCTGCACCGAGGGCCAGTACGCCATGCGCCAGCTGTGGCACAAGGAGTACCAGCAGTACGAGGTGTCCGGCTTCTCCAACAGTGAGACCGCCCAGATCGACACCCTGTGCGTGTGGTGCATGTCCAACGAGCGGCTGAACTACGGCTGTGACTGTGCCACCGGCTATGTGCCCCAGCCCGGCGACCTGACCATGCCCATGAGCTGGGCCCGCGTGGCCGGCTACAACGTGGAGAACGAGCGCAGTGTGATGGTGGGCCAGGTGAACGAGACCCGCCGCCGCGCCTACGACGCCATGCTCCGCGCCCGCCAGCAGGTGTTTGACCGCCTGCGCCCCGGCGCCATCTTTGAGGACCTGTACTTCGCTGCAATGAAGGAGTTTGAGGACGCAGGCTTCGGCAGCATTCTGCCCGGCCGCTGCGGCCACGGCATGGGCCTGTCCACCCACGAGTTCCCCTCGGTGACCAAGGGCAACAAGGCCCCGCTGGCCCCCGGCATGGTGCTGACGGTGGAGCCCGGCCTGATGAGCGCCGAGCTGGGCGCGGTGCGCAACAGCGACACCGTGCTCATCACCGAGGACGGCTTCGAGTTCCTCACCCATTCCAAGCGGGATGAGATCATCATCAAGGGCTGATCGGTTCAGTCACTGGTAAACCAACCCCAGCGCGCGGCCCCCGGCAGGGCACCCTGCGCCCTGCCAAGGGACCGCGCGCTTTCCCGTTGCTCTCACACATCCGCACAACCACCGGCCGGGCCGATTCTGCGCCCTCCCGGCGGTGCGGGTGAGCAGAGCACTGAGACACAAAAGGCCCGGACAGTTCCGGGCGCATATACAGACAGGCACAGAAAGCGAGGAAGTTGCAATGAGTATGACCAAGCGCGAGCGCTGCATGGCAGCGGTGAAGGGCGAGAAGCCCGATAAGATTCCCTATTCTCTGTGGAGCCATATGCCCCAGTTTGACCACGATGCCGATGCCATCACCGAAAAGACCTACGAGTTCTACAAGACCTACGATGTGGACTTTATCAAGACCATGAACAATGGTATGTACTCCATTGAGGACTTCGGCGCGGTCATCGACTATTCCGAGGTGGCCAAGGGCGGCATGGCCAAGCTGGTCAGCACCCCCATCGAGACCGCCGAGGACTGGACCAAGCTCACCGTGAAGCCCCTGACTGCGGGTGCCATTGCCCGTGAGCTGCACTATCTGGAGATGATCCTGGAGAAGGTCAAGGCGGACGATGTGCCCGTGATCTTCACCGTGTTCACCCCCATCACCACCGCCAACAAGCTGTGCGGCGGCAAGATCGGCCAGTACATCCATCAGGGCCACGGCGAGGAAGTGAAGGCCGCGCTGGAGGTCATCTGCCAGACCACCGAGGCCCTGGCTGCCAAGGCCATTGAAATGGGCGCGGACGGCGTGTTCATGGCCAGCCAGATGAGCAACTATGCCACCAGTATGGCGGTGGAGCCGCTGACCGCTGCTGAGTACCTGGAGTACGGCAAGCCCTACGACGTGCGCGTGCTGAACGCTGCCAACAACGCGGGCGGCTGGATGAACACCATCCACTGCCATGGCGACAACATCATGTTCGACATCCTGAAAGATTACCCGGTGCAGGTGTTCAACTGGCACGCCTGGGAGACCCTGCCCACCGTGGACGAGGTGCTGGCCACCACCGATAAGTGTATCATGGGCGGCCTGAAGCGCTTCGACATTACCGAGTGCAACCACAACGCCATCCGCCATCAGATCTACGAGTGCTGCCGTATGAGCGGCGGCCGCCGGCTGATTCTGACCCCGGGCTGCGTCATCCGTTACCCCCTGAACGACGAGATGCTCGCCTACGTGAAAAAGACCAAGGAGTCGGTGGAGCAGGCCATGGGGCTGTAACAATCCATCTCTGATCAACGCATAAAACGAGGGCCGCTGTGAAAAATACAGCGGCCCTCGGCTTTTTCAATACAGACGGGATCCCTTTGATGCAAACGAGGATAAAATGGCTTAGTCGTGAAACAGCTCCTGCGCCAGATGGATGAACTCCCGCCCGGCCTGGGTGAGCATTTTGCTGCGCAGCCGGTTTACGGCCAGCTGGGCAGAGCCGGTGGCGCTGTTCAACTCAAACACTGTGACACGGCGCAGGGTTTCCGGCCCGACAATGCCGGCCCCGCGCAGGCCGGGCAGCGCGTCGCTCTGCCGAACGAAGGTGGAGGGCAGCGTGCATACGCCCAGCCCGGCCACGCACAGGTTCAGCAGCGTAAGAATGTTGGCTGTGGTCAGCACCACATGGGGGGTGACGTCGGCCTCCTTGCACAGCTGGCGGAACACCTTGCCGCCCATGGTGGTTTCGATCTGCCCCACAAAGGGCAGCCCGGCAAACGCGGCGATGGACTGGGGCTTGCGCTTCATGGCCTCCAGCGTGTGCGGGGGGAACATCTCCGCCAGAAGCTGGTTGGGGGCGGCCAGAACGTAGGTCTCCCGGTACAGCGGCACGCTGACAATGTTGGTGGCGTCCTGTGGAACGTAGCCCACTGCCAGGTCAATTTTACCGGCGGCCAGTGCCTGCTCCACCTCCGGCGTGGTTTGCCCTTCAAAAATTTCCAGATGAACTTTGGGGTACAGCTGATGAAAAGCCGAGCAGAGCTGCGGCAGCATCATGGTGCCGCGGGTGACGGGAATGCCCACCGAGAGACTGCCGCGGGTAAAATCCTTGATGTCCTGCAGGCGGCGGTCGCACAGTTCCAGCGTTTCGGTTACCTGCACCGCGGATTGATACAGCACCCGCCCGGCGTCCGTCAGGGTCATGGGGTTGCCCCGGTCAAACAGGGGAACCTGATAGTATTCCTCCAGCTTGGCAATGTGGCTGCTGAGGGCCTGCTGCGAAATGTAAAGCCGCCGGGCGGCCCGGGTGAAGTTCAGTTCTTCGGCCGCGGCGATGAAGTAGGTAAGGTTGGTCAGGTTCATGAAAATTCGGCCTCCAGAGAAAAGATTGTGACTTTTAAATGAGTATACAACAAATCGATTGTTCCGGCAATGCAAAGCGGGCGGCAGGCCAGGCAAAACCAGGAGAAATGCGAAGACAAAACTGTTCGCGATATGAGAACAACTACGCGTGTCACATCGCATTTTGAAGCGCGTGCCTGCACAATGGCCCAAAACCTATTGTGAAAATAGACAACGCACGAGCACTTTAATGTGCTAAAATTCACAAAGATGTTGAATTTACAATATTTTATGTAAAAATTTGTTGAGTTTTCGACAAAAGGCTCTATAATAAAGGCAGAGAAAAAATATAAAAAATCATTCCGACGAGAATAGTTCTGTTGAAAAGTGGTTTTTCGGCGCAGATGAGGAGATGCTTCATGGACGCAATGTCGGCTTTCAGCCAACGGGTACACGCCGCGCGCCTCACAAAAAAGGAGGCGGCGGTCGCCGATTACATCCTGAACAATTTCAGTGCGGTCTGCTATATGTCCACCGGCGAGCTGGGAAGAAACCTCGGCGTGAGCGACGCCACGGTCATTCGAACTTGTCGCGCACTGGGCTACACTTCGTTTCTGGAGCTGCAGGAGGAACTGCGCAGCCAACTGACGCGGGACGCAGAGAACGCCCAGCGGATCTTTTCCAGCCCGATGGAGCGAATGCAGACCAGCCGCAGCGGCGATGCACGGCAGGGGCTGCACCTGAAATACAGCCGCCTGATGATGCAGAATCTGGACAGCGTGTTTCATAAAAACACCGAGGAAACGCTGGAACAGGTGGTGCAGCTGTTGAGCAACTGCCCGCGTAAGTTCATTGTGGGCCAGCGCCCGACGGCCAGCCTTGCCGAGCGCTTTGCGTTTTTGCTTCGCATGGCCGTGCCGGGGGTGATGGCTTCCACCCAGCGGGTGATCATGGAGGACATTCTGGACCTTTGCCCGGAGGATTGCCTGTTTGTGATCGATTTCAACCAGTACAGCAACACCGCCATGAAGGTGCTGAGCTACGGCCGAAGCCGGGGCGCCAAGATCGTTCTGCTGACCGACCGCCCCACCGCCCCCTTTGCCTGCCTGGCAGACCTGCTTCTGCTGGTGGATGTGGACGGCGCCAGCTTTTTCAACTCTCAGGTGGCAGCGGTGTTCCTGCTGGAGCTGCTGGCAACGTTGGTGGCGGACCACAATTCGGAGGAGACAGAGCGGCGGCTGAACGTGCTGAACCCCTATTTTGACGAGCATCGGCTGAAATGACCGCCGCTTTCCATAAAGAAACGTTAGTGAACCAGGTTCTTGCCGCCTGCAGGGGCGGAGGAAATAAAGCATTCGGCTGCATCAGCCGAAGAAGGGATGAACACCATTTTCAAAAAGGAGGAACGTAATTCCATGAAGAAGTTTTTATCCATGGCGCTGTGCCTGGCGTTGTCGATGAGCCTGCTTGCAGGCTGCGGCTCTTCCGCCAGCTCCTCGGCTGCCGCTTCGTCGGAGGCGGCCGGAAGCGACACCCCCAAGACGGTTACTTACGCCAATGCATCCGATATTTCCAGCTTGGACCCCCGTCGGGGCACCAGCACCATCACCGCCAGTGTTCTGGCGGACCTGTACAGCACGCTGGTTAAAACCGATGCCGAAGGCAACATCGTGCTCGATGCTGCGGCCAGCTACGAGCGTGTGGACGATGTAACCTGGCACTTTACCCTGCGGGACGATGTGTACTTCACCAACGGCGATCATATGACCAGCGCCGACGTGCAGTACACCATCGAGAGCCTGAAGAACAAGGACGCCGGTTACGCTCTGTCCGGTGACTTCTCCTTCATGAGCGTGGAGGTCCTGGGCGATTACGAGTTCAACATCGTGACCGATCAGCCCTTCAACTCGCTGCCCCTGCGCCTGAACTATGTGAAGATCATTCCCAGCAAGTACGTTCAGGAAGTGGGCGATGAAGCGTTCGCCAAGAACCCGGTGGGTTCCGGCCCCTTCAAGTTTGTCTCCTGGACCAAGGATGACAAGGTTGTGATGGAGAAGAACCCCGATTACTATGGCGAGGTGCCTCAGATCGATCAGCTGGTTTACAAGGTCATCCCCGAAGCGGCTGACCGTGTGGCTGCCCTGCAGGCCGGTGAGGTGGACATCATCTGCAGCATCCCCACCACCCAGGCCAATTATCTGAGCAGCACGGACGGCGTTACCGTGGTGGGGCAGCCCTCCACCCGTGTGGCCTGGCTGCAGTTCAATACCATCAACGGAGACAGCCCCGTCAACGACCTGAAGGTTCGTCAGGCCCTGAACTACGCCATTGACCGCGACAGCCTGATCGCCGGCGTGCTGGACGGCTATGCTGTGAAGGTGGCCTCCATCTCCACCCCGGAATACGACGATTACGATGCCAGCGTGCAGGGCTACACTTACGATCCCGAAAAGGCGAAGAGCCTGCTGGCCGAGGCCGGCTATGCTGACGGCTTTACCGTGGACCTGTCCGTTTCCCCCGGCATGCTGAACGCCACCGACGTGGCGCAGGCTGTGGCCTCTCAGCTGGCGGAAGTGGGCGTGACCGTGAACATCCAGCAGGAGGACTCCGCGACCCAGCGCGACAAGATCATGTCCGGCACCGTGGCCCCCATCTTCCTGAATAGCCTGGGCGGCCCCTACTGCGATATTGAACTGATCGCTTCCATCGGCTTCACGAAGGGTGGCCGTTACTGCACCTGGGATTCCGACGAGTTTGGGGATCTGGCTTCCCGCGCAGCGGCTGCGGTAGACGACACCGAGCGTGCCCAGCTGCATAGCGAGATGCAGCAGTTCATGGTGGACCAGGCGCCCGCCGTGTGGCTGTACCAGCAGGATACCCTGTATGCATACAATTCTGCCAAGGTGCAGAACTGGACGGCCCGTACCGACGAAGTGGTGCTGATGGACGGCGTGAGCGTGCAGTAATCGAAACTCAAAGCTCTACCTGAACATTGGAAAAGCGCACACAGACCTTGTGCAGTGTGCGCTTTTTCTGTACAAAAATGGCGCGAAACAGCGCAATGCGATGCGCTTAAACGCACAAAAGGGGGAAGATGCATGGCCAAATATCTGGCAAAACGGCTGGCTCAGTCGCTCATTGCCATTCTGGGCATTACGGTGGTGGTGTTTGTCATTCTGCACCTGACCGGTGACCCGGTGGAGCTGATGGTGTCGCCGACCACCTCGAAGGAACAGATGGACATTCTGCGCCAGGAGATGGGTTACAACGATCCGCTGCCCCAGCAGTATCTGCGTTTTCTGAAGGGCGCAGTGGTGGGGGACTTTGGTACCTCTTATTATTACAACGAGCCTGCCATGCGTGTGGTGCTGGAGCGCGTGCCAGCCACCCTGGAGCTGGCCGTGGCCGCCCTGGCCATTGCGGTGGTGCTGGGCATCCCGGCGGGTGTGCTTTCGGCGGTCAAGCGCAACAGCCTGTCGGACGGTGTCATCCGTGTGCTGGCCCTTCTGGGCCAGTGTCTGCCTGCCTTCTGGCTTGGCATTATGCTCATCATGGCATTTTCGGTCAATTTGGGCTGGCTGCCCACCGGCGGCAACAGCGAGGGCTGGCGTTCGCTGATCATGCCGGCCTTTACGCTGGGCCTGTTCAGCGCCGCCACCATCTGCCGCCTGCTGCGCAGCAACATGATTGAGGTGCTGGGCAAGGAGTACATTGACGTGGCTCGGGCCAAGGGTTTACGGGGCAGTGTGGTCGTGATGAAGCATGCTTTCAAAAACGCGTTCAGCTCAATTCTGACGATGCTGGGTATGCAGTTTGCCTCGCTGCTGGGCGGCTCGGTGATCACCGAAACCGTGTTCGCCTGGCCCGGCATCGGCCGCCTGGTGATCCAGAGCATTCAAAGCAGCGATTTCGCCGTGGTGGAATGCATTGTATTCCTGCTGGCGGTGGTGTTTGTGGTGATCAACTTTGTGGTGGATGTGCTGTACAGCGTCATCAACCCCCGTGTGAGGCTGCAGTGAGGAGGTGTGCGGGATGAAAGCATTGTGGAGAAGCTTGAAGCAGAGCAAGACCGGTATGATCGGCCTTGCCATTGTGCTGGTGGTGGTTGTGTGTGCCATTTTTGCCTACCAGCTGGCCCCCTGTGACCCCCTGCAGCAGGACCTGATGAACAAACTGCACGACCCGGCCTGGACGGCCACCGGAACACCGGAGCACCTTCTGGGCACCGACCAGCTGGGCCGCGATGTGCTCAGCCGCCTGCTGGTGGGCGCGCGCATTACGCTGCTGGTGGCCCTGGCCGGTACGGTTGTGGGCGGCGTTGTGGGCGTTGTGCTGGGCTGCCTGGCCGGTTATTACGGCGGCTGGGTGGACGCGGTGCTTATGCGCCTGGTGGACATTCAGCTGTGCTTCCCCTTTACGCTGCTGGCGCTGTTCATTGCGGCGGTGCTGGGCGGAAGCCTGGGCAACGTGATCCTGATTGCGGGCATCACCAGCTGGGTGCGCTATGCACGATTGGTGCGCGGTGAGATTCTGGGCATCAAAGAGTGTGAATACATTGAAGCCATCCGTGCGGAGGGCGGCAGCGATGCCCGGATTATTTTTCGGCACATCCTGCCCAACGTCATCAGCTCGGTGATTGTCATTGCCACGCTGGAAATGGCCAAGATCGTTCTGATGGAGGCGTCCCTGAGCTTTTTGGGCTACGGCGTGCCCATCACCATCCCCACCTGGGGGCGGATGCTCAGTGAGGCGCGGGCCAACATGGTCTCGAATCCCTGGCAGTGCATCCTGCCCGGCCTGTGCATCACCCTGACGGTGTTGGGCGTGAACCTGCTGGGCGACTGGCTGCGGGATTATCTAGACCCGAAACTGGATGTGTAAGGAGGTGCCGACCATGAGCGAACGGCCTGTATTGGAAGTAAACGATTTGACCGTTACCTTTAAAACCAAGTATGGCAGCGCGGCCGCGGTGAGCGGTGTGAGCTTTGCGCTGGCCAAGGGCGAAAAGCTGGGCCTGGTGGGCGAATCCGGCTCCGGCAAGAGCGTGACCTCCAAGAGCATTCTGCGCTTGCTGCCCTCGCCCCCGGCGCAGATCCGCGGCAGCATCAAGCTGGACGGCGAAGAGCTGCTGACCAAATCCGAACAGGAGATGTGCCATTGCCGGGGCAACCGCATCTCCATGATCTTTCAGGAGCCGATGGTCAGCCTGAACCCGCTGTACACCATCGGCAACCAGCTGGGCGAAGTGGTGCGGCTGCACAAAAAGGTCAGCCGGGCCGAGGCGGATAAGCAGGTCATTGAAATGCTGCGCACCGTGGGCATTCCCAGCCCGGAGACCCGGCTGAAGCAATATCCCTTTGAGCTTTCCGGCGGTATGCGCCAGCGCGCCATGATCGCCATGGCGCTGCTGTGCGACCCGGAGGTACTCATTGCCGATGAGCCGACCACCGCCCTGGATGTGACCATTCAGGCCCAGATTCTGGATCTGCTGAAGGAGCTGAACCGGAAGATGGGCACCTCCATCATTCTCATCACCCACGACCTGGGCGTGATCGCCTCCATGGTGGACACAGTGGCCGTGATGTACTGCGGCCACATTGTGGAAAAGGCGCCGGTGCGGCAGCTGTTCCATGACCCGCTGCACCCCTACACCAAGGGGCTGCTCAATTCCATTCCCAAGGTGGGGCGCACCGAAGGCGATCTGCAGACCATTGAGGGGGCGGTGCCCAGCATTTACAACCTGCCGGCGGGCTGCGCCTTCAGCAACCGCTGTGGCGAGTGCGGCAGAATCTGCAAAGAAAAAGAACCCCCGACCCTTCAACTGGAGGACGGCCGTGTGGTGAAATGCTGGAAGTACACCCCGCAGTGGGGAGAGGAGGGCGCAAACCATGAGTGAGCATCCGGTTTTGCTGGAGGCCCGGCACGTAAAAGAGTGGTTCCCCGTGCGTGGGGGCCTGCTGGGCCGGAACACCCGCTACGTGAAGGCGGTGGACGATGTGAGCCTGACCGTGCGCGCAGGGGAGACCCTGGGCGTTGTGGGCGAGAGCGGCTGCGGCAAATCCACCCTGGCTCGGGTGATGCTGCGCCTGATCGAGCCCACCGGCGGCGAGGTGCTGTTTGAGGGCAAAAACATGACCACGGCGAATAAGGCGGAGCTGCGCCGGATGCGCCGGGACATCCAGATCATCTTTCAGGACCCCTACGCCAGCCTGGACCCCCGCCAGCGGGTGGGCGATATGCTCACCGAGCCGCTGACCATTCACGGCCTGGCCAGGGGCGAGGCGGCCAAACGCCGCGTGCTGGAGCTGCTGGAGCTGGTGGGCCTGCCCGCCGACAGTGTTCGAAAGTTCCCCCACGAGTTTTCGGGCGGCCAGCGCCAGCGCCTGTGCATTGCCCGCGCCCTGGCGGTGGACCCCAAACTGATCGTGTGTGATGAATGCGTTTCGGCGCTGGACGTATCCATTCAGGCGCAGATCATCAACCTGCTGATGAAGCTGCAGCGCCAGCTGGGAATTGCGCTGGTGTTCGTTTCCCACGATCTGCGCGTGGTGCGGCACATCTCCACCAATGTGGCGGTGATGTATCTGGGCCGGGTGGTGGAGTATGCGCCCACCGAGGAGCTGTTCTCCAACCCCGCCCACCCCTATACGCGGGCACTGCTCTCGGCGGTGCCCCTGCCGGACCCGGATGCGCAGGCGCAGCGCATTGTGCTGAAGGGCGAGCTGCCCAGCCCCATTGCGGTGCCCTCGGGCTGCCCCTTCCACACCCGGTGCTATGCGGTGCAGGAGCGGTGCGCCAGCGAGGTGCCGCAGGAGCGGGACGTGAGCGGCTGCGGCCATCTGTGCCGGTGCCTGCTGTGTGAGGAAAAGACTCCGGCCGCGCAGCCCTGACTGGGCGGCAAAGTCTGGCTGTTTTGTTAAAAAGCGCCCCGGCGCAGTGCGCGCCGGGGCCATGGGAATAGGAGGAGAAACAATGAATTCGCAATATGAGCATTCGTTCTGTGAGGTTTCCGGCACGCCGTTTGAACAGGGCGTTCAGATGGGCCGGGAGCTGAAGGAGGGCATTCAGCGCAATCTGGCCCGCGTGTATGAGAAAATGGAGCGGGAACATGTGGACGAGAAGGCCTATCGGGAGTTCGTGAACAAGAACATTCGCTTCTTTGAAAAGAACCGCCATGATATGTATGAGGAGCTGCAGGGCATTGCTGAGGGCAGCGGAATCCCCTTTGAGGAGATCCTGATGCTGAACATTCCCGCCTATTTCCTGGCCGACAAGTTTACCTGCATCACCCAGGAGTGCAGCATGCTGTGTGTGCGCGCCCCGGCAACGGCCGACGGCTGCACCTACGTGATCAAAAACCGGGACATGGGCAGCCCTGCCATGGAGCAGGCGCTCATCAAGCGCACCTACCCGGATGGGCTGCAGATTCTGGAAGTGAGCGGCTCCGGCACCGTGACCTTCCCTGCCGTGGGCATGAACAGCTACGGCCTGGCGGTGACCACCACCGGCTTCTGGTCGGAAAAGGACCCCACCCGTGTTGACCGGGTGGAGGAAGCGGACATCTTCCTGAACGTGCGGGTGTTGCTGACCAGCTGCAAAACGGCCGCCGAGGCGGTGGAGTTCTGCCGCACGGCCCCCCGCATGAACGGCCTGAATGTGATTGTGGCGGACCCCAAGGAAGCCTATGTGCTGGAGATGACCGCCGACGACATGTATGTGGAAAAGGACGAGGGTCGCGGTGTGCTGTACCGCACCAACCATATGGTCAGCGACCAGATGAAGGTGCTGAACCCGCCCGAGGAGGAGTATCCCTCCACCCACAAGCGCTACCAGCGCATTGGCGAGATGATCGAGAAGCGCTATGGCAAGCTGCGTTTCCAGGATCTGTACCGCATCATGAGCGACCACAAGTATGAGCCGAACTGCATCTGCCGCCACCCTCATGACGACGTGCTGGCCACGACGGTTTCCTGCACGGTGTGCACCCTGGAGGACTTTGAGCTGTGGACCACCATCGGCAACCCCTGCATGAACCTGCGCCATGCCGGACTGAACGAGGAATAAGCGCCGGGTAATAAAGCAAGAACTTGCATAAAATAAAACCGCTCCCCGGCAAGATAGGCCGTGGCGCGGTTTTCGTGCTTTTTTGGGGTGTCAGGACGGGGCAGGATTATGTGCCTTATCACTGCCATAAGCGAGCTGCGGCAGTAAGGTGCCACCTCATCCGTCGGCTAACGCCGCCAGCTTCCCCTCGAGGGGAAGCCTAAAGCTGCCATCACAAAGCCCCCGCCCTTGCAAAAGCGGCGGGGGCGGGGGTATAATCGAACTGGAAAACGGGGCTGTGAACACGCGGCTCAGCGGCCGGGCTCCAGCAGCGTGAGGGAGGCCTTGGCGGGCAGGCAGGCGGCCCAGTCGCCGGCGCGGCTCAGCCAGCCGAAATTCTCACACAAATGGTCCGGGCAGGGGGAATCCACAAACCGGATGGCCCCGTTCTGCACCTGCAGGTGAATGGTGTAGTCGCCGCTGACGATGTCGTAGGTGGCGTCCCGGTCCAGGGCGATGGTCATCTGGCCGCCGGTGTAGTCCAGCTGGGCCACCGGGGCCGGAGCGGCGGTGGCCTGCCGCCACAGGGCCAGCCCGGCAGCCAGAGCCAGCACCAGGGCGGCAAAGATGAGATTCTGGCGCAGACCGCGCCGATTTTTTTGCTGCATGAAATTCCTCGCGTCATTCCGGCGGCCTTTTTTCGGGGCGCGCCGCACAAAATAAGCTCAACAATCTCTATTAGTATATCAGCCCGGCGGGGATTTTTCCACCGCCCGGCGGCAGGAGGCAGCGACAGATGGAAAACAAGTGGAACGAGCGGATCGACCAATTCGTACAGGCCCAGCGGGAGAACATCCTGCGGGACATCGGGCGGCTGGTGGCAGTGCCCAGCGTGGAAGGCCCTGCCGCCCCGGGAGCGCCCTTCGGCCCTGGGCCGCGGGCGGCGCTGGATGAGGCGCTGGCCATCGCGGACGAGCTGGGCCTTACCCCCGGAGAGGGGGAAGGCCACATCGGCTGGGCGGACGTGCCCGGCGCGGAGAAGGAGAAGTATCTGGCCACCATCACCCATCTGGACGTGGTGCCCCAGGGCAACGGCTGGGACGCCGACCCCTTTACCCTGCGGGTGCGGGACGGCTGGCTGCTGGGCCGGGGCGTGGCGGACGACAAAGGCCCCTCGGTGCTGTGCCTGTACGCGCTGAAATTTTTGAAGGACGAGGCCGGGCCGCTGCGCTACCCGGTGCGGGCGCTGCTGGGCTGCAACGAAGAGACGAATATGCAGGACGTGGCGTGGTACAACGCCCACGAAAAGCCCCCGGTGTTTTGCTTTACGCCGGACGCGGAGTTCCCGCTGTGCAACGGCGAGAAGGGCCAGTTTGAGGCAGATCTGCTCAGCCCGGTGCTGAACGGGGACATCTTGGACTTTGAGGGCGGTGTGGCCCGCAATGCGGTGCCCGACCGGGCCAGCGCCCTCATCCGGGCCGAGCGGGCGGCCCTGCCCGTGGCCGAGGGCATTACGCTGGAGCAGGAAGCCGGTGGCGTTCGGGTGCGCGGCTGGGGCAAGAGCGGCCATGCGGCCATGCCCCAGGGCACGGTGAACGCCATCGGCCTGGTGGTGGACTACCTGCTGGCAAACGGCATCGGCAACGAGGCCGAGCGGGCCTTTTTGCAGCTGCTGCACAAACTGCACAGTGCCTGGGACGGCACCGGCCTGGGCATTCAGGCGGACGACGGCCTGTTTGACCCGCTGACGGTGGTGGGCGGCGTGATCTGCATGGAGAACGGCGCTCTGCGCCAGACGGTGGACTGCCGTTTCCCCACCAGCACCAACGGCGAAGTGCTGGAGGCCGCCCTGCGCAAGGCGGCCGGGGACGCGGGCACGGTGTGCATGGACCACGTGAACGAGCCCTTCTACATCGGAGTGGACGCGGCCCCCATTCAGGCACTGATGGCGGCCTACTGCCAGGTGACCGGCGAGGAAGCCAGGCCCTTTACCATGGGCGGCGGCACCTACGCCCGGCACTTCCCGCTGGCGGTGAGCTTTGGCCCCGAGGATCAGAACGCGGTGCTGCCGGACTTTGCCGGCCCTATGCACGGCGCGAACGAGGGCGCAAACTTTGAGCACCTGCTGGCGGCGCTGAAGATCTACATTCTGGCGCTGCTGAAGCTGGAAGAACTGGAGTACTGAAAACACCGCCCGGCCTGTTTGCGAGAGGCCGGGTGCAGCAGAGCGTTGCGGAGGCTTTTGCACGAATTTTACAAAAACCTCAAAAGAAAAATGTTGACAACCCACCTCAAATCTCGCTATACTTTATCTGTATGTGATATGAGGAAACAGAGTATCCATGCAAATATCTTTACTGACCACCCGAACGGATCGGGTCAAGGCCATACGGACAGCCGGGTCAACTGCCGATGGGCGGCCAGCCGCCGCCATTATTGATTGAGTTAAAAGCTCAATTTTATGAGTTGGTTACTTTATAACCAGCGCACAAACGGTGCGTATCAACTTGTAAAACAGTCAATAAGAGTAGTAAAAGTAATATTTGCTATATAGACTCTGAATGAATCCTCATCGCAGCCCACAGGGGGCCGCAGCCCGAGGCGCGCAGTGCGCCGGGGGCCTACCGCCCGCCAGGATGAGAGAACGTTTTGCAGCGATGCGCCGTTTTGGCGCATCGCTTTTTTATTTGCCGGCAGCGCCGTTTTCAGGCCGATTACAAGAACAAAGGGGAAACACCGCCATGGGAGAAAAGCTCAAGCTCTACGGCTTCAATAACCTGACCAAGGCCCTCAGCTTCAACATTTACGACGTATGCTACGCCAAAACCGCCCGGGAACAGCGGGACTACATCGCCTACATTGACGAGCAGTACAACTCCGAGCGCCTCACCAACATTCTGACCACCCTGACGGACATGATCGGCGCCAAGGTGCTGAACATTGCCCGGCAGGATTACGACCCCCAGGGCGCTTCGGTGACCATTCTCATCGCCGAAGGCTCCATGATCCCGGTGGGGGAGACGCAGCTGGCCCATCTGGACAAGAGCCATGTCACGGTTCATACCTACCCGGAGTATCACCCCGAGACCTGCCTGGCCACCTTCCGGGTGGACATCGACGTGGCCACCTGCGGGGAGATCACCCCGCTTTCCACGCTGGACTACCTGATCGGATCCTTTGATTCCGACATCATCACCATGGACTACCGGGTGCGGGGCTTCACCCGGGACATGAACGGCAAAAAGCTGTTTCTGGACCATGAGGTGGCCTCCATTCAGAACTACATTGACCCCAAGACCCTGCTGCGCTACGACGCGGTGGACATGAACCTGTATGCGGCAAACCTGTTCCACACCCGCATGATGCTCAAGGAGATCGACCTGCAGAACTATCTGTTCAAAACCGATGTGTATGAGCTGCCCCCGCAGGAACGCCTGGAAATTATGGAGAACCTGCGGCGGGAAATGATTGAGATTTACAGCGGCCGGAACATTTACTGAGACGGCCGCCTGGCGGAAGGGGAGGAGAAAAAACAGATGCTTTCCCAGGAACGCGCGCCCATCTATGAGGCGCTTCAGGAATTTGAAAAAAAGCGGGTGGTGCCCTTTGATGTGCCCGGCCACAAGCGGGGCCGGGGCAACCCGGAGCTGGCCGCCCTGCTGGGGGAACAGTGCGTGCGCATGGACGTGAACTCCATGAAGCCGCTGGACAACCTGTGCCACCCCGTGTCGGTGATCCGGGATGCCGAGCAGCTGGCCGCTGAGGCCTTCGGCGCGGCCCACGCCTTTTTGATGGTGGGCGGCACCACCAGCGCCGTGCAGGCCATGATCCTGTCCTCGGCCAGCCGGGGCGAGAAGATCATTCTGCCCCGCAACGTGCACCGCAGCGTGATGGGGGCCATGGTGCTGTGCGGGGCCGTGCCCGTGTATGTGGACCCCGCCTGCGACGACCGGCTGGGCATTCCGCTGGGTATGCGCCGGGAGGATGTGGCCCGGGCCATCCGGGAAAACCCGGACGCCAAGGCCGTTCTGGTGAACAACCCCACCTACTACGGCATCTGCTCGGACCTGCGGGCCATTGTGAAGATGGCCCACGAGAACGGTATGCTGTGCCTGGCGGATGAGGCCCACGGCACCCACTTTTATTTCGGTGCGGATATGCCCGTGTCGGCCATGGCGGCGGGGGCGGATATGGCCGCCGTGTCCATGCACAAATCCGGCGGCAGCCTGACCCAAAGCTCGCTGCTGCTGGCCGGCCCGGCCATGAGCGAAGGCCATGTGCGGCAGATCATCAACCTGACCCAGACCACCAGCGGCAGCTACCTTTTGCTGTCCAGCCTGGACATTTCCCGCCGGAATCTGGCGCTGCGGGGGCGGGAATCCTTCGCCAAAGTGGTGGAGATGGCCGACTATGCCCGCAGCGAGATCAACCAGATCGGCGGCTACTACGCCTTCTCGGAAGAGCTGGTGAACGGCGACAGCGTGTTTGCCTTTGACAAAACCAAGCTGTCGGTGAACACGCTGGACATCGGCCTGGCGGGCATTGAGGTGTATGACCTGCTGCGGGACGAGTACGACATCCAGATCGAGTTCGGCGACCTGGGCAACATTCTGGCCTATCTGTCCATCGGCGACCGGCCCCGGGAGATCGAGCGGCTGGTGGGCGCGCTGGCGGAGGTGCGCCGCCGCTTCGGCAAAGAGCCGGACGCGGCCGGCCTGATGCGGCAGGAGTACATTGAGCCGCAGGTGGACGCCAGCCCTCAGGAGGCCTTTTATGCGCCGAAGGAGTCGCTGCCGCTGGACAGGACCCCCGGCCACATCTGCAGCGAGTTTGTCATGTGCTATCCCCCGGGAATTCCCATTCTGGCCCCCGGCGAGCGCATTACCCGCCGCATTGTGGATTACATCAAGTACGCCAAGGCCAAGGGCTGCAGCATGACCGGCCCGGAAGATCCGGACATTGAGCGGCTGAACGTGCTCAGCGGCCTGTATTGAACAAACGGCGAGGGCGGGGGATTAGGCCCCCGATGAAGAAGGGAGAGTGTGACCGTGGAATTCTGGTTTTCGGAACCGCATACCCCAAACGTAAAGCTGTCCATCCGGGTGGACCGGCAGCTGTACAGCGGCAAAAGCGAGTTTCAGCGCATTGATGTGTTCGACTCGCCGGAGTTCGGCCGTTTTCTGACGCTGGACGGCTACATGATGCTCACCGAAAAGGATGAGTTTATCTACCACGAGATGATCACCCATGTGCCCATGGCGGTGCACCCCAACGTGCGGGATGTGCTGGTCATCGGCGCGGGCGACGGCGGCGTGATCCGCGAGTTGACCCAGTATCAGGACCTGGAACACATCGACATGGTGGAGATCGACGAGCTGGTGGTGGAGGTGTGCAAAAAGTACCTGCCCAAAACCGCCTGCCGGCTGGATGACCCCCGCCTGACCATCCATTATGAGGACGGCCTGAAGTTCGTGCGGGGCAAGGAGAACGCCTACGACCTGATCATTGTGGACTCCACCGACCCCTTCGGCCCCGGCGAGGGGCTGTTCACCCGGGAGTTCTACGGCAACTGCTACAAGGCCCTGCGGGAGGACGGCATTCTCATCAACCAGCACGAAAGCCCCTTCTACCAGGAGGACGCCGCTGCCTGCCAGCGGGCCCACAAGAACCTGGTGGGTTCCTTCCCCATTGCGAAGGTGTATCAGGCGCACATTCCCACCTATCCTTCCGGGCACTGGCTCTTCGGCTTTGCCTCGAAGAAGTATCATCCCCTGCGCGATCTGGACGAGACCCGCTGGAATCTGCGGGGCATTCCCTGCCGGTATTACACCACCACCCTGCACAAGGGGGCGTTTTACATCCCGGCCTATGTGGAGGAACTGCTGAAGCATGTTGAACATGAATAACGAGACCTTTCTGGCCTGCGAGGCGGAGTTTGAGGAGGCCAGGGTGGTGCTGTACGGCGCCCCCTTCGACTCCACCACGTCCTTCCGGCCCGGCTCCCGCTTCGGCAGCGGGGCCATCCGGCACGAATCCTACGGGCTGGAGAGTTACAGCCCCTATCAGGACAGGGACCTGACCGACTATGCGGTGATGGACAGCGGCGACATCGAGCTTCCCATGGGCGACAGCGCCGCCGCGCTGGACGCCATCACCCAGCGGGCCGAGACCATTCTGGAGGCGGGCAAGCTGCCCTTCCTGCTGGGCGGCGAGCATCTGGTGACGCTGGGGGCCTTCCGCGCCGTGCACAAACAGTATCCCCAGGTACACATCATCCACTTTGACGCCCACGCCGACCTGCGGCAGGATTATCTGGGCGTGCAGCTCTCCCACGCCTGCGTGCTGCGCCGCTGCTGGGAGCTGGCCGGAGATGGCCGCATTCACCAGTTCGGCATCCGCTCGGGCGACCGGGAGGAATTCGCCTGGGGCAGCCGGCATGTGGACACCCACAAGTTTGACTTTGAGGGCCTGGAAGCGCTGATGGAAACGCTGGGCGATACGCCCGTGTACTTCACGGTGGATCTGGATGTGATGGACCCCAGCGTGTTCCCCGGCACCGGCACCCCCGAGCCGGGCGGCGTGAGCTTCGACGCCCTGCGCCGGGCCGTTACGCTGGTGTGCAGCAAGGCCAACGTGGTGGGGTGCGACGCCAACGAGCTCAGCCCCCATTATGACCAGAGCGGTGTTTCCACGGCAGCGGCCTGCAAGGTGGTGCGGGAAATGCTGCTGGCCCTGCTGGGCAAATGACCATCGACCTGTGAAGCGAATGAGAATGCGGCCTTCGGGCTGCCCAAATAAAGGAGGAACCCCCATGAGCAAGGTATTAGTAATCGGCTGCGGCGGCGTGGCCAGCGTGGCCATTCAGAAGTGCTGCCAGCACCCCGATGTGTTCAGCGAGCTGTGCATTGCCAGCCGCACCAAATCCAAATGCGATGCCCTGAAGGCTAAGCTGGAGGGCAAGACCGCCACCAAGATCACCACCGAGCAGGTGGACGCGGACGACAAGAACCAGCTGGTGGCCCTGATCAAGAAGGTGCAGCCTGACCTGGTGATGAACATCGCCCTGCCCTATCAGGATCTGACCATCATGGACGCCTGCCTGGAGTGCGGTGTGAATTATCTGGACACCGCCAACTACGAGCCGGAGGACATCACCGACCCCGCCTGGCGGGAGGTGTACGACCGCCGCTGCAAGGAGGAGGGCTTCTCCGCCTACTTCGATTACAGCTGGCAGTGGGCTTACAAGAAAAAGTTTGAGGAGGCCGGCCTGACCGCCCTGCTGGGCACCGGCTTTGACCCGGGCGTGACTCAGGCCTACTGCGCCTGGGCCCAGAAGCACCTGTTCGACGAGATCCGCACCATCGACATTCTGGACTGCAACGGCGGCGACCATGGCTACCCCTTCGCCACCAACTTCAACCCGGAGATCAACCTGCGCGAGGTTTCGGCCCCCGGCAGCTACTGGGAGAACGGCCGCTGGGTGGAGATCCCCGCCATGAGCATCAAGCGGGAGTACAATTTCGACCAGGTGGGCGAGAAGGATATGTACCTGCTCCACCATGAGGAGATCGAGTCGCTGGCCAAGAACATTCCCGGCGTGCAGCGCATCCGCTTCTTCATGACCTTCGGCCAGAGCTACCTGACCCACATGAAGTGCCTGGAAAACGTGGGTATGCTCTCCACCGAGCCGGTGGAGTTTGAGGGCCACCAGATTGTGCCCATCCAGTTCCTGAAGGCCCTTCTGCCGGATCCTGCCACCCTGGGCCCCCGCACCGTGGGCAAGACCAACATCGGCTGTATCTTCACCGGCGTGAAGGACGGCAAGGAAAAGACGGCCTACATCTACAACGTGTGCGACCATCAGGAGTGCTACCGTGAGGTGGGCAGCCAGGCCATCAGCTACACCACCGGCGTGCCCGCCATGATCGGCGCCATGATGATGCTGACCGGCAAGTGGACCAAGCCCGGTGTGTACACCGTGGAGGAGTTTGATCCCGATCCCTACATGGACGCCCTGAATACCTGCGGCCTGCCCTGGCAGGTGCAGGACGACCCCGCCCTGGTGGACTGATGGGCGGCGCGGAGCTGCGCACCCCTGCCTTTGTGGTGGACGAGGGGCTGCTGAAACGAAATCTGGAGCTGCTGGCCGATGTGGCCCGGCGGGCGGGCTGCAAGATCCTGCTGGCCCAGAAGGCCTTTTCCATGTACCGGTGCTACCCGCTCATCCGGCAGTATCTGGCGGGCTCCACGGCCAGCGGCCTGTATGAGGCCCGCCTTGGCCGGGAGGAGTTCGGCGGCGAGGTGCATGTGTTCAAGCCTGCCTACACCGAGGAAGAGTTTGAAGCCCTGCTGGCGGTGGCCGACCACTTTGTGTTCAACTCGCCCCGGCAGGTGGAAAAGTACGCGGCCCGGGCCAGAGCGGCGGGCAAGCAGGTAGGCCTGCGGGTGAATCCGGAGCACTCCACCCAGGAGGGTCACGCCATCTATGACCCCTGCGCGCCCGGCAGCCGCCTGGGCACCACGCTGGCCAACTTTGACCCGGCCCAGCTGCCGCTTCTGGATGGGCTGCATATGCACACCCTCTGCGAGCAGGATTCGGACGACCTGGAAAGCACGGTACAGGCGCTGGAAGAGAAGTTCGGCCCGTACCTGCACGGTCTGAAATGGCTGAACCTGGGCGGCGGGCACCACATTACCCGCCCCGGCTACGACGTGGAGCGGCTGGTAAAGCTGGTGCGCCGCCTGCGCGAGACCTACGGCGTGGAGGTGTACCTGGAGCCGGGCGAAGCGGTGGTGCTGAACGCGGGCTTCCTGGTCAGTCAGGTGCTGGAAGTGGTTCACAACGGCATGGACATTGCCATTCTGGACGCTTCCGCCGCCTGCCATATGCCCGACGTGCTGGAGATGCCCTACCGGCCCCCGGTGCGGGGCAGCGGGCAGCCCGGCGAAAAGGCCCATACCTACCGGTTGGCCGGGCCGACCTGCCTGGCCGGGGATGTGATCGGCGATTACTCCTTCGATGAGCCGCTGGAAGAGGGCAGCCGCATTGTGTTGGAGGATATGGCTCTGTACACCATGGTCAAGACCAACACCTTCAACGGAATGCCCCTGCCCGACCTGTGCCTGCGCCATGAAGACGGCACACTGGAGCTGGTGCGCCGGTTCGGCTATGAGGACTTTAAGGGCCGGCTTTCCTGAACAGCCGCCCGGCCGCCTGCGGCCCGGCGGGTATGCAATTTTTGACCATAGGTAGGGCTGCATACAAAGAGAAAAACAATAAAAATACAAAAAATTACAAAAAAGAATGGGCTTTCTTGGGGCGTTGTTGCCAAAAGAAAGCCCATTTTTTATAAAAGTAAAGTGTTTGTATGATTTGTGCCGAAGAAAAGAAAAGAGTGCGATTTTATCGGATGTGCTGCCGAATTTGCCGAATTTGATTAAAAATGTATTCATAGGAAGGACAGCTTGACCGCCGTAAACCGATGCCGGCAAAAAACGGCAGAATTTGACAAACCCGGCGATAAATCGGGAAGAAGTGCCGCGCGGCCTTGTGCAGCATTGCTCTCAAATGTCCATGGACATTGTGCATGTTCACAGTTTATACTTATTACACGCTCTAGTGTGAGAGTAGTGAACATCCGGCAAGTTGGCCGTGATGGAGTGACATGCGATTCGGGTGCGCCGGCCTCTGGCAGGGTCGTTGCGTGCCGCCCATGTCCCGGCGTTTCGCCTGTGGCTGGCCGTTTAGAGGGAGGCCTGCCCGGTGGAAGCACCGCTTGCCCGCCCCCGTGCGGATTTTAGGGGGCCGGGTACTTACAAAACAGGCCCCGGGGATGCGGATTCCCCGGGGCCATTTTCTATGCAGAAATGTGCCGGGCGGCGGAGCCCTGGAGGCTTCCGCTCGGGGGGCTGCCGCCGCTAGGCGACTGATGAGGCGGCCTCTTTCCTTTGCGGTGGGGTTATGGTGGTGACAAGCGCCCCACCTCATCCGCCTCACTTAGTTCGGCACCTTCCCCTCGAGGGGAAGGCTTTTCCTGCGGCGGTGCTGTTTTCTGCCACGCCCATTCAAGCCCACAAAATCACAGAAACCGCGCCCCGACCCATCTGGTCGGGGCGCGGTTTCTGTGGCTTTTTACCAAAAAAATTCGGTTATTTCCGGCATTTGGCCAGGGCGGCCTCCACCACGTGCTCCACCAGCACCGAGGTGGTCACGGTGCCCACGCCGCCGGGCACGGGGGTAATGGCGGCCACAACCGGCTCTGCCTCGGCGAAATTCACATCGCCGCACAGCTTGCCCTCGGCGTTGACGTTGATGCCCACGTCGATGACCACCTGCCCGGGGCGCAGATAGTCGGCGCCCACAATGCCGGCCCGGCCGGCTGCCACGATCACCACATCGGCCTCGCGCACCACCGCGGGCATATCCACGGTTTTGGTGTGGCAGACCGTGACGGTGGCGTTCTTTTTCAGCAGCATCATGGCGGCGGGCTTGCCCACCACCAGGCTGCGGCCGATCACCACGGCCTTTTTGCCGGTGCAGTCAATGCCGTAGTGGTCCAGAATGCGCATACAGGCGCTGGGGGTGCAGGGGGCGTAGCCTGCGCCGCGGCCCATGAACACCGACGCCATGGACAGGTCGGTGATGCCGTCCACGTCCTTTTCCACGGCCAGCGCATTTACGATCCTGTCCTCGTTCAGGTGGCGGGGCAGGGGGCGGAACAGCAGCACCCCGTGGATGCTGTCATCCTCATTCACGGCCCGGATGACCTGGAGAACCTCTTCCTCCGAGGCGTCGGCGGGCAGCAGAAACTTTTCAAAGGCCACGCCCAGGGTCTCGCACCGCTTGGTGGCCCCCCGCTCGTAGGAGATGTCGTCCTCCCGCTCGCCGATGCGGACGATGCCCAGCTTGGGGGTGACGCCCTGTTCGTTCAGCTGTGCCACCTTGCGGCGAATCTCCTCGTTCAGTGAGGCGGTTACTTCTTTGCCCAGCAGCAGTTGTGCCATGGTGATTGTCCTTCCTTTGCGCGTTTTATCGGATTTCCCGCTGCACGGCGGAGAAAATTTCGTCGGCCTTTGCCCCGTATTCGGCCACGAGGCGGTCGGCCTCGGCGGTCAGGCGGTCGGCGGCGGCTCGGTCCTGCAGGGACTTGGCGTTGATGTAGATGTTCAGCGAGGCGGCCTGAAGCGCGCCCTTCAGCAGGGCAGCCCCCGCGCCTGCGTCGCTCAGGGCCAGGCGGCTGCCCTTGGCGGCGTATTCCGCCATCAGGTCAATGGCCTCGGCACAGGCACGCAGAATCTCCATCGGGGCGCCGCAGGCGGTCAGGAGCGCCTGCTCCATCACCTGGGCCTTGCGGGCGGTCTCTTCCGGGGTGGCATGAGGCAGGCCGTAGGCCTTGCTCAGCGGCTCAAAGGCCCGGGCGTCCTCGTCCATCAAGTCCAGAAGGCGCTTTGCCAGGAAGTTGGCCTTCTGCTGGCAGCGCTGAATGTCCTCTTCCACAGCGGCGTACTTCTTTTTGCCCAGGGTCAGGCTGCCCACCATGTGGCCCAGGGCCACACCGATGGAGCCAACCAGGGCACTGGCTCCGCCGCCGCCGGGCACGGCGGCCTTGCTGGCCAGAATTTCCACAAAATCCTTGCAGGGAAGCGCGGTGAAGGAGCGGTTTTCGGTCTCCATGGGGCGTTCTCTCCTTTAAAAACAGTTTGAGGGCCTGCCGGCGGATGCAAGCCGGATGCTTGTTCGCGGTAGGATGATGGGGCGGAGGTCAGCCCTCGGTCTTTTCGGCGCGGTGCTTCAGCCGCTCTACCATCAGGCGCTTCTGCTTCTCCCACTTGGCCAGGCTTTCCGGGGTGGGGGCCTCATAGCAGCGGGCGAAGGCCCAGTGCAGCCCGTCCCGCCGGGCCATTTTGAAGCGGGCAAACCACTGCTTGCCGCAGCCGCAGTGAACCAGCCCATAATAGCTGTTGTTGCCGCGGCGCATCCAAAGTTCGCCCTCGTTCTGGTCGCCGGGGTGCTTCTCGGGGGTCAGCACGCCGCCGCAGTCTGGGCAGCGCAGGTCGTGCAGGGTGGGGTCCTCCCGCCAGACCTCCTTCTCCAGATAGCCAAAGAAGCACTCCATGTTCCGGCAGCCGCTCCCCTCCGGGCAGGCGGCAGCCCGCAGCTGCTGCTCTTCGGTGGGATATTCCGCAATGCCCTTGGCCAGATCCAGCCGCTGGCACACGTCCACGGTGTACAGCGCGTCGCTCAGCGCATCATGGAAGGGCCGGTCGGTGGGGATGCCCAGCCGGGTGATGACCGATTCCAGCGTCATGCCCTCGCCCTCGGCGCGGCCGCGCTGGGCGATGAAGATCTGCTGCAGGTCATACCAGCGGGTGGGCCAGCGCTCGTCCAGGTTGTTCAGGAACAGGTTCTGCTTCAGCACGGGCACATCGTCCATGCCCCACTCGGCAAAGGCGGCGTCCGGGCCGCACCAGCGCACAAAGCGCTGCAGGCCCTCCCGGATGGGAACGCCGCCGTCCAGATCGGCCTGGGTCATACCGGTGACCTTGGCAATGTGGTGCTGCAGTTTGCGGAACAGGCGGGGCTTCAGGGTGAGGCTGAAGGTGTCCAGCACATGGCCGGTCTCATCCACCTTCACCGCGCCGATCTGAATGATCTCGCCCCGCAGGGTCTGTTCGGCCCCGTGGTAATCAAACAGGCGGGGCTGGTAGCCGATGTTCCATTCCAGGTCAAATACGATCAGGCTCATCAAAAAGGGTCCTTTCTGTCACGCCCGGCTGCCCGGCGGGCAGGGGCGGGGAATTCATTGCAAAGGGTCAGCCTAGCAGCCACTTGTCCAGTGCGTGGGCCACACCGTCCTCATCGTTGGAATCGGTGAGGGCCTTGGCGGCGGCCTTGACCGGCGGCTGTGCGTTGGCCATGGCCACGCCCAGGCCGGCGGCCCGAAGCATGGGAATGTCGTTGAAGCCGTCGCCGAAGGCCATCAGGTGCCGCTCGCTCAGGCCGAGATGATCCAGCAGCCAGTGCAGGCTGGCGGCCTTGTCCACCCCGGGGGGCACCGCTTCCAGAAAGCAGGCCTCGGAGCGGTAGCAGTCCACCTGACCGGCAAACTGCGGGCGCATGGCCTGCTCCACCGCCGCCATGCGCTCCGGCTCGCCCACCAGCAGCATTTTGGTGATGGGGTAGGTCACATAGGCGGCCAGGTCCGGCACCTTCTGCACGGGAATGCGGTTGATGCCCGCCTCCTTCTGCACGAAGGGGTCCTCCGGGTGCTCGGTGACGATGCCGTCCCGGTCGTAGGTGAGGATGCTCACGCCCTGCTGGCGGGCAAACGCGCATAGGCGATGGATCTGCGCAGGGTCCAGCCGGTCCTGCCGAAGGGTCTCGCCGGTGCGGCAGTCCACCACCTGGCCGCCGTTGTAGGCCAGAATGTAGCCGCCCAGCCGGGGCAGGCCCAGCGCCCAGGCCACCGGCTGAATGCCCACCAGAGGGCGGCCGCTGGCCAGAATAACCTTGCAGCCCTCAAACATGGCCCGCCCCAGGGCGGCCCGGGTGGCGGGGGTGACTTCTTTTCTGGAATTGGTGAGTGTGCCGTCCAGATCCAGCGCAAGGGCTTGGTAGCGCATAAAGGGGTGCCTCATTTCTTTGGGTTGGGTGGATAAAATGCTGCGGCGTTCAAACTGCCGCAATGCCTCGCTTATTGTAACACGAAAGGGGACGGCGGGCAAGAAAAAAGCGGCTGCACAGCGCTACCATTTTGCTGTGGGGCATGCTATAATTGTTGTGATTTTGACTTGACGCGCTTTTTACGAAAATGAGCCGAAAAATGGGGGCCTGCACCGGGTGCGGAGCCCACCGGGAACGAGAAACCGTGCGGCGGCAGCCCTTTGCCGCCCTGCCTGGCCGCAGGAGGGCCGAATTTTGGAAGAAAACCGCTATAAAAAACTGGCCAGCAACACCGTGCTGTTTGCCATCAGCAGCTTTTCAGGCAAGCTGCTTACCCTGTTTATTCAACCCTTCATCACCTACGCCATGCGCGAGGTGGAGGAAGTGGGTATTACCAAGCTGACCAGCCAGTGTGCAAACCTGCTCATTCCGCTGGTGGGCCTGGGCATTAGCTATGCCGTGCTGCGCTTTGGCCTGGACAAGAATTACAGCCGCCGCCAGGTGTACACCTGCGGCCTGGCCGCGGTGTTCGGCGGCTTCATTCTGATGCTGCTGTTCTATCCGCTTTTGAAGCTGGTGCCGATCTTTACCGACTATGCCGTCTATCTATACATCTACGTGCTGATGAGCTGCCTGCGTACCCTCACCAGCCAGCTGGTGCGCTGCCGCCAGCTGAACCGCCTGGTGGCGGTGGACGGCATTCTCTGTTCGGCGGCAACGCTGCTGTACAACGTGGTCTTTCTGCTTGGGTTTGACCTGGGCGCGAAGGGCTACCTGCTGGCCATCATTTGCGGCGACGCCACCAGCACCGTGTTCATGTTCATTGTGGGCAACGTGGCCCATTATGTGGACTTCAGCCACTTCAACAAAAAGCTGCTGGTGCAGATGCTCCGCTACTCCATCCCCCTGATTCCGGCCCAGATCAGCTTCTGGGTCATCAACGCCAGCGACCTGTTCTTCGTCAAGGGCCTGATGGGCGAAAGCGGCAACTACTGGTCGGGCCTGCTGGGCACCGGCTACTTCCTGCCCACCATTCTGGTCACGCTGGGCACAATCTTCTATGAGGCGTGGCAGCTCTCCGCCGTGACCGAGCAGAAGGGGCGAGAGGCCTTTTTCAGCAAGGTGTTCTATATCTACCAGTGTGTGATGTTCAGCTGTGCGGCGGGCATCATCTGGCTGTGCCAGCCGCTGATGCGCATTTTCCGCGAGAACTTCTTCACCGCCTGGCAGTTTGTGCCGGTGCTGACCATTGCCACGGTGTTCAGCTGCTTCAACCAGTTCCTAAACAGCATTTACATGGTGGAAAAGCGCAGCACGCTGGCGCTGTACACCATGCTCACCGGCGCGGTGACCAACTGCGTGCTGAACTACTTCTTCATCCTGCGCTGGGGCAGCATGGGCGCGACCTACGCCAGCCTCATCAGCTACATGGTGGTGTTTATTCTGCGGTGCATCAACACCCGCGGGCTGCTGCGGGTGGAGTTCTACCCCCTGCGCATCCTCATCAACCTGGCGCTGCTGATTCTGGAGACCGTGGTGATTCTGGGCCAGGGCAAGTACTGGGTGCCCATCGTCACGGTGCTGACGGCGGCGGTGTGCCTGTTCAACGTGCGCGGCACCGTGGGCATGGCGCTGCACCTGCTTCAGAAGGTGAAAAAGCGCCGGGCGGCGTGAAGTGCCGTATCGGCCATATCGTTCATTACTGCCGTGAGCCGGCCGCAAACATAAGATGCCACCTCATCAGTCGCTTGCGCGACAGCTTCCCCTCAAGGGGAAGCCTCTGTCGTGGCGGGAAGCAGAACCTTCGCAGCAGAAGCCTTCCCCTTGAGGGGAAGGTGGCACGGCGTGAGCCGTGACGGATGAGGTGGAACGCGAATCTTTGTCCGAACGGAATGGCGGCGCAAAATGCCACATTAAAAGTGCCGTATCATCCATATCATTTGCAGTACGTGTCACCGCCGTAAGCCGACCGCAAACATAAGATGCCACCTCATCAGTCGCTTGCGCGACAGCTTCCCCTCGAGGGGAAGCCTCTGGCGCGGCGGGGAGCAGAATCTTTGCGGTAAAAAACAGCGGCGGCGGGAAGCCAAACCCTCCGCGGCAGAAAGCAAATCCTCCTAATCAGAAAGGAACGGCCACCCCATGAACATTCTGGTAAGCGAGTGCCTGCTGGGCATCCGGTGCAAATACAGCGGCGGGTCAAACCCCTGCCCGGCGGTGATTCAGGCGGTCCAGGCGGGGCGGCATACCCTCATTCCGGTCTGTCCGGAGTGCCTGGGCGGGCTGGCCATTCCCCGCCAGCCCAGTGAGCGGGTGGGGGACCGGGTGCTCAGCCGCACCGGTGAGGACGTGACCGCCCAGTACGAGCGGGGCGCGCAGGCGGCTCTGGCCCTGGCGAAACTTTACGGCTGCACCGCCGCCATCCTGAAGGAGCGCAGCCCCAGCTGCGGCAGCGGAGCCGTCTACGATGGTACCTTCACCGGCACGGTGATCCCGGGGGACGGCGTGACCGCCCAGCTGCTGAAAGCCAACGGCATTCAGGTGGTGGGCGAGAGCCGGGCCGAAGAGTTGCTGGGCCGCTGAGCGGTCTGCCCCTGCACGCCCACGCTCGGGCAAAAACAGCAAACCAGCTTGATGCAAAACAGCGCCGCCGCACATTCCAAAACCGGAATGCGCGGCGGCGCTGTTTGTATGAGAGAGAAACTTTATAAGAGGAAAACCTTGAGAAAGAACGCTTAGAGTCAGGCGATCAGTAGCAGGGGTACAGGGTCATGCCAACGCCCACGGCGATGATGCCCATCACGATGGAGGGGATCCAACCCATCTTCAGCAGGGCCTTCTGGTCGTAGCCGCCGGCGCCCATCATCATGGGAACCACGGAGGTGGCCATGGGGGTGACAACGGAACACATGGAACCGATGTAGCACATCTCCATCAGGCCGCGGGGATCGCAGTTCATGGACATGGCGGTCAGGATGACCAGGGGAACCAGGATCTTACTCACGGCGCGGTTGTACAGAACGGAGGTCATCACGAAGGCGGCGATGAAGAAGATCGCGCCGATGACGTAGCTGTTGTGCGTGACGGACAGCAGACTGGCCACGGTGTCGCCCACCAGCTCGCCGGCGCCAGTGTTTCCGAAGGCACTGCCCAGGGTAACCACGCCCACGTACAGCATGATGATGTCCAGGCCCATGTTGTCGATGGCTTCTTTTTCACTCAGAACGCCGGAGAACACCAGCACACAGGCGCCCACGGTGGGGATGACCCAGGAAGGCAGACCGAAGGACTGGAAAATCAGGCAGACGATCACAATGGCGAACACGGCGTAGCCCAGAACTTCCTGCACGGGGCCCAGAGGCTCGCGCTGAGCGCGCTTGCGGCCTTCGGTGGACTTGAGGGGCATAACGGGCTTATCGGGGGCAAACTTGGGGGCAAAGAAGATGGCCCAGACCAGAACGAAGAGGACCACAGGCACCTTGATGCTCATCTCGGTGAACATGGTGAAGGCATAATCGGTGATACCGTACTCGGTCAGGTAGCCGTTGTCCTCAATGAAGCTGGCGGCGTAGGGGCCGATGGGGGAGATGGTGAAGGAACCTGCAACCGCCACCAGGCCGATGGAGTACATCATCTTGGAGGGGCTGATGTCCATCTCTTCGCACATGCTGACCACCAGCGGGCAGACCAGCGCAAACAGGGCGGTGATGCTGGGGATGAACTGGCCCAGCGCGAAGGTAACCAGCACATAACCGGCCAGCACCTTGGTGAAGGAGCCTTTGGTGACCTTGTACACCATCTTGGACAGGTGATGCACCATCTGGGTGCGGTTCAGGCCGGCGGCGATGACGAACATCGCGATCATGGTGATAACGGTGTTGCTGCCGATGTTGCCCAGGGCGGTTTTGGAATCCACACAGCCGCTGATGACCAGCACCAGCATACCGATCATCGAGGTAAGTGCCATGGGGATCTTGTTCATACTGAAGCTGATGACCATAAACAGGAACACCAGCAGACAGATCGTGATTTGCATGGTTTACTCCTTTCTGAGGCTGCGGAATGTGGTTTGCCCGGCGGGGCTGCCCCGGGCAGGCTGCATCTCCCTTTCTTGTCGGCTGCCCCGCAGCGGCAGCCGATGCGGCCTGTTGTGTAACGTCACCTCCGTTTGTGAAAAAACTTTGCGTTTATGCGTTGGGGTCATCCCTGCATCTGCGGGGCCACCCCCGCAGGAATTGGGCAGATATAGGGCTGGCCGCCGGTGCGGCGTTCCTTTTCGGCCTTGGCCCGGGCGATCAGGTCCGGGTCGTCCAGTGCGTCAATGGCGGTGGCGGCCAGAATGCGGGCGGCCTGCAGCATTCCCTTGTGGGCCATGCTGCTCTTGCCGACGGCCACCTCCTGCCAGGAGTGCATTCCCGTGCCGGCGGGCATGGTGGCGGCGGAGATCTGCGCGGTGGGGCAGACCCAGCTCACGTCGCCCACGTCGGACGAAGCCATGGAGGAGGTCTCGCGGCTGGCGTAGGGCAGAACCGCTTCGTAGATGGGGTCGTTGGCGTGGGCCAGCAGCGCTTCCCGAAGGGCGTCGTCCTCAATGTCGTTCACCAGCATGGTGTAGTAGTCGTCCTTCTGGTCCATGGTGTCCCGCATGGCGGCGGCCAGGGCCCGGTCGGCATCGTCGTACTGGGCCGCGCCCAGCTCGTCGAAATTCTTTTGCAGCTGTTTGCCCAGCACCTTGTTGGGCAGCACGTTGGAGACCGCCTTGATGAACTGGATCTCCAGGGTGGTGCCGGTCATCAGGGCCGCGCCGCGGGCGATGTCGTCCACCCGCTGGTTCAGGTTCCGCGCCTGGGTCAGCTGAGGGGCACGCATCAGGTACATCACCTCGGCCTCGGCCTGCACCACGTTGGGCGAGGCACCGCCCGCGTTGGTGATGGCGTAATGCACCCGGCAGTCGGAGGGCATATGCTCCCGCAAAAACTGCACGCCCACGTTCAGCAGCTCCACCGCGTCCAGGGCGCTGCGGCCCAGCTCGGGGCAGATGGCGGCGTGGGCCGCCTTGCCGTGGAACCGATACAGCACCTGGCAGTTGGCCAGGTTGCTGCCGCAGGCCACATCGTTGGTGTCGCCCGGGTGCCAGGTGAGGGCAATGTCGGTGCCGTCAAACACGCCCTCGCGGGCCATGAAGGTCTTGCCGGAGCCGCCCTCCTCGGCCGGGCAGCCGAAGAGCTTGAGCGTTCCCTTGGCCCCGCCCTTCAGATAGTCCCGCACGGCCAGGGCCGCGCCCACGACGCCGACACCCAGCAGATTGTGGCCGCAGCCGTGGCCGGGGGCGCCTTTTACCACCGGCTGGCGGGTGGTGGCCTCGGCCGCCTGGCTCATGCCTTCCAGCGCATCGTATTCGGCCAGAAGGCCGATGACCGGCGCGCCGCTGCCGTAGCTGGCACAGAAGGCGGTGGGGATGCCTGCGACGCCCGTTTCTACGGTGAAGCCCTCTTCACGCAGAAAATCGCTGAGCAGCCCAGCGGCGAAGGTCTCCTGGTACTTGACCTGCGGGTGATCCCAGATGGCGTCGCTGAGCTGGGTCAGGCGTGCCTGTTCCCGGCCGACAGCGGCAATGGCTTCGGATTTGGTCATGATGCGGTCTCCTTTTTGGCAATGAGGGTTCAAATTCCTGTTTCCGTTCTTACACAAAGCCCAAAATCTATTTTGGAAACTATTTTGGATATTTTAGACTTGATTTCTTGCTATGACCTTATTTGACTGCAAAATAGAGAAAAAGTCAAGGGGAATTTGAGAAATTCTGAGGAAGCCGGAAGAATTTTGTAGAATACCACAAACACACGACCGCTTTGCTGGTGAAGATAACGAAACGAATGACAGCTTGAACAAAATTTAAGACGAAGTTTGAGACAAAAGCTGCATTGCCCAAACCCCACGGCCTTGTTATAATAAAAGACAGATAAAGCCCCAGACCGATCAAAAAACGGCCGGGAACGGTCCCTTGTCGGATGACCAAAAATCAG
The DNA here is from genome assembly GCA_934513685.1 of uncultured Oscillospiraceae bacterium. Classification (GTDB taxonomy): domain Bacteria; phylum Bacillota; class Clostridia; order Oscillospirales; family Ruminococcaceae; genus SFJ001. Next base: position 18,405 of record CAKSWY010000012.1, on the reverse strand, counting down.
CAGCCTGTTCAGCAAGGCTGCATACAAGACGGAAAAGGAGAACTCATGTATTCCATCGGGATCATTGCGGTGGCTGCCTCCCTGAAGAACATCATGGAGATCGCCCCCCAGATGCAGGAGCAGTGCAACGTCACCTTTCTCACCTACACCTCCAACGACAATCTGGTTTACATCTACCAGCAGAACGTGAACCAGTTCGATGCGCTGCTGTTCGGCGGCTCGTACACCTACAACACTCTGCTGGAGCGGGTGGGCAGCATTCCCAAGCCCTGCGCCTTCTTTAATATTGCGGACCGGGATTACTTCCGGGTGATTGCCCAGCTGGCCATTCAGGAGCCGGGGGTGGATTTTTCGCGGGTGTTCTTCGACCAGCCGGATCAGCCGGTGGACTTTGAGTCGGTGCTGGGGCCGCAGGGGGCCTCCATTGTGGAGGAGATCGACCCCTCAGTGCCCTACGGCGATTATTGGAACCAGGGCCTGAACCGCTACCGGGAACTGTGGCAGAGCGGCCAGGCCGACTGGATCGTCAGCCGCTTCGGCAGCATGGAGGAGCAGCTGCAGAAGGAGGGCATTCGCTACAAGCTGCTGCTGCCCTCGAAGGAATCCATGCTGGATACGTTTTACGGCCTGCTGCTGCGCCTGCAGGAAAAGGCCCCCCGGGGCGGTGCCACGGGCATTGGCCTTTTGCGCCCCCACAGCAGCAGCGGCCGCCAGCTGGAGGACCTGGCCCTGGCGGCCGAACAGGCCAGCCGCCAGATGGGCGGGGTGTTTCTGGTGTACCGCCACGGCCCCAATGTGGAGCTGACCGTGAGCGCCCCCACCCTGTGGGAGGCCACCCGCCAGTACACCAGCAGCCGCCTGCTGCCCTTTTTGAAAAAGCGGCTGGATTTCCCCTTTGCCATTGGCTGGGGCTGCGCCGAGGATGTGATCGCCGCCCACCGGGGGGCCAGCCGGGCGCTGAAAAACGCCCTGGGCCAGCCGGCCTCGTCGGCGTTTCTGGTGACGGAGGACGCCTACCTGATTGGCCCTCTGGCCGAGGAAGGAACCGGAACGCCCATTGCGGTGCAGCGCCCGCAGGAGCTGATGTACCGCCTGCCCGCCCGGTATGTGAACCAGCTGGTCGAAGCCTTTGAGGGCAAGAAGGAAGTGGTGCTGTGCGCCCGGGAGATGGGGGAGATCCTGAATCTGACCACCCGCAGCGCCGCGCGCATCCTCAGCCAGCTGGCGGACGCAGGCAGCGCGGTGACGGCCAACAAGCGGGGCATGAGCCAGCGCGGCCGCCCGGTGAAGTATTACCGGCTGGATCTGGAGGCCCTGAGCTGAACGGCGGTCCTTCGGCGGCAATCAAAACAAACAAAAAGACGGCCTGCCCTTTCTCGGAAAGGGCAGGCCGTCTTGCCATGCAAGCGCCTGAATGGCTGCAAAATTGTTTGGGAAATCCGGCTTATTCCGTCACCAGGTCGGCCAGCTTCCAGCGGCCGCCGGTTTTCAAAAAGGCCATGTCGTACTGGGAGGGGTACTCATACTCACGCCCGCCGCTGCGGCTGACCTTGTAGGTGAACGAAACGTGGCAGGTAAAGGCATTTTCGCCGTAGCAGAGCAGGTCGGTGATCTCCATATCCTCAAATTCATGGCTGGTGTGCTCGGCATACCAGATGTTGTTGTAGGAGGCCACCCGCTTGTGGAACTCGCTGCCGTAGACCAGCTGGCCCAGCATGACGGAGCGGTCGGTGTCCTTCGAGATGAAGGTGGCGTAGGTTTCGGCGGCCTGCTGGGCCAGGGCCGTGTAGGTCTCGGCGGTTTTCCTGTCCGGCTTCAGCAGAACCGTGTAGACGTCCAGGGGGGCGTCCTCGCCCTCTTCCGGGTCGCTCTGTTCCACGGCACAGCTGCCGGTTTCGCTTTCGGCCGTCACGTCCGGCTCGCCCAGCACGCCGGTCACCCGATACAGGGTCATCTGCGGGCCGGGAATGGTCTCGGGCAGGCCGGCATAGGCAGGGGCCAGCGTGGTGTCGGCCTCATCCGGGGCCAGCAGCACGCCGTTGACCCACACATCGGTGTCCTCGGGGGCAAGCACCTCATACCAGCCGTCCAGGTCCAGATGGGTGCGCACCTGCCAGGGGCCGTTTTCAGCCGTCTGCCAGACGTCCAGGGTGGCAAAGGGGCTGCCGTTTTCCATCACCGCATACAGGCGCTGCCCGTCGGCCCCGCCGGTGCGCTGGTTGAAGGTGGCCTGGCTCAGGTCCTGGCCGTCGTATAGGCTTTTCAGGTAGGCGATGTATTCTTCTTTGCCGGTAAATTCCGTTGGGGTGAAGCCGGAGGCCTCGTACAGCTGGTCATACTCCTGCTGCTGCACCTGAGTGAGATAACGGCGCATGGCGGCGGCCGGGGTGCCGGCCTCGTACTTTTTCAGGGCCTGCCACAGCAGGGCACACAGCACGGCTGTCAGCACCAGCATTCCCACAAAGAAAAGGGCAAGCCCCTTCCAGAAGCCGCCCCGGCGGCCGGTGTTCTGTTTTGTCATGGAAGGTTCCTCATTTCACGATAAAAGCGGTGGGCAGATTGCGGGGGCCGTAGAGAGAGGCGCACACGTTGCGCACCTCGCCGTCGTACAGCAGGATGGTGGAAGAGCCGCCGTCCAGATTGCCTGCGTTCACCGCGCCGTATTCCAGCATCACGTCAATGCAGTCCTTGTAGGTGGCCCCCAGGCTGTGGGGCTGGCGGCCGTCGATCACCAGCATCAGCACGGCGCCGTCGGCCCGCTGGCCCAGCACGGTGCGGGGGTTCAGCCCACCGCCGGAGCCGGTCACTTCCATGGCCTGCCCGTCCACAATGAAGGCGGGGCCGAAGCTCACCGCGTCCCGGATGCCCCGATCCAGGCATTCCTGCCCGGTCAGGGTGCCCACCACCAGCACGTCGTTTTGGTCAAAGCCCACGATGGAACTGGAGCTGTTCAGGTCGCCATAGAGCAGCTCGCCGTCCTTGATCACCAGCCCGATGGGCAGGCCGCCGGTGCCGGCGCCGCCGGTGTCCACAAAGCCGCCGGCGTTGATGCCGGCAATGGCGCCTTCCTCCTCCACAAATTCCTCCACGGTTCGCCCGTCGGCGGAGGAGCTGAATTCCGGCGCGGCGGCCACCTTGACCCGGGAGGGGTCGTGTACGATGAGCATCTTCCCCTTGAAGGTGGGACCGCTCACGTCCACCAGCTCGATGGTGTCCTTGGGCACATCCTTGTCCGACTGCTCAAATCCGGAGAGCTGCGTCACCGAACCGCCGGCAACCACGGCATTCCGCGCCAGAATCTCGTCCACCTCGCTCTGGGTGAAGCAGATGCGGGCCAGAAAATCCATGGCGCTGGTTTCGGTCACGCTGGTGACGAACAGGTCCCGCGCGGTGGGGGACGGCCCCTTGCACACGACCACGATCACACCCAGAAGCAGAATGACCAGCGAGAGCAGCACCACGCCCAGCACGGAAAGCCCGCGGCCCAGAATGCGCAGCGGGCCGCCCCGGCGGGGGGCAGCCTCCACGGGCACCGGGGCCGCGGCAGCGGCGTGAAACACCGTGCGCTGCGGCGGGTCGTTACGTTTGATTTTCATAAATGGCTGATTAACCTCTTTGTTTGCAGATACGTTCCCATAGAATACGCCCGGCTTCCGGTACAAAACCTGTCAAATCGGTTGGAAATCGGGCAATATCTGCCCGCTATTATAGCACAAGCTGTCCGCTGATTCATCCGTTTTTTCCCGGAATGAAACAATATTCATTGAATTTTTTCATTTTGAACCCGTTTTTGGCAAACAAAAATGGCACAGCCCGGAGGCTGTGCCATAAAAAATCCGAAAAAACCGTTGGCTCAGGCGTTGGCCTGGCTGGCGGCCACGGCGCAGGCCACGGTAGCGCCCACCATGGGGTTGTTGCCCATGCCGATCAGACCCATCATCTCCACGTGCGCAGGCACGGAGGAGGAGCCGGCGAACTGAGCGTCGCCGTGCATACGGCCCATGCTGTCGGTCAGGCCATAGCTGGCGGGGCCGGCGGCCACGTTGTCGGGATGCAGGGTACGGCCGGTGCCGCCGCCGGAAGCGACGGAGAAGTACTTCTTGCCGTTCTCGATGGCCCACTTCTTGTAGGTGCCGGCCACCAGATGCTGGAAGCGGGTGGGGTTGGTGGAGTTGCCGGTGATGGAAACCTCAACGCCCTCGTGCTTCATGATGGCAACGCCTTCCAGCACGTCGTTGGCGCCGTAGCACTTGACGGCGGCGCGCTCGCCCTCGCTGAAGGCACGCTCTTCCACGATCTTCAGCTCGCCGGTCTTGAAATCAAAGTCGGTCTTCACATAGGTGAAGCCGTTGATGCGGCTGATGATGTAGGCAGCGTCCTTGCCCAGGCCGTTCAGGATCACGCGCAGAGGCGTTTTGCGGGCCTTGTTGGCGGTGCGGGCGATGCCGATGGCGCCCTCAGCGGCGGCGAAGGACTCGTGGCCGGCCAGGAAGGCGAAGCACTTGGTCTCATCGCGCAGCAGCATGGCGCCCAGGTTGCCGTGGCCCAAGCCCACCTGGCGCTGCTCGGCCACAGAGCCGGGCACGGTGAAGGCCTCCAGGCCCTCGCCGATGGCGGCGGCGCAGTCAGCCGCGTTGGTCAGGCCGCGCTTCACGGCAATGGCAGTGCCCAGGGTGTAGGCCCACACGGCATTGTCAAAGCAGATGGGCTGCACGCCGCGCACGATCTTGTCACAGTCAATGCCCTTTGCGAGGAGCATCTCATTGCAGGCGTCCAGGGATTCCAGGCCGTTGGCCTTCAGGCATGCCTCGATTTTGGGCATACGGCGCTCCATCGATTCAAACTTAGCCATTGTTTGCTCCTCCTCTCTTATTCTTCACGGGGGTCGATGTACTTGGCAGCGCCATCGAACCGGCCGTAAGTGCCCACGTTGCTCTCGTAGGCCTTCTTCGGGTCTTCACCGTGACGGATGGCTTCCATCATCTTGCCCAGCCGCACGAACTGGTAGCCGATGACTTCGCTGTTTTCATCCAGAGCCAGCTTGGTGATGTAACCCTCGGTCAGCTCCAGATAGCGCACGCCCTTGGCACGGGTAGAGAAGATGGTACCGGTCATGCTGCGCAGACCCTTGCCCAGATCCTCCAGGCCAGCGCCAATGGGCAGGCCGTCCTCACTGAAGGCGGTCTGGCTGCGGCCGTAAACGATCTGCAGGAACAGCTCACGCATGGCCACGTTGATGGCGTCGCACACCAGGTCGGTGTTCAGCGCCTCCAGAATGGTCTTGCCGGGGAGGATTTCGCCAGCCATGGCGGCAGAATGGGTCATGCCGGAGCAGCCGATGGTTTCCACCAGGGCTTCTTCAATGACGCCGTTCTTCACGTTCAGGCTCAGCTTGCAGGTACCCTGCTGAGGGGCGCACCAGCCCACACCGTGGGTATAGCCGCTGATGTCCTTGATCTCGTAAGCCTTGACCCAGTTGCCCTCTTCGGGAATGGGGGCGGGGCCGTGGTTGGGGCCCTTGGTCAGAGGACACATACGCTCTACTTCATGAGAATAGGTCATAATAGTACTCTCCTTTACTTTTTGTTGCCAGGCGGATGCAAAGCGAAAACAGACTTTGTCAATCCTTTATCATTATAAATAAGGGCGTTTTGTTTTTCAAGGCGTTTTGACCGGTTGGCGCAAAAAATCCAGCTGATAAGCGGCAACTCCAGCCCCACAATCCGCCGGGGTTGGGGCAAATGGGGGCGCTGCTGGCAGCGGCGGAACGAAAAAGCAGGCATCTGCAAATTTTTTTGAATTGGTGCGGCAAATTTTTGTTGCGCAAACGGCCGGCACCTGTTATAGTTATAACATAGACAAAGTTTTGCGTCAGAGTTGTGCCTTTCCGGGTGCGGCGCTGCCCAAGGCGTTTTGTCAAAAGCAAGGCCAGGTGTGGGGACCCGGCGTTGCGGTTTCTGACCTTGAACATTTTATTGCACACAGCCGTGGGGCCGAGCGGGCGCAGATCAGCGCCTGCCCGGCCCTTCGGCTTTTTTGGCGGCCGGGCGGCCCGGCTGGGGCAGCGTTTCGGGCAGGGCCGTCAGGCACAGCGCCCCCAGGGCCGCGGCCCCGGCGGCCAGCCAGTGGCGGCCATCCTCCAGCCCCCAAAGCCGTGCCAACCAAGGGAAGCCCAGGCTGCCGGCGCTCATACCCAGGGCCAGAAAACCGTAGTTTACCCCGGCATGGGGCAGGCCGAAGCGGTCGGTGCACAGGGCAGGCAGCAGGGCGGCCTCGCCGGAATAGCAGAAGGTGAGGGCGGAGTAGCAGGCCACCACCCAGCCGCCCCGGGCAAAGGCGAAGGCTGCCGAAAGCCCGCACAGCCCCCAAAGCAGCAGAATGTCCGTGCGGCGGCGGCCAAAGCGGTCGCTGGCCAGCGGCATGAGCAGGCGGCCAGCGGCACTGCCCAGGCTGCCCACAGCCACACACAGGTGAGCGGCCCCCTCGCTCAGGCCGCGCTGCTGCCCCAGGCTGACGATCACCGGGCTGAACAGCAGCACCGCCGGTGCGGCCAGCGCCACCGAGGCCGTGCACAGCCAGTAATCCCGGGTGCGCAGCATCCGGGCAGGGGGAAGATCCAGGGGCGGGCGCTTATACTGGCGGCCCTGGCGGCTGGGCCGGGGCGCTTCCGGGGGCGGGTCCTGCAAAAGAAGGCTTCCGGCGGCGCACACCGCAAAGCTCAGCCCGGCCAGCCACCAAAAGCAGGCCCGAATGCCGGCCTGCCCGCCCACCCACCGCACAAACAGCGTGAGAAAGGCCCCGGAGGCCCCCACCGCCCCGCCGATGACCCCGGTGGCCAGGCCCTTTTTATCCCGGTACCACTTCTGGGCACAGCTCATCACGGCCGGGTAGAGAAAGGCCGTGCCCAGCCCCACCGGCAGGCTGAACCCCAGGCAGAACAGCCCGGCTGCCCCGCGGGGCACAAAGCCCGCCGCCGCCATGCCGAAGGTGAGCAGGGCCGTGCCCCAAAGCCCGGCGGTGCGGGGACCTTTTGCGTCCTGCAGATAGCCGCCCAGAACACAGCCCACCCCGAACCAAGCGATGGTCAGGCTGAACACGGCACTCACGTCGACCCGGCTCAGGTTGTATTCGGCCATGACCGGGCGGCGGAACACGCCCCAGGCGGCCGGAATGCCGGTGAGGATCTGGATGGCGGCCCCGGCTGCCAGAATCAGCCACCGGTTGGAATGGTTCAGCAGCGTCATGGCAGCGCCTCCTTTCCGGGCAGAGTGCCCCGTGGGGAGAGTATGGGCCGCCCGGCCGCCGGTTATACGGCGGGGCAGAGAGACCGGAAAAGACGGCCCCAAAGCCCGCAAAAACAACAAAAAACCTCCCCCGGCAGCCGGGGGAGGTTCAAAGCAGAAATCAAATCGAGAAGCAGATGCCCAATGCAGCGGTTACGCCGCGCCGGATTCGCTGGACGAGGCGGACTCGCCCACCGAGTTGCGCAGTGCCTCGTTGGGGTCGTAGTTGGCGTCGCTCTGGCTCTGGGCGCTAGAAGAGTCAGAGCTGGAGGCGGTGTTCGCCTTCATGCTACTCTCCTGCAGGCTGGTCAGGTACCAACTGCCGTCGGTCTTGGTGAACACATAGTCCATGTACTTGGTGGGCTCGGTGGCGGCGCTGAAGGAGAAGTCGGTGCTGGAGAAGGTGGGAATGTAGCCCACGGTCACGTACATCTTGCCTTCCTTGCGCTGGAACTTTTCCACCTGGGGGGTGTACTGGCCCACCTGGCCGGTTACGGGGATCAGGTAGCCCTGCTTGTCCTCCAGATACTGGAACATCATCTCGCTGGACTCGAAGGACTCGTGGGTGATCTTGTAGTCGGGGCCCACCAGCTTGGCCAGGGTGGCGTCCACCTCCAAAGCGGGCAGGATGATGCCGTCGGTGTCCGGGTCGCGCTCGTAGTTGTCCAGGCTGTCCTGATTGGCCAGCGCATTGGAAATGGTGCCCCAGATGGCGGCCTCGGTCAGCTGCTTGGGGTCGGCCGCGTCCAGCGATTCAAAGGGCAGCGGGTCCAGCATAACCAGGCACTGGAGTTTGTTGGCGTATTCCTGCTTTTTCTTGGTGTCGTCAAACAGGGCGGCCACAACGCCCAGCCCGCTGGAGATCACCGTGCCGATGCCCACCACCACCAGGCAGCACACCAGCAGGCCCGCCAGCTGGCGGAAGCGGCGGCGCTTCATGCGGTCATGCTCTTCGTTTGTCATCATTGCCATGTTGATTTTCCCTCCCGGAACAAGCTGCCGGGCAGGCGGCGCGTGCGCCGCGGCCTGCCGTGCAGCCGATGAAATCAGTTTGAAGAAATGCCCGCGGGCCGCGCCAAAAACCTGCGAATGTTCGCAAGGCCCGGCGGACAGATTAAAAACAGTATACCATAACCGCCCCGCAAAGGCAAGGCGGGCCGCCGCCGGCCCACAGCCCGCCAAAAACCTGAAAAACAATGATGATTCAAAGTTTTTTGAGCAGGGCGGCGCCGAAAAAACGCGGCGGAAACCGAAGGGAAACTATGGTGTTTCTGTGAATTCTTTGTGGCAGCGGCTGGCAAAAAAGGCCCGCCCCGGCCAGACGGCCGGGGCGGGCACAGAAATGCGGTTCAAAGGCAGATTCAGGCGCTGAGCTTGGCAATGGCGGCTTTCACGCGGGCCAGGGTCTCCTCCTTGCCCAGCATGGCGGCCAGATCGGTGCCGCCGCCGGGGGTGCGCTGACGGCCGGACAGGGCGATGCCCAGGGGGTACATCAGCCAGCCGTTCTTCACGCCCATGTCGGCAGCCTTCTGCTTGCCGGCCTCAAAGATGGCGTCCTTGTTCCAATCGGTCAGGCCCTCCAGCGTGGGCAGCAGGGCGTTCAGGGCTTCCAGAGCGCTCTCCGGGGTGGTTTTCTGCTTCTTGTTGGCGTACAGGGCGCTGTCGTACTCGCCCACCTCGTCAAAGAAGTCCAGCTGAGGGGGAATGTCCTCCAGCACCTCGCAGCGGGGCTGCAGGTTGGCGCACAGAAGTGCACGGTCGATGGGGCGATGCACGGCCTTGTCGATCCAGGGCTCCGCCATGGCGCGGAAGGCCTCGGGGCTGAGGCGGCGGATGTACTCCGCGTTGATGGCCCGCAGCTTCAGGGGGTCAAAGATGGCGGGGCTCTTGCTGATGCCCTTCTCATCGAAGATCTTCACCATTTCCTCCAGGCTGAAGATCTCCTGCTCGCCCTTGGGGCTCCAGCCCAGCAGCAGAATGTAGTTCAGAATGGCCTCGCTCAGGTAGCCCTTGGCCAGCAGGTCCTGATAGCTGGCGTCGCCGTTGCGCTTGGACAGCTTGTGCTGGGCGTCCTTCATCACGGGCGGGCAGTGGATGTAAACCGGCAGATCCCAGCCGAAGGCCTGGTACAGCAGGTTGTATTTGGGCGTGCTGGACAGATACTCCGAACCACGGATCACGTGGGTGATGCCCATCAGGTGGTCGTCCACCACGTTGGCAAAGTTGTAGGTGGGCATACCGTCAGTCTTGATGAGGATCTGGTCCTCCAGCTCGCTGTTGTTCACCTCAATGTGACCGTACACGGCATCGTCAAAGCCGGTCACGCCCTCCCGGGGCATTTTCTGGCGGATGACGTAGGGGGTGCCGGCGTCCAGCAGGCGCTGCACCTCTTCGGGAGGCAGGTCACGGCAGTGGCCGTCGTACCGGGTGGCGGAAGCGCCCTTGGCCAGCTGGTCCTGACGCATTTCCTCTAGCCGCTCAGGGGTGCAGAAGCAGTAGTATGCCTGGCCGGCCTTCACCAGCTGTTCGGCGTACTTCTTGAACATCCCCATCCGCTCAGACTGCACATAGGGGCCGACCGGGCCGCCGATGTCGGGGCCTTCGTCCCACAGAAGGCCGGTCTGGCGCAGGGTGTTGTAGATGATGTCCACCGCACCCTCCACCTGGCGCACCTGGTCGGTATCCTCAATGCGCAGAATGAAGGTGCCACCCTCGCTCTTGGCTTTCAGGTAGGCGTACAGTGCGGTACGCAGGTTGCCCACGTGCATATAGCCCGTGGGGCTGGGGGCAAAACGGGTACGAACAGTCATGACGATTCCTCTCTCTCCTTATTCCACGGCGGGCTGAAAAATGAGCCGCCGCCCGCCGGTAAAACCTTTTAAAATAGATAAATTAAGTGTACCCTGCACTGGGGTATTTGTCAATCCGGATGGGGCGGAACAAACGGCCGGAGAAATTGGCAGCCCGCAGGGGATTGAAGAGGGATTTTGCCGCCCGGCGGCCGACGTTTGCCGGTTTCCGTGGGAAAGTAAAGGCCGCGTAAAGGCAAAGTAAAAAATAAAACTGTGAAATCGACCGCAGAATGCGGCAGGATTCGTCACAATTCGACCGGATTCGCGCAAATTCGAGGAAAAACGAGAGAATAACAGAATTTCCAATTATTGACAGAATCCCCAAAAGAAGGTATACTTCCGGTAGACTTTGAAGAGGATTGAGAAGATGCGACGCGATTCGCGCAAAACGGCGCGGTGGGGCGCTGTTTCAGAAGAACCAGAAGAAACCGCGGAGTGTAAGAAAGAATCAAGTGGAATTTAAGGAGAAGAATATGAAATCGACCGGTATTGTAAGAAAAATCGACAACCTGGGCCGCCTGGTGCTTCCGGTGGAACTTCGGCGCGGGCTGGGGCTGGATGAGGACCCCACCGTGGAGATCTTCGTGGAGGAGGATACCATTGTGCTGAAAAAGTATCAGCCGGCCTGCCTGTTCTGCGGTGAGGCCAAAAACGTGACCCCCTATATGGGGCGGAACATCTGCGCAAACTGCCGGGCTGCCATTGCCAAGCAGCTGAAGCAGAACGGCTGAGTGCATCCAGATCCAGCAAAAAACAGGCCGGGCCGCGGTTCAGCAAAGGCTGAACGGGCCCGGCCTGTTTGGCCGTTCGATTGGTTTGATTGAAGAGGCTCAGCCCTGATGCTCGATGCGCTTCTCGCTGGTTTTGATCAGGTTCAGCAGGCTGGTGGCGTACAGGGGGTAGTTCTGGGTGAGGGTCTCGGTGGTCATGCCGAAGCAGGACGGGTCCTTCAGGGCCGGTGCGCCGGGCTGATCCTCCCCGCTGAGGATGCTTTTCACATTGGCCTCGGCCGCCAGCATGGAAGCCGTGGAGTAACCCTCCCACCGGCCGGGGGTGACGCTGAACATACTGGCCGCGTTTTTGGGGTCAGCCATGTACACAAGGCGGAACATCTTATACACCGCCAGCATGAGGTAGCCGCTCACCTCCGTGACAAGGCCCTTATCCCGGCTGGCGCCCAGCTTGTCGTACAGGATGTTCAGGCTGTTGGCGATGAGCTTTTTGTTCATGGTGGGCAGCACGCTGCCGTGGTAGTGGCTGTCCCGCGCAGACTCGGCCTCCGGAATGTCCTCCACGGTGAGGGTCTGGCCGCTGCGCTCGGCACTGCGGCCCAGCAGATAGTCACAGGAGACGCCGTAGTAATCGGCCACCTTCACCACAAACTCCAGCCCGCACTCGCGGATGCCCTTTTCATAATGGGACAGAAGGGCCTGGGAGACCCCCAGATCCTGGGCGGCCTGTTTTTGGGTGATGCCCCGCTCCTTGCGAAGCAGAGTGATGATCCGATTGAATTCCATAACTGGCGATACTCCTGACTGTTCAGGCCGCGGGGCACAAATTGAAATTTATGCAGGGCGGCCGTTGCATTTTTACAATACGTATGGTAAATTATAAAGCAGCAAAAACGCTTTGTAAATACATTTTTCGTCAATTATTTTCCCAAAATTTCGGCGGGTTGCCCAGTTCAAAATCAAATTCTAAATATGCCGCCGGTGCCCGGGAACGTTTGCTAAATATTGTGGTGCCCGCAAAGAAGAATTTGGATGCGGGCTGGGCTTGTAATTATTTTGTAATCTTTCGACGGGCCGAACGGCCGCCCGCCAATCAGAAGAGAGGACGTTTTTTATGAAGAGCTATCAGCTGCATCTCATCCGCCATGGCCTGACCCAGGGCAACCTGGACGGCCTTTACGTGGGCAGCGGAACCGATCTGCCCCTGTGCGAGCAGGGCCGGGCCGATCTGCTGGACCTGCGGGCACGGTTTGCCTATCCGCAGCCGGATACGGTGTTCTGCTCCCCCATGCGCCGCGCGGTGGAAACCGCCGAGATCCTCTTCCCGGAGGCCGGCAAGAAGATGGTGGTGCAGGACCTGCGGGAGATGGCCTTCGGCGTGTATGAGGGCCGCAAGGTGCAGGAGCTGGTGAAGGACCCGGACTTTGCCCGCTGGATGGACCCCACCAGCGGCTACACCCCGCCCCACGCCGAGGCCGCGCCGGACTTCCACACCCGCTGCCGGGAGACCCTGATGAAGCTGTTTGAGTACATGATGCGCACCGGCACCCATGAGGCCGCCTGCGTGACCCACGGCGGCGTGCTGATGAGCATGATGGCCCAGAAGGCCCTGCCCTACCATAAGCCGGAAGAGTGGATGGCGGACCCCGGCTGCGGCTACACCCTGCGCACCGATGCCTCCCTCTGGATGCGGGACGGCCTGATGGAGGCCGTGCAGGTGCTGCCCCTGGGCTACCTGGACGAGGAGTGACGCGCCCGGGCGACGTTAAAATCCCGCCGCGCAGATAAAAAGAGAACACACAGCCGCAGAGCGCGGCAAAGGGAAGATGCAAAAATTTCACCTTTTGCCAGCACACTGCGGCTGTGTTTTTTACAAACAGTATGGTATAATGCAAAAGGAAGGACAGTTTGCCGAGGCAAACCGCGCTTCCTGCGTAAGATCAATTATTTGTGAAAAAGAAAGCAGGGCCTTTGCCCGGCCGCAGCGCTTTGCTGAGCCGCTGCCGGAGGGGGCCGCCGCTTTCCAGGGAGGATTCCGCCAATGCACAAGCTTTTCGACCCCATTGCGGAGCGTGAGTATGCCGCCTGTGTGGCCGACCTGCTGAACAGCGACGAGGTGCTGTGGATGAAGAACATCCGCCACCACCATTTTGTCACCTGTTACGAGCATTCGCTGTTTGTCTCATATGTGGCCTATCGCCTGGCCCGCCACTGGAACATTGATGCCCGCGAGGCAGCCCGTGCCGGCCTGCTGCATGACCTGTTTTTGTATGACCCCAGGGATAAGACCCAGTATGAGGGCAACCAGTGCTTTGCGCACCCGGTTGCGGCGCTGAAAAACGCGTCCCGCCTGACCGAGCTTTCGGAGGCAGAGGCCGATGCCATCGTGACCCATATGTGGCCGCTGGCCAAAAAGATGCCCCGCTACAAGGTGAGCTATGTGGTAAACGTGGCCGACAAACTGTGTGCGGTGATCGAGGGCGCTTACCTGTACCGGCTGATGAAGCTGGACCGGCGGATGCAGCCCATCTTTGCCTGACTGGCCGCTGACTGCACGCAAACCCGCAGAAACGCAGGACTCCCCCTGCCTGCACCCAAACGGTGCCGGGCAGGGGGAGCTTTTTTGGGCTTTTGGCCTTTTTGAGATTGACGGGTTTCGGCGGGGCATCCGGCAGGGAATGCACGGGAAATTTCGTGCCGGGCAAAGGGGCAGATGCGGTGGTCCTCAGGCTGCCGGGGTGGGGCGGTGCTTCCCCGGCGGGCATTTACGCCCCACGCAAAAAGCGGCGGCGCAGACCAGTTGGCCGCGCCGCCGCTTTCACTTTAATAAAATCTTCGGCTGAAAAATGGATGGGAGTTCAGCCCTCGGTGCTGGCTGCGTCCGCAGCGGGGTCCTCACTGCCGGCCTCGTCGCCGCCTTCCTCCTCCGGGGCCGGGGTCGGCTCCTCGGTGGGCTCCGGCGTGGCCGTGGGCACGGGGGTGGGCAGCGGCTCCATGGCGTTCAGGGGGTTCAGCTTTTCATCGCCGCTCTTCACCATCACGCTCTGGCCGTCAAAGCCGCCGTACAGGGCAATGTAGCTCTTGCCGGGGGCCACGGTCAGCTCCTGACCGGCTTCGTTGTAGAAGGCAAAGGCCTGGGCGGCGGTGCCCTTTTCCCAGCGGATCTTCTGCCAGGTGCCGCCGGTGAGGTACAGGCCCTCGCCGCCGCTGGTCAGGTCGTAATCGCGGGTGTAGCCGTCGTCCTTAATGCCGGCCCGGCAGCTGAGCACGAACACATTGGTGAAGCTCAGCTGGGCCTCTTCGTCGTTGCCGTCGGTCTGTGGCTCCCAGTCGGCCCGGTATTTGTCGTAGGTGCCCTCGTCCTCGTTGTACAGCAGGGGGATCACGTCATCCGGGGCGAACTGGATCTCAATGCGCTCGGCGGCGCTGCTGCCCTGGGCGTTTTCGCCGAAGTGGAACAGATCCGGCAGGACGGTTTCGCTCTCGGCGGCCATGCCGTACAGGCTGCGGGCGTCCTCCAGCCGTTCCTGATTGATGTACCAGCCGAACTCATGGCCCTTCAGGCCACGCTCTTCGTCAAATTCAAAGGCGTGGGTGCCGGCGCTGCTGGCCTCAATGGGCTGGTAGCTGTAATAATTCAGCAGGTTGGCTGCGTAAATGTTGCTGCCGATCTGCACCGGCATGGCGTTGTAGGGCATGACCATCTGCCAGAAGGTGTCGCGCCCCTCGGCCACGGGGCCGACCTTGTCCGGCAGGTTGTTGTAGCCGCCGTATACCGCCATCAGGGTGCTGGTTTTGCCCTCGAACAGGGCCTCCACCACCAGATCGGCGGCGCATACGCCCCACTGGTTCCAGGCGCTTTCCCGGTTGTTCAGCATCACGGCAATGGGCCGGGGCTGGGCGCCGCTGTGGGCCGAGCCGGTGAGGATGTTATGGTCCGCCTCCGCGGCCGCTGCCGGGGCGGGAGTGTCGGTGGCCTGGGGTGCCGGCGAGGCGTCAGACGACGCGGGGGCCGAAGAGGCCGAACCGCCGCAGCCCGCCAGCAGCCCGGCGGCCAGGGCCAGGCTGAGTGCACCGGCCAGAATACGTTTTGTCATGGATTCCTTTCCTCCTGATGGAGAGATGAATGGCCCGGCCGCAAACCCGGCGGGCGCAAAATCGCGTTTGGAACGGCGGCAGAAACCGGCGTCAGTCGGCGCTTTCCACGTAGGTTTCCTCGGTGGCAGCCTCGGGGCCGTCGGTGCTCTCCGAAGCGGTGTAGCCGAACCGAGACGCTTCGTCCACGTCCACCACGGCCACATAGCTCTTGCCGGTGTTCACCTGCAGGTTCTCGGTCATGTCGTAGTTCCACAGCTGCAGGGCCTCCAGATCGGTGCCCTTGGTCCAGCGGATCTTCTCAACGTGGCCGCCGTAGCAGTAGTAGCCCACACCGCCCCAGCTGTACTCGGCATACTGCAGGTCATTGGCCTCGTGGCCGGGGTAGGTGTGAATGTCGGTGAACAGCACCACCACGTTGTCAAAGGCGAGCTGCCGCTCGTTGTTTTCGTCCACCGTGTCCATGTAATCGCCCATCTGGGGGTAGTACTGGGCCATTTTGTACTGGCCCAGGCTGCTGTCGTAGGTGAAGCGGGTGCGGTAGTTCTCGGAATGCACGATGGTTACCTGGGCGGCATCGTCGCCGTTCACCTGGCGGGGGGCCTCCCGATAGTCCACAAAATTGAAGAAGGTGCTGTTGTAGGTACGGCTGGTGTCCACATTGTTGCTGGCAATGTACTCGCCCACGTGTTCCGCGTCGGTGTACTCGGTGTGCTCGTAGGCCAGGCCGTTGTTGTAGCTGTAACTGCGCCAGTTTTTGCGGTTGAAATCCCGGTAGCCGTTGCCGCCGTTGTTCAGGTTCCACTCGTCGTAGCTGTAGTTTTTGATGTACTGCTTCTGCACCACGCTCTCGCCGTCGTGGATGTAGATGGGCTGCCAGGGCAGTATCAGACGGAAGAACTGATCGCGGGCCGAGCGGATGGGACCGATGGTGGGCAGCTCTTCGTAGCTGTTGAACAGGGCCATAAAGCGGGTGATGCCGCCCTCCACCTTGATCTCAAACAGCATCTTGGCGTCCGAAAGGCCGCGCTGGGGCCGGGCGTCGGTGATGTTGTTCACCATCACGGCGGTGATGCGCTGCCCCTCGGGGTAGTCGGCATCCTTGGCTTCGCCGGTGAGGGCGTTGGCCTCGTAAGGTTCCGGGGTGGCCGTGGGTTCCGGGGTGGCGGTCTGGCCGCCCTGAGCGGCAGAGGAAGCGGACCCGCCGCAGCCGGTGAAAATGCCTGCGGCCAGCGTCAGGACCAGGGCAAGGGACAAAGCTCGTCTCATAAATTTCATTCTCCTGTTTCGGGTTGTAGGAATCGGGGGCCGCGCACCCACAGGCGGCAGCAGCCCCGGCTTCGTATACATCATCGGCCCGCACGCAGGACAGGGCCGATCGAGGCGAAAACGGAAAAAGCGCAGGCCGCGGGCAGCACAAAACGCGGCCCCGATGGCCTGCGGCCATATCAATGCTATTGTACCCCCTGCGGGCCGGGTTGTAAAGCACACAGGGGGTACCCAAATCTTAGGTTTTCTGAAAAAAGGCCGCTCAAGCGCCGTACAGTTCCTCCAGTGTGGCGTCACCAATGCGGCAGTGGGTGAGCAGATCGTCCCCCACAAAGGCGATGTAGCTGGTGCCGGGGTTCACGGTCACATCCTGCTCGCGGCCCTCATCGTCCACAATGCGCAGGGGCGCTTCACCGCGGCCCTTCATCCAGCGCACCCGCTCGTAGCGGCCCTGGCTGAAGTAAAAGCCCGCGCCCTGTTCCAGATTCACTTGGGAGAGCAGCCCGTCCGGGTAGCGGCCAATGGAGGTGAACAGCAGAAACACGTTGTCCACCCGGTATTGCCGTCCGCCGTCCGCCGCGTCCAGCTGGGGCTGGCCGAATTCCGATTTGTAGTAGCGGCCGTCCTCAGTGCTGTAATCAAAGCGCACGTCCTCATAGGGCGAAAAGCGGAAGCTCAGGCTGTACGCGGTGCCATCCTCCAGAGCGCGGGGGGCTTCCCCGTAGGGCTGAAAGTTGAACACCGGGTCCGGCTCGCCCTCAGTTTCCAGCCCGTAGCGCTCCAGGGCGTTTTCCAGCGTGGAACCGTCGGTGTACACCGAGTTTTCCTGGCTGCGGGTGCGGCGGCGCTCGGCGTCGATCCAGTAGAAATTCTTGTAGCGCCCGTTGATGGACTGCACATCGGTGAAGTGAAAGGCGTCCAGCACATCCAGCGCGTAGGAAGAGCCGCCGATGTGCACATACAGGCAGTTCAGCGGGATCATCAGCTGCACGTGCTGGTCCCGTGCCGAGCGCAGCGGCCCAACCAGCGGCAGGGCCGACCGATCCCGGTAGACGGCCATCAGGCGAGTGATGCCCCCCTCGGTGATCATTTCGTATACCAGGTCGGCGGCGTTCAGGCCGCTCTGGGGCAGGTCCTCTTTCATGTTGCCCAGCATCACCGCCACGCCGCGCTGCCCCTCGGGATAATCGGCCGTTTTGGCCAGGCCGGTGTAGGGGTTTACGTCCTCATCCAGCGTGAAGGCGGGGGCAGAGGGGGTTGGCGCCGGTGCCTGCAACGAAGAAGACGAGGAAGAGCCGCGGCCGCAGGAAACACACAGCAGGCTGCACAAAGCGGCAGCGCCGAGAATGGCAGGCCATTTGCCCACGGTGGAACCCTCCCTTCAGCGGGGCAGCGCCCCGGACAGCTGATATTATCCCTATTATAAAGGAAGGGATGAATATTGTAAACTCTTTGTAATCATTTTGCCCCCCGCTTCCGGTGAACAATTGCCAAAAAACAGGTAAAAAATAAGGCAGCCGGCGGCCTCTGTGCGGCCAACCGGCAGTTTTGAAGGAAAAAGGGTTGACAGGGAAAAGGGGGGCTGTTATAATAATAAAGCTATATGTGAGCCATTAGCTCAGTCGGTAGAGCACCTGACTTTTAATCAGGGTGTCCGGGGTTCGAATCCCCGATGGCTCACCAAAAAGTACGCCGCGCAACAAGTACGTTGCACGGCGCTTTTTGCATTTACCCGATGTTATCCAGCGGGCTGAATTTTGGAAAGGTGAGGACCGTTTTGCGGGGAGTCAGGTGAACATATTTGCGTACCATTTCAAGGCTTGTATGCCCGAGAATGCTTTGTAGCGTGTACATATCACCACCGTTTTCGAGATACCGGGTTGCGAAGGTGTGCCCTTACGGTATAATTACGACAAACCGGAAAAGCCCCGTATATCAAGGGTTTTCGGTTATCTGGCAAGGTTTTTCATCCTTTTCCAAACCGAAAAATCGAGCCGCGAAGTAGTTATATTGTAGGGGGTGTTATAGTAACGACAAAAATAAAATACCGTTTGGGCGGGCTGTCAGCCCGTCCAAAAAATCAGGACATTTCCTCTGCAAAGAAGAAATGTCCTTTTTTTGTACCCAAAATCAGATGCCGACAGGAGGAACACAATGCCTGAAAAAAACGTGCAG